>JAIETR010000007.1 GCA_019745075.1 Qipengyuania sp.
TCGGCTTCGGGGATTGTCGCCGACTTGGGGCGAATGCGGAGGTCGGATCGGGTGAGCGTCGATAGCGATAGGCCCAACATTTCATCGAAACTTTGAACCAATGGTTGTCTTTGTTCTTCGCTGAATGCGGAGTCCGCTAGTGCATCCTCGACGACTGTCAGACCGCTTGCAGTGTTGAGATCTTCGCTGAGGGCAGCTGCAAGCTCACCAAGATAGTCGCGGGAGACGGGTCGGTTCTCAAGGCGTCGCGCCGTTCCAGGCCGCCCAACAAAGCTATTCGCCGCCATCACTAAGCGTTTCAATCGAATCTGCGCGGCCTGAAGCCCCTCCCACGAGAACTCCAGTTCGCTGCGGTAGTGCGCCTGGAGGCACAACATGCGGTAGGCGAGCGGATGGTAGCCCCTGTCGATCAGGAGCTGGAGGCGGAGGAATTCGCCGCTCGATTTCGACATCTTGCCGCTGCGCTCGACCAGGAAGTTGTTGTGCATCCAGATGGTCGCCCCGCTCGCGTCGGAGCAGGTGTGCGCCTGGTTCTGCGCGATCTCGTTCGGATGGTGGATTTCGCGGTGGTCGATGCCGCCGGTGTGGATGTCGAAGGGGAAGCCGAGCACCGCGCCGCTCATCACGCTGCATTCGAGGTGCCATCCGGGCGCGCCGCGGCCCCAGGGGCTGTCCCATTCCATCTGGCGGGTCTCGCCGGGCGGAGTCTTGCGCCAGATCGCGAAGTCGGCGGCGTTGCGCTTGCCCTCGACCGCCTCGATCCGGCTCTCGCCCGCATCGGTGCTGGCGCGTGCGAGGCGGCCGTAATCGGGCACCGTCGAGACGTCGAAGTAGAGCCCGCTGTCGAGCTCGTAGCAGTGCTTGTCCGCGATCGCCTTGGCGAACTCGATCATCCGCGGGACGTAGTCGGTGGCCACGGTCCAATGGCTCGCCGCGGGCTCGCCCGCCTTCATCGGACCTCGGATGTTGAGCGCCTTGACGTCGGCCCAGAACGCCTCGGTGTAATGGCGCGCGATGTCCCAGATGCTTTGCGCCTTCTCCGCCGCGGCCTTTTCCAGCTTGTCCTCGCCCGCGTCCGCGTCGTCGGTCAGGTGGCCGACATCGGTGATGTTGATGACGTGGGTGAGCTGGTAGCCCTTCCAGCTCAGCGTGCGCCCGAGCACGTCGGCGAAGACATAGGCGCGCATGTTGCCGATGTGGGGGTAATTGTAGACCGTCGGGCCGCAGGTGTAGACGCGCGCCTCCCCCGCGTGGATCGGCGCGAAGGTCTCGAGGCTGCGGGTCAGCGAGTTGAACAGCTTGAGCTCGGTCATGGCAGCGCGCTTGGCCACGACCAACCCTTCAGGTCAAGCGGCGCGCCGCACGGCCAGGCTCTAGCCTTCTGGCGGCTGCCACAGGTCCTCGTTGCCCGCGCCGGTCACGGGAACGTCGATCATCGGCAGGCCCGCGGGATCGTCGATCTGGCTGGTGTCGATCGGCGGCGCCTCGGGCGTGCCGTCGGCGACCCCCTCCTCGACCTCGTCGTCCTCATCCTCCCCCTTCTTGATGAAATCGCCGGTGCCGAACAGCACCGAATCCGGGGCCAGGATCAGCGGCGGCTCGGGCTCGGGGATAATCGCGCAGGCGGCGATATTGGCCAGCGCGCAGCCGTTGACCGTGGAACCGGCGGCGATCGGCGTGGTGACGGTGACGTTCTGCGCCGCACCGTTGCCGGTCGCATTGTTGACGATGCCGTTGATCACCACCAGCGTGCGCCCGTCTGGCGCGCCAGTGACGGTGAGCGCGCCGACGCTCAGCCCGCGACGCTCGTCTACCGCGGCGCCGCCGCTGTTCTGTATCAGGATCGCGTCGCGCCCCTCGAGCGTCAGACTGGCGGTGCGGAACAGGCCGATCTCGCGCACCACGTCGGCGAGGCCGAGCCGCCGGTCGATCTCGGCGGGCGTCTTGCCGACGATGTCCGCTGCCGCCGAGGCGCTGAGCGAGGCGATCAGGCGGCCGGCGACGACGATCCGTCCGGTCGGAGCGTTGCCGCTGTCCAGAACCGACAGCGCGGCATTGGCATAATCGAGATCGACCGCGTCGCCGCTGAGCATCAGCGAAGTGCCGCTGCCCGCGCCGGCGATCGAGAGCGTGCCGCCGACATCGAGCACGCCGCTCGCGGTCAGCCCGAAGGTGCCGGCGACGGCGATCTGTCCGCCGCTCCCCGCGTTCACGGTCAGGCTGCCGACGGTGAGCGAGCCCGCGCCGTCGTTGGCGCCCGCCAGCGCCGTCACCAGCAGATCGCCGCCGCTCCGGATGCGATCGAACTCCGCCCGATCGACCGCGAAGCCGCTGTTCGCCCCGCCGCCGAGATTGACCGGCGCGCTCGAGGCGAGCGAGATTCGCTGCGTGCCGGCATTGCCGAGCGAGCCGCCGCTCGAGATCGCCAGGTCGCCGGCCCGGAGCGCGATGGTCTGGCCGGTGGCCGGGCCGCTCAGCGTGACCAGCCCGCCCGCGGTCATGGTCAACGCCCCGCCCGCGCTCAGGCCATCGGCGACCGATATCGCATTGGCCGCGCTCACGGAGACGGCGCCGCCGCCGTTCACCGCTTCCACGCCGATACCGCCCGGCGCATCGACCGGCTGTCCGACGCCGCCCACGAAGACCGATCCGCCGGTGCTGGCGAGCGCGATGTCGCCGCTCGCGGTCGCGTCGATGCGCAGGTCGCCGCCCGCGACGATGCCGATAGCGCCCGCCGTCGCGAGCGCATCGACCCGCAGCGCGCCGGGCGCGGTCAGCGTCAGCGCGGTGCCGCCGGCATCGAGCAGCCCGCTCACCGCGACGCCGACCACCGCAACCGCGCCCCCGGTCGAGCGCACCTCGGCATCGCCGGCGGTCAGGCCGGCGAGCGCGACGGCGCCGCCGGCGCGGACCGAAGCGAAATTGCTCGCCACGACCGTGCCGCCGTCGACGGCGCCGCCCGCGTCGAGCGCGACATCGCCTTCCGAAGCCTCCAGCACAGTGAAGCTGGCACTGCCCGGCGTCGTCGCGACCACGCCAGGGGCGCCCGAGCCCGTGCCGATGGCGAGGCTTGCGCCCGACAGCGTCAGCGTGCCGCCCGATGTCGCATCGCCGCCCGAAAGGGCCCCCACCGCCGAGAGCTCGGCATCGCCCGTCGCCGTCAGCGCGGTGAAGACCAGCTCGCCTTCGCTGGCCTGCGCCGAGAGATTGCCCCCTACGGTCCCGCTGCCGAGATCGAGCGACCGGCCGGAAAGCGTCGCGTCGCCCCCGCTGGAGAAGCTGTCGATCGAGGCCGACAGCGCCGCCGCCACGTCGAGCGTGGTGCCCGCATCGAGGCTGCCCGCGTCCAAGGCCGACCCGGTGAAGGAGAGATCGCCACCGGCGACCGCCTCGCCGATCACGGCCGGGCTATCGGAGATCACCGACAGCGCGGCGCCCGCGATCAGCGACCCCGCGGCGATGCCGTTGCCGGCCCCTAGCGCAAGGTCGCCCCCGGCGGTGGCGGTTCCGAGGAATGCGCCCCCTTCGAGCGCCAGCGTCATGTCGCCGCCCGCCGAAAGCGTGGTCGCTTGCAAAGCGAAGGCATCGACCAAGAGATTTCCGCCCGCCGCGAGGTTCGCGACGGCGACGATCCCGCCGGACAGATCGACATCCATGGCGGCGTCGATGACGCCGCCGGCGATATCGCCCCCCGCCGCAATCGCGATCGGCCCCGAACCGCTGGCGAGCGCGGTGAAGCTGGCGTCGCCACCGATGGATGCGCCGATGCCGCCTCCGGCCTCGGCGCCGCCGATGGCCATGCTGCCGCCGAGCAGCG
The DNA here is from genome assembly GCA_019745075.1 of Qipengyuania sp. GTDB lineage: Bacteria > Pseudomonadota > Alphaproteobacteria > Sphingomonadales > Sphingomonadaceae > Qipengyuania. The sequence goes on from JAIETR010000007.1 coordinate 3,818, forward strand.
AAAGCGCCCCGCCCACCACGACATCGCCGCCGGACAGCGCGGCGGAGGCCTGGAGCAGGCCGGTGTCCGCCGTCCCGAGCGTGCCGAAGGTGAGATCGCCATCGGTTGCCAGGACCGCGAGGAAGCTGCCCGCGTATCCCCCGCCGACCTCGAACGACGCGCCGCTGAAGACCGTATAGCCGCCGCTTTCGAAAGTCCCGACGCTCCCCGCGCCCTCGGCTACGATCCCCAGGGCGCCGCCCGCCGACAGCGAGGACACCGACACCGCCGCCCCCGCGATCGCGATGTCGGTGCCCGCGACCAGGTCGCCGACATCGATATCGCCGGCGGACTCGAGTCCGATGCCCCCGGCGGCGTCGATGACTGGCGAGATACCCGAAAGCCCGGTGATGCCGCCCTCGCCCGCGGTGACGTAAACCAGCGCGGAGCTGGCGAGGTTGGTGAAGCCGACACTATTGCCTTCGAGGCGAATCGCGCCCGAGGTGACCGCGGTCGAGCCCAGGAACAGCGCGCCATCCGCGCGCAGCTCGATATCGCCGCCGTTCGGATCGGCGGAGCCGAGCGAGAGATCGCCGCCGGCAGCGATCCGCATGGCGTTTCCGGACCCGTATGCGAGCGATCCAACGATGAAGTCGCCCGGGGTGGAGAAGGTGCCCGTTTCGCTCCCGTCGTCGAGCTCGCCGCCGGTGGAGATGGCGCCGGCGACAAGATCGTTGCCGACCTCGATCCGGACGCTGTCGCCGCCGATCAGCGTCGCGGAGCCGGCGGCAAGGTCGGTGCCCGCGGTCAGGCGCAGGTCCGGCGCCTCGAGCGTGACGCCCGTCAGCGCCACGGCATCGTTGACGCTGCGCAGCGAAATCCGGTTGCCGGCGGTCAGGCTGCTCGGGATGTTGCCGGGGTTGAGGTCGAGCCGCTCGAGCGTGACCACCTCGAAAATGCCGCCGGTAAAGTCGATCGCGCCGGTGCGGAGCGACACCAGCCCGCTGTTGCTGGCGAGGCCGATCTCGACGTCGCCGGTCGCGGCGATGCTGCCCAGGCAGGCGCTGCCCTGCCGACACTCGGCCGACAGCAACCCGCCATCGTTGCTGAACGGTCCGAAGGGCGGCGCGTCGGTGACGTCGACGGTCAGATTGCCGGTGGCGATCGAGCTGCCGGTGGCGTCGATCGCGTCGCCGCTCAGGAACAGCGATGCGCCGTTGGTGTCGAGGCTTCCGCCGATCACCAGCGAGGCGATCGGGGTTCCGATCGGCTCGATCAGATCGCCGATGAAGGGGCCGAAATCGATGTCCCCTGCGCGCAGGCGAATGGAATCGAAATCGAAGGGATCGATAGCGGAGACCAGGCTTGCCCCGCTGGCGACGATAATGTCGTCGCCCGTCCGCACGGTGATGTCGTTGTCGGAGAGGACGCTGCTGCCGCCCGCGAACTCGGCGAAGCCGCCCGATTCGATCAGGACCGATCCGCCGGCCGCGACGGTGCCGGTAATCGTCGCGCGTGCACTGGGCAGGTAGGCGTAGGCGCCGTCTTCCTCGCGGCGTCCCGCGAACAGCTCGAAATTTCCGCCCGAGGAGGCATCCCCGATGCTCGCATCGCCCCCCGCCGAGATCGAAAGATCGGTCGAGCCGCGGGTATCGCTGGCGAGGATCGAACCGGTGGCGCGGATGCCGAGATTATCGCCGCTCGCCACCACCGAGCCGACGCCGGCGAGGTAATTGCCGTTGGCATGGATATCGACCCCGCCGATCGCATAGAGCGACAGCACCCCAGGGTTGTCCGCATGCGTGATCGCGATATCCCCAGTGGACGTGCTCAGCAGCGCATAGCCGGTTTCCAGGCGACCCGTGCCGGTGAAGTCGAGCGAGATCGAGGCGCCATAAAGCTCCGCTGTCCCATCCACGACCACCGCGTTGCGCACGGCTGAAAGGCGGATGGCGGGGGTGGCGCCGGCGGGCGCGCCGTCGGCCACGGCCGACAGCGAACCGAAGCTCATCGCGGCGCCAGGAGCGGTGCTTTCATCGGTGAGGGCGATCAACCCGGCGATATCGCCGCTGGCTTGGAACGTCGCGGTGCCGACTTCGAAGCGGCTGGCGCCGTTGTCGCGCGCGGTGAGCGCGATCGAGCCGCCTGTCGCCACGCCGGATTCGGCGCTGCCGGTGAAGGTGCCAAACCGGTCGAACCCGTCGAGGCCGCCCTCGCCCGCCAACCCGCGCGCGTCGATGCCGAGATCGCCCGCGATCGCGCCGCCATCGGCGGTGATCGCCACCGCGGCGCCGGTGGCGTCGCCGCCGCGCCCGCCGCGGCCGATCCCGCTGGGTCCGCCGCCGCCGATGGTCTGGTCTCCGCCAAGGCCGCCGCTGCCGCCCACGCCGAACAGACCGAACGACATGTCCCACGCGAACTCGGCGCCCTCGGCGGCGGTTATCGCGAGATTGCCGCCACGCGCGGCGCCGCCCATACCTCCGTCGCCGCCTTGCACGGCATTGCCGAAATCGGCTTCACCGTCCCCGCCCCAGCCGCCGGTGGCCCAAACGTCGATGCCGCCTTCGCGCACACTCGCCAGGTTCGTGCCCGCTCCCGAAAGCGTCAGCGACACATCGCCGCCGATGGCATTGCCGCCGTCTCCCCCGCTCTCGGCCGAAAATTCGACGCCGTCGCCGCCGTCGCCCGCCTGGGCCGTGGCGCTCAGGTCGAGGTAACCGAGGCCCTCGGGGTTCCGCGCCAGCGCGAGAATTGCCGTGCCCCCCTCGGCATCGCCGCCGCGCGATGCCGACAGGCCCTCGCCGTCCGGGCCGTTGCCGTCCCCGCCGGTCGCATCGGCCGAGACCACGATCCCCTGCGCCGCCAGCGATCCGCCCGCGCTCTTGCTGAAGCTCGCGGTGCCGCCGAAGGCCGAGCCTCCCTCGACCCCCGCTTTCCCGCCGGCGCCAAAGGCGTCGGCCTCGACCGAAATGCTCGAGAGGCGGGCGGTGCTGTCGCCGAGGTTCACCAGCGCGGTCCCGCCGCTGGCGTCGAGGATCGCTCCGGGTTCGGCAAAAGAGCTCGCGAAGGCTTCGGCGCTCGCCGAGACGCCGAGATCGCCGATCTCGATCGTTCCGCCCGTCGCCGTCAGCGCGGCATAGCCGCCCGTCGCCGAGCCGCTGCCTGGGGGAAAGCATTCGCAGTTCCGTGCGAATGGCAGCGCCTGCGCCGAGATCGTGAGGCTCTCACCCACCGTCAGGCCGGCATTGGCCCCGGTCATGGTCAGCACCGCCCGCCCTCCGGTCGCCAAGGTGACGCCATCGACGTCCGCGGCATAGCCATCGCTTCGCAGCGTCATGTCGCCGCCCACCGCGATGCTGCCGCCATCGCCGATGGTGGCCTCGACCTCCCCGCCCCGCGGCGCGGTGGCGCCGAAATTGGGCGACGTGGACTGGAGGGAGAGATCGCCGCCGACCAGGATGCGGCCGCCCGGGTTGTTGGCCTCCGCGCCCGCGGCCGAAACGCGGAAGGAGCCCGTCTCCGAAGGGGGCCCGAAGTTGACGTCGCCGGCGACATCGATGAGCCCGCCCGCCCCGGCCGCCAGTGTCCCCTCGGCGGCCGTCACGTCGAGCGAGAACGGCCCATTGGCGTCGCGGCCCATCGTGAGGCTCTCGCCGGCATCGGCGGAGAGCTCGACCTCGAGCGCCCTGATCGAGGTGTTGGAGGTCAGCGTCAGATCGCCGGCGGTCGATACCGCGCCCACGCTCAGGACGATCGAACCGTTTGCCGTCATGGCCGCCTCCGTCGCGGCGGCATAGCCGATCGATCCCGACAGGAGGACGCGGACATCCTCGCCGGTGCGGAAGTCGATCGTCTGCGGATCGAAGACACTGAAATCGTCGGTGCCGATCGAGGCCGGGCCTGTCGTGGTGCCCAGATGGCGGATCTCGTTGCCGGCCTGGGCTTCTCGACCGATCGAGGCGATGATCTGCCCGTCGTTGTAAAAATTCAGGTTTCCCTGCTCGGCGCTCAGATAGAGAACCGAACCGTTGACCGTGACGTCTCCGCCCTGCTCGATGGTGGGCGCCACGATAGTGAAGCTGCTTCCCGGCTGGGCGAGAGCGACGAGTGCGCCCTGCCGCAGGATCACCGAGGCGAAGGGATCGGCGACCCCGGTCAGGTCGACCGAGCGCCCGGGTCCCTGCTCGCGGAAATTGCCGAGATCGCTGGCGCTCAACAGCAGGCTGCCAACGTTGAAGCTGGCGCTGCCCGTCGCCAGGATGCCGCCGGGGCTGAAGAACCAGATGTTGCCGCCCACCGGGCCGACCGAATTGGGCCCGTCGCCGAACAGATAGCTGGTCACCCGGCCCTGGAAGGCGATGCCGCGATAATTGCCGGCATTATCCGGGGTGGTGAAGACCCGGTTGATCGCGGTGAAGCTCTGGCCATTGCCGACGAAGCGCAGCTCGGTCCCCGCGGGCAGGAAATTGACATAGGAATTGCCCTGCGCGCCCCCCGGAGGGGCGGTGTCGTAGGTCGTCCAGTTGAGCACCGCGTCGCGGTTCATGGAAACGATGTCGAGCGAGCCAGAGCGGTATTCGAAGCTGGGCGCGGGCGTCGGACCGGGGACGGTGAAATCGCCCTGCGCGGCGGAGTTGGGCGTGATGCGCGGCCCGATGTCCTGCGCCAGCGCCGGGCCGAGCCCGCCTTCCGCCAGCATCAGCGCCGCCGCCAGCGCCGCGGTCGAGCCATAGAGCATCAGCCCGCGGCGGAGCGCGCCCGGCCTGCCCTTTCGCCCATCGGTCGCTCTCGCCATGGCCCAACCCTTTCCCCCAGCCTATCCGCCCAGCCGCACCGCCAGGTTGAACAAGATCCGTATGTTGCCCGTCCGTGTCGCCAGCGGCGCGGCCTCCAGCGGCACCGCCGCCAGCACCTCGGCATAGGCGCGGCGGCGGAAATTGAGCCGCGCGCCGCCGCCCACCGAATTGAGGTTCCGGACGCCCGGCGCATCGGCGAACCAGGCGTTGAAGCTGTCGTAGAAGGCGAAGCCCTGCAGCGCGCTGCCGGTCGGGCTGCGCGGCTCGAGCGAGCCCACCGCCACCTCCGCCTGCGCGCCAAAGCCGCGGTCGCCCGTCGCCGCGCCGGGATCGTAACCGCGGCCGACGGAGTAGTTTCCGCCCGAGAACTGCTCATAGGGCAGCAGATTGTCGTCCGACCACTGGAAGCGCGGCCGCCCGGTCAGCGTGATCAGGGGGCTGGGCCGAAAGGCCACTTCGGCATCGCCCCGGACCAGGAAGCCCTGCGGATCGGCGTCGAGGCGGGAAATCGGGACCGCGCCGGGTGCGGCGCAGGCCGCCAGCGCGGGCCCGCAATCTCCGCTCGCTCCCAGCCCGGCGATGCCCTTGCGCAGCTCGATCCGGCCGCGGCTGGCCCAGCGCGGCTCGGAAATGCTGAAGCCGTTCTCGCCCGCCACGCTCGCCGGGTCCGTCTCGCGTCGTTCGAGCGCCAGCGTGAGCACACGGAGCTTGTCCTTGGAGAACGGCTGGTCCGAAAACTCGATCCGCTGGTCCACGATATCGAGCCCGCCGGTTAGATCGAGCGAGTGCGCCTGGCGCAGCAGCAGCGGATAGGTGGCATAGGCATTGACCACCAGCGTCCGGGCGAAGAACACATCGGCGCCCGGCACGTCGGGCCGGGTCCAGGCGTGAACCGCATTGACCCCGGTGCGCAGCCCGCTGCCGCCAATGGCGAATTCGTGCCGGCCCTGGACCACGAGTTGCTCGTCGAAATCGGCGGTGGCGAAACCGCTCAGCTCGGTCCGGTCGGCGAGGCCGGTCAGCCCGTTGACGCGCACCCGCGCCTGCGCGCCCCAGGGCCCGACCTGGTTCGAGCCGTAGTTCTGCAGCGCCAGATCGGCTTCGAACCGCTGATCGATCACATCGACCACGCCGACCAGGTCGCCGGGCCTGGCCTCGGCGCCGGAGGCGCGGGCCAGCGTCATGCGGACATCCATCCCCGGAATGCGCCGCGCCAGCAGCAGCGCGCGCTCGGCGGCGCGGGTATCGAACACGCCCTCTTCGCGCAGCGGCGCGAGATAGCGTTCGACCATCGGCCCCGACCGCCCGGTGTCGCCGCGAATCACGAAGCTGACCAGCCGCGCGACCACCACCTCGAAGCGCACCGTGCCGCTCTCGATGGTCTGGACCGGTACCTGCACGCTGGCGACATAGCCGGCATCGCGCAGCAGCGTGGCGGCGCGGTCGCGGATGTCGCAGATCGTCGCGACCGCTATTTCCTGCCCGGCATAGCCGCGCCAGGCGGCGTCGAGCAGTCCAGGCTCGACTCCCTCCGCGCCGGCAAAGACGACCGAGGCGAGCGTCAGCTCGATCGCCGAGAACTTGGGATCGGCGAGCGGGCAGGGCGCGCGCGCGAAGGCGGCCGAGGCGTCGATCGCCTCGCTGCCTTCGCGCAGCTGGCGGTCGATCTCCTGCCGCAGGACTTCCTCGCGCGTCGGGGCGGGCTGGATCGCGGACTGGGCCGAAGCCGCGACCGGCAGCGACCCCAGCACCAGCGTTCCGGCGGTGCGGGCGAGGCTCCCAAGCCGTCTGCGCGCGGAGGCCCTCATGTCAGCGCGCGGCCCCCGCCATGGCCGTCGGGCTCCGCGACGTAACGGCCGTGGCGGTTTGCCGGAGCAGCGGCTTGGCCGCATCGCCGATCAGCGCGAAGCCCGCCCAGTAGTAGGGATGCGAGGTCTCCGGATCGTCCATCAGCAGGGCCTCCGATTGGTCGAGCGCCTCGCCCAGCGTGGCGGTGCGGCCGCGGCGGAACATCTCGTTCATCAGCCGCTCGGTGGCGCGGTAGTCGTCGGGCGCGGGCCAGTGGCTGGCGAGCACCGCGCGCCCGCCCGCCCCGATGAAGGCGCGCACGAGCCCGTCGAGCGCGGTCCCGCCGCCGCTCGAGAGGCCCGCCGCGCGGGTCGCTTCGACCGAAGCCGAGCCGGCGGTGTCGCAGGCCGACAGGATCACCAGATCGGCATCGAGCGCGAGATCGAACACCTCGTCGAAGGTCAGCAGCCCGTCGGAGTTCGTCGTCCCGAAGCTGGTCAGCAGCGCCGGCTTCACCGGACACTCGGGGCGAGGCGGCGTCACCAGCCCGTGGGTGGCGAAATGCAGAATGCGGAAGTCGCCGAGGTCGGACTTCTGCTTGACGGCGGTGTCGGTGAAGGCGGCGCCGGTCAGAAGCTGCGAGGCCTCGCGGCCGACGACCTGGCTCGCCTCGACCAGCTCGTCGGCCGAGATCGGCCGGTTCCATTGCGCCGCGGTCCAGCCGCATTCGTCGCTCCCGCTCGCGAGCACGGCGCGGACCGGCGCCGGGGGGTCGGTTCCGACCGGCGCGTTGTTGCCCAGGCCGAGATATTGCGCGCGCGCCTGCGAGGGCCGCGCCTTGCGGGCGTCCACGAAGCTCTGCGCGGAGGTCGCGGTGCTGATCGTGCGCCCGCGCCCGAACCAGGCGGTGCCGCGGAAGTCATAGGCGTCCGCGTCGCGCTTTGCGGAGCGCTCGGCATAGCGGGCCACCGATGCATCGTCGGTCACCAGCAGGTCGATCGGCAGCCGCAGCAGCGCGCCGTCCGGCTCGAAGATGAGGTGCCTGACGCTCGCCAGATCGGCTTCGACCGGACCGAACAGCGCCGTGAACAGCTTGCGGCTCTGCGCCAGATCGAAGGGATAGGTGACGTAGCGCCCGTTCTCGTCGGCCGAAATCGAGTGCCGCAGCAGATCGACGGCGGTGTCGAGGTCGATTGCCGAGAGCGGGGTCCGCCAGGCTCTTGCCCGGCCGCGGTCGGCGTAAAACACCATGACGTCCGGCCCCACCAGAGCGACCCGCGCATAGGCCTCGCCCTCGCCGAGCTGTCGCTGGAAATCGGCCAGGGCGATCGCGCGGTCCGCCACGGCGCGGTATTGCGGATATGCGGCGAGGCTCGCCTGCGCGGTGGCCTGCGTCTGTTCGAGCTCGCGCAACCGGGTCGCCAGCGTGTCGATCTCGGCGGCCGCCGCGGCCTGGTCGGGCGAGCGCCGAAGCGCGAGATAGCGGACCCGCAGCCGCTCGATCTCGCGCGACAGATCGGTGGTCTGGCGGAACAGGCGCGCCGCCTCGTCGGACCCGCCCGAGAGTTCGCGCGCCAGGACTGCCTGCGTTTCCGCGACGCCGGGGCGGACCAGCAGCTGCGCCGCGGTGAAGAAGTCCGCCGCCGCCGCGGGGTTGCTGTCCATCCGTTCGGCAAGCGCGCGGAAATAGGGCACCAGCTCGTTGGCGAAGCCGGTCGCCGAACCGCCCGCGGCGATCCCACGGTCGACCAAGCCTCGGTAGAGCGTCAGCCCCTCCTCGGTCCGGCCGTTGCGCAGCAGGAAGCTCGCCAGCCGCCCCTGCGCCGTCGCCACCGCGCGGCGCTCGGGATATTGCGCCTAGACAATCGCCAGCCCTTCGCGCAGCCGGCGTTCGGCCTCGGGTTTGTTGCCCGTCGCTTCCTCGACCAGACCCAGTTCGGAGAGGATCTGCCCGCGCATCCGGGCGATGGTCGTGACTCGCCCGTCGCGCACCTGCACCGCCTCCGCCAGCGCCTGTCGAAGCGCGGCGCGCGCAGCGTCGCGCTGGCCCATCAGACGGAGCGCCGTACCGCGCAGCTGCCGCGCCTGCGCATCGATGATGGTCGCCCGCTCGCGCGGGGTGAGCGCGACGTCGGTGCCGATCCCCGCGACCCCGCTGCCGCGGTCGGCGTTGAGCCGCGCGGCGATGGGGATGGTGATCGCCAGCGATCCGCCCTCGGTGCTCAGCCCCTCGAAATCGGTCGCGAGCTTCCGGTCGAGCCGGGCGATGGCGCGATCGGGTCGACCGCGGTTGAGCTGGTGGATGGCCTCGAAATTGCGGAGCAGCCGTTCGTTGATCGGATCGCCCGAACCCACTTTGCGGGCTTGGGCGAACAGCCTCTCGGCCTCGCCGAAATCGCCCAGATTGCTCTTTTGCAGGGCGCGGTTGGCAAGGAACTCGACCGGATCGACCGGGGTGTTGCGCTCGTTTTCGAGCCGCTCCTGAAGCGCCTCGAAATGGGCTTCCGCCTCGGCATAGTCGCCACTCAGATTGCGGCGATAGCCCTCGGCCAGCGCCTGCTCGGGCTTGAGCGTTTGCGCCTGCACCCGGCTAAAGGCCGCCGGATCGCCGACCGAGGTGGTCGCGGCGTCGATCCTGCCTTGCGCCACGCGGTTGTCGAGCAGCGAGCGCAACGCCAGCAGCGTGGCGCTGTCATAGGCGCCGAACCCTTCGGCGACCCAGGTGAAGCCGCCCCGGCGCAGGGTATAGGTCGACCAGGCGAGCTGGCTCCCGGCAAGCAGGCAGGACGTGAGCTCCGCCTCCGCGACGCCGGTCGCGGCGCTGCGGCGCGCCGCCCCGCAATCGACCCGCTCGCGGCGCAGCGGGGCGACTATCGCCCGCGCATCGCCGGTGAAATCGCGGAACGCCCAGATGTGAGCGACCGGCAGCGCCGAATCGCGGCACACCACCGCCCAGGCGCGGTCGAAGCTCGATTGGCTCACCGCATTGTCGGCGCTGCGGTCCTGGACCTGGCAGAGCACGCCGTCGCCCGATCCGATGGCGAAGGAATCGCGCAGCAGCACCGGCCGATCCTGCGCCTGAGCGACCAGCGGCTGCGCCAAAGCGGCGGCCCCCGCCAGCAGCGTCACGATCAGCCTTGCCTTCACGGCAATACCCCCCAGCCAGCGCGCCAGCCAATCGGCGCGCGCGGCGTCTCTCCGTCGTCTCCATTGCGTTTGTTAGCGGCCCCGGAGGAAGCCTACGCCTTTCTGGCCGGGGGATGAAGCCTAAAAGCCGTATCGATAGGGATATTGCCGGAAGGCATCGTTAATGTCTCGTTAGGAGACGCCAGCGAGCAAGAAAGTTACGTCCGGCGCAGGACTTTCCCCCAAATCCCCGCCAGCGGATCGATTCGCCTAGCGGCGCGCGCGGGACGGGAAAGGCGTTCACCGGCGCCCGCGGGTCGCGATAGCCGATCGAGAGGCCGCAAAAAAAGATGTGATCTTCCGGGATCGCTACCACCTCGCGGATCTGCGGGGCATAGACCGCCCAGGCTTCCTGCGGGCAGGAATCGAGCCCTTCCTCGCGCAGCAACAGCATGATCGTCTGGAGCCAGCCGCCGATGTCGGACCACTGCGGCGGACCCATGTACCGGGGCGTGTGGACGAGCATCAGCACCGGCGCGCCGAAGGCCTGGAAATTGCGCGCGAACCACGCGAGCCGCGCCGGCTTGTCTTCGCGCGGGATGCGAAGCGCGCCATACATCTCCTCGCCAATCCCGCGCCGCCGCTCCTCGTAGGCGCCGTCGAGTTCGGGCGGGTAAACGCGATACTCTGGCGCAAAGGCCTCGCGCCCGCGCGGCAAATCCAGCGCAATGCGGGCGATCAGGCGCTGGAGCGGCTCGCCGGTCAACACCAGCCCATGCCACGGCTGCGTGTTTCCGCCCGACGGCGCGCGCTGGGCCTTTTCGAACACACGCTCGAGCACAGCCCGATCGACCGGCTGGTCGGTAAAGGCGCGGACCGAGCGGCGGGTCGCGACGGCTTCGGAGACGTTCATCCGGTGATCCTTTTCGCCAGATACCAGCCCCCCCATGCAGACACGGCTGCGGGTCCGCTCAATCCGAGCAGAAAAATGATGCCGACCGCGATCAGCGGGCCGATACCGGCGAACATGGCCATCACTGGAAGCATGGCGAAAACGATCGCGACACCAGCAATCCAGGCTGACGACAACGCGAAGGCTCCGAGTATTGCAGAGCCCACAAGCGCAATCGCATATGCAACGCCAAACAACGAGTGATCCCACGGCTCTCCGACGCCCGTGAGCAGGTTGAATCCCACCCACAATGCGCCGCCCGCTCCGGTCCCGACAAGGACCAATCCAAAGCGATCGAGCTTCACCTTTCACCTCGAAAAGCGACGACAGCTCCACGATGATCGTGCCGCCAAGCCGCGTGGCATCCCTCGTTTCCGTCGTCCCTGACGGTCATCTCCGCGCTTCCCGGAGAAGCCTGGCGATGTTTCGCCTGCCGTTCACGATGCGGAGGACCACCAGACCCTCGGCCTCCAACTCGAAGATCACCAGATAGGAGCCGAAGCGGGCGGCGCGAACTTCGCCTGACCATTCTGAACGCACCCGGTAGGCGCTCGGGGCACTTGCGATGCGCAGGATGAAGGCCTTGAGGTCACCGAGAAACTCTCGTGCAGTGGCAATGTCGTCGCGCGCAATGTATTCGCCGATTTCTCCGAAATCGACCTCGGCATCGTCGGTGAAGCGGACTTTCACGCGCGGTTTTTCGCCTGCGCTTTTTCGACGGCTTCGATCCTGGCAAGGACGCTAGCCTCGACCTCCTCCATCGTCCGGCGTCCACCCGCTCGGGCCCGACCCAGGATTTCCCGGATTTCAGCGTTTTCGGCTTCACGATGGTCGCGTTCCGAACTCCAATCGCGAACGGCTTCGCGAACAATCTCGCTCGTCGTCGCATACTCGCCCTCACTCACCGCGGCGCGCAGCTTGGCGGCCATTTCCTCGGGCATGGTCACGGTTATGCGTTCGAGCTTGCTCATTAGCCTACTTTATCACACGAAATATGCTCTGCCAATCAATCCACCTCGAACAGCCCGGCCAGTTGCTCGATGATCGTCCCGCCGAGTTGCTCGACGTCCATGATCGTCACCGATTTTCGATAATACCGCGTCACGTCATGCCCGATACCGATCGCCGAGAGCTGGACCGGCGACTGCTTCTCGATCCAGTCGATCGCCTTGCGCAGATGACTCTCGAGATAGCCGGCCTGGTTGACGGAGAGCGTGCTGTCGTCGACCGGGGCGCCGTCGGAAATGACCATCAGGATGCGGCGATCCTCGGGGCGGCGGAGCAGGCGGTCGTGCGCCCATAGCAGCGCCTCGCCATCGATGTTCTCCTTGAGCAGGCCCTCGCGCATCATCAGGCCGAGATTGCGGCGCGCGCGGCGCCACGGCTCGTCGGCCTGCTTGTAGACGATGTGGCGCAGATCGTTGAGGCGGCCGGGATTGGCGGGGCGGCCGTCGGCGAGCCAGACCTCGCGGCTCTGCCCGCCCTTCCAGGCGCGGGTGGTGAAGCCGAGGATCTCGGTCTTGACGCCGCAGCGCTCGAGCGTACGCGCGAGGATGTCGGCGCTGATCGCGGCGATGCTGATCGGCCGCCCGCGCATCGAACCCGAATTGTCGATCAGCAGCGTGACCACGGTGTCCTTGAAATCGGTCTCGCGCTCGACCTTGTAGCTCAATGAATGGCCGGGGCTGATCACCACGCGCGCGAGCCGCGCGGCATCGAGCAGGCCTTCCTCCTGGTCGAAGTCCCAGCTCCGGTTCTGCTGCGCCATGAGACGGCGCTGCAACCGGTTTGCAAGCCGGGTGACGAGGCCCTGCAAGCCCGCGAGCTGGCTGTCGAGATAGGCGCGCAGCCGCTCGAGCTCGTCGGGATCGCACAGCTCGCCCGCCTCGACCACCTCGTCGAATTTCACCGTATAGGGCTTGTAGTCGAAGCCTTCGGGGATCTCGGTCCAGGGGCGGTTGGGGCGGACGGGCATCATGCCCTCCTCGGCATCGTCCGAGGGATCGCCCTCGGCCATCTCCTCGCTGCCCTCGATCTCCTGCGCGTCGGAATCGCCGTTGCTGTCGCCTTCGGCGCTCTCGCCGGCCATCTCGGCGGTCTGCGGTTCGGCTCCGCCCTCGTCGCGGTCCTCGCCCTCGTCCTGCGGGTGCTCGCCTTCGTCCTCGTCGCCGTCGTCGCCGTCCCGCTCGTCACTGGGCTCGGGGCGGGTCAGGTCGAGATGGCGGAGCAGGTCGAGGCTGAGCGCCTGAAACGCGCGTTGATCGCCGAGACGGCCGGCGAGCGCCGCGATGTCGCCGCCTGCCTTGTCCTCGATCCAGCCGCGGACCAGTTCCACGCCCTTGCGGGCGCGATCGGGAAGGGACTGGCCTGTCAGCGCCTCGCGCAGCAGCAGCGAGAGCGCGGTGGGCAACGGCACTTCGCTGGCGGAATCGGCGCGCACGATCGGATCGGCGGCGGTGCGCTGCTCGAGCGCGGCGGAAAGGTTCGCGCGCACTCCGCCCATCGCGGTGGCGCCGAGCGCCTCGTAGCGCGCCTGTTCGATCGCATCGTAGCAGGCGCGCGCGACCGGTTCGGGCGGCGCGCCCCGGGCGTGAATCGCCTCGTCGTGATGGCGTAGCTTGAGCGCGAAGCCGTCGGCGAAGCCGCGCGCCTCGCGCGCCTGTTGCTCGGGCAGCGCGCGGCCGGGCAAGGGAACACGGAAGTTCCGGCCGCTCTGCGCCGGCGTGTCGGCGGTCCAGGCGACCTCGACCTCGGCCTCGTGCGCGAGCGCGCGCGAGGCGCCGGTCAGCGCCTGGCGGAAGCGATCGAGGGGCGTTTGCTCGGTCATCGCGCCTTGGGCTAGGGAAGCGCTTGGCCTTCGACAAGCTCAGGCTGAGCGGCCGTTGAACTTAGCTCCCGCCAACCCCGCTCATCCTGAGCCTGTCGAAGGATGCTTCGCCGACATCGGCGCAGTGTCACTCTTTCGAAATGCTCTGCCCGGTTTTGGCCCAGTCGGCGGTGAAGGCCTCGATGCCCTTGTCGGTGAGGACGTGGTTGGCGAGGCTCTTGATGACGGCGGGGGGCGCGGTCATCACATCGGCGCCGATCCTGGCGCATTCGAGCACGTGGACAGAGTGGCGGATGCTGGCGGCCAGAATCTCGGTGTCGAAGGCGTAATTGTCGTAGATCAGCCTTATGTCGCGGATCAAATCGAGCCCGTCGAAGCCGTTGTCGTCGTGCCGACCGAGGAAGGGCGAAACGAAGGTCGCGCCGGCCTTGGCGGCGAGCAGCGCCTGGTTGGCCGAAAAGCACAGCGTGACATTGACCATCGTGCCCTCGCCAGTCAGCGCGCGGCAGGCCTTGAGCCCCTCGATGGTCAGCGGAACCTTGATGCAGACATTGTCGGCGATTCGGCGCAGCGTCTCGGCCTCGCGCAGCATGCCCGCATGGTCGAGCGCGACCACCTCGGCGCTGACCGGCCCATCGACCAGCGCGCAGATTTCCTTCGTCACCTCGATGAAGTCGCGGCCCGCCTTGTGGATCAGCGAGGGATTGGTGGTGACCCCGTCGATCAGCCCCGCCTCGGCGAGCTCGCGGATCGCGTCGGTGTCGGCGGTGTCGGCAAAGAATTTCATGGCGAAGGCGCGCTCCGGATTGGGGAATGCGCAGCCTATGAAAAGAAACGCCCCGGCGCGCAATGGCCGGGCGGCCAAGTCTTGCGCGGGAGGAGGGCCGTTGGGCCGCGAACTCAGGCGAGCGCGAGCTTCGCCCGCGTCCGGCGGCGCATCGCGCCCCCGATCATGCCCATGCCCAGGATCAGCATCGCCCAGGTCGACGGCTCGGGAACCGGGCCGCCGCCGCCCGGCGGAGGCGGAACCGGCGGAAGATCGTAAGTGAGGCCCTTGAGCTTGAAGCTGTCCCGGTAGGTATCCACGTCGCCGATCTTCGCCGCGATCAGCCAGACATTGCTGGTGACCAGCGTCGGATTGACGTTGCGCGTCGAATTGCCGCTCCTGCCGACCGATGCCGAGGAATAGAGGTTGGACGTGAGTTGCGCGCCCGCGGCGTTGAGAATCGCCGCACCCGAACCGTTGTAGGCGGTGCCGGTGGCGGCGTAGTTGAGGTTGGCGTAGCTGATGCTCGCATCGGTGTCGTTGAACCCGAACCAGCCGGTGGTGAAAGTCGCGGTCTTGAGCGTCACCGCCGTGTTGAAGCTGAGCAGGACGAAGTCGATCTTCGACCCGTTGTTGTCGATGGTGTGCTCGTCGCGGCTGCCGTTGGATACGCCAAGCCCGTATTCCCACTGCCCCAGGCTCGAGGCCGAGGCGACGCCGTTATAGAGCGACCAGCCGGTGATGCGGACGCTGACCGAGCCCTCGGTAAAGGTCCGGCCGGCGGTGTTGCCGGTACCGCCGGAGTTGAACATGATGGTGGCCGCCGACGCCGGGAGGGCCGCCGCCAGGGCCGCCGTCGCCGCGATAAGACTTACGAATCTGCGCATGAACCCCGCTTCCGAATCACGCGGGCGGGGCGCAGAGGCGCGCCGCCCGAAAAATCGTTTGAGTCTCGCACTAGAACCGACCATTCGCCTTGTCGACGATCCCGTCGCCGCCATCCCTAACTGGGACAGACGAAAAATGCAAGATTGTTAATGCCGCGTTGGCGGTTGGGTTCGCGATGCCTAAAAACGTGCGCCGGGCCCGAAAATCGCGATAATCGCGGCATCGTTGGTCGCGGCCGGGTCGGCGCGGATCGCCGACTCTTCATTGCCGATCTCGCGCCAGATCGTCTCGTCGATGGTGTCGGCGAAGCGGGTCGCGACCTGCGCAGTGTCGACGCCGGTGAGCGCGGCCAGCGCCTGGCCGACGAGCGGATCGCTGGCGACCCGCATGGCGGCGCCGAGTTCGGGGACCATCGCGTCGATCAGCCGGCTGCCCAGCCGACCCCGCAGGTAGCCGGTCGCGGCGGTCGGCCCGCCGCGCACCAGATCGATCGCGTTGTCGATGCCGATCACCCGCACAGCTTCGGTCACGACCGGCGCGGCGCGCTCGGCCCCGCGAAAAGCGATCTCCCCGAAGGCGCGGTCGAGCCGGCTCTTGAACAGCCCGGAGGTCAGGATGCGGCTCAGCACGTCGCCGCGCGCGCCCAGCACATTGCCCAGCCCGAGCGCAGCCACCTGTTGGTCCCAGAAGCCGTCGGCCTGCAGCATCCGCGCGAAGGCGCGCTCGCTGGATAGATAGAGCAGGCGCTGAACCGCATCGACCAGGCTGTACCCGCCGAAGCTGTTGCAGGCGGGCAGCGCCAGCAGCGCGCCGCCCGCGGCAAGCCCGCCCAGCAGGCCGCGGCGATCGGTCAAGGTGTGGATGAATGTCTCGGTGCTCATAGCCTTGCTCCTCACCCACCCTTGTTTCACATCGCTCGCGCCGCCCATATGGCTTGACCATGAACCGCGTGCGCTGCCTCGTCTTCAATGCCGCCCTCGGCCCGCTCGATTACCGGGTGCCCGAGGGCGTGGACGCCGGCCCCGGCGCGGTGGTAGCGTGCCCGCTGGGTCCGCGCACCGTGCTGGGGA
Source organism: Qipengyuania sp. (assembly GCA_019745075.1). Lineage (GTDB taxonomy): Bacteria > Pseudomonadota > Alphaproteobacteria > Sphingomonadales > Sphingomonadaceae > Qipengyuania. The sequence goes on from JAIETR010000007.1 coordinate 20,010, forward strand.
TCGTCTGGGAGGCTGAACGGCTGCCCGGCGCCCACGTTCCGGCCGAGAAGCTGCGGCCCTTGCGCGAGGTGCTGCCGGTCCCACCCCTGGCGGCGCCACTGCGACGTTTGATCGAATGGACCGCCGACTATTACTGCGCCCCGCTTGCAGCGGTGGCGCGGATGGCGCTGAGCTCGGGCGGCGCGCTCAAGGGGCCGGCGACGACCGTGGAATATCGCCTCTCCGGCGGCGTCCCGGAGCGGATGACCCCGCAGCGGCAGGCGGCGATCGAAGCGCTCGAGGGCGAGCAGGCGACCATTCGCGAGCTGGCGGGGATCGCCGGCGTGTCCGAGGGCGTGCTGCGCGGGCTCGCGAATCAGGGCGTGCTCGAGCCGGTCGAGGTCGATTGCGACCGGCCCTACCCACCCGCTCGACCCGACTTCGCGACGCCCGATCTGACGGCCGATCAAGCCGAGGCGGCGGAGCGGTTCCGGGTCGCGGTGCGCGCGGCGAAGTTCGCGCCCTTCTTGCTCGACGGCGTGACCGGATCGGGCAAGACCGAGGCTTATTTCGAGCCGATCGCCGAGGCGCTGGCGCTGGGCCGGCAGGTGCTGGTCCTGTTGCCCGAAATCGCGCTGACCGAGGCGTTCCTGAAGCGCTTCGAGGAGCGCTTCGGCGCCGCGCCGGTGCTGTGGCATTCCTCGCTCAAATCGACCGAACGCCGCCGCGCCTGGCGCGCGGTCGCCGGCGGCACCGCGCAGGTGGTGGTGGGCGCGCGCTCGGCGCTGTTCCTGCCCTTCGCCAGCCTCGGGCTGATCGTGGTCGACGAGGCGCATGAGGTCAGCTTCAAGCAGGACGACGGGGTGCGCTACAACGCCCGCGACGTGGCCGTGATGCGCGCGCGTTTCGAAAGCGTGCCGGTGATCCTGGCGAGCGCCACCCCGGCGCTCGAGAGCCTGGCGATGGCCGAGGCGGGCACTTACGCCAAGATCGATCTTCCCGCGCGCTTCGGCGGCGCGGAGCTGCCGAGTATCGCCACCATCGATCTGACCAAGGAAAAGCCCGGTCGCGGCTGGTGGCTCGCCGAGTCCTTGATGCGCGCCATGGAAGAGCGGCTGGCGCGCGGCGAGCAGGCGCTGCTGTTCCTCAACCGCCGCGGCTATGCCCCGCTGACGCTGTGCCGGAGCTGCGGCTTCCGCTTCCAGTGCCCCAATTGCAGCGCCTGGCTGGTCGAGCACCGCTTTTCGAGCCGCCTCGCCTGCCACCACTGCGGGCATCAAACCGCGGTGCCCGAGCGCTGCCCCGAATGCGGCGAGCCCGACTGCCTCGTCGCCTGCGGACCGGGGGTCGAGCGGATCGCGGACGAGGTGGCCGAGCGGTTGCCGGAGGCGCGGGTCTTCGTCGCCACCTCCGACACGCTCAACTCGCCCGGCCGCGCGGCGGAGTTCGTGGGGCTGGTGGAGAGCGGCGCGGTCGATGTCATCGTCGGCACGCAGCTCGTGACCAAGGGATTTCATTTTCCCGAGCTCACCCTGGTGGGCGTGGTCGATGCCGACCTGGGCCTGGAGGGCGGCGATCTGCGCGCCGCCGAGCGCACCTATCAGCAGATCGCCCAGGTTTCGGGCCGCGCGGGTCGCGGCGCCAAGCCGGGCGAGGTGCTGATCCAGACCCGCCATCCCGAAGCCCCGGTGATCGCCGCGCTGGCCGCCGGCGACCGCGACGCCTTCTACGAGGCCGAGACCGAGGCGCGGCGCATGGCCGGCGCCCCGCCCTTCGGCCGCTGGGCCGCGATCATCGTCTCGAGCGAGGAGGAAAGCGATGCGCGCGACGCCGCCCAGCGCATCGGCCGCGCCCGGCCCAGCCATCCCGAGCTCGCGATCCACGGCCCCGCCCCCGCCCCGCTCAGCCTGCTGCGCGGCCGCTACCGCTACCGCCTGCTCATCAACGCGAGGCGGAGCGCCGCGTTGCAGGACATCATCCGCGGGTGGCTGGGGGCTCTCGACCATCCGGCGGGGGTAAGAGTCGGCGTGGACATCGATCCGTATAGCTTCGTGTGATGGGCCGGGTGTGCAAAGCAGGTTCAAACGAATTTACAGCCGCACTCCAACTGCTACGCTTCAGATCGGTGAAACTCAGGATCATCATGGCAACCCTTGCTCTTTTTCCCGTCGTTCAGGCGGCAACCGCAAACGCACAAGAGGGCAAGCACGCTCCGACTTCACAGGCGGCGCTGGGCCAGTTCATGACTCCAGATTCGATTGCGGAATTCATGGCCGCCCAGTTCGAGCCCTCGACTCTCGAAGAGGTTCGGCTGCTCGATGCTGGTGCTGGCCAAGGCGCATTGTCTCGTGCTCTCGCCGCACGTTGGTCAGCGCTGAAGCAACCGGGCGGTCGGCTTGTAATTGACGCCTTCGAACTCGATCCCGCGATGATCAAGGTTCTCAGGGAAAGCTTCGACCGCTTGAATCAATTGGATCGTGTCTCGACGACGATCATTCCCGGCGACTTCATCACCAACGCGGTCGAACGCATCCAGCGCAACGAACGATCCTACACCCATGCTATTCTGAACCCACCCTACAAGAAAATCGGTAGCGACTCGCCGGCGCGACGTTCGCTGGCGAGTGTCGGGATCGAGGCGGTAAATCTTTATTCGGGTTTCGTAGCATTGGCGCTCGAGCTGCTGCAGTCCGACGGAGAGCTGGTCGCGATCATCCCGCGCAGCTTCTGCAATGGACCCTATTACAAACCGTTTCGCCGGCTCATCCTGCAACGCGCGGCGATTGTATCGATCCATTTGTTCGCAGCGCGAGACAAGGCTTTCGCAGGAGATGGTGTGCTTCAGGAAAATGTGATCCTGCGGTTGCGGAAGGGCGCACGGCAGGCCGATGTTGAAATCTCGACATCAACAGATGCCGGCTTCGCGGACCTGATTCGCTACACGACACCGTTTTCGCAGATCGTCCTGGCAGGTGATCGCGAACAGTTCATCCGGATTCCCGTGGTCGAGCAGGGCAACAAGCTGGCTAGTCTGAAGGCTTACAGAAGCAGCTTGAGCGAAATCGGACTGTCGGTTTCAACGGGTCCTGTGGTCGATTTTCGTCTCAAGCGGCACTTGCGTTCGATGCCCGATGAAACGGACGCGCCACTGCTATACCCGGGTCACTTTGCAGAGGGGAAGCTGCAATGGCCTCGGCTGGGATTCAAGAAAGCCAACGCAATCGCCTTGAACGCAGATACGGCTCGGTGGCTATATCCGCATGGCTATTATGTCGTCGTTCGACGCTTTTCATCCAAGGAAGAAAGGCGCCGAATCGTAGCGACCCTCGTTGATCCGAAAGTCTTGCCGAAGGGACCGATCGGATTTGAGAATCATTTGAACGTATTGCACCGAAGCCGAGGCCCACTCCCCGAAGACACGGCCCGTGGCTTGAGTATTTACCTCAATGCGCGAGTTGTCGATGACTGGTTCCGCCAATTCAACGGCCATACTCAGGTGAACGCCACTGACTTGCGGACACTCCCCTATCCCAACATTGCGAGGCTGACGGAACTGGGTCGATGGAGCAAAGCGAACCCTGATGCCGGTCCCGACGAGATCGACAAGAAGGTCGCCGGCTTGCAATGAATTCCAAGAATGTGACCACGGCCGTGGCGATCTTGGCGGAGCTCGGTTTGCCGCGCCCGCAGCTCAATGAGCGGTCCGCCTACACTCTGTTGGCGCTGGCTGGAGTTGGGCCGGACGATTCGTTTCGAGCAACCAACGCACCGCTTATCGGCATTACGCCCATCATTGATTGGGTGCGCGATCAGTACGCGAAGCGCTATGCACCGAACACGCGCGAGACATTCCGCCGGCAGACGATGCATCAGTTCGTTGAAGCCGGTCTAGCGGCATACAATCCCGACAAGCCGGATCGTCCGGTGAATAGTCCCAAGGCAGTCTATCAGCTGACCCCTGAAGCCGTCTCGCTTTTGCGGATGCACGGAACCTCGCGGTGGGAGCAGGCCCTTCGCACATTCTGCGAAAGTAGCGGCAAGTTGGCTGAACGCTACGGACGCCCGCGGGCAATGGAGCTTGTCCCGATTGCCCTTCCTGGAGGGATACTCCAACTTAGTCCCGGAGAGCACAGCCAGCTTATCCGGGCGATCGTGGAAGAGTTCGCCCCGCGCTTCGCACCCGGCAGCGCCTTGGTATACGTCGGCGATACAGGCCGAAAGCACGGCCATTTCGATATCGAACTGCTCCGGCGATTGGGCGTCACTATTGACAACCACGGCAAGATGCCGGACGTGGTATTTTACGACGAAGCGCGCAACTGGCTGATCCTTGCGGAGGCAGTAACAAGTCACGGCCCCGTCAATTCGAAACGACATGGAGAGCTTGCGAAGCTCTTTGCCGCGGCGACGGCAGGCCTCGTCTTCCTGACTGCATTCCCCGATCGCACGATCATGGCTCGCTATTTGCCGGATGTTGCTTGGGAAACGGAAGTGTGGGTCGCAGATGCGCCTTCGCATCTGATACACTTCAACGGAGATCGATTTTTGGGGCCACACGCCGGCTAAGCGTAAATCGCCTCCGCATCGGCCTTGAGCTTCTGCATCGCCCACATCCACGGCTGGTGGCCATAGCTGATGCGCGCGACGCCGAGCGCGGCGATTTCGGCGAGGGTGCCGAGCTCGGGCTTGGCGGTGACGTTGACCGGGAGCGGTGAGGCCTCGCAGATCGTCCGCACCGCTTCGCGGTCGGTGAGGAAGGGGACGAACAGCCCCGACGCGCCGGCCTCGGCGTAGGCGCGGGCGCGGGTGAGAGTTTCCTCCACGAGCTCATCGGTCGAAGCCGTTTGATAGAACAGGTCGCAGCGAGCGTTGACGAACAGCCCGGTGGCGGCGGCAGCGGCCACGCGCTGGGCGGCCTCGTCCACCGGCAGCGGGCGCGCCTGGCCGGGCAGCCGGTCCTCCATGTTGATCCCCACCGCCCCGGCATCGCGCGCGGCCTGGACGCTGGCGCGCACGGCGGCGGGATCGGCGCCGTAGCCCGATTCCACATCGAGGCTGACGGGCACGTCGACCACCGCCACGATCCGCTCGAGATTGGCGATCACATCGGCGAAGGGCAGTTTCTCGCCGTCGCCCGCGCCAAAGGCCTCGGCGACGCCGTAGCTCCCCGTCGCCAGCGCCGGGGCGCCCGCCGCCGCCACTGCCCTGGCGCTTCCCGGGTCCCAGATGTTGTAGAGGATCAGCGGTTGGCCGGGGACATGCAGGGCGCCGAAGGCTTCGACGTCGTTCTTCATTTCGCTTCCCTCTTGAGCAGCTCGCGCTTGATATCGAGGCCATAGGCATAGCCGCCGAGATCGCCGCCGGTGCGGATCACGCGGTGGCAGGGGATCAGCACCGCGACATTGTTGCGCGCGTTGGCGCTGCCCGCGGCGCGGACCGCCCCCGGATTGCCCGCCGCCGCGGCGATCTCGGCATAGGTGCGGGTCTCGCCCGGGGGGATTGCGCGCAGCGCCTTCCAGCAGGCCTCCTGGAAGGCGGTGCCCTTCACGTCCAATGGGATGTGAGCGAAGTCGCCGGGCTGCTCGACGCTGGCGACGACTTCGGCGAGCAGCACCTCGAACGCCTCGCCGCCCTCGATCAGCCCGGCATTGGGGAAACGCCGCGCCAGCTCGCGCTCGCCTTCGTTGAACGAGAGGCGGCAAACGCCCTTGTCGGTGGCGGCGACCAGCATCGCGCCGAGCGAGGTGGCCACCACCGCCCAATGGATCGTCACGCCCCTGCCGCCGTTCACCCAGGCGCTCGGCGCCATGCCCAGCTTCTCGCCAGCCGCTTCGTAGAACCGCGATGGCGCCGCGTAGCCGGCGTCATAGATCGCGCCGGTGACGGTCTCGCCCTGGGAGAGCGCATCCCTCGCCCGCTCCTCGCGCAGCGCGCGGGCGTAGGCGGCGGGCGAAAGCCCCGTGGAGCGCTTGAACAGCCGCTGGAAATGCGCGGCCGAATAGCCGGTGAGCTGCGCCAGCTCTTCGAGCGTGGGGGCCGCCTCGGTGGCGTGCCGAATCTCGTCGAGCGCGGCGAGCACTGCGGCTTCCTCGTTCGATTGCTGGCCCGGCGCGCAGCGCTTGCAGGCGCGCAGCCCCGCCGCCTCGGCCTCGGCCACGCCGGCGTAAAAGCGCACGTTCTCGCGCTTGGGCGGCCGGGCGGGACACGACGGGCGGCAATAGATGCCGGTCGAATGCACGCCGGTTAGGAACCGCCCGTCGAAGCGGCGGTCCTTGGCGAGCGCGATGGTCCAGCGCTCGTCGTCGGTGAGGCCGCGGTCGGTCATGGTGTCTTCCTTTCCTCGCTTGCCCGCAAATATGCAACCGCCGGGGCCGCGCCGCATCCCGGCCCTTGCGGCCAATGTCGCGCGCGGCGATAGGCGGGCGATGACGCGCCTCGTCCTCGCCCTGCTGATCCTGCTGGGAGCGCCGCTGCGCGCGGACCCCGGCGACATCGATGCCGCCGCGCGCGGAGTGGTGCGGGTGGTGATCGTGGGCCGCGACAGCGAGGGGGTGTTCCCGGTCAGCCACGGCACCGGCTTCGCGGTCGCCCCCGGGCGGATCGTCACCAATGCCCATGTCGTCCAGGACGCCGCCAAGGATGACGATCTGCGCGTCGCCATCGTCCCGCCCGAGAGCGGCGGCGCGGTGTTCGGGCGGATCGTGGCGATCGACGCGCGGCGCGATCTCGCGCTCATCGCTTTCGAGAGTTCGGGCTCGGAATCGCTGCGCCTCCCCCCGCTGGCGCTGGCGGGCGGCGCGCCGCAGGACAGCGGCGAGGTCGCCGCGGTCGGCTACCCGATGAACGTCGACCGCGCGCAGGGGCTGTCGATCGAGGACATCTTCACCGCCCAGCCGCCGGTGAAAAGCCGTGGCTTCCTCTCGGGCTTCCGCCCCAGCCGCCAGTTCGACACCGTGCTCCACACCGCGCCGATCGCGCGCGGCAATTCGGGCGGGCCGCTGCTCGACGGCTGCGGGCGGGTGCTCGGCGTCAACAGCTTCGGCGCCGAGAGCGAGGGGGCCGACAGCGAGTTCTTCTTCGCGGTCTCGGCACGCGAGCTGGTGCCGTTCCTGCGCGCGCACGAGGTGACGCCCCGGATCAACGAGACGCCGTGCCGCAGCCTCGCGGATCTCGACGCCGACGAGCAGGCGCGCAGTATCAAGGAGCAGCAGGCCGCGCGCGCCGCCATGGAGGAGCGCGCCGCAACGCTGCGGACCAAGCGGGACCGAGCCCGCTTCGAAGCCGAAATGCGCGTACTGACCGAGCGCGACGACCGGCTGCTGGCAGCGATGGTGCTACTGCTGATCGCCACCGGGCTCGGCTGGTGGGCCTATGAAAAGCGCGAGCGGCTGGACGAGGCGGGCGCGAAATTGCCATTGCCGAAGGACAACCGCATCGCCGCCGCGGGTGCGGGCGCGGCACTGCTGGGTGCGATCTTTCTCCAGCTCACCCGTCCGGGCATCGAGGAGATCGATCGCCTCTCGAGCGCCCCGCCGGGCGTGGGCGATGCCGGTGTGCCAGTCGCGCTGGACGGCGCGGAGGGCAAGCGGACCTTCATCTGTCGGCTCGACCCGCAGCGCAGCCGCGCGACCACCTCGGCGACCGACGACGTGCCGCTCGCCTGGTCGCCGAGCGGCTGCGTCAACGGCCGCACGCAATATGGCTTCTCGCAAGGCACCTGGAACCGCGTGCTGGTGCCCAACGACGACCAGGAGGTCTCGGTCAACAGCTTCGATCCGGCCCGCCGCGAGTTCCGCACCGAGCGCTATCTGCTCTCGCAGTCGGCGATGCAGCAGGCGCGCCAGGCGCGCGGAGCCTACAAGCCACCCCTGTGCGGCGGCAACGCCGCGGCGGCGACGCTGGGCGAGCAACAGCGCGCGGTGCTCGACGCCTTGCCCGCCAGGCCCAACGAGCGGCTGGTCTATGCCTGCGAGGCGACGACCAAGTGAACTGCGCGGGTCTCCACCCCGTTGCAATCGCCAGGACTCGCTGCTAGGCGCGCGCCAGCCATCGCCGGGGTGCCGCAAGCGCGCCCTGTTCCGGCCGGCAGCACATCGCCAATCCCAGCGAACCCAAGAGGACGTGACGCGTGGACATTTCCGCCGGTATTCGGGCTAGCCTGGCAGGGCGCTACGCTTCCGCGCTGTTCGACCTGGCCAGCGAGAACGGGACCGTCACCGCCGTCGAATCGGATCTGGAGACGCTGTCCAAAGCACTCGCCGAATCGCCCGAGTTCACCGCGCTGACCACCAGCCCCAAGGTCGGCCGCGGCGATGCCCGGAAGACCATCGCCGCGCTCGCCAGGGCGATGAGGCTGTCGCCGCTGACCGCCAATTTCCTCGGCGTGCTGGCGCGGAATCGCCGGCTGGCACAGCTTCCCGCGGTCATCCGCGCCTTCCGCACCATCGCCGCCGCCCAGCGCGGCGAGGTCACCGCCGAAGTCACCAGCGCCCATGCGCTGACCGACAGCCAGATCGAGACGCTGCGCAGTAAGCTCACCGCGCGCGAAGGCCGCACCGTCAAGCTCACCACCCGCACCGACCCCGACCTCCTCGGCGGGCTCGTGGTCACGCTGGGTTCGAAGCGCATCGACGCCTCGATCCGCACCCGTCTCAACACCCTCGCCCAGGCCATGAAGGCCTGAGGCCCCTCGCCCTGACTATAGGACGCATACGACATGGACATCCGCGCCGCAGAAATCTCCAAGGTCATCAAGGACCAGATCGCCAATTTCGGCGACGAGGCCGAAGTCAGCGAGGTCGGCACCGTGCTGAGTGTGGGTGACGGCATCGCCCGCATCCACGGCCTCGACCAGGTCCAGGCCGGCGAGATGATCGAGTTTTCGAACGGCGTGCAGGGCATGGCGCTGAACCTCGAGGCCGACAATGTCGGCGCGGTGATCTTCGGCTCGGACGCCGAGATCAAGGAAGGCGACAGCGTCAAGCGCACCCAGACCATCGTCGACGTGCCCGTGGGCAAGGGCCTGCTCGGCCGCGTGGTCGATGCGCTCGGCAACCCCATCGACGGCAAGGGCCCGATCGAGGCAACCGTGCGCAAGCGCGTCGAGGTCAAGGCGCCCGGCATCATCCCGCGCCAGTCGGTGCACGAGCCGGTGCAGACGGGCCTCAAGGCCCTGGACGCGCTCGTCCCCGTCGGCCGCGGCCAGCGCGAGCTGATCATCGGCGACCGCCAGACCGGCAAGAGCGCGGTGGCGATCGACACATTCATCAACCAGAAGGAGCTGAACGCCGGCAGCGACGAGAGCAAGAAGCTCTACTGCGTCTATGTCGCCATCGGCCAGAAGCGTTCGACCGTGGCGCAGATCGTCCGCCAGCTCGAGGAGAACGGCGCGATGGAATACACCATCGTCGTCGCCGCCACCGCCTCCGAGCCCGCGCCGCTCCAGTATCTCGCGCCCTACACCGGCTGCACCATGGGCGAGTTCTTCCGCGACAACGGCATGCATGCGGTGATCGTCTATGACGACCTCTCCAAGCAGGCGGTCGCCTATCGCCAGATGAGCCTGCTGCTGCGTCGCCCGCCGGGCCGCGAAGCCTATCCGGGCGACGTGTTCTACCTCCACAGCCGCCTGCTCGAGCGCGCCGCCAAGATGAGCGACGCCAACGGCGGCGGCTCGCTCACCGCGCTGCCGATCATCGAGACGCAGGCGGGCGACCTTTCGGCCTATATCCCGACCAATGTGATCTCGATCACCGACGGGCAGATCTTCCTCGAGACCGAGCTGTTCTACCAGGGCATCCGCCCGGCGATCAACGTCGGCCTGTCGGTCAGCCGCGTCGGCGGCGCGGCGCAGACCAAGGCGATGAAGAAGGTCGCGGGCTCGATGAAGCTCGACCTCGCGCAGTACCGCGAGATGGCCGCCTTCGCGCAGTTCGGCAGCGACCTCGACGCCGCGACGCAGAAGCTGCTCAACCGCGGCGCGCGGCTGACCCAGCTGCTCAAGCAGAAGCAGTTCTCGCCCATGCCGGTCGAGGAGCAGGTGGTTTCGATCTATGCGGGCACCAACGGCTTCCTCGATGCGGTCCCCGCCGACCGCGTCACCGACTACGAGGAGCAGATGCTGAGCTTCATGCGTCACGAGCACGGCGAGACGCTCAAGGACATCGCGACCACCGGCAAGTTCGAGGACGACGTGCGCGACAAGGTCAAATCCGCGCTCGAAACCTTCGCCAAGCAGTTCGCTTAAGAAAGCCCCTCCCCTTCAGGGGAGGGGTGAGACTGGAGACAAGTTCGAGTGGCTTCGCTCAAAGAACTGAAAAACCGGATCAAGTCGGTCAAGTCGACGCAGAAGATCACCAAGGCGAAGCAGATGGTCGCCGCGGCGAAGCTGCGCCGCGCGCAGGCCGCCGCCGAGGCCGCGCGCCCCTATTCGCAGCGGTTGGCGAAGGTAATGGGCTCGCTTGCCGGCAAGGTCGCCGGAGACAGCGCGCCGCTGCTGCTGCGCGGCACCGGCAAGGACGAGCGGCATCTGCTGGTGGTGGTCAACACCGACAAGGGCCTGTGCGGCGGGCTCAACGCCAATATCGTCAAGGCCGCCAAGGTGAAGGCGCGCGAGCTGATCGCCGCGGGCCGGCAGGTCGATTTCTACCTCGTCGGCCGCAAGGGCCGCGCCCCGATCAAGCGCGATTATGCCCGCCAGGTGAAACAGGAATACGACACCAGCGCCGTGCGCCAGCTCGGCTTCACCGAGGCCGAGGCGATCGCCGGGGAGCTGGTAGCGATGTTCGCGGCGGGCAAGTTCGACATCGCTCACCTCGTCTATCCCGTGTTCAAGAGCGCGCTGGCGCAGGACCCGACCGTGGTGCAGCTCCTGCCGGTGCCCGCTCGGCAAGTCGCTGCCGACGCCGTTCCCGCTTCGGACGCGGTGGTCGAATACGAGCCCGACGAGGAGACGATCCTCGGCGAGCTGCTGCCGCGCTACGTCCGCACCAGGCTGTTCACCGCGCTGCTCGAGCGCGAGGCCAGCGAGCAGGGCGCCAGCATGACCGCGATGGACAACGCCACGCGCAACGCCGGCGACCTGATCAACAAGCTGACCATCCAGTACAACCGCAGCCGCCAGGCCGCGATCACCACCGAGCTCATCGAAATCATCGCCGGCGCCGAAGCACTCTAAGGGTCATTGCCACTATGAAAAAGATCGTTTTCCTCCTCCCGCTGATCATGCTCGCCGCCTGTTCGTCGGAGCCCGCTGCCGAGCCGACCCCCGCGGCGACCACGGCCGTTCCCGCCCCGGCCGCGACTCCGAGCCTGCCCGCGCCCGACCAGGAACTGTTCACCGCCAAGTTCGCCGAAGCCTGCCCCGAGGCGAAGCCGGTCAAGACCGCGGTCTGCCGCCGCGCCGGCCTAGGCTCGAGCGAGGTGAACTGCGAGTTCGGCCTCGGCGAGGACGAATACCTCCGCAACAAGGCGACGCTGGTCGCGGGCAAGAGCGCCTGGACGCTCAAGGACCCCGAAGCCGTCTGCGCCGCCGCCAAGTAAACCTCGAGATCAGGAACCTATCATGGCCACCGCCCCCAAGCTGAACCAATCGCCCGCCAACTTGAACAAGGGCGGCACCATCGCGCAGGTCATCGGCGCGGTCGTCGATGTCGCCTTCGAGGCAGAGCTGCCCGCGATTCTCACCGCGCTCGAGACCAGGAACGGCGACAATACGCTGGTGCTCGAAGTCGCTCAGCACCTTGGCGAGAACACCGTGCGCACCATCGCGATGGATTCGACCGAGGGCCTGACCCGCGGCCAGGAAGTCGTGAACACCGGCGCGCAGATCAGCGTTCCCGTCGGGCCCAAGACACTGGGGCGCATCATGAACGTCATTGGCGCGCCGATCGACGAGCGCGGCCCTGTCGGGTCCGAAAGCACCATGCCGATCCACGCCGAGGCTCCGCTGTTCGTCGATCAGTCCACCGAAGCCGCCATCCTCGTGACCGGCATCAAGGTGATCGACCTCCTGGCCCCCTACGCGCGCGGCGGCAAGATCGGGTTGTTCGGCGGCGCGGGCGTCGGCAAGACGGTGCTGATCCAGGAGCTGATCAACAACATCGCCAAGGGCCACGGCGGCGTGTCGGTGTTCGCCGGCGTCGGCGAGCGCACCCGCGAGGGCAACGACCTCTACCACGAATTCCTCGATGCCGGCGTCATCGCCAAGAACGAGGCCGGCGAGGCGATCAGCGAGGGCAGCAAGGTGGCGCTGGTGTTCGGCCAGATGAACGAGCCGCCGGGCGCGCGCGCGCGCGTCGCGCTCTCGGGCCTGACGATGGCGGAATATTTCCGCGACGTCGAGGGCCAGGACGTGCTGTTCTTCGTCGACAACATCTTCCGCTTTACCCAGGCCGGCTCGGAAGTGTCGGCGCTGCTCGGCCGCATCCCCTCGGCGGTGGGCTATCAGCCGACGCTGGCGACCGACATGGGCAATCTCCAGGAGCGGATCACCTCGACCACCAAGGGCTCGATCACCTCGGTGCAGGCGATCTACGTGCCCGCGGACGACTTGACCGACCCGGCGCCCGCGACCTCCTTCGCCCACCTCGACGCCACCACCACGCTCAACCGCGCCATCTCCGAGCTCGGTATCTATCCCGCGGTGGACCCGCTCGATTCGACCAGCCGCGTGCTCGAGCCGCGCATCGTCGGCCAGGAGCACTACGAAACCGCCCGCCGCGTCCAGGAGACGCTGCAGAAGTACAAGTCGCTTCAGGACATCATCGCCATTCTCGGGATGGATGAGCTCTCGGAAGAGGACAAGCTGACCGTCGCGCGCGCGCGCAAGATCCAGAAGTTCCTCAGCCAGCCGTTCCACGTTGCCGAGGTGTTCACCAGCATCCCGGGCAAGTTCGTCCAGGTCGAGGACACCGTGAAGAGCTTCAAGGCGGTGGTCGACGGCGAATACGATCACCTGCCCGAAGCCGCCTTCTACATGGTCGGCGGCATCGAGGACGCGGTCGAAAAGGCCAAGAAGCTGGCCGAGGACGCGTGATTCATGGCCCTCTCCCCCCTTCGGCTGGCTGGCAAAGCCAGCCGCTCAGGACAGGCTTGCGGGAGAGGGTTGGGAGAGGGGTCCGGAGCTCAGCTCCGGCCTCGCCCCCTCTCGACTTCGACTAAGGCCTGCTGGCGCAGGCCCAAGTCTCCGTATCTCTCCCGCGAGGGGAGAGAGAGATGAGGTACACATGTCCCTGCACTTCGAACTCGTCACGCCCGAAAAGCTCGTCCGCTCGGACGAGGTCTACATGGTCGTCGTCCCCGGCAGCGAGGGCGAAGAGGGCGTGCTGGAGGGCCACGCGCCCTATATGACCACGATGAAGGACGGCATGCTCAAGGTCTACAAGACCGAAGGTGCGCAGCCCGAGGAGATCGCGGTGCGCGGCGGTTTCGCCGAGGTCGCGCCCGGCGGCCTCACCGTTCTCGCCGAACACGTCGACAGCTGATCCGGGCCTCCGCCGATTGCAAATCGCGCGTTAACCATATCGCTTGACGATGGCTTGACCGTGCCGGGCGCATCGTCGCCCGCATGCTCAGCCATGCGCTCCACGCCATATTCGCCGACAGCGCCGACCAGCGCGCCTCCGACCGCCGCGTGCTCAGGCTCGAGGCGCGGGTCGCCACCGAGACCGGCGAAAGCGGACTCCAGGTCCACAACCTCTCGCGCACGGGCCTCCTTCTCGGAGGCGCCGCCGGCGTCGCGGCGGGGTCGGAGATCGAGGTCGAACTGCCCGGCGGCACCAGCCACCGCGCGCAAGTGGTGTGGGCGGACGAGGCCCTGTTCGGCTGTCGTTTCACAAAGGCCCTGACCCGGGCGCAGCTCGGCGCCGCGCTGTTGCGCTCCGCTCCGCGGGAGCCCGCCCCCGATGCCGCGCCGAGGCCGCTCACGCCGGCCGAAGCCCTGGCCAGGCTGCGCGAACATTGGGACGAGGAGCCCGAACCGGCGAACGTCCTCGCGAGCGAGCGCAAGCTCCCGCTCGGGACGCGGATGTGGGCGATCGCCGGATTGGGCCTGACCGGCTGGGCAGTGCCCGCCGTCGCGGTCTGGATGTTCTGGTAATCAGGCCCCGGCGGAACCGCCGATCACCTCGACGATGTCGCCTTCCCGGGCGACCTCGAACAGCTTCTCCGCGAATTCCACCGGCACGCCGATGCAGCCGTTGGTCGCCTTGCCCATGCTGACCGAACTGCCGTGCAGCGCCACCCCGTCGTCGCGCAGCCACAGCGAGAAGGGCATCGGCGCGTCATAGGTGAGCGAACGATGGTCGCGCGTCTTGCCGAGGATCGGCAACTTCCCGCGCGGTGTCTCCTTGCCCTCGACCCCGTAGACGATGACCGCGGTTCCGATCTCGTCCGCCCCCTGGAACACCGAGACGAGCTGGCGTTCGAGATCGACGCGGACCGCGATCCTGCCGGCGGGCACCGCCTTGTCGTCCCACCGCCACTCGCCGTGATCGAGCTTGCCGCCGGTCGCGAGGATCGATCGCGTTCCGGCGGGGATCAGGCCCCGCCGCGCCGCCTCGCGGCCTTCCACGGGGCGCAGAAACACCCGGTTCGGGCTCGCCCCCGCGAACGCTGGCGGCGCCGCCTCCGCGGCGGCGCGGGCGGTCGGCCGGATGAGCAGGCGATCGCCCCGGACGATGGCCCCGATGGTCACCGCCGCCAAAACCGCGAAGAGGAATAGTGTGACAGCCGCCTTGCGCCAGGACGGATACGGCTGTTCAGGCGGTCGCGACACGCCGCCTGCGACGCATCGCGCCCCCAGTCAGTCCGAAGCCCGCGATCAGCAGGAGCCAGGTCGAGGGTTCCGGGATCGGACCAGCCGGTGGAACCGGCGGAACTGGCGGCGGAGCGATCACGCCCCCGCCGCCGGGCGTTCCGGGGGGTATCGTGCCCCCCGATCCACCCGGAACGAAGATCGGCAACCCGCCGATTATCGGCAAGGGGCCACCGCCGAAATCGATGGGCGGACCGGCGCCAGGCGCCGCTCCCGGCGCGGCGGCGATCGGCACACCGGCCAGGCCCGGAGCGAGGAAATCGTTCGGAAAGCCGCCCGGTCCGATCGGACCCGAGGTGGGCACCGGACCTTCCGGACCCACCGAGGCGCCCTGGACGGAGGCCACGGGATTGCCCAAGCCGGGCGCTCCCGCCGCGGGCCCCGCCACGCCGGCAACGGGAGCCAGCGAAAATCGTGTTTTGCCCTTGAGAGCGACGCCGCCGATCCGGGCCCCTGGCGAGCGGGCCGCGAGTTCCGCAAGCGCGGCGCTTCCGCCAAGGGCTCGCGAGAGCCCCTGGGGCAACTCGGTCGCCAACACCAGGGTTGCGGCTGCAACAGTCAGCGCGAGGCCGACCAGCTTGCGTTTCCCGATATCGCGACCCGCTGTTTTGCGACGAGCGGTCATTGAGCCTGCTTTTTGCACGTTATAGCGTATTAACATGACTATTGCCAAATTGGTTCCTCGGCGGCGGCTATGACGATGGAAAACCGGGCAATCTGTTCGGATTCGGGACGATTTGAACTCAGGCTTCCTCGATCTGTTGCCAAGGTGCCACAGGCTCGTTTCCCCATTGACCCGGACCTCAAGCCTGGGAATGGATAGCCGATGCAGCGCGCGGCCCGTATCGCCTTGGTATTTGCCGCCTTTATATCCTTCGTGATGGCCGCGGTGCCGCACCCGCCTCACATACCCGGCCAGCCATCGGACAAGATCATGCACATGCTGGCGTTCGCCACGCTCGGCGGCTTGGCGGCCTATGGTTTTCGCTCCCGATCGATCGGGCTGCTGTTCCTGGGATTGAGCGGGTTCGGCGCCCTGATCGAGCTCGTCCAGGCGATTCCGATCCTCGATCGGGACAGCGACATCGCCGACCTCGCGGTCGATATGGCGGCGGCGTTTGCGGCTCTGGCGGTGGTGCGGTGGCGGGTGGCCCGGCGCGGGCGGCAATCGTGATGCCGCGCACCCCCGTCAGCCGCCTTTGTCCGCCTTTTTCTTCTTCATCGCATCGTGAAAGCGGTCGGCCCAGCCCGGTTTCACCAGTTGCTCGCCGCGGACCATGCGCAGCTCGCCCGCCGCGACGTCTCTGCTGACCGTGCTGCCCGCCGCGACGATCGCGTCGGCGCCGATGCTGACCGGCGCGACCAGCGCGCTGTTCGAGCCGATGAAGGCCCGCTCGCCGATCGTGGTCTTGTGCTTGAAATAGCCGTCGTAATTGCAGGTGATGGTGCCCGCGCCGATGTTCGCACCCGCGCCCACTTCGGCATCGCCGAGATAGGTCAGATGGCTCGCCTTGGCGCCGGCATGGAGCACCGCGTTCTTCACCTCGACGAAATTGCCGACGAAAGCGTCCTCCTCGAGCACCGCACCGGGCCGGAGCCGGGCAAACGGGCCGACCTGCGCACCGGGATGGACCTCGCAGCCTTCGAGATGGCTGAACGCCCTGATGCGGACATTGTCGTGCACCGTCACCCCGGGGCCGAAGACGACGTTGGGCTCGATGGTGACATCGCGCCCGAGCCTGGTGTCGTAGCTGAAGAACACCGTCTCGGGCGCGCGCAGCGAAGCGCCCTCGGCCATCGCCTCCTCGCGGCGGAGCTGCTGCCACCGCGCCTCGGCGGCGGCGAGCTCGCCGCGCGAATTGATGCCGGTTACCTCGTCGGGCCGGTCGGTGACGACGACCGCGCTCGCGCGTCCTTCGTCGCGCGCGACATTGACGATGTCCACCAGGTAGTATTCGCCCTGCGCGTTGGCGTTGCCGACGCGCGAAAGCAGGTCGAACAGGTCGTGCGCGCGCACCGCCATCAGGCCCGAGTTGCACAGCCGGCACGCGCGCTCCTCCTCGCTGGCGTCCTTGAACTCGACCATCTTGGCGATCCGGCCCGCCGTGTCGGCGATGATCCGGCCATAGTGCCCCGCATCGTCCGGCTCGAAGCCGAGCACCACCACCGCCGGCGCGTCAGCGGCGTGAAGCCGCGCGAGCATGGCTTCGAGCATCGCCGCGCGCACGAACGGCACGTCGCCGTAAAGCACCAGCACGTCGCCTCCGAAACCTTCGAGCGCGGCCGCGGCCTGCTGGACCGCGTGGCCGGTTCCCAGCTGCGGCTCCTGCACCGCGAGCGTCGCGCGGTCCCCCACCGCCCGCTCGAGCTGATCCCGGCAATGCCCCGCCACCAGCACCGTCCTGCCTGGGCGAAGCTCGTCGACACTGGCCAGGAGATGGTCGAGCATGGCCCGTCCGGCGATCGGATGGAGCACCTTGTGAAGGTCGCTCTTCATGCGCGTGCCCTGGCCGGCGGCAAGGATCACGGCGGCGAATTCTCGGGTCGCGGCGGTCATGCCGCGCGCTCTGCCACCGTTCGCTTGCGGATTGAAGCGGCAACGCGCATGGCCGCCCCGGATATGACGACGTTTCCGTTCGATATCGTGGGTTTCGACCTCGACGGCACCTTGCTCGACACCCACCGCGATCTGGCCGAGGCGGTCAATCACGCGCTGGCGCTGGGCGGTTTCGATCTCGTGCCGCTCGATCACGCCAAGAACCTGATCGGTGGCGGTGCCAAGGTCATGCTCGCCAAGGCCATCGACGAGCAGGGCGGGCTGCCGGAAGTGGAGTTTCGCAAACTCTACAAGCAGATGCTCGCCTACTACGGCCGGCACTGCGCGGTGTGGACGGCGCCCTTCCCGCACGCGGGCGATGTTCTGGGGGATCTCTACGCGCGCGGCGTATGCATGGCGGTGATCACCAACAAATTCGAAGGTTTTGCGCGCGACATCCTCACCCGGCTGGGCTTGATCGACTGCTTCAAGGCGGTGATCGGCGGCGATACGCTGGGCAAGGGCCGCGCCAAGCCGGCGTCCGATCCGCTCCTCGAGGCGCGGCGGCGCTGCGGAGGCGGGCGAATGGCCTATGTCGGCGACAGCAGCTGGGACGTCATGGCGGCGCGCGCGGCCAAGGTGCCGGTGGTGGTCGCGGGTTACGGCTTCAACGACAAGCCGCCCCACGAGCTAGGCGGCGATGCGGTGATCGATTCGCTCCGCGAACTCGTGCCGCTGCTCGAAAGCTGGTAAGCTCGCCGCTACGGCATCGCGCCCTCGCCGCAGCCCTGTTGCAAGCGCGACGCGATGGTGCCAGTTCCGGGCCCAAGTTGACCTTCACGTAAACCGACTCACGGAGCAGAACCCATGACCATCGACTTCAAGGACAAGGTCGCCATCGTCACCGGCGCGGGCGGCGGGCTCGGCCGCGAATACGCGCTTGAACTGGGCCGGCGCGGCGCCAGGGTGGTGGTCAACGATCTCGGCGGGTCGCGCGACGGCACCGGCGCTTCCGACGCGGCGCAGAAGGTCGTCGAGGAGATCGAGGCCGGGGGCGGCCAGGCGATGGCGAACGGCCATTCGGTGACCGAGTTCGACCAGATGGAGGCGATGGTCGCCGCCGCCAGGGAGAAATGGGGCGGCGTCCACATCCTCATCAACAACGCCGGCGTGCTGCGCGACAAGACTTTCGCCAAGATGGAGCCGGCGGATTTCGAATTCGTGCTCAAGGTTCATCTCACCGGTAGCGCCTTCGCCACCAAGGCGGTGTGGGAGACGATGCGCGAGCAGGCCTATGGCCGTATCCTGATGACCGCGAGCAGCACCGGGCTGTTCGGCAATTTCGGCCAGGCCAATTACGGCGCGGCGAAGCTAGGCTTGGCCGGACTCACCAAGACGCTCGCGCTCGAGGGCGCGAAGTACAATGTGCGCTGCAACACCCTGAGCCCCGTGGCCGGCACGCGCATGACCGAGGATCTGTTCCCCGAGCAGGCGTTCAAGCTGTTCGACCCGGTCAATGTCGTCCCCGCCGCGCTGTTCCTGGTCAGCGAGGACGCGCCCACCAACGCCATCGTCGGCGCGGGCGCGGGGGGCTTCCATTCGTCTTGGACGGTCATGAACGAGGCCGTGTGGCTGCCCGAAGCAGATCGCAGCGTCGAGGGTTTCGCGGCGCGCTGGGACGATATTTCCGCCTTCTCAAACCTCACCGCCCCGCAATCGGGCAGCGAGCAGAGCGGCAACATCCTTTCCGCGATGCAGAAGGTGCTCGGCGCCGACGCCGCCCCCTCGAGCGCGCGCGGTTGAGCTTGCGAGGTAGGCGTATATCCCGTATATACGTCTGATGACCAAGCCATTCCACACGCGTACGTTCAAGTCCGGCAACAGCGTCGCGGTGCGCCTGCCCAAGGACTTTGCCATTCCGGAGGGTGTCGAGGTCGAGCTGGCCAAGAACGGCGCGGCAGTTACGATCAAGCTGACGCAGGATGGCGCGGCCGAAAAGGCGCGGATGCTGAAGTGGCTTGAGGAACTTAAGGCTTTACCCAAGCCCCCCGAGATACAGAAGCGCGAACGGATCGTGTTTCCTAAGCGCCCCGGCCTTTAGCGCTTGGCGGTTCTTCTCGATACCGATGTCGTGATCCACTTACGCGACGGTCACCCCTGGGTCGAAGAACAAGTCGCGACGCTCGAGCCGCCCTTCTTCATATCGGCGGTATCGCGTGTCGAACTGGAAAATGGCGTTGCGGGAAACGACGGCGATGCGCGCCGCGGGTTACTCGACCATGCTCTGCGCTATCTGGTGACGCTCGATTTCGCGACTGGGGAAATCGATGCCTACAGAACGATCGTGCGCCGCACGGGCTTCTCGCGTCGCAAGACGGCCGATCGGATGACGGCAGCCACGGCCTTGTCCCACGCGCTGCCATTGGTCACGCTGAACGGCAAGGATTACCGCGACGTGCCGGGACTCGAGCTGGTCGCCTGGAGCTTGCCAGCCTAGAGCCAGCTGGCTCTATTCCTCCACCGCCCGCACCAGCCGCCGTTCCATGGGTGCGAGGACGCCGGCGAGCTCATGCCCCCGCTTCAACACCTGACCGTGCTCGCCGAACAGCGTCCACATGCCTTGGCGGGCGCGGAGCGCGGGGCGTTTCTCGACGCGCGCCTGCGGGTTCTCCGCGGCGCGGCGGAAGGCGGCGAAAGCGGCGAAATCGCGGGTGAAATCCATCGCGTAATCCCGCCATTCGCCCGCGGCGACCATGCGCCCGTAGAGATCGAGGATGCGGGTCAGTTCCTCCCGCGTGAAGCCGATCTGGCCGGGGGCGGAGCGCGGAAACCCACCTGGAAAGGGCACCACCGATCCACCGCCACCACCCGGCTGGCTCAATTATCGGTCCCGCTGAGCTGTTCCGATAACTCCGCCTCCACCTGCGACTCCAACCGTGACCGCGCGGTTTCACGCAGCGCGGCAATCTCGGCGCGCATCTCGCTCAATTGCTGCTCCAGGGCCTCGACGCGGCCCATGTCCGGCTCGCAGGGCTCGTTGCATGGCGTGCCATAAGGGACGAATTCGCGCACGTACTCCTCGACCGGGATCAGTGCGCTCCGCGCCTTCAGCCCGATCATCGTCGCGCCTTCGGGCACGTCGTCGGTGACCACGGCATTGGCGCCGATGCGCGCGCGTTCGCCCACCGTGATCGGACCGATCACCTGCGCTCCAGAACCGATGATCACATTGTCGCGGATCGTCGGGTGGCGCTTGCCGCCGACCCCGCTCGTCGGATTGGTGCCCCCCAGCGTCACGCACTGGTAGATGGTCACATTATCGCCGATCTGGGCCGTCTCGCCGATCACGGTGAAGCCGTGGTCGATGAAAAAGTTTCGCCCGATCCTGGCGCCGGGATGGATGTCGATCGCGGTCAGGAAGCGCCCGGCGTGATTGATCACCCGTGCCAGCAGGAACAGCTCGGCCTCGTAAAGCCAATGCGCGAGGCGGTGGAACGCGACCGCCCAGACGCCCGGATAGGTCAGGATTTCCCAGCGCGAGCGCGGCGAGGGATCGCGCGCGCGAACGCTGTCGAGATAGGCCCTCAACCGGTCGAACATCGTGAGCCTAGCCTCCCACTAAAGCGCGCTCAAAGCAAGCGGCCCTGCTCGGGCCCCTGCACCGCTTCGAGCGCGTCGCGCCACAGCGAGATGGTGGCGGGCGCCTGGCGTTCAAGCGAAATCCGGTCGATCGCCTCGACCACCGCCTCGACCGCGGCGTGGCTTCGCTCGATCCGGGGCGCCAGATAGGCGGCCGCTCCCTCGCCCAGGACCAGCCGCCGCTGCTCGGCATGGGCGGACAGCAGCTCGGCGATCTGCGCATCGTCGGGCGCGCCGATGGCCAGCTGGAGCGAACCCCCGAGCCGCGATGCCAGATCGGGCAAACCGATGCGCCATCCGGGCGCGGCGGTCATCAGGAGCGGGCGGTCATTCTCCTGCGCGCGATTCCAGGCATGAAACAGCTCCGCTTCATCGCTCGAATGCGCATCGTCGAACGCCTCGCCCGCGCCGCTGCCCGCGAACCAGCCCGCCAGCAGCGATTTTCCAGAGCGCGGCGGTCCGAGCAGCACGGCGGTGCGAAAGGGCCAGCGCGAGGGATCGCGCAACGCTTCGATCACCGCGCGGTTCGCCTCTCCGACGACGATCCGCACGGGCTCGGCAGCCCCGCGGACATCGAGCGGGAGAGCAATCTGGGTCATCGAACGCGGGCCGCCGTCAGCGGCTGATCGACAAGCCGCCGCCGGCCTCGCGCACGGTGAAGCCGCGCGCCCGCAGCGCCTCCGCGAGCTCGGCGGCGCCGCCGGCGAAGGTCACGCGCATGAGCGAGGTGCCGCCCAGCGCGAGGCTAGTCGTCGCGGCGCCGCGAACCCCCGGCGTCGCGCGGACCGCCCCCACCGCCGCATCGACCGAAGCCGGGTCGGGGGTGGCGAACTGGACCGTCACGATGGTGATGGCGGCCGGCGTCGCGGCCGGAGCAGGCGTCCCGGTTTCGCCCGGGAGCGGCGTCTCCACGCCCAACTCGCCCGCGCGCGCCGCCTCCTCGCGCGCGGCGATGGCGCGGCCCTGCTCGATCAGCGCCTGCACCTCGGCGGGCAGCACCGGGGTTTCGAGATCGAGCGTCGGGTCGGGCCGGAGCCGGCCGGCGTCGAGCGCGTGGGTGTAGATGGCGTCGAAGCGCTGCGCCGCCTGCGCGAGCATGGCGGGCAGATGCGCCGGGCTCGTCGCCCGCAGCGTGAATTCGCCCAGCCAGCTGTTGTCCGGGCCATAGCGGGCGGTGAAGCGCCCGGTTACCGGCCCACCCGGGTAATCGTAATCGAGCCGCGCGATCGCGATGAGGACATCGGAAGCGCCGAACTGGTCAAGCACATTGCGCCACCACAACCGGCTGCGGCGGCCCGCCTGGCCATAGGTGATGAGCAGCGAATCTCCGCCCGCGCCCGAGGGGCGGACATATTCGATCCGGCTCGCCCCGGTCTGGTATTCGGCCCAGGCGCGCTGCCACGGGTTGCGGCGCTCGAACACCGTCTCGGTGCCCGCGGTCACGGTGACGGGGATCAGCAGCAGCGGGGCCGAGCGCGCGACCTCGCCCTCGCCGCCCAGGTATCCGCTCGCCCGCGCCCGATCGAAGATCACGCCGAGCCGCGCGATGTAGCGCCTGGGGCCAAGCTGCTCGCTCTCAATGACGATCGAGGACACCATCGAGCCGAGCTGTCCGTCGGACAGCCTGGGCCCGCCGATCCCGGCCCAGGCGAGCCGCGCCGCTTCCCGCCAGCCGTTCTCGCGCGCTTCCTGCGGCGTGTCGCCCTTGGCATCGACCGCGATGCCGGAAACGCGGATGTCGCGCGAGGCGGCCACGGGCGCGATCCCGCGATCGCCCTCGATCTGCGCCCAGGCCGCGAGCGCCACGAGCAAGGCCAGTGCCAGCGCGGCGAACATTCCCACCTGCCTGCCGGTGAGCGTCGGAAAGGGTCGGGAAAGCGTCCGCATGGGAATTCGGCGGCGCTTTTGCCCAATGCGTTCTGGAAAACCAAGGCCGAATAAGTATGGCGTGGCTGCGATGGCCGAGAATCCACCCCCCGCCGCCTACACCTATGCCGACGCCGGCGTGTCGATCGATGCCGGCAACGCGCTGGTCAAGGCGATCGCGCCGCTGGTGCGGTCCACGCGCAGACCGGGCGCCGATGCCGAGATCGGGGGCTTCGGCGGCTTCTTCGATCCCAAGGCCGCCGGCTACCGCGATCCGCTGCTGGTCGCCGCCAATGACGGCGTTGGCACCAAGCTCAAGCTCGCCATCGACAGCGGGCGGCACGACAGCGTGGGCATCGATCTCGTCGCGATGTGCGCCAACGATCTGATCGTGCAGGGCGCGGAACCGCTGTTCTTCCTCGATTATTTCGCCACCGGGAAGCTCGAGACCGGGGTGGCCGAGCAGGTGGTCGCCGGCATCGCCGAAGGCTGCCGACAGGCCGGCTGCGCGCTGATCGGGGGCGAGACCGCCGAGATGCCGGGCATGTATGCACCGGGCGACTACGACTTGGCCGGCTTCTGCGTCGGCGCGGTCGAGCGCGGCGAGCAGCTCACCGGCGAGCGCGTGGCGCCGGGCATGGTGCTGCTCGGCCTCGCCAGCTCCGGAGTCCATTCGAACGGCTATTCGCTGGTGCGGCGGCTGGCGGCGGACAAGGGCTGGAAGCTCGAGTGCCCGGCGCTGTTCGATACCGACCGGCTGCTGATCGAGGCACTGCTCGAACCGACGCGAATCTATGTGAAGAGCCTGCTGCCCGAGCTTCGCGCCGGGCGGATCGCCGCGCTGGCGCATATCACCGGCGGCGGCCTGCTCGAGAACATCCCGCGCGTGCTGCCCCGGCGCGCGCATGCGGTGGTGGATGCGGATGCGTGGGAGCAGCCGCGGCTGATGGCCTTCCTCCAGGCGCAAGGCAACATCGCGCCGGGCGAGATGGCGCGCACCTTCAACTGCGGCGTGGGCATGGTGCTGGCGGTCGAGGAAGGCGATGCCGGGGCTGTCACGAAAGCACTCGAGGCGGCGGGCGAAACGGTCCTGACGGTTGGCCGGATCGAGGAAGGCGCGCGCGGCTGCACCGTGCGCGGCTCGGCGGGCACCTGGTCGGCGCGCGAGGACTGGACCGCGAGCCACCGTGGCTGAACAGGCCCCCGAAAGAGCGAAGGTCGCGGTGTTCATCTCGGGCGCCGGCTCGAACATGGCGGCGCTGCTCTATGCGAGCCGGCTGCCCGATTGCCCCTACGAGATCGTGTTGGTGGCCAGCAACGATCCAGCCGCGCCCGGCCTCGCGCTCGCCGAAGCGGAGGGCGTCGCCACTTTCGCCCATCGGAACAGGGGCCTGGCGCGCGCCGAGCACGAGGCGATGCTGGACCAAGCCGCGCGCGACGCGGGCGCCGACTATATCGCGCTGGCCGGCTACATGCGCATCCTCACGCCCGAGACGGTCGCGCGCTGGCAGGGTCGGATGCTCAACATCCATCCCTCGCTGCTGCCCAAATACACCGGGCTCGACACGCATGCGCGCGCGATCGCGGCGAGGGACAGCCACGCCGGCGTTTCGGTTCATCTCGTGACCGACGACCTCGATGGCGGCGAGGTGCTGGGGCAGATCCGGGTCGCCATCCGCGCCGACGACACGTCCGAGGCATTGGCAAAGCGCGTGCTCCTGGCCGAGCACCAGCTCTACCCGCGCGTGCTCGCGGACTATGTCTCGCGGGACAGCGACCCGGCACATCTGCTCGCCAGGGTGCGGGGCCTGGCGCTCGCTTTGCCCGAAACCCATGAGCGGGAGAGCCACGGGTCGGCTGGCTTTCGCGTCGGTAGCGAAAAATCGGGCAAGTTCTTCGCCTATTTCAGCGACCGGCACCACGGCACACCGCATATCGCCCTGCTGGTGAAGGCCGGCGGCATGGACGAGCTCGAAGGCCTGGTCGAAGACCAGCCGCAGGCCTATTTCAAGCCGGCCTACTACGGGGCGGGCGGCTGGATCGGCGTCATCCTCAACCGGCCGGGGCTCGACTGGGGCAATGTCGGCGAGTGGCTGGCGCGAAGCTGGCGCGCGGTCGCGCCGGCGCGCCTCACCCGACCGATGAACGCAGCGGACGCCTTTTTAGACTAAGTCCCCGGCTCGTCCTCTTCCAGCTCCGGCTTTTCCGCGGCGCGATCCGCCATGCCGCGGGTGTGCTCGGGCGACAGCATCCGCGACATCGGCGGCGGGCCGCCCTCCGCCCAGGCCTGATATTCGGCGATTTTTCCATCGCGAACCAGCACCTGCCACACCGCGCGGCGATTGGGGCCGAACTGGCGGCTGTTGACGCGCCCCGTCATCAGGACATGCGGTTCGCGCCAGTCCATCCGATCGACCTCGATGCCGAAATCGGGGTCGACCGCGATCAGCGAGCGGAGCGCGGCGATGACCTTGTCGCGCCCGGTCACGCCTTCGCGCCAGCTGTCGATATAGGTGAAGTCCTCGGTCAGCAGGGTTTCGAGCGTCTCGACGTCATGCGCGTTGAGCGCAGCGACGAATCGCTCGACAAGCGTCTTTTCGCGCCGAGAACGACCCCACAGCACGCGCGGCGTGTATCACGTTCGCGCTCGAGGCGTTACTGCAAATGTTGACGGGGAAGCCCCCAGCCATTCTCGCCCTCAGAACGCATAACCCAGAGTCACGCCATAGGTGCGCGGCGGCATCAGCGTGCCCCCGATGGTGCGGCTGGTCGAGACCGCGAAGCTGCCCGCCCACACCAGCTCGTCGGTGATGTTCTTGACGAAGGCATTGGCCGACCAGCGCCCGTCGGCGGTTTCGTAGCGGACATTGCCGTCGAGCATGATGTAGGCCTCCTGCGCCATCCGCGGATCGGCGAATTCGGTGTGGAACTGCTTCGAGCGGTAGGCGAAGTTGGAGGCCAGCGTGACGGTCCCGGTATTTCCCAGATCGATCTCGTAGCGGGGATTGAGGTTGAGGCTCCAGTCGGGCGACATGCGGGTCGGATTGCCCGACAGGTCCTTGAGCAGCTGCGAGGCGACCGCGCCCGGCGCGAACAGCCGCGCGTCGAGCGGGTCGGCGGCGAAGAAGTTGGTGAAGCGCGAGTGGAGATAGGCGAGCGAAGCGTTGAGCGCGAACGCCTGCGTCGGTCGCCACAACACCTCCAGTTCCGCGCCATAGGCCTCGCTGCTCGCCGCATTGGTCAGGTTGCTGACGAAGAACGGCGGGGTCGGAATTGGGCGAGTAAGCGAAAACTGCCCGTTCTTGAGCGTGTAGTAGAACACCGCCAGGTTCGCATCGAGCGTGCCGCCGGTATACTTGCCCCCGACTTCGAACGCCTCGACCTTTTCGGGCTCGACGAAGGGTTGCGGCTGATTGACCGACAACCGCCGGGTCGAACCGATCTCAGCGGTCCCGCTCTTGAACGCGCGCGACCAGTTTCCGTAGACCAGCAGATCGCCGCTCGGGCGCCACTCAAAGCCGGCCGAGGGCGAGAAATCCTCGAAATTCCGCCGCGTATCGAATTGCAGCGGATCGAGCACGAAGCCCGTCGCCGCGGAGCCGATGCCGCTGTTGTTCCGCAGACGCCGGGTTTCGGCGCTGACCCGCGCCCCGCCCTTGAGCGAGAACTCGGGCGACAGATCATAGGTTACATTGGCGTAGAGCGCGCCCGCATCGACCGTCAACCTGCCATCGAACTGCACCCGCAGCGGATCGGTGTTGGCGAGCACGTCGAAACCGATGTGATTTTCGACCCGGATCCACTCCTTGAGAAAGAAGGCGCCGAACACGCCGTGGAACGGGCCCGCTTCGATATTGGCCTGGAACTCCTGGCTGGCCTGATTTTCGAACACCGGCTGCCAATGGTTGGCGCTGGTCCTGAGCGGACTGGTCTGGGCGAGCGGGTATCCCAGATAGGTCGACATGTCGAAATCGTGGAAGAAGATCGAGTCGAAGCTCCGGTAGGAGGTGAGCGACTTGAGCTGGAGCTGATCGATCGGGTCCCAGGTGCCGATCATCGTCAGCGACCACTGCTTGCGGTCGTTGATCGGATCGAAATTGGTGGCGAGGTTGCGGACATTGCTGGCGAAGCGCGCCTGCGATCCGTCGGCGTTGGTGCGCTGGCCGAGCGAGCTGAGCCCGTCGTTGGCGGGATTGGCGTCGGTCAGCACGCCGGGGAAGGACAGCGAACGGAACTTGATCGCCAGCGAACGGTCGTTCTCGCGGTGATATTCCCCGGTGAACAGCAGCGAGGTGGTGTCGGTCGGCAGCAGCTCGAGATGCGCGCGGGCGGACAGCTGGTCGGAATTGTCGATGTCGTTGCCGGTGAACTCGTTGATGCCATAGCCATCGCGGTCGATCTTCTGGACCGCGATCCGCGCGCGGATGCGGTCGGTGATCGGACCCCCGATCGCGCCCTCCTCCATCAGCAGCAGATTGGGCCCGCCGATGGTGAAGCGGGCATAGCCTTCGAGGCTCGACGAGGGCTTTGCGGTGATCAGGTTTATCGTGCCGCCGGTGGCGTTGCGCCCATAGAGCGTGCCCTGCGGCCCGCGCAGCACCTCGACCCGCTCGAGATCGAAGAGCGAGCCGAGCTGGGCCTGCGGCAGGCTGACCACCACGCCATCGACATGCAGCGCGACCGAGGGATCGACGCCGGGAAGCGAGCTCGACAGGCCGATGCCGCGGATGAACAGCTTGGCGAAATTGAAGTCGTTGCCGAAGCTGATGGAGGGGACGAGGTTCTGGAGCGCCTCGACATTGACGATGTTCTGCTCCTGCAAGGTTTCGGCCCCGACCGCCGAGACCGACAGCGACACCTCCGACAGCCGCTGTTCGCGCTTCTGCGCAGTGACGATGATCTCCTCGTTGGCCGGGGTGGGCTCCTCCGCCGCCGGCTGGTCCTGCGCCACCGCCGCGCCGGGAACCAGTGCCGTGGCAAGCGCGATCGCGGCTGCCCCCGCGAGATGGCTGGAGAGAATCGTCCGCTGCGCGATCATGTCACCACTCCCTGTTGGCGCGCGGAACTGCCGCCCGCGTCCTGGCGGGAAATTGCCCCGCCAGCGGCCGCGCGGCAATCGACAAATTCGCCAAAGACTTGCACTTTTCGATCACGGCCATAGGGTGTGTTCGTTATGCAGCAGCCACCCGGCATCCGCGAAGTGGGGCTTTTCGGCCAGGAGTCGTTCGCGGCCGGCGCGGATCTCATTCATGTCGAGACCATCGCCGCCAGCGCGCGGGTGCACGACTGGTCGATTTCCGCGCACCGCCATCCGACGCTGGTGCAGCTGGCGCTGGTCACCGACGGGGGCGCGGCGATCGACACCGGCGGAGACCTGCGCCGTCCGCCCCTGCCGGCGCTGGTGGTGACGCCCTGCGACTGCCCGCATGCGTTCGAGTTCGATCCCGGGACCGGCGGCTGGGTGCTGTCGATCTCGGTCGAGCTGCTCGACGATCCGCGCCTGGGGGCGGTCGACCGCGACTATCTGCGCGGCGGCGCGCGGGCGAGCGTCGCCACGCTCGCGGGCGCGCCGGAACGCGCCGCGCTGATCGACGGGCTGTTCCGCCACATAGCCGCGCGCGAGCTGCATTCGCAGGTGCCGGTCAATGCCGCGACCTGCGCCAGCGTGGCGCTGATCCTGGCGCTCGGGGTGGAGATGGTCCAGCGCCCCGAGAGCAGCTCGCCCCCGCTCGAGAGCGACCGGCGCGAGCTGTTCCGGCGCTTCATGACGCTGGTCGGCAAACGGCACCGCGAGAGCTGGACGATCCCCGAATACGCCGATGCGCTGGGCTGCAGCCAAGCGACGCTGACCCGCGTGTGCCGCGAATTCGGACGCCGGTCGCCGGCGCAGATCGTGATCGCCCGCCGGCTGATCGAGGCGCGGCGGCTGCTGACCTTCACCGACGCCAGCGTGGCCCGGATCGCGGACGCGCTCGGCTACCGCGACCCGGCCTATTTCGCGCGCAATTTCGCCAGCGGCGTGGGAATCAGCCCCGCCGCCTACCGCAAGCGCCACATGCGCCGGGTGGCCTGAACGCCGGCGGGGATCAGCCGGCGATCTCGTCGTCCCGAAAGAAGAACGCGATCTCGGTGGCCGCGTTGTCCTCGGAATCCGAGCCGTGGACCGAGTTCGCCTCGATGCCCTCGGCATAGGTCTTGCGGATGGTGCCCTCGGCGGCGTCCGCCGGGTTGGTCGCGCCCATGACGTCGCGGTTGGTCTTCACCGCGTCCTCTCCCTCGAGCACCTGCACCACCACCGGGCCGCTCGTCATGAAGTCGCACAGCTCGCCGTAGAACGGGCGTTCCTTGTGGACGGCGTAGAAGCCCTCGGCCTGCTGGCGGGTCATCCGGATGCGCTTGGAGGCGACGACGCGCAGGCCGGCATCCTCCAGCATCTTGGTGACCGCACCGGTCAGGTTGCGGCGCGTGGCGTCGGGCTTGATGATCGAAAAGGTGCGGGTGACCGCCATGGGAAGCTCCAGAGAGGGGATAGCGATTGCGGAAAAGTCGCGGCGCTTTAGGCTGGCGGCGAAGGGCTTGCAAGCGGGGGCAAGGGGCGCGCGGTTGTGGCGGCGCGAGGGTTACGGACCGGCCGACGCGGCACGGTTCGCCGAAATCTCGACGCGCGTGCCGGCGGGGCCTCGACGCGCCGCTATCGCCAGCTCGCCGCCGCCGCCGACAAGAGGCCCGCCGATGCTCGCGCGCTCCTCGCCCCCGAGATCGAGAGAAAGCGCGACGCCGGCGCCCCGAGCCTGGGCGCGGTAGAACAGCATGACCTCGGCGAGCGCGTCGGGCGTCTCGAACACCAGCAGCACGCGCCGCGCGCCGGCGCGCTCGACCACGGTGTTGGAGATCACCTGCGCGCCCGGATAGAGCGTGAAGCCGGGCGGGAGGTGGACCGGCACCCGCGGGCCCGAGCGCATGAGCGTGGCGGCTTCTCCCCGCGGCGCGATGCGCGCGCGCACCTCGCCGCTGCCGGGTTCGCGGCCGGAGCCCGCCGGCGCCGGCGAGGCATGCCGGTCGTCGGCGCGCTCGCGGCACCCCGCGAGTTGGACGGCGGCAAGGACCATGAGCCAGCGCATGTCTGCCTGAACGCGCGAAGAGGCAATCGGCGCCCTTCGCCACCGGGGGCGGAAGGCGCGGCTCTTCTGCTTTGGCCGGTTTAGCCGCCGGCCCGGAGGGGCCCGCCGATCCCGATCTCGCGCCCGCGCGCCATTCCCGGCCGCTTCCATACCGTTATCGCCGCCAACAGCAGGGACAGGTCGATCGCCAGCACGCCCGGCTCGACCCACCGGAAGGCGAGGACATGCGCGACCGCCGTTCCGACCAGCGCCAGCGCCAGGCCGGCGCGCAGGCGCGCCTCGGCGACCAGCTCCGGGCGCAGCGCGGCGCCGGCGAGCGCGACCGCCAGCCCCAGCCAGAAGGTGGCGACCAGCGGCGCGTCGGGCCCGCCAAGCCCGCGCAGCCACGCCGTCAGCACCAGCAGCAGCGGGATGCCCCACACCACCACGATCCAGCATGCCGCGAGCCGCCGGCTGTCGCGGCCCCTGCGCTCGCGCTTGCACAGCCACAGCGTGGTCCCGGTGGCGGTGACCACGCAGAGCGCGAGGCCAAAGGCGATATAGGCCAGCTCCACCGGCAGTCCGGCGAAATCGCCGAAGTGCAGCTTGTACACCGAGCCGAAGGCCTGCCGCCCGATGCCGCCATCGGCGATTCCTACCTTGCCGGTGTAATTGCCCGCGCCGTCGAAGTTGTAGGCCTCGCCATAGATCAACCGCTGCGGATGTTCGGCGATGATCTGCACGAACTGTCCGCGCGTCATCGGATCGTGGACCACCACATAGGTCGGGAAGGTCTCGGGAAAGCGCGCCTGCACGGTTTCCAGCGCCCTTGCGATATTGGGGAGCGGCGCGGGGGCGCCGTCATGCGCCGGTTCCTCGCCGAAGATCTTGGCATAGACGGCGTCGGTCCGCTCGTGATCGAAACCCTGCGCCAGCGCGCTCGCTCCGGCATAGCTCAGCCCGATGAAAGCCCCGGTCAGAGTGACCGCCAGCGCGAAGGGCAGCGTCCATACCCCCAGCCGATTGTGCCAGTCGGCGCGCGCGAGCTGCGGATCGTGGCGCGCGCGCAGGCGAAACGCGTCCTTGACGATGCGCGGATGCGCGAGCACCCCGGTCACCAGCAGCGCCGCCAGCGCCACGCCGAGCGCGCCGACCAGGATCATGCCCCAGACGATCGGCAAAGTCAGGTTGATGTGCAGCGCCATCACGAACTCGGTCCACGTATGCGCCTCGCGGCCCGCGACCCGGCCCGCGCCATCGACATACCAGGCCTTGTTGTCGGTGGTGACGACGGCACGGGGCAGATCGTGCGTGGGCATCCGCACGAACAGATACGCGGTCCTGGGCAAATCCTGCTCGCGGGCGAGCGCCGCGCCGAGCGAGGCCTGGGCCGCCGCGGGCGACAGCACCGGCGCTTCGGCGATATTCGGCTGCTCCCAGCGCTGCCAGCGGTCGTGCACCACGATCACGCAGCCGGTCAGCGCGATCAGATAGATCAGCGCCCCCGCCAGCAGCCCGATGGCGGCATGACCGGCAAGGGCGCGCTTGACGATACCGGGTCCGGTTTGCGCGGGTGCGGGTCGGGCTTCGGTCATGCGATCATCCACAGCAGCGTTCCGATCAGCGCCGCGATAGCGGGCTGGCTCGCCATGTCACGCGGGCCGGGGCGCGTCATCTGCCAGCTCATCAGCAGCGCCCATGCCAGCGGCTGCACGAACAGCATGACGGCAACCGAATTCGCACCCTGCGCGCCACCGCCGGTCATCAGCGCGTTGAGGGCGTAAGCCAACCACAGCGAGGCGGCGAAGCCGACCGGCGCCACCAGCGCGAACACCGCCAGCCTGCGTCCGGTCTCGCGCCACGAATGCGGCAGCGTGACCGAAGGGGCGCTTCCGGCCTTGCGGGCGCGGCCCGCCGGCGAGGCCCACGCGGCCTGCAGGATCAGCGCAAGCGCCGCCGCCATCCCGGCCACGCCGCCCAGCGCCAGCCCCCAGGCGCCATGCGCCAGCGTCAGCGCGATGAGCGAGGCGGCCGCCAGCAGCCACCCCGCCGCCGCCAGTCCGCGCCGTCCGCCCCAGCCGAGGCGGAGGAGCAGCAGCGAAAGCCCCGCTCCGCCCAGCGCCAGCGCGCTCATCAGTACCTCACGCTCACCGTGCCCAGGATCGAGCGCGGCGCGCCGTAATAGCTCTGGTTGAAGGTCAGCGAGGAGAGATAGCGGGCGTTGGTCAGGTTGCGCAGGTTGAGGCTCAGCCCGACATTCCCGGTCAGGTCGTAGCGCGCGAGCAGATCGATCAGCGCATAGGCGCCTTGTTCGATCCGGATCGACCGCCCGGTGGTGACGGATACTCCGCCCGGCTCGAAGGAGAAGCCGCTCTGGTATTGCGCCGAAGCGCCCAGCTTCCACCGCTCCAGTCCAGGCGGCGAATAGGTGAGGTTGAGCCGGCCGATATTGCGCGGCACGAAGGTCCGCTCGGGCCGGTCGTTCTCGTCGCGGATGCGCATCGCCGTGAAGCCGCCGGTCGCCTGCAGGCCGCGGGCGAGCATGCCGCCGAACTCGAGCTCGGCGCCGGTGGAGGTCGCATCGACGGGCTCGTAGACGGTGCGCCCCAGCGCGGGATCGAATCGGCCGAAGGCGGTGTTCATCTGGCGCGCCCGGAACACCGCGGCGCTGGCGTAGAGGCGGCCGCCGTTCCACTCGCCCTTGAGCCCGGCCTCGATATTGTCGCCCTCGATCGGCGGCAGGATGCGGTTGGCGGCGTTCAGCTCCACCTGCGGGCGGAAGATGGTGGCGTAGCTGGCGTAGGCGCTGACGCTGGGCGTCAGGTCGAAGGTCGCGCCCACGAACGGCAGGAAGCGGCTGGCGTCGAAGTTCTGCGGGGCGCCGTAGGAGACGCCCTCGCTGCTGGCGCGGGTATAATTGCCGCCGAGCATCAGCTTGAGGCTGTCGGACGGATTCATCCGGACCAGGCCATAGACGGTCTCGCGCCGCGTGTGCTGATTGAGGCTGAGTTCGAACGCGGGAAAATCGGGCCGCGGGAAGTCGCCCCGGAACAGCGTGGCGAGCGGCAGCGCCAGCCCGACCCGCGAATAGTCGTAGGCCGAATATTGCAGATAGCTTTGCGCGCCGCGATTGGCGCCCACCATCACATCGTGCTCGCGCCCGCCCAGGCTCACCTTGCCCGCGACATAGCCCTCGATGGTGAGGTTGCGGGTCTCGCCGCTGAACTTGCCGGGATAGCTGAAGATCCCCTCGCCGGTGGTGCGGTCGGGATTGCCGTAGATGTAGAGCAGCTCGTCGTCCTCGCTCACCGCGCGGCGCAGCACGGTGAGGCGCGCGCTCCAGCCCCCGCCGAAATCATGCGCCAGATCGCCGAAGATCTGCCGGTCGATCACGTTCCAGCCCGCCCAGTTGGGGGCGTAGTTGGCCTCGCGCCGGAAATCGATGCGGGTGCCGTCGGTATAATAGAGCGGGATCGCGCCCCACATGGCGTTGCGGCTCCGGTGATCCTGCTGGCCATAGCCGGCGCTGAGCACGGTATTGGGCCCGAGGTCCGCCTCCACGATGCCGTAGCCGGTCCACCGGCGCAGCCTGTAGCGCTCGAGCTGGCTGCCGCTGTCGAGATAGGCCCCCACGGCCCGCGCGCGGATGGCGCCGCCGCGGACGATCGGCACGCTGACATCGCCATCGAGGCGCAGCGTATCGAACGAGCCATATTGCACGCTGCCCGCCAGCCGCGTGTCGGCATAGGGGCGCTTGCGGATGAAGTTGACCACCGCGCTCGGGTTGCCTGTCGACGAGAGCAGCCCCGGCGCGCCGCGCACCACCTCGATGCGGTCGTAGATCGCGGTGTCGAGCGAGCCGGTCTGGATGCCGAAGGCGAAGGGCAGGCCCACGCCGTCGATCTGGAAGGTCTGGATGTCGAATCCGCGCGCCGAATAATAGACGCGGTCGGTTTCGGCGGCGAGCACGCTCACGCCCGGCACGGTGGTGAGCAGCGCGTTGACGTCGTTGAGCCGGAAATCGTCGATCTGCGCGCGCGTCGCCACGCTGATCGATTGCGGCGTCTCCTTCTGGCTCAGCGGAATGCGAAAGCCGGTGCGCTGTTCCTCGACGCCGTAGCCGCCGCTGCCCTCGCTGCGCTGTCCGGTGACGACGATCTGCGGCGGATCCTCGGCCGCGGCGCTCTCCGCGGTCGTGGCGGCGGCGGCGGCGGCGAGAACAAGCGACGAGAAAACTGGCATTGCAAGGCGACTCCCTGTCGGATCGGCAGCCGCCCTACTGCCTTCCGCCAATATTGCAAGTCATTCGCATTTGCAATCTCTGCACCCCGCTCACGGTCTGTGCTCGGCGCTGCGCTGCCGCGCCGCTCGCCGGGCCACGCGGCGATTGCTGGCGACGCCGGCGGTGGCGAGCGGGTTCACCAGCGCTTCGTAGAGCCCGAAGAGATGCTCCACCCGGTCGCGGTCGCTGGCGAAGGGCGCGCGCCGGTAGAGCCGGTCGACCGCCTCGTCGAGCGCGCGGTGCGCCTTGCGCAGATTGCTGGGCATGGTGTCGGGATCGTAGAGATCGGCCAGGCTCGAGGTCGGATGCGCGGCGCGCGCGTCGAGCACCCCCTGCGCCAACGCCTCGACCCTGGCGCGCTGCGCGGGCGTGGCCTCAGGCCAGGGGAAGGTGTTGTAGACGACACCAACAGAATACATATAATCGGACTTCATTCGGCCCGTGATGGCCCGCATCCAAGCCATGTGCATGGTGCTTGTGAGGATGCCGAATTCCCAGAAGCTTGCGTTGGAAAGAAGACGAAGCTTGTCGCTCGGAACCGATGGAGGTTCCAGCCAACCGATAGGTACGAAATCGCGACGCTCCGAGCTTACCTGCGGAATTACGAGAAACGCCGCTTTTGGAATGACCGTCACGTGAAATTGCGTTGGGGCGCTTGCTAGGCTTGCCGCCGAACTTCCTTCTTTCGCCCGCGTTCCGTCTGGCTTGCCCTTGGGGCCAATCTCGCTCTTCCGAAATTTCCGAACAAGCTCAAGCCGGGACGAGACCTCGGACGAGGCGCGAACCGTAGCGGGTGGTGCGTCCTGGAGCGCAAGAATCCAGCGACGGCCATCATTGATGTATTCGCTTGCACCGAGGTAAGGCCGAATGAATGGGTCCATTGCTGGTTCTTTCTCCAACATGGATGCGCGTTCTTCGGCGCTGAAGGTTAGATAGCCACCGTCCAGCGGCTTGCTTCCAGTGAGGAGCCTGCTGGCGCCATTGATGGGCCTCCTTTCTTCCCGCACCACCAAATGCCGATCCGCGCCCTTGGCATCGAACAAATAGGCCGTCAGGGCGCCATGCCGGCTCTCGACCGGGTCGCGCTTGATGTCGGGATAGCTGAACAGCCGCTTCTCCGCCGGCTCGAAGTCGCGGTGCGTCAGGCCGATTATCACCACATGGACATGCGCCTTGCCGCGCGCCTCGCTGAACCAGTTGAAGGTGCGGTGCGCGAAGGCGATCTCCAGCCCGTGGCGGTCGAACAGCAGCGGCCAGAGCTGCGCCACCTGCTCGCCCTGGACGATTGAATTGGTGGCGACGAAGGCGATGCGGATGCGGCGGTTGGCGGTTCCAAAGCCCCTCCCGTTGTTCCTCCGGAACAGCTTCGCTTCCAGGGGAGGGGTTGGGGTGGGGGATGTCAGGGGAAGCGGAGTCGGCACAGGCCCCACCCCCGTCCCCTCCCCTGGAAGCGAAGCTGTTCCGGAGGAACAACGGGAGGGGCGACCGGCGCCATTCAGATACTGCCCCGCCTTGAGGAACCATGCCGCGACATAGTCGAGCGTGCCGCCCGAACCACCCAGCCCGGCGATCCGCCGTACCTGCGCGCGCTGCGCCGCAGTCTGGTATTTCGCTCCCACGAACGGCGGGTTGCCCATCACGAAGCTGCACCGTTCGGCGGGCAGCACATCGTTCCAGTCCACCTCCAGCGCGTCGCCGTGGTGGATCGTGGCGCCGCCGGTCAGCGGGATGCGCGCATAGTTGAGCCGGAACGCTTCGTTGATCGCATTGTTGGCGATGTGGTCCGCCATCCACAGCGCGACCTCGGCGATCATCGCCGGGAACTCCTCGTATTCGATGCCGTGGAACTGGTCGACCGTCACCCGGCTCAGCAGCGCGGCATCGATGGTCTGGTCGCGGTAGAGCTCCTTCAGGCAATCGAGCTCGAGCTTGCGGATTTCGCGATAGGCGATGACGAGGAAATTGCCGCAGCCGCAGGCCGGATCGAGGAAGCGCATCCGCGCCAGCCGCGCCTGGAACTCCAGCAGCAGCTTGTCCCTGGCGGTCTTGCGCGACTTCAGAGCTTCCAACTCGGCGCGCAGATCGTCGAGGAACAGCGGGCCGATCGCCTTGAGGATGTTCTCCTCGCTGGTGTAGTGCGCGCCCCTGGCGCGCCGCTCCTTCGCGTCCATCACGCTCTGGAACAGGCTGCCGAAAATCGCCGGGCTCACCGCCGACCAGTCGTGCCGGCAGGCGTCGAGCAGATCCTCGCGCATTTTCGCGTTGAAGACCGGCGTGCGCAGGTTTTCCGCGAACAGCCGCCCGTTGACGTAGGGGAACTGCTTCAGCTCGCCCGAGAGTTGCGCCTGCCGCTTGTCCTCGGGCGTGTCGAGCACCTCGAACAGCTGATTGATCGCGCTCCCGACATTGCTCCCGTCCGGGTTGGTGTCGTGCTCGACGAGCTGGAGGAAGATGTCCTTGGGCTGGAAGATGCCGGTGTCGTCGGCGAACAGGCAGAACAGCAGCCGGACCAGATAACGCTCGAGATCGTGGCCGGTGTAGCCGCCTTCCTCCAGCGCATCGTGGATGCGGCCCATCAGCCCGGCGGCCTCGATGGTGACCGCTTCCTGCCGCTCGAAGCTGACGCGGCGGCCGAGCATGAAGTCGAACGCCTGGACGTGCTTGTGCAGATCGGCGAGCTCGAAACGCAGCGGCTCGCCCGCGCTGTCGCGGTCGCGCAGCACCCAGTTCCGGAAATCGCAGGTGAGGATGAAGCGCGGCTGCTCGGTGGCGTGGATACCCGCCAGATAATCGAGCGCCTGTGTCTCCGCCTTCCTGAGGTCGAGCGTGGCGCTCTTCTGTTCGATCAGCAGGGTGCGCGGCCAGAACAGGTCGATGAAGCCCTGCCTGTTGTCGAGCAGTTTGACCCGCCGTTCGTAGTCCGCGACCTGGCGGCGCTTGATCCCGAAGATTTCGAAGAAGTCGTTGTAGAAGCTCTGGGTCTCGCCCTTCTCGTAGCGAGCGGTCCGCCACTCCTCGCTGAAGGCCTTGGCCCGGCGCGCGATTTCATCCCAACCCAGCCGCATTCGCACCGACCCTCCGGCGGCTTAAGTGACGGGCGGGGAGCGGGTTGTCCAGATGGGGCTAGTGGCGCCCTACCAGATCCGCTCCACCCCGAACGCGTCGAACAGCGTCTCGTTCGAAACGATCGGCACCCGCTCGATCCTCGCCTGGGCGATCAGCAGGCGATCGAACGGGTCCTTGTGCGGGATATCGAGCGAACCGGCGAGCGAGGCATGATCCATCGAGACGGGTAGCGCGGACCACTCGAGTTCGGCCATCATCCGCTGGTGATGCCGCGCAAATGGAGCTGCTTGCCTGAGCTTGCCCAGGCGGTGCTTCAGCGTGATCTCGAAGATCGAGACCGCGCTAATCAGAATTTCGGTGCTGTCGGAGGCGATCGCCGACCTTGCCGCGCGCGAGAGATGCGCGTCGTCCAGCACGCTCCACAGCAGCGCGTGCGTATCCAGCAGCAGCCTCAAATCTTGCCGTCGTACCAGTGAGCAAGCTCTTCCTCGGAGAGCGGGTCGAAGAAGCCGTCGTCGAGGTCGAACTTGAACTGGCCCTTGAGCGCGCCCAACAGCGGTTTCTTCTTCGGCGGCGCCTCGCGCACCAGGCGCACCACCGGTTCCTTGTTACGCGAGATCACGACCTCCTCGCCCGCCAGCACCTTTTCGATGAGGCGCGACAAGTGCGTTTTCGCTTCGTGGACGCTGACGGTGGTCATGGGGCTAGCTTAGTCAAGCGCTGGACTAAGTTCAAGTCCTGCCTCCGGCCTGCATTGGCCGCGCCGCGACGCGGGAGAAATCCCCGTCCTCGAACGGCGGGTGGCCGAGCTCGAAAGAGATCGGCCGGCGCGATGGGTCGCGCCGGCCGAGAGATTGGGCTTCCGATCGATCGCCGTCAGCCGGCGGTGCGATCAATGACCACGGCGGGGGCTGTCGTAGCCGTTGTCGTAGCCGTAGCCGTTGTAGCCGTTGTTGTAGCCGTAGCCGTTGTTATAGCCGTAGCGGGTGTCATAGCCGTTGTAACCGTTGTTGTAGCCGTGGCGGTTGGTCCGGATGTCCTTGCGCTCGTGCCTGTTCAGCCGGTTATAGTTGTTGTAGTTGTTGTAGTTGTCATAACCGCCGTAATAGCCCTGGTTGCCGTAATAGCGCGGCTGGCGGTTGACGCTCGACGCGATCGCGGCGCCGATCGCCACGCCGACGATGCCGCCGATCACCGCCGAGCTGGTTGCGTTGCCGCGGCCATGTCCATAGCCGTCGCGCGCCTGGGCCGCCGCGGGGGCCACGCCTCCGAGCACGGTCGCTCCGAGCGCAAGGCCCAAGGCGGTCCTTTTGAAAATCCTGTTCATCGTTCGTCTCCTCGGATCCCGATGGCGAACCATTCGCCCGCGGACTTCGATGGAGCCGTTATGCCCGGCCGGTCATGAATACAGGCGGGACCGCGTTGGCAGAATTCGTTCAGGAATGTCGCATTTTGTATGAACGTTGTTGGAGCAATCAGGCGCCGTCCCTGCGCCGCGCCTTCTTGCGCTCGTGCGGGTCGAGGATCGCCTTGCGGATGCGGATGTTCCTAGGCGTCACCTCGACCATCTCGTCGTCGTCGATATAGGCGATCGCCTGTTCGAGCGTCATGATCCGCGGAGGGGTGAGCCGGATGGCGTCATCCTTGCCGGTGCTGCGGAAGTTGGTCAGCTGCTTGCTTTTCAGCGGGTTGACCTCGAGATCGTCGGGCTTGGCGTTCTCGCCGATCACCATGCCCTCGTAGAGCTTCTCCTGCGGGCTGACGAACAGCACGCCGCGCTCCTCCAGGCTGTTCAGCGCATAGCCGACCGCCTCGCCGGTGGCGTTGGAGATCAGCACGCCGTTGATGCGGCCCTCGATCGGGCCCTTGTGCGGGCCGTATTTCTCGAACAAGCGGTTCATGATCCCGGTGCCGCGCGTGTCGGAGAGGAACTCGCCGTGGTAGCCGATCAGGCCGCGGCTGGGCGCGCTGAACGTGATCCGCGTCTTGCCGCCGCCCGAGGGCCGCATGTCGGTCATCTCGGCCTTGCGGGTGGCCATCTTCTCGACGACCGTGCCACTGTGCTCGTCGTCCACGTCGATGACCACCGTCTCGTAGGGCTCGGTGCGGTTGCCGTTCTCGTCCTCGCGGTAGAGCACCCTGGGCCGGCTGATGCCGAGCTCGAAGCCCTCGCGGCGCATCGTCTCGATCAGCACGCCGAGCTGGAGTTCGCCCCGCCCGGCGACCTCGAAGCTGTCGCGGTCGGCGCTCTCGGTGACGCGGATGGCGACATTGCTCTCGGCCTCGCGCTCCAGCCGGTCGCGGATCATCCGGCTGGTCACCTTGGTGCCCTCGCGCCCCGCCATCGGACTGTCGTTGACGGCGAAGCGCATCGACAGCGTGGGCGGGTCGATCGGTTGGGCGTGCAGCGGCTCGGTGACGCTGGGGTGGGCGATGGTGTTGGCGACGGTGGCGGTGGTGAGCCCGGCGATGCTGACGATGTCGCCCGCGCGCGCCTCCTCCACCGGCACCCGCTCGAGCCCGCGGAAGGCGAGCAGCTTGGAGGCGCGGCCGGTCTCGACCACCTTGCCGCCCGCGTCGAGCGCGTGGATCGGATCGTTGACCTTGATCCCGCCCGAGGCGACGAGCCCGGTGAGGATGCGGCCGAGGAAGTTGTCGCGGTCGAGCAGGGTGACGAGGAACTTGAACGGGCCGTCGGGGTCCGCCTTGGGCGCCGGCACATGGCTGACGATCTTCTCGAACAGCGGGGTCAGATCGCCGGCGCGCGCGTCCATGTCCTCGCTCGCATAGCCGTTGCGACCGGAGGCGTAGAGGACAGGAAAGTCGAGCTGCTCGTCGCTGGCGTCGAGGCTGACGAAGAGGTCGAACACCTCGTCGAGCACCTCCTGCGCGCGGCCGTCGGGGCGGTCGATCTTGTTGACCACGACGATCGGCCTCAGGCCGAGCGCGAGCGCCTTGCCGGTGACGAACTTGGTCTGCGGCATCGCGCCCTCGGAACTGTCGACCAGCAGGATGACGCCGTCGACCATCGAGAGGATCCGCTCGACCTCGCCGCCGAAGTCCGCGTGGCCGGGCGTGTCGACGATGTTGATATGCGTCGTCTCGCCGCCCTTTGGACCCTTGGGCTCCCATTCGACGCTGGTGCATTTGGCGAGGATGGTGATCCCGCGCTCCTTCTCCAGATCATTGGAATCCATAGCCCTTTCTTCGATCCGCTGGTTATCGCGGAAGGTGCCGGACTGGCGGAAGAGCTGGTCGACCAGCGTGGTCTTGCCGTGATCGACGTGGGCGATGATGGCGATATTGCGCAGCGAGCGGGACATTGAAGGCTTTCGGATTGTGCGGGGGCGGCGCCGGGTCCGGTGACTCGGGCGCCAGTCGCGCGCGCCCCTAGCCGAGCGGGCGGGCAGCGGCAAGCGCGGCGACACTGTTACGCGAAAGCCACGCTGCGCTTGCACTCGTGTAAGTTGCGCGCGGCAACCATTGAGCGGCGGCCCGTCGAGCCTTATCCGCACGGCAGGCGAGCAGCCGCGCAGACGGGTGGCTCGCAAGGGTTAGAGAGAGGGACATTTCCAATGCGCTTTGACGCCTTTTCCGCCGGTTTCGTCGTGTCTCGGGCGCTGCTGCTCGCCGGCGCCGCCGCCCTGCCCGCCGTGGCGCTCCAGGCGCAGGAGACGCCCGCGGCGGATGCGCAGGCCCAGGCCGACAGCGACGGCGACCAGTTCGAAGACGCCGCCGACATGAACACCGGCAACGAAATCGTCGTCACCGCCACCAAGCGCGAGCAGACGCTGCAGGAAACCCCGGTCGCGGTCAGCGTGACCACCGCCGAAACCATCGAGCGCGCGCAGATCCGCGACATCGCCGATCTCGCCACCGTTGTCCCAAGCCTGCGCGTCAGCCAGCTCCAGAGCGCCTTCGCCACCAGCTATTCGATCCGCGGCTTCGGCACCGACGGCAACAACATCGGCCTCGAACCCTCGGTCGCGCTGTTCGTCGACGGCATCTATCGCAGCCGCGCCATCTCGCAGCTATCCGATTTGCCCGATATCCAGCGCGTCGAAGTGCTGCGCGGGCCGCAATCGACCCTGTTCGGCAAGAACGCCAGCGCCGGCGTGATCTCGATCGTCACCAGGAAGCCCGCCTTCGATCCCGGCGGCATGGTCGAGGCGAGCTATGGCAATTACAACGCCTTCGTCGCCAAGGGCTATCTCACCGGGCCGATCAGCGACACTATCGCGGCCTCTCTCGCCGCCGGCTACAACCGCCGCGACGGCTACATCGCCAACGGCGTCAACGGCCAGGACATCAACAACCGCAATCGCTGGTTCGCGCGTGGCCAGCTGCTGTTCGAGCCCGGCACCGACCTCAGCGTCCGGCTGATCGCCGATTACGACCAGATCGACGAGCGCTGTTGCGGGGTGGTCAATGTCCGTCCCTCGGCGGCGACCGGCGCGGTTCAGCTCGTCGGCGGCCGGGTCAACGACTTCCGCAACAACCCCGGCGGCGACGTGGTGTTCACCGACGTCGATCCCTTCAACCGGATCAAGAACTACGGCGTCTCGGGCCAGATCGATTATGCGTTCGGCGCGGTCACCGCGACCTCGATCAGCTCCTACCGCAAGACCGAGCTGGCGGCGAACCAGGACGTCGATTTCACCAGCGCCGCGCTGGCCACGGGGGCCAACATCGGTCAGGCGAAGATCGACACCTTGACCCAGGAGCTGCGCCTCACCTCGGACTTCGACGGCCCGCTCAACTTCCTGCTCGGCGGCTATTATTTCGACGAGACCGTCGATACCGCCGACCAGATCGTCTTCGGCAACCAGTTCCGCCCCTACGCGGACCTCCTGATCCGCGGCGCGAGCGGCAACACGCAGAACGTCAACTCGTTAGAGGCGACCTTCTCCGCGCTCACCGGCCGCAATCTGATCGGCCAGTTCTTTGCCGCCGGGCAGGGCTTCTTCAACAACATCCGCCAGGACAACACCGCGTGGTCGGTGTTCGGCAACCTCGATTTCGAGTTCACGCCGGGCCTGGTGCTGACGCTGGGCGCCAACTACACCAAGGATAAGAAGCAGATCCGGACGAATTCGACGAGCACCGACGTGTTCTCGAACCTCGATCTGAACGTCATCCGCAACACGGCGACGCAGTTCGGAATCGCCCAGACCATCGGCGGGTTGCTCGGTGTCCCCGGGGGAATTGCGTCCCCAGCGCAGGTACAGGCGTTCGCCGCCGCCAACCCGCCGGGCTTCGCGCAGATCTCGGCCGGCGCGGCCGCGGCGACCGCGCCGCTGCTGGGCTTCCAGGCGCTGCAGTTCCTGCCGCCGATGCAGAACTGCCCCAACGCGGTCGAAACCTGCCGCACCGACGACGACGACTGGAGCTGGACCGCGCGCCTCGCCTACGAAGTGACGCCCACGCTCAACGTCTATGCGAGCTGGGCGACCGGCTACAAGGCGCCGAGCTTCAACCTCTCGCGCGACAGCCGGCCGCTGCCGGCGGACTTCGCGGCGCTGCAGTCGCGCGGTCTCGCGGTCGTGAATCTGCGGCCGGGCACCCGCTTCGCCAATGCCGAGGATTCGAAAGTCTACGAGATCGGCCTGAAGGGTAGCTGGGATTACGCCGCGGCCAACCTGACCTTCTTCCGGCAGACCATCGACAACTTCCAGGCCAACACCTTCACCGGCACCGCGTTCATCCTCTCGAACGCGGGCGTGCGCGAGACCTTCGGGGTCGAGTTCGACGGCTATGTCCGCCCCGCCGACGGGCTGACCTTCAGCCTGGCGATGACCTACCTCGATTCGGTGTACAAGAGCTTCGTCGCCTCGCCGCTCGGCGATCTGTCGGGCCAGGAAGTGACCGGCATTCCCGAACTGGGCGCGAGCTTCGGCGCCCAATACGAGAGCGAGGTCAACGACCGCGGCGACCGCATCATCCTGCGCGGCGACTATGCGTATCAGTCCTCGGTCCAGGTCAGCGCGGGCCTGCTGGCGTTCATCGACGTCGTGAACGGCCAGCGCGACTACACCCGCGCCCGCGCCGCCGCGCGCCCCTATCGCCGCGAGGTCAGCGACCTCAACGCCTCGCTCACCTACGCCTTCGACATGGGGCTGGAGCTG
The DNA here is from genome assembly GCA_019745075.1 of Qipengyuania sp. Lineage (GTDB taxonomy): Bacteria > Pseudomonadota > Alphaproteobacteria > Sphingomonadales > Sphingomonadaceae > Qipengyuania. The sequence continues at coordinate 63,418 of JAIETR010000007.1, forward strand.
AGCCTGTGGGGCCGCAATCTGCTCGACGACCGCGACATCACCACGATTTTCGATTCGGTAGCGCAGCGCGAGTCGATCTCGGGCTACCCCAACCAGCCGCGCACCTATGGCGTGGCGGCGCGGTTCCGGTTCTGAGGCGACCGGGCCGGCTTGGAGGAAAAGGGGGCTTCGCGGCCCCCTTTTTCGTTGCCGCCTACAGCGCCCGCAGGGCCTGGGCCGGCTTCTCGCGCAGCAGCGGGAGCGAGGCGAGGATGGCGAACAGCAGCACCGCGATCAGGCCGGCGCCGAGCGTGAGCCCGACCGTCGCCCAATCGGGAAGCCAGTCGAATTCGAACAGCTCCACGATCACCAGCCAGGCGGCGAGGCCGCCGAGCGCCAGCGCGACCAGCGCTAGCACCGTCGCCAGCAGCACATATTCGACCAGCAGCAGCGCCAGCACCTGCGCCCGGCTGGCGCCGAGAACCCGCAGCACCACCGTGTCGTAGCTGCGTTGCGCGCGCGCCGCCGCGATCGCGCCGAGCAGCACCGCGATGCCCGCCAGCACCGTGACCCCCGCCGCCGCGAGGGTGGCGAGGCCGACCTGCTCGAGCAGGGTGCGCGCCTGGCGCATCACTCCGCCGACCTCGATCACCGAACTCGAGGGGAAGGCGCGGACGAGCCCCTGGAGCAGCGGCGCGGTCGCGGCGCCCGCTGGCAAATCGACGGTCGCCGAAAGGTTATGCGGAGCTTGGGCGAGCACCGGCGGCGAGAGGATGAAGACGAAGTTGAAGCCCATGTTCTCCCAGTCGATCCGGCGCAGGCTGGTGACCGTGGCGCCGACTTCGGTGCCGAGCACGCCGAAAATGATCCGGTCTCCCAGCTTCAGGCCCACGGCCTCGGCGAATTCCTCGTCCACCGACACCTCGGCGGCATCGGTGCCGCGCGGCCACCAGCGCCCGGCGGCGATCGTGTTCCCCTCCGGCAGCGCGTCGGCATAGGTCAGCCCGCGCTCGCCGCGCAGCGCCCAGCCGCCTTCGGGAATGTCCGCCAGCTCGGCGGTGCGCTTCATCGCGGCTTCGGGCCCATAGGCGATCACCGCGCCGCGCAGGATCGGCACCAGCCGCGTTTCCGCCGCGGGATCGGTCCGGGCGACCAGAGCCCGGAACTCGCCGGCGCGGTCCTTGGGCACGTCGAGGACGAAATAGTCCGGCGCCTTGGCCGGCACGCGCCTGGCGATGGTGCCGTCGATCGCGGTCTGAACCGCGGCGAGCAGGACGAAGGCCGCGAGTCCGAAGCCGAGCGCGGTCACCAGCGTGCCGGTCGCCGAGCCGGGGCGGTGGAGATTGGCGAGCGCGGCGCGCGCGACCGGGTTGCGGGGCCGGGGCCAGGAGGCGGCGAGGCGCCGCAGCAGCCAGCCCGCGAGCGCGAGCAGCAGGAACGCGGCCGCCGCGCCGGCGAGAAAGCCGCCGGTCAGCATCCGGTCCTTGGCGGTCAGCAGCGCGAGCGCGGCAATGGCCGCGAGGCCGGCGGCCACAACCCCCGACGCCGCGCGGTCGCGTGCCAGCGGGCTCACGCGCGCGCGCATCAGCGCCATCGCCGGGAACCGCCGCGCGCGCAGCAGCGGCGGGGCGGCGAAGACCAGCGCCACCAGCAGCGCGTATCCCAGCGCGAGCGCGATGGCTCCGGGCGCCAGCAGAATCCCGCCCGCGACCGGCAGCAACCCGTCCAGCGCGAGAGCGAGCAGCGGGGTCAGCGCGATCCCGGCGGCGAGACCCAGCCCGCTCCCCACCATCGCCGCCGCCGCGATCTCCAGCGTGTAGATGCGCGCGATATCGCCGCCGGTCGCTCCCAGAATCTTGAGCGTGGCGATATTGGCGCGGCGCGCGTCGAGGTAGCTCGCGACGCCGCCGCCGATGCCGATGCCCGCGATCACCAACGCCGCGAGGCCCACCAGCGTCAGGAAATCGCCCATCCGCTGGACGAAGCGGTCCGCGCCCGGGCTGGCCCGATCGCGGGTCCGGACTTCGAAGCCGGCGGTGGGAAATCGGGAGAGGAAGGCCTCTTCGACGACGTCCGGCGATTGTCGCCCCGTCAGTCGCAGCCGCGCCTTGGTGCGATACATCGACCCGGGCGCGAGCAGCCCGGCCCTGGCGGGCAGGCGCGCATCGACGATCACCGTGGGACCCAGTTGAAACCCCTCGCCGAGACGGTCGGGCTCGACGGCGATGATCCCGCCCACCGTCAGCGTCGCGGTGCCGATGGCGAGCCGCGCCCCTTCGGTCACGCCCAGGCGATCCGCGGCATCCTGCGACAGCCACGCTTCGCCCAGGGCGGGATTGCTCACGCTGCGGCCGTCCTTGAGCGCGAGGGCGCCGTAGAGCGGATAGGCGGCATCGACCGCCTTCAACTCGACCGGAACCGCCATCGCGCCCCGGCGCGCCATCGCTTGCAGCCGCACGCCTTCGGAGATCGGGCCATTGTTGGCGAGCGCGCGGCGTTCCTCCTCGCTCAGCCCGCGCTGCCACACCGAAACCTGGAGGTCGCCGCCGAGCAGTTCGCCGCCGCGGGTGTCCAGCTCGCGCTCGATCGCGGCCGTTAGCGATCCGATCGCGGTCAACGCCATCGTGCCGAGGAACAGGCACACCAACAGCAATCGCAAGCCGCGAAACCGCGCCGACAGATCGCGCCGCGCGATGCGCCAGGCGATCGCCCAGCTCACGAGCGCGTGTCGCTCGCGATCCGGCCATCGGCGAGCGTGATCACCCTTTCGCACCGCTCCGCCAGCTCGGGATCGTGAGTGATGACGATCAGCGTCGCGCCGGTCTCCGCGCGGCGGGCGAACAGCAGCTCGACGATGGCATGGCCGGTCGCGGCGTCGAGGTTGCCCGTGGGCTCGTCGGCGAACAGCAGGGCGGGACGCGGCGCGGTGGCGCGGGCGATGGCGACGCGCTGCTGCTCCCCGCCCGAAAGCTGCTGCGGATAATGGTCGAGGCGGTGGCCGAGTCCGACTGCCGCCAGCTCCGCAGCCGCCCGCTCGCGCGCATCGCTCTCGCCGGCCAGCTCCATCGGCGTGGCGACATTCTCCAGCGCCGTCATCGTCGGCAACAGGTGGAATGCCTGGAGCACGATGCCGATGCGGCCGCGCCGCGCCCTGGCCAGCTCGTCCTCGCCCAGCGCGGCGAAATCGGCGCCCGCGACGCGCAGCGAGCCTCCGCTCGCGCGCTCGAGCCCGGTCAGCACCGCCATCAGCGAGCTCTTGCCCGAGCCCGAGGGTCCGAGCAGCGCCAGCGTCTCGCCGTCCGCGACCTCCAGATCGATTCCCTTGAGAATCGCCACCGGCGCGGCGGGAGTTCCAAGCGTGAGCGTGAGATTGCGGGCGGAAATCGCGGCCGAATCCTGGTCGGGACTTGTCACCGGGGCGAGATGGCATAGGCAGTGAGTTGCAACAAGGAACTTGCCGGTGTCATTTTGTCGCGCTTCGATCTTGGTGCTCGCTCTGGCGCTGTCCGGCTGCGGCGAGGCGCGGCGCGATGCCCCGCCCGCATCGCCCGTGGGCACCGGAACCGCCACCCAGCAGCCGATCGCCGGGCCCGAGCGCCGCATTCTCGCCTTCGGCGACAGCCTGTTCGCGGGCCTCGGCGTGGGGATGGAGAACAGCTACCCCGCGCAGCTCGAAGCCGCGCTGCGGGAGGAGGGGATCGACGCGCGGATCGTCAATGCCGGGGTTTCCGGCGACACCACCGCCGCCGGACGCCAGCGCCTCGCCTTCACGCTCGATGCGCAGAAGCTCGCGCCCGAGCTGGTGCTGCTCGAGCTCGGCGCCAACGACATGCTGCGCGCGCTCAGCCCGTCCGAAACCCGCGCCAACCTGTCCGCTATGCTCGACGAGCTGGCGAAACGGAACATCCCGGTGGTGCTGATGGGGATGCGCGCGCCGCCGAATTACGGGCCCGAGTTCCAGCAGGACTTCGACGCCATCTACGCCGATCTCGGCAAGCGGCCCGGCGTCACGCTGGTGCCGTTCTGGCTTGAGTCCATCTACCAGCGCCCCGAGCTGTTCCAGTCCGACCGGCTGCATCCGACGACCGACGGGCTCGGGGTTCTGGCCGGCGCGACCAAGGACGCGGTGAAGGATGCGCTGCCGCCGGTAAACTAGCGAACCGTGGCCTCGCCGTCCTCGATCCGCCAGACCACCGCCGATCGGGCGAGCGCTTCGAAGGGCGCGATTTCCGTCCCCGTCACCCAGACCTGCGTTCCGCTTTGGCCGAGGCGCTCGAACAGCGCCGCGCGGCGCTGCGGATCGAGGTGCGCGGCGACTTCGTCGAGCAGCAGCAGCGCCGGGCGGCCCTTCGCCGCCAGCGCGGCGTGCGCGAGCGTCATCGCGATCAGCAGCGCCTTTTGTTCGCCGGTGGAGGTGGCGGCGGCGGGCAGCCGCTTGGCGGCATAGACGACCTCCAGCTCGTCGCGATGCGGTCCGGTCAGCGTGCGTCCCGCCGCGCGGTCGCGCGCGCGGCCGTCGTGAAGCGCCTGCGACAACTGCTCGACGCCGACCGGACCGCCGGGAACATAGCTCAGCGCGGGCCGGGGGAACGGGTCTTCGCCATGCCGCACGATCTCCCCCATCAGCGCATCGATCAGTGCTGCGCGCCCTTCGGCCAGCGCCGCCCCGCTGGCGGCGAGCTGCGCCTCGATCGCATCGAGCCAGCGCGGGTCAGGGGCGCGGGTGTCGCTCATCAGCCGGTTGCGTTCGCGCAGGGCGCGCTCATAACGGCTCGCGTGCGTGGCGTGGACCGGGTTCAGCGCCAGCGCCAGCCGGTCGAGGTAGCGCCGGCGTTCGCTTGCCGGGGCGGCGAAAAGCCCGTCCATCGCCGGCGTCAGCCAACCTACCGAGAGCCACTCGCCCAGCGCCGCCGCGCTGCTTTCCGCGCCGTTCGCGCGCACCCGGCGGCGGTTGGGCTGCGCGGGTTCGACGAAGCTGCCGAGCCTCACCTCGGCATCTCCCACCAGGCTCGCCCCGACCGCGAAGCCGCCGCTGCCGCCCCGCCGCGCCATCTCGGTAAGCTGCGCGCGCCGCAGCCCGCGGCCGGGCGCGAGCAACGACAGCGCCTCGAGCACGTTCGTCTTGCCCGCGCCGTTCGGCCCGACGAGCAGGTTCAGCTTACCCGCCCCTTCGAGCGTGGTCTCGGCATGGTTGCGAAAGTCGGACAAGGCGATGCGGGAGAGCGTCATGGAACCCGTCGCTCTAGCCAGCACCGCATCCGCGAGCCACCCGAAACGCCCGATCCCAACCTGTGGCGAGAATTCCTAACATTGCGCGAAGGTGAACGACGGATGCGTGGATGGTTAAGACGGAATTGGCGGAAATTCGCCGATTTTCGAGTTTGGCACGCCCCATGCAGCCCAGTGTTCATCCCGGAATGACCGGGGGACTTGGAAGGGAATACCAGATGACCACGACTTTCAATAACGCGCTCGCCGCTGTCGCCGCTTTCACCCTCACGGTGCTGTGCATGGCCACCGCGATCCTCCCCGCCAGCCCCGCCGGCCTGCTTGCCTGAGCCGGCGGACCGTCAAACCGATGACACAAGGAAACCAGACAATGCCTTCGACCTCCACCACCAAGCTGTTCGCGGCGGCGTTCTCGCTGATCGTCTCGGCCCTGTTCTTCGCCACCGCGATCCTACCCGCTTCGCCCAACGGCCTGATCGCATGAGCAGGCTGCCCGTCCACCCCGTCGGCGTCCGCCCGGTTCGCCAGGGCTTCCGCCTCAACCGCCGTGACGGCAAGATCATGGGCGTTTCCGCCGGGATCGCCGACTGGACCGGCATGCCGAGCACCTTCGTGCGGATCGCCTTCGTGCTCGGCGCATTGTTCGGCTTCGGCACCGCCGCGCCGATTTACCTGGCGATCGGACTGATCGCCGACTGAGGGGGCCCCTGAGGGGCTCCCTCGTCACGCCTGCCCTGAGCGTGTCGAAGGGTCACATGGCCGAAATGCCGCCGTCGAGCTTGAGCTCCGCCCCGGTCATGAACTTGCTCTCGTCGCTCGCGAGATAGAGCACCCCGTTCGCGATATCGTCCGGCTCGCCCACCCGCCCCAGCGGAATCTGGCGCGCGAGCTTGTCCATGACGACCGACTTCTCCTTGCCCGAAGCCGTCACCATCCCATCGAGGATCGGGGTATCGACAAATGTCGGGTGGACGCTGTTGCAGCGGATGTTCCACCCTCTCTTGGCGCAATAGAGCGCCACCGATTTCGACAGCATCCACACCGCCGCCTTGCTGGCGTTGTAGCCGGGCATGGTGTCGCTCGCGATCAGCCCGGCGATGCTGGAGATGTTGACGATCGAGCCGGGCTGGTGGTCCCTCATCAGCGGCAGCGCCTTCTGGCAGCCGAGGAACACGCTATCGACATTGATGGCGAAGCCGCGCTTCCACTCCTCGTAGGTGCAGGTCTCGATATTGCCGCGCACGCCGACGCCGGCGTTGTTGACCAACACGCTGAGCCCGCCGAGCTTGTCGCGGGCTTCCTCGACCGCGGCGATCCAGTGGTCGGGATCGGCTACGTCATGCTTGAATGCGAAGGCCGTCCCAGCGCCGCATTCGGCGTCGATCGCCTTTGCGGTCAACTGCGCCCCGGCCCCGTTGATGTCCGTGCACAGCACCCGCGCACCCTCGCGCGCCAGGATCCGCGCCTGCGCCGCGCCCAGGCCCTGCGCCGCGCCGGTCACCAGCGCCAGCTTGCCCGTAACCCGTCCTGCCATCAAATCTCTCCCGCGAGGATGCCACCGGCGAGCAGCATCAGCACGCGCACATCGACGCCGCAACCCTCGGCACGCTTTGCCGCGACGAAGGCGGCGATCTCGGCCAACGGGACGCGGTAGACGGTGATATTCTCACCCTTGGTCCCGCCACCGGGGCCGGTTCGCTCGAGTTCACTCGCCCGCACCAGGGTGAAGCTCTCGCCGAGCATGCCCGGGCTCGAATAGAACGTTCCAAGGTCTTCCAGGCGCCCCGCGCGGTAGCCGGTCTCTTCCTTCAGCTCGCGCCCGGCGGCGACGAGATCGTCCTCGCCTTCCGCATCATCGCCGATCAGCCCGGCGGGAAGCTCGAGGCAGCTCCGGCCCAGCGGCACGCGATACTGCTCGACCAGGAGAACATCGCCGTCGATCGTCGCCAGGATGACCGCGGCGCGGATATTGCGCGCCCGATCGACATACTCCCACCGCCCCCGCCGCTTGGCGGTCACGTATTTGCCCTGCCAGACCACTTCTTCGGCCAAATCGGCATCCGGCGGGGAGCCTGGGACAGGGTGACACCTGTCACCCATGTGTCACCCCGTGCAAGTGCTTGTATCGATTAGACAAACCGCACATAGGGTGACAGTATGTAGGTTTTGGCACGCCGCTTTCTCTTTCGTTGCGAATCGATGTTCGCCAATTGTTCGCAAATGAGGCGCGTGTAGGAAAGCGGAAAATCTACACCAATATCAGTCGGTCGGGCAGCTCGTTGACGTCATCCCCGCTGCGCGGAAAGTGCTCGGCGAGCACCATGCCCACGTCGCGCACGCCCGCGGCGAGGCCTTCGCCGACACGGCCCTGGCGGATTTCGGCGAGCATGTCGGCCATCGCCTGGCCCCAGACCTGGGCGTCGACCTTGGTGGCGATCGCCTCGTCGGCGACGATCTCCGCCCGGTGTTCGCGCATCGAGAGGTAGAGCAGCACGCCGGTGCGGCCATGCGTGCGGCGGTCGGCCCCGACCTTGAAGTGGCGCACCGCCGCGGCGCGGACGCGCGCGAGCTTCACCGGGCCGGGGATGAGCGCGAACTTGAGCGGCCGCCACGCCTGGATCGCCCACATCGCGAGGAACTTCGCGAGGCCGATGCCCGTGACCAGCGTCAGCAACTCTCCGGGCGTCCAGACATGGCTCCAGCGCCCCAGCAGCCGATCCACCGAGCCGGTGTAGAAATCGGGGAAGGCCGTCACCAGCGCCATCGCGGTGAAGCCGATCGCCACCGCCCACAGCAGCGCGACGTCGGTATAGCCGTCCGAGCGGTCGGCGAGCACGGTGACGATTTCGCCGGAGGTATTCGCCTCGGCCTCGGCCACCGCGGCCGTTACAACGTCCTGCGCCCTTTGATCGAGCACCTGCATCACCAGCCCCCGCTCGCGCCGCCGCCGTTGAAGCCGCCGCCCCCGCCGCCGAAACCGCCGAAGCCTCCGCCGCCGCCGCCGCCCCAGTCGCTGCCACCGCCACTGTTGTTGAATACGCTGCGGGCGATGGCCGAGCCGGCTTCCCACAGGACGATGTCGCGCGCGGTGTTGGCCCACGGGCTGCGCCCCCGGCCCCGGCCCCGGCGCCTGCCGCCCCGGCCGAGCATGGGCAGAATGAAGAGCAGGAACACGAAAACCAGCCAGAACAGCGCCCCGATCGGAAAGCCGCCCTCGGACCGGCGCTTTCGGTCGGCGGCCGCCTGAGCCTCCTCGATCGCTCTGGCTTGCGCCGGGTCCATGTCGAGCTGGGCGATGATCGCATCGACCCCGGCGACGATGCCGCCCGACATGTTTCCGGCCTTGAATTCGGGCACGATGGTGTCGCGGACGATGCGGCCCGACATGATGTCGGTCATGCGCTCCTGCACGCCGCGCGCGGTATGGATGCGCAGCTTGCGCTCGGCGGGGGCGACCAGAAGCAGCACCCCGTTCTCGCTCTCCGCGCCGCCGATTCCCCAGCTTTCGGCGAGGCGCTGGGCATAGGGCTCGATCTCCTCGCCGTCGAGCGAAGGCACGGTGGCGACGACGATCGCCCGGCCCGTGGCGCGGTTGTAGTCGCGCAGCTTCGCGTCGAGCGTCGCCTTGTCCGCCGCCGTCAGGACATTGGCATAATCGGCGATCGGGCCATCGGGCCGCGCGGGCAGTTGCGCCCACGCGGCGGAGGAGACGAGCGCCAGCAGCAGCGCGAAAAGGGCCGCGAGGCGGCGCATCGGATCGGCCTTAGCGGGCCGCGGCGGTCGCGGTGGCCGCCGGCGTGGCGGCCGCGTTGTCGTTGACTGCCGGTGCCGGAGCCGGAGCGGCGTTCGGCTGCGCGCCCATGTTGCCGAAATCCACCGTCGGCGCGACGTCCGCGCCCGCGGCCGCCTCGAACGGCACCATCGGCTTGGCGCCGTGGATCACCTTGGCGCCGATCGCGCTCGGGAAGGTGCGGATCTCGGTGTTGTAGTCGCGAACGGCGTCGTTGTAGCGGGTGCGCGCGGTGTCGATGCGGTTCTCGCTGCCTTCCAGCGCGGTCATCAGATCGGCGAAGCGCGCCTGGCTCTGGAGCTGCGGATAGTTCTCGACCACCGTGCGCAGCTGGCCGAGCGCTTGCGTCAACTGGTTCTGCGCATCCTGGAATTTCTTGAACTCCGCCGGGTTGGACAGATCGTCGGTGGTGATGTTGATGCTGGTCGCGGCGGCGCGGGCATTGGTGACGTTGGTCAGGATCGTGGTTTCCGACTGCGCCGCCCCGCGCACCGAGGCGACGAGATTGGGCACCAGGTCGGCGCGCCGCTGGTAGGAGCTCTGGACGTCGGCCCAGGCGGCCTTGGCGGCCTCCTGCTTGGTGGGGACCGAATTGATGCCGCAGGCCGATAGCGCGGCGGCGGCGGCGATCGCGACAACGGCGCGAATGGCGGCGAAACGGGTCATCGTAGAACGGCTCCCTTGCGGACAACTGTCTTACTTAAATAGCACGGTAGCAGCGGCGTGCAAGGTGCCGGTGGACGAGCTGCGCAGGCGGGGCTGATTCCGCTCACTTCACATTAAGCCGAGAGTCTCTATATACAACCTTGCCGGTTTCGGCCGGCTATGGCGATAAACGATGGCGTGCAATAGGCACAACGGACCCGGGGGCAGTACCCGGCGGCTCCACCACAAACCCCGGATTTTCGGGGGTTATGACGGGGCCGAACCAGGATCGACGTGTGTTGAAAGGCGTTGTTTTCACCCGGGCTGAGTAACCCGCATAAGGCTCAAAACCCATAAGTGCCAACGACAACGAAGCACTTGCTCTCGCCGCGTAATGCGACGGCTTAACGGCCTGAATTTACAACGCAAAGAGCACGGTTCGGACCGAACCGGGTAACAGAATCGGAAACCGGGGGCCCGGGGGTGCCTAGCAACAGAAACCCCCACCTGGCTTGTTCACACAAAGACACAAAGAGGTCTGCGCCTTCTTCAACCGCCCGAGTAATCGTTGGCGACGCGCTTCACGCCATTCTTGAACAGCACCTCTCCGAAATTGAGGAGCAAGCCCAGGGGTTTCCCGGTGAGGCGGAGGTAGGTCAGGAGCTGCTTTCCATGCACTGGAGCCAACCGTTCGACCGATTTGATTTCCACGATCAGGCGATCGTCCACCAGCAGATCGATCCTGAATGCGTTGTCTACGACAACGCCATCATAATTCAGAGGCAAGACGACCTGTCTGGCAACGGGTATGCCGCGACGAGCGAGTTGGGAAGCAAGCAACGCTTCGTACGCCGTTTCGAGCAGGCCTGGTCCCAAATCGCGGTGCATCCGGTACCCGCAATCGATGACCTCGCGAGCAAGCGCTTCGAGCGCCTCGTCGCGCGGCCTCTTTGTGTCTTTGTGTGAACTCAATCGAGCAATGCCTCGGGGGCAGCGTCAGCATTTGAGCGAGCCGCTTTCTCGAACTTGATGCAATCCAGGATCTTGGCCCCGCCCATGAACACCGCCCCCGTGGCGGCGAGGAACAGCGTCCAGCCGCCCCAGCCGGGAAATTGTTCGAGATAGTGCGCCCCGCGCGAGGTGGCCCCGAGCGCGAGCGCGTAAATGATGAGATAGGCTTCCCAGTTCGTCTTGATGACGAACAATCGCCCGAGCTTGCGCAACACCCGCATCCATCCTTTCGTTAACGCTTGACCACGCAATCGCCGTGCCAGCGGCGGGATCGCGGGGACAACGATGGTTAACGTCCTGGCGCCATGTAAACCCCGCCGACGCCAGGGTGTAAAGCGCGTTAACCACGACTAGAGGAGCTCGTCCAATCCCAGGACACCGAGCAGGGCCGCGCGCGCTTCGCGGACCGCGCGCGCCAGCGCGGGATCGCCGATCCGATCGGGCGCGATGGTCTCCGGCCACATCCCGGCGATAACCGCCTCGATCCGCCGCGCCTTGGCCTCGTCGAGCAGGAAGCGAGCATCGACCGTCGTCGGATCGGCGACCACCCGCAGCCGCAGGCAAGCGGGCCCTCCGCCATTGGCCATCGACTGGCGCACATCGACCGGGACGACGCGGCGGATCGGGCCGTTGGAGGCGAGCATTCGCTGGCACCATCGCCACACGCTCGCGCTCTCGCGGCATTCCTCGGGCACCACCAGCGCCATGCTTCCGTCTGGCAGGGTGAGGAGCTGGGCGTTGAACAGATAGGTGCGGATCGCTTCCTCGAGGCTCACCGCTTCCTCGGGCACCTCCACAACCTCCAGCGCGGGAAAGACCGCACGGATCGCCTCGTAGGCGCGCCGTTGGTCCGCGAAGGCGCGGGCGTGGGTGAACAGAACCCGGCCATTGGCGACCGCGACGACGTCGTTGTGAAATGCGCCCGCGGCGATCGCCTCGGGGTTCTGCTCGACGAAGAGGCAGCGCGCCGGGTCGAGCCCGTGCAGGCGCGCGACCGCACGGCTCGCCTGCTCGTGCTGGCGCGCGGGGAAGCGCCCGCCGGATTCATGGGCGGGGCGGCCATAGACGAATATTTCGACACCCGGGCCATCGTGCGCCTCGCAGAAGCGCATGTGGTTGGCCGCGCCCTCGTCGCCGAAGCTGGCTGGAATGGCATCGTGCACGGCGAAATGCCGCTCGTCGCCGAAGGCGACCCGCAATTGGCGCCGGGTATCGCGCCACTCCTGGCCGCGGTGGAGCATGGTGACGAGGTTCGCCGGGGTCAGGTGGCAGCGGCCATCGGCGGTATCGGGCGCGGGGCTCACCGTGGCGGCGTTGGCGGTCCACATGCTCGAGGCGGACCAGGCGGCGGCGAGCAGCGCGCGATCGGCGCCCGGACCCACGGCGAGATCGCGCAACAGCCCGTCGTTCGGCCGGGGCAATGGGAGCAGAAACCCCTGCGCCAGACCCAGCGCCATATTGGCGCGCATCTTGGCCATGCCCTGGAGTGCCGCCGCGCGCGGGAAGCTGTCGTTGCCCTTGTGGTTGGCGCTGGCGATATTGCCGAGGCTGAGCCCGGCGTAGTTGTGGCTCGGCCCGACGATGCCGTCGAAATTGATTTCCTGGAGCACGTCTCGACCTTCCAAAATCCGTTCGCCCCGAGCTTGTCGAAGGGCTTGGCCGAGCGCAGCCGAGGCCGTTGCGCGCGCGGGTTCTCGGCTACGCTCGAACCAGTCCCTCGACAAGCTCGGGACGAACGGGTGCGGTGGGCATAGATGGCCTCACCTTCCCACGCTCCACACCTCGTCCCCTTCGCTCACCTCGAGCAGCCCTGCGGTGCGCGCGTCGATCGCCAGTTCGCCCTCGCCCCGCGCCTCGCGCATGCCGTAAGCCGCCCTGAAGCCGCCGAGCCTGCCGGTCGCCATCAGGCAGCGCTCGCCGATGCCGAGATCGCAGTCGATCACTCTCGCCGGCGCGGCCTCGCGAACGCTCCTTACCTGATCCGTGCGCGCGGTCATGGTCGGGCCGCCGTCGAAGATGTCGACATAGCCCTCGTGCGCGAAGCCTTCGTCCTCGAGCATGCGCATCGCGGCGCGGCCGGTCGGGTGCGGCACGCCGATCACGCGCCTGGCCTCCTCGCCCAGCATCGCGACATAAACCGGATGCTTGGGCATCAGATCGGCGATGAACTGGTTGCCGTTGATGGCGTTGAAATAGTCGGCCTCCTGAAAGGTCATCCCGAAGAAGCGCCCCGCCACACCGTCCCAGAACGGCGAGCCGCCGCGGTCGTCGATCACCCCGCGCAGCTCGGCGAGGATGCGCGGGGCGAAGCGCGGGCGGTGCATGGCGACGAACAGATAGCGGCTGCGCGCCAGCAGCATGCCGAGCCCGCCGGCGCGCTCGCTGGGGTGGAGGAACAACCCGCCCACCTCGCTCGAGCCTTCGAGGTCGGTGGTCAGATGGAGCAGCTCCGCACGCACCGTCCGGTCGAGCTCGCTCGAATATTGGGTCAGCGTGTTGAGGCGGTAGGAGTAGAACGGCCAGCGCTGCCCCACCTGGCTCATCAGCTGGCATGTTCCGCGGACCTGCTTCGTCTCGGTGTTCTCGAGCACCAGCACGAAATAATCGTCGCCGAGGCCGCCATCGCGCGAAAAGGCGGCGTCGGCGCGCGCGAGCTTGGCCTCGAGCGCATTGCGATCGGCGGGCAGATTGGTGAACCCGCCCCCGGTGAGCTTGGCCATCTCGTAGAGCGGCTCGATGTCGGAGGCATGCGCGGCGCGGAGTCTGAACGTCATGGGCGAAAGGTCACAGATGATCTCCGGAGGCCAGGCGGGTGAGGACCAGCGCGGACAAGGCGGCCCGCTCGGCGAGACTGGGCACGATCATATATTCGTCCGGCGAATGGATGGCGCCGCCGCGCACCCCCAGGGTATCGACGACCGGCACACCGCAGGCGGCGATGTTGTTGCCGTCGCACACCCCGCCGCTCGGCTGCCAGCCGATGCTCTGGCCGAGCTCGGCGCCGCAGTCGCGGACGAGGTCGAACAGCTTCTGCGCGGTTGCGTCGACCGGCTTGGGCGGGCGGGTGATGCCGCCGTGGCGGTGGATTTCGACCTCGCGCTCTTCGGCGATGGCGGCGACCAGGTCGGTGAGCTGACCCTCGAAGCGCTCCATCGCCCCGGTCGTGCGCGGGCGGACGTTGAACCGCACCACCGCCAGGTCGGGCACGACATTGTTGGCGCTCCCGCCCTCGATCTTGGCGGGATTGACGGTGATGTCCTCGGCCTCGAGGCGGGTCAGCCGCAGCACCAGCTCGGCCGCCGCGACGATGGCGTTGCGGCCATCGCGCGGGTTGCGCCCCGCGTGGGCGGAGCGCCCCCGAATGGTCACGCTGTAGTTGCCGGTCCCTCCCCGGGCGTGTGCGAGCGTGCCATCCGGAAGCGCCGACGGCTCATAGGTCAGCGCGGCGTATTTCCCTTTCGCCAGCTCGGCGATCAGGGCGGCGGATGCGAGCGAGCCGGTCTCCTCGTCCGAATTGATCAGCACGTCGTAGCCGATCCGCGCCGCGCCGGGCGTCGCCTCGAAAGCCTTGAGCGCGTGGAGGATGACGTTGAGCCCACCCTTCATGTCCGCCGTGCCGGGCCCGTTCACGGTGTCCGTATCCACGCGGGTCACGGCCTGGAAAGGATGGTCGGCGGCAAAGACGGTGTCCATGTGCCCGGTCAGCAGCAGACGGCGTTGGACTTCGGGCCGGACGCGCAGGACGAGGTGGCGGCCATGCGCCCGCGCGACTTCGTGGCCCGCGGCATCGATCGCGGTCACCGGAGCGGGCGCGATCAGATCGATTTCTCCGGGCAGCGCGGCGAAGGCATCGGCGAGCTGGCCCGCGACGTCCGCCAGCCCGGCGAGATTGCCGGTGCCGCTGTTGATCGCGGCCCAGGCGCAGGTCTCGCGCAGCATCGTTGCGGCGTCGATGCACCCGGTGATTGCGTTGCCCTCTCGCATCGCGCGCGCCTAGCCCAAGCTCGCCCGCCTTGCCAAGCCGCCGCCCCCTCGTCATACCCGGGCCCATCTCCTCCCCGGGATTCGCATCGCAGTCGAAGCCGCCCCCCGCGCGGCCCCACGGGTTATGGAGTCTTCATGAGCGAGTATGTCGAACGGGCCGGGATCGCGGTCGATCCGGCGCTGGCGGAATTCGTCGAGCGCGAAGTGCTGGCGCCGCTGGGCCTCGACGAGGACGATTTCTGGCGCGGCTTCGACGCGCTGCTGGCCGAGTTCGCCCCGCGCAACCGCGCGCTGCTGGCAAGGCGCGACGAGCTGCAGCGGCAAATCGACGCCTGGCACCTCGCCCGCCGCGGCCAGCCGCACGGCCCGGACGCCTATCGCGCCTTCCTCGAGGAGATCGGCTATCTGGTCCCCGAGCCGGGCGAATTCACCGTCGGCACGCAAAACGTCGATCCCGAGATCGCGACCATGGCCGGGCCGCAGCTGGTGGTGCCGGCGCTCAACGCGCGCTTCCTGCTCAATGCCGCCAACGCGCGCTGGGGCAGCCTCTACGACGCGCTCTACGGCACCGACGCGCTCGACGCTCCGCCCGCCCGGCCCGGCGGCTACGACGATGCGCGCGGCGCGGCGGTGATCGCGGCCGCCAAGGCGTTTCTCGACGAGGCCGTGCCGCTCGCCGAGGGCAGCTGGGCCGAGCTTTCCGGCAAGCCGGTGCTGGCCGACCCGGCCCAGCTTGTCGGCCGAACCGAGGCCGGATTGCTCTATCGTCATCACGGTCTTCACCTCGAGGTGCGCCGCAATCCGCGCAGCCACATCGCGCAAAGCGATCCGGCGGGCATCAGCGACGTCATCCTCGAAGCGGCGCTGACCACCATCGTCGATCTGGAAGATTCGGTCGCGGCGGTCGACGCCGCCGACAAGCTCGCCGCCTACCGCAACTGGCTGGGCGTGATCCGCGGCGATCTCACCGACAGCTTCGAGAAGGGCGGGCGGGCGATGACCCGCGCGCTCGCCGAGGACATCGCCTACGCCGACACCCGCGGCAACCGCCAGAGCCTGCCGGGCCGCAGCCTGCTGTTCGTGCGCAACGTCGGCCATCTGATGACCAGTCCCGCGATGCTGTTCGATGGGCGGGAAATCCCCGAAGGCATCATGGACGCGGCGATCACCGCCGCTATCGGCGCGCACGATCTCGCCGGTCTCGGCCGCTATCGCAACAGCAAGACGGGCAGCATCTACATCGTCAAGCCCAAGCAGCACGGGCCCGAGGAATGCGCCTTCACCAACGATCTGTTCGATGCGGTGGAGGATCTGCTCCGACTCGAGCGCCATAGCATCAAGGTGGGGGTGATGGACGAGGAGCGGCGCACCAGCGCCAATCTTTCCGCCTGCATTCATGCGGTGAAAGACCGCATCGTCTTCATCAACACCGGCTTTCTCGACCGCACCGGGGACGAGATCCACACCTCGATGCGGGCCGGGCCGATGCTGCGCAAGGGCGCGATGAAGGCCGCGCCCTGGCTCACCGCCTACGAGGCGCGCAATGTCGCGATCGGCCTCAAGCACGGCCTATCCGGCAAGGCGCAGATCGGCAAGGGGATGTGGGCCGCTCCCGACCGCATGGCCGAGATGATGGCGCAGAAAATCGCGCATCTCGAAGCCGGCGCCAACACCGCCTGGGTGCCGAGCCCGACCGCCGCGACGCTGCACGCGGTGCACTACCACCGCCTCGACGTGTTCGCGCGGCAGCAGGAACTCCAGTCGCAAGACCCGCTCATGCTGAGCTTGTCGAAGCATGACGAGCGCGGTGCCAGCGTCCTTCGACAGGCTCAGGACGAGCGGGGGCGGGGTTTGGGGAATGGGGGTATGGACGCGCTCCTCACCATCCCACTCGCCGCCGGCGCGAACTGGTCAGCGGACGAAATCCGCGACGAGCTCGACAACAACTGCCAGGGACTGCTGGGCTATGTGGTGCGCTGGATCGACGCCGGGGTGGGCTGCTCGAAGGTGCCCGACATCCACGACGTCGGGCTGATGGAAGACCGCGCGACGCTGCGTATCTCGAGCCAGCACATCGCGAACTGGCTCCTCCACGGGGTGGTGAGCGAGGATCGGGCGATCGCCAGCCTGCGCCGCATGGCCGCCAAGGTGGATGCGCAGAATTCCGGCGATCCCGCCTATGTCCCGCTTGTTGGCAATGAAGCTGGGCCGGCTTTTCAAGCCGCCAAGGACTTGATCTTCAAAGGAGTCGGGCAGCCGAGCGGCTACACCGAGCCGCTGCTGCACGAGTGGCGGCGGCGGGTCAAATCGGGCTGAGCTCGCGCGCCAGCGCGCGAAACTCCGCGACCGTGAGCGTTTCGGCGCGCCGCTGCGCATCGATTCCCAATGTGTCGAGTGCCTTCAGCGCGCCCGGCAGGCCCTTGAGGCTCTGGCGCAGCATCTTGCGGCGCTGGCCGAA
>JAIETR010000004.1 GCA_019745075.1 Qipengyuania sp.
CAAGGTTCTCTCCGTTGGACTTGTCCAGTTCCACCGGCCCCCAGCCGTTGGTTGCCGTCAGCCAGTTGATGTCGCTCAGCCACACGCGCGACACCGGCGCCGGCGGCGGAATGATCACCGCGGGCGGACGCGGCGGCGGAATGGTCGTCACCGTCTGGATCGGCGGCGGGGCCACGGAAATGCTGATCGGCGGCGGCGGCGCGACCGGCGGCGGCGGGGCGACGTCGTCGGGCGGAGGCGGAGGCGGCTCGTCGGGCGGGGGCGGGGGCTCGCTGACATCCACCGTGGTCACCCGCTCGACCACCTTCTTGACCGCGTCATAAGCGAGGCCGGTGATCAGAGCATAGCCCAGGGCGATGTGGATAATGGCAACAATGATAATGGCGATAACCTTGTTACCGCTCATTTGTTGGTCAGCATAAGCCATTCGGTCGCATCACTCCATCGTCAGCACCGTGCTGCCGGTGCCCGGGATTGCCCGCCCGAAACAGCCGTGGCGCCCCGTCAAAATTCAGTCGTCCCCGGAAGGGAGGACGCACCGGAATCGAGACGAACGGTTGTCGCCAGGGTTCCAGCCGTTTCCGCACCGGGCATCGGGAGCAATTTTATGCCAATCGTCACCCGACAGGCCGGTCCTTAGCCATCATGCCCACGCCTCGCAAAGCCTTTTTCGGTTAAGTCCCGATTCACTCCGCCTCGTTTCAGGGAAGGCGATATTGCCGGGCTCCGACCTGGCCCTTAGGACTGCCGACGATGCGTTCGTTCCTCGCCATTCTCGCCGTCGCCAGCGCGCTCTGCGTGGCCGCGCCATCACGCGCGGCCGCGCCGGGGACGGCGGCGGCCGCCACCTACGCCGACCTCGTCGACCTCGCCGACGAGGCGCCCTTGACGATACGCGTCAAGGTCAAGGACCAGGCTGTCGTGCCCGCCGACCGGTCGCCAGGCCTCGCGACCGGCCACGCGCGGCTCTACGTCGAGGCGCAGACGATGGCGCTGCTGGCCGGCGCCGCCGCGCTTCCCGAATCGCTGCGCTATCTTGTCGATGTCCCGCTCGATGCGAAGGGCAGGCCGCCCAAGCTCAGGAAGCAGGAGTTCGTCCTGTTCGCGCGCCCCGTCGCCGGCCGGCCGGGCGAAGTTCAGCTGACGGGCCCTCGCGCCCAGCTGGCCCATACGCCCGCGCTGGAGGCGCGGCTGCGCCCCGTGCTCGCGGAATTGCTCGCCGCGGGCGCCCCGCCGCGCGTGACCGGCGTGCGCGACGTGCTCTCGAGCACCGGCAATCTCGCCGGCGAATCCGAGACCCAGATCTTCCTCGCCACCGCCGGCGGCGAACCCGCGGCGCTCACCGTGACTCGCCGCCCCGGCATGGCGCCGCGCTGGGGCGTGTCCTGGACCGAGCTGGTCGATCAGGCGGCGCGGGCCCCCGAGCGCGACACGCTCGCCTGGTACCGGCTGGCCTGCGCGCTGCCGCGTACGCTGCCCCCCGGCGCCCATGTCGCCGCCGATGCCGCCGACCGCGCGAGGGCGGCACAGGACTATCGCTTCGCGATCGAGCAGCTCGGCCCCTGCGCCCGCAATCTCGGCTAGGTCGAGGCCCAGACAAACTTGCATGGATTTTCGCCCCCGCCACGCTAGGCGGCGAGGATGAGCGACACTGCCCCCGCCCCGCCCGCCACACCTCCGCTGCGCATCGCGCTCGCCGGGCTCGGCACTGTCGGCGTGGGCGTATTGCGGCTGATCGAGACCAACCGCGCGATCGTCGAGGCGCGCGCGGGGCGGCCGATCGAAGTGGTCGCGGTCAGCGCGCGCGAGGCCGGGCGCCAGCGCGGGATCGACCTCGCCGCCTCCGACTTCGTCTCCGACCTGACGGCGCTGGCGCGGCGGGGCGACGTCGATGTCGTGATCGAGGCGGTCGGCGGCGCGGAGGGAGCGGCGCTGGCGCTGGCCGAGGCGGCGCTGGGCGCGGGCAAGGGACTGATCACCGCCAACAAGGCGATGATCGCGCACCACGGCCTCAGGCTCGCGCAGCTCGCCGAGGCGCATGGCGCGCCGCTCGCCTTCGAAGCCGCGGTCGCGGGCGGCATCCCGGTCGTCAAAGGGTTGCGCGAGGGCGCGGCGGCCAATGCCATCGAGCGCATCACCGGCATCCTCAACGGCACCTCGAACTACATTCTCTCGACCATGGAAGCGACCGGG
The DNA here is from genome assembly GCA_019745075.1 of Qipengyuania sp. Taxonomy (GTDB): domain Bacteria; phylum Pseudomonadota; class Alphaproteobacteria; order Sphingomonadales; family Sphingomonadaceae; genus Qipengyuania. The sequence continues at coordinate 2,194 of JAIETR010000004.1, forward strand.
GCGGATTTCGCCGAGGTCCTCGCCGAGGCGCAGGCCAAGGGCTATGCCGAAGCCGATCCCTCGTTCGACATCGACGGCATCGACGCGGCGCACAAGCTGGCGATCCTGGCCGCGATCGGCTTCGGCGCGCGCATCGACTTTGCCGCCGTCAGCACAAGCGGCATCCGCGAGGTGCGCGCCGCCGACATCGCCCAGGCGCGCGTGCTCGGCTTCGTGATCCGGCTGGTCGGCGTCGCCGATTGCCGCGAGGGCAAGCTGCTCCAGCGCGTCCGCCCCTGCCTCGTCCCCACCAGCCACCCGCTCGCCCATGTCACCGGGGCCACCAATGCGGTGGTGGCGGAGGGCAATTTCTCCGGCCGCCTGCTGTTCCAGGGCGCCGGCGCGGGCGCGGGGCCGACCGCGAGCGCGATCGTCGCCGACCTCATCGACATCGCGCGCGGCACCGCCGGAGCGCCCTTCTCGCTCCCCGCCGGCGCGCTCGCGCCGATGGCGCGCGCCGACCCCGGCCACCGCGTCGGGCGCGACTACATCCGCTTCACCGTCGCCGACCGCACCGGCGTGCTTGCCGAGATCACCGCCGCGATGCGCGACGCGGGGGTCTCGATCGAAAGCCTGATCCAGCACGGCCGCGCCAGCGAGGATGGCGGCGAGGTGCTGGTGGCGATGGTCACCCACGAAGGGCCGGAACGCTGCGTCACCCGCGCGCTCGAGCTGCTCGAGGGATCGGCCAGCCTCACCGCGGCGCCTCTGGTGCTGCCGATTCTGCGCGATTAGGCGGCGGTAGTCCGAGCTCGGCGCGCTGCCGCGCGTTGGGCACCCGCGGGGCGGCCGCGGCGTCCTCGCCCTGCGGCTTCAGCCCGCGCGCGATCCGGTCGGCGTCCGATCCGGGCGGCGCCGGCGGCAGCTTGGCGACATCGACCATCAGCGCCGGCGGCCTGGGGCAATTGAAGATGCCGGGGATGCAAATCCCGCTGACGGTCGGAGGTCCGCGAAAAATGCCCGGGCCCGACACATCGGGGGTCGAGCCGCCCATGGTCGCCTCGGCATAGCGGGTTCGCGCCTCCTCGCGGCTTGTGATGCGCTGATCCGCCCCCGGCACCGCGCCGCAGACCACGATCTCGCCCGAGATCACCGCCGATTCGCTACGGCGGCGGCACTCCTCGTCGGCACCGCGCGAGGGCTGCCGCGTGACGGTGAGGTCGATCCGCTCGGGAGGCGATCCGGTCGCGCCGTCCTGCGCGCTCGCGGGCGGGGCGGGCGCGCCCGCCGCGACCAGCGCCAGCAGCGTGGCAATCCGGCGTCTCGACATTCCCCACCCCTTGCGGCTATCGGCACCGCCAATCGCACCTTGGGGACTGAACTTCCGATGAACTCGACGGCTCACGAGAATGCTCTCGACCGCGTGCTCGTGCTCGAAATGGTGCGCGTCACCGAGGCTGCCGCGATCGCCGCCAGCAAGCTGATCGGGCGCGGCGACGAGAAGGCCGCCGACGCCGCCGCGGTCGAGGCGATGCGCGCCGCCTTCGACACGCTCGACATCGACGGCACCGTGGTGATCGGCGAGGGGGAGCGCGACGAGGCGCCGATGCTCTATATCGGCGAGAAGGTCGGCGGCGCGATCGGCAAGGGGCCGCGCATCGACATCGCGCTCGATCCGCTCGAAGGCACCACCATCACCGCCAAGGCCGGGCCCAACGCGCTCGCGGTGCTCGCCGCTGCCGAGCAGGGCAACCTCCTCAACGCGCCCGACACCTATATGGACAAGCTCGCGGTCGGCCCCGGCTATCCCGAGGGCATTATCGATTTGCGAAAGTCGCCGACCGAGAACGTCAAGGCGGTCGCCGCGGCCAAGGGTGTGAAGCCAAGCGACATCATCGTCTGCGTTCTCGACCGCCCGCGCCACGCAGGCCTGATCGCCGAACTTCGCGGGCTCGGCTGCGGAGTGGTGCTGATCGGCGACGGCGATGTCGCCGGCGTGATCGCGGTCACCGATCCCGACACCACCATCGACATGTACATGGGCCAGGGCGGCGCGCCCGAGGGCGTGCTGGCCGCCGCCGCGCTGCGCTGCGTCGGCGGGCAGTTCAACGGCCGGCTGGTGTTCCGCAACGAGGACGAGAAGGCCCGCGCGCGCAAATGGGGCATCGAGGATCTGGGCCGCATCTACCTGCGCGACGATCTGGTGAAGGGCGACTGCATCTTCGCCGCCACCGGCGTGACCGCCGGCTCGCTGCTCGACGGCGTCAAATACACCCGCGACGGCAAGATGACGACCGAGAGCGTGGTCATGCGGGCGTCGAGCGGCACGGTGCGGTGGATCAAGGGCGAGCATAGGGCGCGTTAGGCGCTCGCGAATCAAAGCCCTCCCCCGCTCGGGGGAGGGTTGGTTGGGGGCATCCCACGCCCGATGGATCGGACGCGCGCATGCGGCGCGCTCCCCCTCCCCAGCCCCTCCCCGTGGGGAGGGGAGTTGGGCGGATACACACCCACCCGTGGATGACACCACCGGGGGGTTTTGCGAAACTTTGCCCGCCTCATGCGAGGGCCTGACCGAAGCGAACGCCGTCAGATCAAGCCAACCGGCGCGCGCGTCCACTGCGTAGTGCGGCGGCGTTGGTGGGCGAGCGCCCCCTGGGCGGCAATTTCATTTCTATTTTTCTGGAAATATGTTTGACATCCACGCGGCGCGCCTTCATTTCGATAGTTATCGAATCGAAGGGCGCGACCATGAATGCTGAATCGGCCATCGAGGCCCTGGGAGCCTTGGCGCACGACCATCGTCTGGCGGCGTTCCGGCTGTTGGTTCAGGCCGGAGAGCGAGGCATGGCCGCCGGAGCGATCGCGACGGTTCTGGGGCTGCCCAACAGTTCGCTGTCCTTTCACCTCGCCCAGCTTCGCGGCGCCGGGCTCATCGTTCAGCAACGGCAGCACAGATCGTTGATCTATCGCGCCAACTATCCGGCGATGAACGCCCTCTTGGGATACCTCACCGAGAATTGCTGTGCCGGTTCCGACTGCACGGCCGAGGCTCTTTGCCCGCCCTCCGATAACGAAAGGAAGTCCGCATGAAGCGCCTGCACGTCCATGTCGGGGTGAACAACCTCGACCAGTCGATCGGTTTCTACTCCACGCTGTTCGCGGCCGCGCCCAGCGCGATCGAGGACGATTACGCCAAGTGGATGCTCGACGATCCGCGCGTCAACTTCGCCATCTCCTCGGGCAACCATGCGCGCAAGGGCATCGAGCACCTCGGCATCCAGGTCGAGAACGGTGAGGAACTCGCGGAGGTTTATCGTCGCCTGAAAGCCGCCGACCGGCCGGTGCTCGAAGAAGGCGCCACCACCTGCTGCTATGCGAAGTCGGAAAAGAGCTGGATCGCCGATCCCGACGGCGTGGTCTGGGAAGCGTTCCTGACGAATGGCGAAGCAACCGTCTATGGCGACAGCCCCGCCCCCGACACAATCGGCGCGCCCTCCGCCGAGGTGAAGTGTTGCGCCCCGGCGGGTGTCCAATGAGCAAGCCGCGCACGGTGCTGTTCCTGTGCACCGGCAATTCGGCCCGCTCGATCCTGGCCGAGGCGCTGCTGAACCGCATGGGCGAAGGCCGGTTCATCGCCCATTCGGCCGGCAGCCAGCCGAAGGGCGAGCCGCATCCGATGGCGCTGGAGGTTCTGCGCGGGCACGGATTCGAGACCGCGGGGCTGCGCTCGAAAAGCTGGCACGAGTTCGCCGGACCCGATGCCCCGCCGATCGACCTCGTCATCACGGTATGCGACAACGCGGCGGGCGAAAGCTGCCCGGTATGGCCCGGCCATCCGGTGGCCGCCCATTGGGGGATCGAGGATCCGGCGGCGGTCGAAGGCGACCGTCAGGCTGACGCCTTCGAACGCGCGCTGCACTACCTCCGCAATCGCATCCTGCTGCTGCTTGCGCTCCCGCTCGACAGCATCGACGAACTGGCCCTGCGCGCGAGCCTGCGCGAGATCGGGGCCAGCGAAGGCGCCACAGGCGGCGAGCAGGCCGCCGATGCCTGATTCCCGGCCGCTGGCGCGGCGGCTGGCGGCGGAAGGGCTCGGGTCGTTCTTCCTGTTCGCCTGCGTGATCGGTTCGGGCATCATGGCCGCCAATCTGGCGCAGGGTAACGACGCCGTGGCCCTGCTCGGCATCACGCTGGCGACCGCTGCGATCCTGTTCGTTCTGATAACGATATTCGGGCCGATTTCGGGAGCCCATCTCAATCCCGCCGTAAGCCTGGTGGCCGCGTCCCGCGGCGATATCGCCTGGCGGGACGCAGCCGGATACATCGCGATGCAGCTGAGCTGCGGCATCCTGGGCGCCTGAGCCGCGCATCTGATGTTCGATCTGCCCACGCTGCAGCTGTCGGAGAGGGCTCGCACGGGCCTGGGCCAATGGACGGGCGAGGCCATCGCCACCTTCGGGCTGATCCTGACCATAATCGGCACCGTCCGCTTTCGGGCGGCATGGGTGCCGGCGTCGGTCGCGCTCTATATCGCCGCGGCCTATTGGTTCACATCCTCCACCAGCTTCGCCAATCCGGCGATCACGGTGGCGCGCGGCCTCACCGACAGCTTTTCCGGAATAGCGCCGGCCGATGTTCCCGGCTTCATCGCCGCACAGTTGATCGGCGCCGCCGGGGCTGCCTGGGTGGCGCGATGGCTCTTCGCGCCGGACTCCGGGCCGCCCGGCTAGGCAGCGGGGGATCGCCGCCGTGGCGCCTGGGGCAGCGGGCCTTGTTGCAATCCCGTGACCCTCCGCTATCCCGCCCGGCACCGAATCCCACCGCCACAGGACAGCGTCCCGCATGAAACTCATGGCCGCCAACGCCAACCTGCCGCTGGCCCGCGCGATCGCGCAATATCTCGAGCTGCCGCTGGTCGATGCGGCGGTGCGGCGCTTCGCCGACGAGGAAATCTTCGTCGAGATCCACGAGAACGTGCGTGGCGAGAGTAGTCGTTCGGCGAGGGTGTACCCAACCCGCTAGGCCAAGACGCTGGCCACATCGGTTGTGCGGAAATCGGCACCGACGAAGAGCAGTGGGCACCGGCGTTCGCGCGCGAGTTCGTAAGCGAAGCAGTCGCCAAAGTTGAGCGCGGCGGGATGCACGCCCTTGCCCCATCGGGAATAGGCCTCGGCCACACGGCGCGCGGATGCCGCCGTCAGCTGCACGACTTCAACTCCCAGACCCTCGACGAGCTCGGCGAGCTCCTCGGCCACGCCGCGCCGCGCCGATACGATCAGGGCTTCCGCCAGCGTGCCGGCCGACATGACGATCTCATCCTCTCCCTCCAGCGCGGCGATGCAGGTGTCCGCGTCGGCTTCGTCGAGAAGGATCGCCATGAGCGCCGAGGTATCGACGGCGATCATCCAGGCAGGCCGTCTGCATCATAGAGTTCGTCCTGACTGCGCGCCGCGTCCGATCCCGGCACGGCCTTCGTGACGGCGGCGGCCCGGAGCTTCCTCATAAGGGTCCCGCGCGTCTTTCGGTCGATAACCGGTTTGATCGCCACCAGGCGAACGGCCGGATGCCCATGACGCGTAAGCACGACCTCGTCGCCGCCTTCCGCGCGCCGCACGAGTTCGGTCAACTGGCTCTTTGCATCGGAAACCGAAATACGCATCGCGCGCTCCTCGATCAAGTTTCGTGGAGATTGTAGACCACTCGTTGGTCCAAAGCAAGGGCGCCGCCGCTCTCCCCTTCTGTTGCAATCCCGTGACCCTCCGCTATCCCGCCCGGCACCGAATCCCACCGCCACAGGACAGCGTCCCGCATGAAACTCATGGCCGCCAACGCCAACCTGCCGCTGGCCCGCGCGATCGCGCAATATCTCGAGCTGCCGCTGGTCGATGCGGCGGTGCGGCGCTTCGCCGACGAGGAAATCTTCGTCGAGATCCACGAGAACGTGCGCGGGCAGGACATGTTCGTGATCCAGTCGACGAGCTATCCGGCCAACGACAACCTCATGGAGCTGCTGATCTGCATCGATGCGCTGCGCCGCGCCTCGGCCAAGCGGATCACCGCGGTGATGCCCTATATGGGCTATGCGCGGCAGGACCGGAAGCCGGGGCCGCGCACGCCGATCTCGGCCAAGCTGGTCGCCAACCTGATCACCGAGGCCGGCGCCGACCGGGTGCTCGCGGTCGATCTCCACGCCGGACAGATCCAGGGCTTCTTCGATATCCCTACCGACAACCTCTATGCCGCGCCGGTCATGGCCGCCGATATCCAGGCGCGCTATGCGGGCAAGGAGCTGATGGTGGTCAGCCCCGACGTCGGCGGCGTGGTGCGCGCGCGCGCGCTCGCCAAGCGGCTCGACAACGCCCCGCTCGCTATCGTCGACAAGCGCCGCGACCGGCCCGGCGAGAGCGAGGTCATGAACATCATCGGCGAGGTGCGCGGGCGGCACTGCATCCTGATCGACGACATCATCGATTCGGGCGGCACGCTGTGCAACGCGGCGCAGGCGCTGATGGACGCGGGCGCGGAGAGCGTGGCGGCCTATATCACCCACGGCGTGCTGTCGGGCGGCGCGGTGGCGCGCGTCGATGCCAGCGCCTTGAAGGAGCTGGTGATCACCGATTCGATCCGCCCGACAGATGCGGCGGTGGATTCGAAACGCATCCGCATCCTCACCATCGCCCCGCTGATCGGCGAGGCGGTGCGGCGCATCGCGGACGAGAGCTCGGTGTCGAGCCTGTTCGACTGATTTGAATCTCCCTGCGTCCCCGCCCTTCGGCGCCGCCTGCGGCGTCGCTCAGGGTAAACTTCAGCATAGCTGAAGGCGGGGACCTCCCTCGGCATGGCGGTGCCTGGCCGACCGAGACCCCCGCCTGCGCGGGGGATCGGACCCGCTGTGACCTCACCCCTCCGGCTCGGCGCGTGGATCGCGCCAGGGGCGGGGGTCGCCGGCGCCGATGCGCGCGAGTGCCTCGATCCGGCGCGACTGGCGAATTTCCATGGTGATCCGCAACAGCGGGTGCGGCTCGTGCTGGAGCTGGCCCGGGGTCATGTCGAAGTAGTGGCGCATCTCGCGGATCAGGTGCGACTGGTCGAAATAGCGCAGCCGCAGCTCCTGCTCCTCCTCCTCCAGCGCGACGCCGAGCAGCACCGCCGCCATGTCGAGCGCGCGCGCGCGGCGCTGCGCCTGGTGCGGGGTCACCCCCCACTCGCGGTGGATCGCGCGCTCGAGCGTCCGCCGCGTCACCGCGTGGGCGCCCGCGAAACCGTCGAGCGAGCCGCCCGGATCGGTAAGGCACAGCGTCTCGAAGGCGGTCATCAGCGCGGCCGGAGGCGGCGGCGCGGCGCCCGCGACAGCCGCCGCGAGCTGGTCCTCCGCGGCATCGAGCCAGGCGCGCTTGTCGGATTGCGGCCGATATCCGGGCAGTACCCCCGCCGCGCCGGCGACCGGATCGAGCCGGTAGATGCGGTCGATCGTTTCGGGCGGCGGCGGCAGATCGAAACTGCCGCCCGCGCCGGGGCCGCAATTGATGGTCACCACCCGAAAACCACCGTGGGCGACCAGCGGCATGTGGCGCGAATTGGGGCCGAAATAGAGCGCCAGCCCCGCCTCGCCCGGATCGTAGTCGAAGCCGCCATCGGCGGTCCGCGCGCTCCAGCGCGCGCCGAAGATGATCCGCAACACCGGATGCTCGTTGAAGGTGCGGCATTCGATCCGCTGGCCGGGCTGGAGCGTCACATCGGTCACGCCGATGCGCGTGATCCAGGGCCTCAGCGAATCGCGCGGGGTGCGGTTGAGCGCGAGCGGCATCCCGCCCGGAGTCGAGCCCGTCAGCGAGGTGATTGCGGAGGGCTCGCCCTTTCCCGAACGAGAGCTCTGGCCTTCACCGTTCCGGCCGCGCTTGCGGGGCCGGAGCCTTGCGTCGTGGGCCATGATGCTGCGCTATCCCCTCGATACGACCCGAAAGGCGGTGCTGGGTTGCCTTGACCTGCCGTCCTGATGACGCAAATGCGCGGGAGTGCCAAGTGCCGCCGACCTCGCCCTTGCCAACCGCCTCGCCGATGCCGCCGGCGCGGCGATCCGCCCGCTGTTCCGCGGGGCATGGAGCGAGGAGCGCAAACCGGACCGCAGCTATGTGACCGAGGCCGACCGCGCCGCCGAGGCGGCGATGCGCGCCATCCTCGAGGCCGAGCGGCCCGGCGACGGCATCGTGGGCGAGGAATACGGCGCCGTGCGCGAAGGCGCGGCGCGGCAATGGGTGCTCGATCCGATCGACGGCACCACCAGCTTCATCGCCGGGCGGCCGATCTTCGGCACGCTGATCGCGCTGGTGCGGGACGGCTGGCCGGTGCTGGGGGTGATCGATCAGCCGATCCTCAAGGAGCGCTGGGCGGGGCGCGTGGGGGAACCGACCACTTTCAACGCGAAGCCCGTCCGCACCCGGCCGTGCCCCGAACTGGCCGACGCCGTGCTCGCCTCCACCAGCCCCAATCTGTTCGGCGAGGTTGACGCCGACGCCTTCATGGGCCTCGCCAAAGGCGTCGCCGAGCGCAAGATCGTCTGGGGCGGCGACTGCTATTCCTACGGCCTGCTCGCCAGCGGCCACATCGACGTGGTGTGCGAGGCCGGGCTCAAACTCCACGACTACGCCGCGCTGGTCCCGGTGGTCGAGGGCGCGGGCGGCACGATGTCCGACTGGCAGGGCCACCCGCTCGACGCCGGCTCGGACGGCCGCGTCCTGGCGCTGGGCGATCCGGCGCGGCTCGAGGACGTGCTCGAGGCGATGAGCTGATTACGCTTGGGTCGGGGGCGGTCGCAGACCGCCCCGGAGGAACATCAGCGTGCCAGGGCACTCCGTTGCCGGACGGCGCGGGAGCGCATCGCGCCGCCGATCGCGCCAAACCCAACGATCAGCATCAACCATGCGGCGGGCTCGGGAATGGCACCCGCCAGCGCGACGGTCAGCCTCCCGGCCTGGTCGTCGCCAAATAGCACGGTTTTGTAGGAGCCGATGCTTCCCATCACGCCATCGTCAAAATAGAAGTAATAGGTTGTGTCATTGAGCCGCAGACCGACAGTATCGTATCCAGGCCCAAAGTCCGGCATCAATTGCTGCGGATCGACACAGCTTTGGCCCGCAGGCACGGTGACCGTGCAGCTGTCCGGAGTGAAGTCCGTGTCGGTGGTTACGAAGCTGGGCGACTCATAGGTGAAAGTCGCAAGGGTTTCCCCGAGGCTATACGTCGAGTAGGACTCGAACGTGTATATTACAGCCGCACCCGCGGACGTCGAGGTGAAGGCGGCCCCCGCTAGCAGACAACCCTTCGCCAATGTTTCGATCTTGCCCATCATAGCCCCCCATCGCAAATAGTTAACGACTCGTAGCACATTTCCGAATCAAGGTAAATGGCGATGGGGGTCTCGACAAGGCTGGTTCACGAATTGAGGGCGGCCGCAGCGATGTCCCGGGCATGACCTTCTCTCGTGGATTGCCCGTCCTAAAAAAACGACCAAAGTCGATCGCGGGATTCACCGCAGACGGCATCGACGCTGCCGTTTGCGGGCAGCCTTTGCAACCGGCTTGCGTTTTGGCGCGCCTTGGCCTAACGGCGCGCGCTTCACCGACACGCATACCACAGCCGGCCTGGCCAAAAGGGCTGCCAGGGCTGGTTCGAGCGTGTCCCCGAAAGGAGACGAAAATGCCCAAGCTGAAGACCAAGAGCGGCGTCAAGAAGCGCTTCAAGCTCACCGCCACGGGCAAGGTCAAGCATGGTGTCGCCGGCAAGCGCCACCGCCTGATCAGCCACAATGCGAAGTATATCCGCCAGAACCGCGGCACTTCCGTGCTCAGCGACAGCGATGTCGCGCATGTGAAGAAATGGGCCCCTTACGGGCTCGGCTGACCCCGGCTTTCATTCAGGAGATACGATATGCCTCGCATCAAACGCGGCGTCACCACGCGCGCCAAGCACAAGCGGATTCTGGACCAGGCCAAGGGTTACCGGGGCCGCCGCAAGAACACCATCCGCATCGCCCGCCAGGCGGTCGAGAAGGCCGGGCAATACGCCTACCGCGACCGCAAGGTGAAGAAGCGCAGCTTCCGCGCGCTGTGGATTCAGCGCATCAACGCCGCGGTGCGCGCCGAGGGCCTGACCTATTCGCAGTTCATGCACGGCGCCAAGCTCGCCGGCATCGAGCTCGACCGCAAGGTCATGGCCGATCTGGCGATGAACCAAGGCGGTGCCTTCACCGCGATCGTCGGCCAGGCGAAGCAAGCCCTGAGCTGAGTCGAAAGGGCCGCGCTGCCGGCCTGAGCGCCGCGCATTCGCAACCGGCAACATGCGGGGGTGGCCTTCGGGCCGCCCCCGTTTTCGTCGGACCGATGCCTGTTTCGCGCGGGCGCTTGAATATCGCTGCCAAATCCATGACATGGGACCCCATGCGGGTCACAAGCCGAATACGGCAATCGTGAAGATCACAGCGGTCGAAGCCGGCGGCCTGCGGCTGCATATCGTGCCGCCGCCGCCCGATCTCGCCCCCTATGTTTCGCTCTTTTACCGGACCGATGTCGCCCCCGGCCACGTGTTCGAGGATTGCGTCCCGCCCGAATGGGCCAATCTGCGCGCGGGCCGGTCCCCGGTTTACGAGGCCGCTATCGGCAGCGAGGCGATGCGACCCGTACCCGAGACGATCATCTCCGGGCCGACCACTCAGGCTGTGCGGCTGCGCATCGGCGAAGGGGAATATTGGGGCCTTGGCCTGCTCCCGCTCGGCTTCGCCAGATTCCTCGGCATTCCCGCCAGCGACTACGCCAATCGCTTCCGCGATATCGCCGCGGAGCCCGCGGCCGAACCGTTTCGTCTCCTGCTCGAAAAGCTGCTCCATTCCCCGATGCCGGTGGCCGACGGCGCCGCGCTGATGACCGAGACCTTGCGCGGGCTGCCGACGCGGCGGTTGCCGCAAGCGGACGCGATCATCGGCACGCACAAGGCGCTGGTATCCGACCTCTCGCGGTCCGTCGCCAATCTGGCGCGGGAGGTCGGCACAAGCACCCGCACCCTCGAGCGGTTCTGCTGCCGCAATTTCGGCTTCAATCCGCAGCTGCTGCTGCGCCGTCAGCGGTTCCTGCGCAGCCTCGCCAGCTTCATGGTCGATCCGACGATGAAATGGATCCACACGCTCGACAGCCATTACCACGACCAGGCGCATTTCGTGCGCGATTTCCGCGAGTTCATGGGGATGACGCCCAGCGATTATGCGGCAATGGACCATCCGATCACGATGACCGCGGTGCGCGCCCGGCGCGCGGCGCGCGCGGAAGCGATGCAGGTGCTGCACGAACCCGACCCTCGCCCGCTCGAGCCGTCCGCCGCCAGCGCCTGACGCGGCCCGGCGGCTTTTTCTTGCGCGCGACGGTGAGGGCGTGGCATGAAATTGCGCAGACATGGGGGCACCAATCCTTCGGGCGCGATTCTTCGCCCCGCCGGCGCAACTGGCGGGATGCTTCACCAGCTTCTACCTCCTCGAGGTCGATCTGGCGGACGGCGAGCGCGTGGCGGACTATCTCCACCCCGAATGGGGCAATCTGCGCTTCTTTTTCGGCGGGCTGCCCGATTCGGAGATCGTCGGTGGCCGGACGGTCCGCGGCACGCCCTTCATCGCCACCGGACCGACCTGCCTGCCGGCGGCCTTCCGCCTGCCCGCGACCCGGCTGTGGGGCATCGGCCTGCTCCCGCTGGGATGGGCCAGGTTCATGGACGTCCCGGCGTGCGAACTGGCGAACGAGGCGAGCGACGGGCTGCGCCACCCGGCCTATGCGCCCTTCGCCGCGCTTTACGAGGCCCTGCTGGGCGCATCGGACGACGACGAGGCGCAAGCGAAGCTGATTGGCGATTTCTTCCTCGCGCGGGACCGCCCGGTGCGCGGGGGCCCGAAGATCGCCGCGGTTCACGACGCTCTGGTCGATCCCGCAATGCACGGCGCCGCCGAGCTGGCGGCCCGCGCCAACATCGCCCAGCGCACGCTCGAGCGGCTGTGCGCGCGCTATTTCGGCTTCGCGCCGCAGCAACTGATCCGGCGGCAACGGATGATGCGCACGCTGTCGGCCTTCATGCTGGCGGACAAGGCCAACTGGTCGCAGGTGATCGACCTGCACTATACGGACCACGCCCATTTCACGCATGAATTCCACGCTTTCATGCGGATGAGCCCGAGCGAATACGCCGCGCTCGATCATCCGGTCCTGTCGGCCTTCATGGCCGAGCGGGCGCGGGTCATGGGCTCGCCCGTGCAAACGCTCGACCGGCCGGGCAACCCGGCCGCCGCAACACGCTGAGCACTCGCATGGCGGGGTGGCGCTTTTCGCACGCGCCGCTAAATGCGCCGCGATGAATCCGGAACACGACAAACTCACGGCCGAGGCTTTGGCGCGCATCGCGGCTGCGGTGAGCGCCGAGGCGGTCGAGGCCGAGCGCATCGCCGCGCTGGGCAAGCAGGGCTGGTTGTCCGCGCTGATGAAGACGCTCGGCGGGATGAACCCGGAGGAGCGGCAGGCCGAGGCCCCGCGCATCCAGGCGCTGCGCGCGCGGGTGGCCGATGCGATCGAGGGCAAGAAGGCGGCGCTGGAGCAGGCTGATCTCAAGCGCAGGCTGGCCGAGGAGCGCCTCGACCTGACCCTGCCCGCCCCCCAGTCCCCCAGCGGCTCGGTCCACCCGGTCAGCCAGGTGATGGACGAGCTTGCCGAGATCTTCGCCGACATGGGCTTTTCGGTCGCGACCGGGCCCGAGATCGAGGACGATTGGCACAATTTCACCGCGCTCAACATGGCCGAGACGCATCCGGCGCGGGCGATGCACGACACCTTTTATTTCCCCAACGTTGATGCGGATGGCCGCCCGGCCTCAAGCAGCGGAGCGGTAGGCCAACAAACACGGATGCTGCTCCGCACGCACACCTCGCCAGTGCAGATTCGCGCGATGGTGCAAGAGGGCGCCCCGCTGCGCATCATCGCGCCCGGCCGCGTCTATCGCTCCGACAGCGACGCGACGCACACGCCGATGTTCCACCAGGTCGAAGGGCTGGTGATCGACGAGGGCATCCACCTCGGCCACCTCAAGTGGACGCTCGAGACCTTCCTCAAGGCCTTCTTCGAGCGCGACGACATCGTGCTGCGGCTGCGGCCGAGCTACTTCCCCTTCACCGAGCCTTCGGTCGAGGTCGATGTCGGCTTTGCGCTTGAAAACGGACGCCGCGTGCTGGGGGGCGACGGCGATGCGCCGGGGCACGGCTGGATGGAGCTGCTCGGCAGCGGCATGGTCAATCGCCGGGTGCTCGAATCCGCCGGGCTCGACGCCGACAACTGGCAAGGTTTCGCCTTCGGGGTCGGCGTCGACCGGCTGGCGATGCTCAAATACGGCATGGACGACCTGCGCGCCTTCTTCGACGGCGATGGGCGCTGGCTGGCGCATTACGGCTTCTCCGCCTTCGACCAGCCGACGCTGAGCGCCGGCGTGGGAGCGCGGGCATGACCTTTGGGGACCACCCCCCGTTCGCCTCGAGCGCAGTCGAGAGGCGTTGGCGCGAGGTGTCTCGACTTCGCTCGACACGAACGGAGTTGGTGCTGTGAAGTTCTCGCTCGAATGGCTGCGCTATTTCCTCGAGACCGGTGCGGGCGTCGCCGAGATCGCGGCTGCGCTCAATCGTATCGGGCATGAGGTCGAGGGGATCGAGGATCCGGGCGAGAAGCTCAAGGGCTTCAAGGTCGCCAGAGTGCTCAGCGCGGCGCGCCATCCGGCTGCCGACAAGCTACAGGTGCTGACCGTCGATACTGGTGACGGCCAGCCGCTTCAGGTCGTATGCGGCGCTTCCAATGCCCGCGCGGGGATGGTCGGCGTGCTCGGCCTGCCGGGCGCGATTGTGCCCGGGAACGGCATGGAGCTCAGGAAGAGCGCGATCCGCGGGGTCGAGAGCAACGGCATGATGTGCTCGGTGCGCGAGCTCCAATTGGGCGACGAGCACGAAGGGATCATCGAGCTGCCCGGGGACGCGCCGGTGGGCGCCGACTTTGCCGACTATCACTCGCCAAGCCCGGTGTTCGACGTGGCGATCACCCCCAACCGGCCCGACTGCATGGGCGTGATGGGAATTGCGCGCGACCTCGCGGCGGCGGGGGTCGGGACGTTCAAATCCTTCGACGTGCCCGAGATCGAGGCCTACGATCCGTGTCCGGTCGAGATCCGCACCGACGATGCCGAAGGCTGCCCGGCATTCTACGGCCGCACTATCGGGGGTGTCAGCAACGGCGCAAGCCCCGAATGGATGCAGCGCCGCCTGATCGCCGCGGGCCAGCGCCCGATCAGCGCGCTGGTCGACATCACCAATTACCTCATGCTCGCGTTCGGACGCCCGGCGCATGTCTATGACCTCGCCAGGCTATCGGGCGCGGTGGTGGCGCGACGGGCGAAGGCCGGCGAGCAGGTGCTGGCGCTCAACGAGAAGACCTACACGCTCGACCAGACCATGACCGTGATCGCCGACGCGGGCGGCGTGCACGACATCGCCGGCATCATGGGCGGCAAGCATTCGGGCGTGACCGCGGAGACGACCGATGTGCTGCTCGAGATCGCCTATTTCGATCCCGAGCGGATCGGCGCGACCGGCCGCAAGCTTGGCCTGACGAGCGATGCCCGCACGCGCTTCGAACGAGGGGTGGATCCGGCCTTCCTCGGCGACGGCCTCGCGATCCTGACCGATCTGATCCTGCGCATCTGCGGCGGCACGCCGAGCGCGGTGGTGCGCGCCGGATCGCCGCCGGTCGAGCCCAAAGTGGTCGCCTTCGATCCGAGCCTCACGCAGCGGCTCGGCGGCATCGCCATCGATAACAGCGAGCAACGGCGCATTCTCGAAGCGCTGGATTTTCACCTTTCACCCCTCCCCTTCAGGGGAGGGGACGGGGGTGGGGCTTGTGCCGAAACCGCGTCGCAAGACAGCCCCCACCCCAACCCCTCCCCTGGAAGCGAAGCTGTTCCGGAGGAACAACGGGAGGGGCTTTGGCAGGTCACCTGCCCGCCGCGCCGCCACGACATCGAGGGGCCGGCCGATCTGGTCGAGGAAGTCGTGCGCATCCACGGGCTCGACAAGGTTGCCAGCACCCCCCTGCCGCGCGCGGACGGCGTCGCCAAACCCACCGCCACCCCACTCCAGCAGACCGAGCGCAAGCTGCGCCGCACCGCCGCCGCGCGCGGGCTGAACGAGGCGGTGACCTGGTCC
Source organism: Qipengyuania sp. (assembly GCA_019745075.1). Lineage (GTDB taxonomy): Bacteria > Pseudomonadota > Alphaproteobacteria > Sphingomonadales > Sphingomonadaceae > Qipengyuania. Next base: position 17,438 of record JAIETR010000004.1, read on the forward strand.
TTCCTACCGGAGGCCGACGCTGCGCATTTCGTCCTTCGACAGGCTCAGGACGAGCGGAGTTTGGGAAAAACCTCTCCCGCTCATGCTGAGCCTGTCGAAGCAGGAGCAGCGCGCGACCTCTGGATTCTCGACAACCCGATCAGCGAGGACATGAAGGCAATGCGCCCCTCGCTGATCCCCGGCCTGCTCGCCGCCGCCAAGCGCAACGCCGACCGCGGCGCCGCCGGCTCGCGATTGTTCGAGATCGGGCGGCGCTACTTTCGCGCCGATGGCGGCGCGAGCGACGAGAAGCCGACGCTCGGCGTGGTGCTGGCGGGCGAGAAGTCGGCGCGCGGCTGGGCGGCGGGCAAGGCGCGCACCTTCGACGCCTATGACGCCAAGGCCGAGGCGCTGGCGCTGCTCGAAGCCGCCGGAGCGCCGGTCGCGACCTTGCAGGTGATGGGCGAGGCTGGGCCGCAATTCCACCCCGGCCAGTCGGGCACGCTGCGGCTCGGACCCAAGGCGGTGCTCGCCCGCTTCGGCGCGCTCCATCCCGCGACGCTCAAGGCCTTCGATATCGACGGCCCGGTGGTGGCCGTCGAGCTTTTCCTCGATGCGATCCCGCCGCGAAAGAACGCGCAGTTCGCGCGGCCGGCCTTCGCGCCCCCCGCGCTCCAGCCGGTGACCCGCGATTTCGCATTCCTCACCCCCGTCGATCTTGTCGTCGGAGACCTCGTACGGGCGGTGCGGGGCGCGGACAAGCAGGTGATCGTCGACGCGCGGGCGTTCGACGTTTTCGCCGGCCAGGGCGTGCCCGAGGGCCGCAAGTCGGTCGCCGTCGAAGTCACGCTCCAGCCAAGCGAGAAGAGCTTCACCGATGCGGAAATCAAGGCGATCTCGGAAAAGGTCGTCGCTGCTGCAGCGAAGCTCGGCGGGGAGTTGCGCGGGTGAAGACGGCCTTCGTCACCGGCGCCACTGCGGGCATCGGCGCGGCTACTGTGCGGGCCTTGGTCACGAGCGGCTGGCGCTGCGTCGCCACCGGGCGGCGCGCCGAGCGGCTCGAGGCGCTGGTCGGCGAGCTGGGCGTGGACAAGGTCCATCCGGCGGTGTTCGACGTGCGCGACAGCGACGCGCTCGACGCCGCGCTGGCCGCGCTGCCCGAGGGCTTCCGCAACATCGACCTGCTGGTGAACAACGCCGGGCTCGCGCAGGGGCTCAAGCCCGCGCAGGAGGCCGACCTCGCCGACTGGCAGACCATGATCGACACCAACATCACCGCGATGGTGGTGCTGACGAGGAAACTGCTGCCGGGCCTCATCGAACGCAAGGGTGCGGTGATCGCGATCGGCTCGGTGGCGGGCAGCTACATCTACCCGATGGGCAACGTCTATGCCGGATCCAAGGCCTTCGCGAACCACTTCACGCTGGCGCTGCGCGCCGATCTCCACGGCACCGGCGTGCGTGTGACCAGCATCGAGCCGGGCATGGTCGAGACCGAATTCACGCTGGTGCGGACCGGCAGCCGGCAGGCGAGCGACGACCTCTACCGCGGCGTCAACCCGATGACCGCGGAGGACATCGCCAACACCATCCGCTGGATCGCCGAGCTGCCCCTCCACCTCAACATCAACCGCATCGAGCTGATGCCGGTGAACCAGGACTTCGCCGGTTTCCGGGTGGCGCGGGAGAGCTAGCGACAATTCGTTAGCCGTAACAAACCCAGCGCCGTTCGTGTCGAGCGCAGTCGAGACACCGGCGCGACGTGTCTCGACTGCGCTCGACACGAACGGATTTGGATACGGACACATTGAAATGACCTCCAGCCGCCGCACCTTCGCCATCATCTCGCACCCCGACGCGGGCAAGACCACGCTGACCGAGAAGCTGCTGCTGACCGGCGGCGCGATCCATCTCGCGGGCGAGGTGAAGGCTCGGGGTCAGGCGCGGCGGGCGCGGTCCGACTGGATGAAGATCGAGCAGCAGCGCGGCATCTCGGTCACCTCGAGCGTGATGACCTTCGAGAAGGACGGCATCACCTTCAACCTGCTCGACACGCCGGGGCACGAGGACTTCTCGGAGGACACCTACCGCACGCTCACCGCAGTCGATTCCGCGGTGATGGTGATCGACGCGGCCAAGGGCATCGAGCCGCAGACGCGCAAGCTGTTCGAGGTCTGCCGGCTGCGCTCGGTGCCGATTATCACCTTCGTCAACAAGGTCGACCGCGAGGGCCGCCCGGTGTTCGAGCTGCTCGACGAGATCGCCGACATGCTCGCGCTCGACGTCAGCCCCCAAGGCTGGCCGGTCGGCATGGGCGGCGAGTTCGAGGGGGTGCTCGATTTCGCCAGCGGCGAGGTCGCCCGCCCCGAGGGACCGAGCAAGGAGTTCCACGGCCGCCGCGACGCCCATGCCGTCCTGCCCGAAGCGGTGGCGGAGAACGTCGAGCTGGCGCAGATCGGCTATCCCGAGTTCGACCTCGCAGCCTTTCGCCACGGCGATCTGACCCCGGTCTATTTCGGCAGCGCGCTCAAGAACTTCGGCGTCACCGAGCTGATCGACGCCATCGCCCGCTACGCACCGCCGCCGCGTCCGCAGCCGGCGGGCGAGGAGCAGATCGAGCCGAGCCGCGACGAGGTCACCGGTTTCATCTTCAAGGTCCAGGCCAACATGGATCCCAATCACCGCGACCGCATCGCCTTCATGCGGCAGGTCTCGGGCACCTTCAAACGCGGCATGAAGCTCACGCCCTCGGGCCTCGGCAAGCCGATCGCGATCCATTCGCCGATCCTGTTCTTCGCGCAGGACCGCGAGCTGGCCGATACCGCCGAGGCGGGCGACATCATCGGCATCCCCAACCACGGCACATTGCGCGTCGGCGACACGCTCAGCGAAACCAACAAGGTGCGCTTCACCGGCCTGCCGAACTTCGCGCCCGAGATCCTGCGCCGCGTCGTGCTCGCCGATCCGACCAAGACCAAGCAATTGCGCAAGGCGCTCGACGACTTGAGCGAAGAGGGCGTGATCCAGGTCTTCTACCCGGAGATCGGCGCACAGTGGATCGTCGGCGTGGTCGGACAGCTCCAGCTCGAGGTGCTGATTTCGCGGCTCGAGGCGGAGTACAAGGTCGCGGCCAGCCTGGAGCCCAGCCCCTTCGCCACCGCCCGCTGGCTCAAGGGGTCCGACGCCGCGGTGAAGTCCTTCGAACAGTTCAACCGCGCCAACCTCGCCAAGGACCGCGACGGCGACCTGGTGTTCATGGCCAGGAGCGCCTGGGACGTCGGCTACCAGCAGGAAAAGAACCCCGAGCTGGTGTTCTCAGCGACGAAGGAGCGGTAGCCAACTTCCAATCCTATTCGTCACCCCGGACTTGATCCGGGGTCCCGCTTCTTTTCTGGCGCGGCGCCCGAAGAAAAGCCTTGGCCCGGATCAAGCCTGTCCTGAGCCAGTCGAAGGGTCCGGGCCGACGAGTTTGGGTTTGTCATGCGAAAACGCTGGCGGGGTTGCGAGCGCCCGATCCCCGCGCCATTAGCCCGCCCATGAACGGCACCGGTCCCACCTCGCAGACCTTCATCTCGCAGCGGCTGCGGCTCAACTATCTCGACTGGGGCAATCCCGAGGCCCCGCCGCTGGTGCTGGTCCACGGCGGGCGCGATCATGCGCGCAGCTGGGACTGGACCGCCGAGGCGCTGCGGGCGGACTGGCATGTCGTGGCGATGGATCATCGCGGCCACGGCGACAGCGACTGGGTCTCGGACGGCAATTACCGCGCCGAGGACATGGTCTACGACCTCGCGCAGCTGATCCATCAGCTCGGGCGCGGGCCGGTGACCATCGTCAGCCACTCGATGGGCGGCCATGTCGCGCTGCGCTATGCGGGCATCTTCCCCGACATGGTGAGCAAGATCGTCGCCATCGAGGGACTCGGCCCCAGCCCCAGGCGCTCGGCCGAGATGCGCGCCACGCCCTACCCCGCGCGCATGGCCGAATGGATCGAGAAGAAGCGCAAGGCCGCGAGCCGTAGCCCGCGCAAATACGAGAGCATCGAAGCCGCCTTCGCGCGGATGATCGAGGAGAACTCCTACCTCACCGCAAGCCAGGCGCGGCACCTCACCATCCACGGCGTCAACCGCAACGAGGACGGCACCTTCAGCTGGAAGTTCGATCCGCACATGCATGTCTGGCCGGTGGAGGACATCGGCGACGAGTTCATCCACCAGACGTGGAACGCCATCACCGCGCCCACGCTGCTGCTCTACGGCAAGGACAGCTGGGCCTCGAGCCCGCTCTCCGACGGACGGTTGAAGCACTTCCGCAACGCCGAGGTGATAGAGTTCGAGAAAGCAGGCCACTGGCTCCACCACGACCAATTCGATCAGTTCATGGACACACTTCGAGATTTCCTCTGAAGCTCCGTTTCGCCAGCTACAACATCCACAAGGCGGTGGGCATGGACCGCCGCCGCGATCCCGAGCGGATCATGACGGTGCTGCGCGAGCTTCACGCCGACGTCATCGCGCTCCAGGAAGTGGATCGCCGCATCGGCGCGCGCGAGGCGGTGCTGCCGCGCGCGCTGCTCGACGAGAGCCCGTGGCGCGTCGCCAGCGTGGCCAAGCGGGCGCAAAGCATGGGCTGGCACGGCAACGCCATCCTGATCCGGCGCGATCTCGACATCGACGAGTGCCACGCGCTCGACCTGCCGACACTCGAGCCGCGCGGCGCGGCCTGCGCGGTGCTCGCCTGCGGCAAGCTGCGGTTTCGGGTCATCGGCACCCACCTCGACCTCTCGGGTCTCAGGCGCCGCGACCAGGTGCGCAGCCTGCTCGGTTTCGCGGCGCACCACGGCGTCTTGCCGACGGTGATGATGGGCGACTTCAACCAGTGGGGCCAAAGGACGGGCGCGATGCGCGAATTCGCCCGCGACTGGGGCCAGATCGCGCCGGGGCCGAGCTACCCCAGCCGCCGCCCAGTCGCACGGCTCGACCGGATTGTGCACTGCGGCGGCTGGAAATGCCACGACGCCCATGTCCACCACAGCGCGCTCGCGGCCGTGGCGTCCGACCATTTGCCGATCCACGCCGACCTTGAGCTGCACTAAAATTAGGCGGGTGCCTGGGCTTTAGGCAATAAATCCCCTCTCACGTGCCCAACAACCGGGTCCTTTCGACCTTTGCGCCCCGCTTGGCACGCCCTTTGCTGCACCTGCGAAGACAGTGGAGGGCCGAGCGTGAAATACATCATCGCCGTCATCAAACCATTCAAGCTCGACGAGGTGCGCGAGGCGCTCTCGGGCATCGGCGTCGCGGGCATGACCGTGTCCGAGGTCAAGGGCTTCGGGCGCCAGAAGGGCCAGACCGAGATTTACCGCGGGGCCGAATATTCGACCAACATGCTGCCCAAGGTGAAGGTCGAGGTCGCGGTCGACGACACGGTCGCGCCGCAGGTGGTGGAGGCGATCGGCGCCACCGCCAACACCGGCGCCATCGGCGACGGCAAGATTTTCGTGCTCGACCTGGCCAGCGCAACGCGCATCCGCACCGGCGAAACCGGACCGGAGGCGCTGTGATGAGAGGGACAATCGGAATGTTTCGAGTTTTTGCGCGCGGCCTTGCCGCGCTGACGGCCGTTGCCGGCTCCGCTGCGGCCTTTGCCCAGGAAACCGCGGAAGCGGCCGCCGAGGCTGCCCCGGCCGCCTTCGTCCCCACCGCGGAAATGGTGAACAAGGGCGATGTCGCCTGGATGCTGGTCGCCTCGGCGCTGGTGCTGATGATGTCGGTGCCGGCGCTGGCGCTGTTCTATGGCGGGCTGGTGCGCACCAAGAACATGCTGAGCGTACTGATGCAGGTGCTCACCATTGTCTGCGTCGCGGCGCTGGTGTGGTTCGGCTGGGGCTATTCGCTGGCCTTTACCTCGACCGGATCGCCGTGGCCCACGATCGTCGGCGGGCTCGACAAGGCGTTCCTCGCGGGCGTCGATCCTACCACCCTCGCGGCAACCTTCTCGAACGGCGTCTATCTGCCCGAATATGTCTTCGTGATCTTCCAGATGACGTTCGCCTGCATCACCCCGGCGCTGATCGTCGGCGCCTTTGCCGAGCGGGTGAAGTTCACGCCGCTGATCGTCTTCACGGTCGCCTGGCTGACGCTGGCCTATTTCCCGATCGCCCACATGGTGTGGTACTGGGCCGGCCCCGACTTCCTCCACGCCGCGCCCGAGGACATGGGGCTGCTGTGGGGCTGGGGCGCGCTCGACTTCGCCGGCGGCACGGTGGTCCACATCAACGCGGGCATCGCCGGCCTCGTCGGCTGCCTGGTGATCGGGCCGCGGATCGGCTTCCAGCGCGAACCCATGCCGCCGCACAGCCTGGTGATGACCATGATCGGCGCCAGCCTGCTGTGGATCGGCTGGTTCGGCTTCAACGCCGGCTCGGGCCTCGAAGCCAACGCCTTCGGCGCGCTCGCCTTCATCAACACCCTCACCGCCACCGCCGCGGCGGGCGCGACCTGGGCGGTGATCGAACAGGTGCTGCACAAGCGCCCCTCGCTGCTCGGCGCAGCGACCGGCGTGGTCGCCGGGCTGGTGGGGATCACCCCGGCGGCGGGCTTCGCCCATCCGGGCACCGCGATCGTCCTTGGCGCAGTCGCCTCCGCGGTGTGCTTCGTCTTCGTGACCACGGTGAAGAACAAGCTGCGCTACGACGACAGCCTCGACGTCTTCGGCGTCCACGCGGTCGGGGGCGTAATCGGCGCGATCGGCACGGGCATCGTCGCCGACCCGAAGCTCGGCGGCCAGGGCTGGATAGACTACACCGCGCCGGTTGCGAAACCGGGCGCATACGACATGGGCGGCCAGATCGTAACGCAGCTTTGGGCCGTGGGAACGACGGTCTTGTGGACAGGCGTGGTCTCCGCCGTGCTGTTCCTGGCGCTCAAATACACCATCGGCCTCAGAGTCGACGCCGACGCCGAACGCGAGGGCCTCGACCTGCGCGAACACGGGGAGCGCGCCTACAACTATTGACCTTACTGAATTGGCGGGGCGGGTTCTCTCTCTCCTCTTCGTCCCGCCAACCCTTGTTCCTCCTGCGAACAACCAGACTTGTGGGCCGGGGCATTGCCTCGGCCCATTTTTGTCGAGCGGGGAGGCTTCTTCAGGGTTTCAGCGCCGCTTCGACGAAGTCCGCGCAGCGCTCGCCGATCATGATGCTCGGCGCGTTGGTGTTGCCCGATATCAGCCGGGGCATCACGCTGGCGTCCGCGATCCAAAGCCCGTCCATGCCGCGCGCCTTGAGCGTCGGATCGACCACGCTGCCCTCGTCGTTCCCCATCCGGCAAGTGCCCACGGGGTGATAGACCGTGTCCGCGCGGCTGCGGATCAGATGGTCGAGCGCCGCGTCGTCGCGCAGGTCGATCGCATAGCGGTCCTTGGGATCGTAGTGCGCCAGCGCGGGCGAGGCGACGATCCGGTGCGACAGCCGCACGCCTTCGCGCAGCACCGCGATGTCGCGCTCGTCGGACAGGAAGTTCGGGTCGATCGCCGGCGCATCCGCGGCGCGCGGGCTCGCCAGCCGCACGGTGCCGCGGCTCTCGGGCCGCAGCACACAGGCGTGGAGCGAGAAGCCGTGGCCTTTCACCTTGGTGCGGCCGTGATCCTCGAGCATGGCGGGGACGAAGTGCCACTGCACGTCGGGCGCGGGCGCATCGGGCATCACGCGCCAGAAGCCGCCGGTTTCGGCATAGGGGGTGGTCATCGGGCCGGTGCGGCGGCGGCGGTGCTCCCAGATCGCCTTCGCCATCTTGATCGTGCCTTCGAGGCTGTCGCCGATGAAGTCGCGGCTCCCGGTCTCCCAGCTCGAGACATAGTCGATGTGGTCCTGAAGGCCCGAGCCGACCGCCGGGCAGTCGCGCACCACGGAAATCCCGTGCTCGGCGAGATGCGCGGCCGGTCCGACTCCCGACAGCATCAGCACCTGCGGCGAGTTGAACGCGCCAGCGCTCAGCACCACCGCCCCGCGCGCCTTGACCGTGCGGTGCTTCTTGCCGACCGCATAAATCACGCCCGTCGCGCGCGCACCCTCGATCACGATTTGCTGGACGGTGACGCCGATGCGCACGTCGAGCCGGCGATCGCCGCGCAAGGGCTCGACATAGGCGCGCGCCGCCGACCAGCGCTCGCCGTTGCGCTGCGTCACCTGGTAAAGGCCGAAGCCGTCCTGCTTCTCGCCATTGAAGTCGCGGTTGCGCGGCAGCTGGAGCTGGGCGGCGGCCTCGACGAAGGCGAGGCTGCCCTTGTTGGGCCAACGCTGGTCGCTGACCCACAGCGGCCCCTCCGCGCCGTGATACTCGTCCGCGCCGCGGACGTTCCTTTCCGAGCGCTTGAAATAGGGCAGCACATCCTCGTAGCCCCAGCCTGTGCAGCCGAGCGCGGCCCAGTTGTCGTAATCCCAGCGGTTGCCGCGAATGTAGACCATCGCGTTGATGGCGGAGGAACCGCCCAGACCGCGCCCGCGCGGCTGATAGCCGGTGCGCCCGTTGAGACCCTGCTGCGGCACTGTCTCGTAGCGATAGTTCGAGGAATTGCGCAGGAAGGGCATGAAGCCCGGCGTCTTGATCAGGAGATTGTCATTGCGGCCGCCCGCTTCGAGCAGGCACACGCTCCGGCCGGCGCGCGCCAGCCGTCCGGCGACCGCGCTGCCGGCGCTGCCGCCGCCGATGACGACGACGTCGAATTCGTCCATGACCCTCTCCCTGTTTCGAGAAAGGTTATGCGGCCTCGCGAGGCTCCGCAATCGCGTTTTCCGGCGCAACCTGTTGGCGGCGCTCCTCCCAGCGGGCGCGGATGATGGCGCTGGTCTCGCGGCTGCCGTCGTGGCTCCAGCCGGGCTCACGCAGGAGGTAGGACAGCTTGTGCCGCCACGGCGCACGCCACATGTCCTGAACGATGCCCACCCATTCGTGGAATACCGACCAGATCAGGTTGAAGGTGCCGAGCTGGCGCACGATGCCATAGCGGATGCGTTCCTCGTCGCTCTCGGGCTCGAAGGTTCCGAACAGTCTGTCCCAAACGATGAACACGCCGGCATAGTTGCGGTCGAGATAGCGCGGATTGGTGGCGTGATGGACGCGGTGGTGGCTGGGGGTGTTCATCGCCGCCTCGAACCAGCGCGGCATCTTCCGAATCGCCTCGGTATGGATCCAGAACTGGTAGATGAGGTTGAAGCCGGCGCAGATCGCGATCATCACCGGGTGAAAGCCCAGCAGGACCAGCGGCAGCGCGAACACGAAGCCCAGCGTCAGAAACCCGGTCCAGGTCTGCCGGAGCGCCGTGCTGAGATTGTAATGCTGGCTCGAATGGTGATTGACATGGCTGGCCCAGAACCAGCGCACGCGGTGGCCGAAGCGGTGCACCCAGTAATATTTGAGATCGTCGAGCACGAAGCACAGTGGCCAGGCCCACCACACCGTCCACCACTGCGGCCCGAAGTCGAAGATGCGGAACTGGTAGGCCCACATGAACAGCGCCAGAAACGCGCCGCCGGCGAGCGCGCCCGCGACCGTGCTGCCGAGCCCGAAGGCGAGGCTGGTGAGCGTGTCCCTGGGTTCATAGGCGTGCGGGCTGGTCTTCCAGGCCCACAGCATCTCGGCCAGCACCAGCGCCACGAACAGCGGAATCGCGAAGGTCGTGGGGTCGAAATCGGGCATCAGCCGGCGATCCTGCGCAGACTGGCGGCCCAGATGGCGGCTTTGTCGCCGAGGTCGAAGGTGACGCTGCCGAAGCGCAGGTCGGCGGTGGCGAGCGTCAGGAACCCCCGGTCGAGCCGCGTGTGCGCGTGCGAATCGAGCAGGCGCGAGGCCCAGTGGCTGCCATGGCGACGCAGCAGCAGCACGCGCCCCCTGGCATCGCGGCACAGCGCGCCCATGCCGGCTTTGTCGAGCGCGATCTCGACGGGCTCGAAGCCGGAGATGGCTTCGTCGGCAAGCGCGCGCGCCTCTCCCTCGCTGCGGATGCGCGCATCGCCGCCCAGCCCGAGGCGGTGCGCGATCCAGGCGAGCGCGAGGATGGCGATCAGCGAACCGGCAAGCTGGATGGCGAGGGCGCTCATGCTGCGCTTACTGACACAGAGGTCAGTTTGCGTCGAGACTTGCCGTCATCGGCGCGGGCGATAAAGTCGCGCGCAAAGGAGAGGCACGATGAGGGTTGCATGGCTGGTTTCGGCGGCATTGGCGTGCGCGCTTGGTGCTCTCGTTCAGGCCCCCGCGCTGGGCCAGAAGGCGGCGCCCGATCCGCTCGCGCTGGTCGATGCGCGCTACGACCGCACCGCCGCGGTGGCGCGCGCGATCTGGGATTTCGCCGAGCTCGGCTATCGGGAGAACCGCTCGAGCGCGCTGCTCCAGGCGGAGCTCGCCAGAGAAGGCTTCAAGGTGACCAAGGGCGTCGCCGAGATCCCTACCGCCTTCGTCGCCGAATGGGGCAGCGGCGGGCCGGTGATCGGCGTCCTCGCCGAGTTCGATGCGCTTCCCGGGGTCAGCCAAGCCGATGTGCCGGTCAAGCAGCCCGACGGCAAGCCCGCGGCGCATGCCTGCGGGCACAATCTGTTCGGCTCGGGCTCGGTCACCGCGGCGATCGCGCTCAGCCAGTGGCTCGAGGCGACGGGCACGCCGGGCCGGGTGCGGCTCTACGGCACCCCGGCGGAGGAGGGCGGCTCGGGCAAGGTCTACATGGTCCGCGCGGGGCTGTTCAGCGATGTCGACTTCGCGATCCACTGGCACCCCGATTCGGTGAACAGCGCGGCGGCGCAGACCAGCCTCGCCAACCGCTCGGCCAAGTTCCGCTTCCGCGGCAAGGCCGCCCATGCCGCCGGCGCCCCCGCGCAGGGCCGCAGCGCGCTCGACGGCGTGGAGGCCATGAACATGATGGTCAACATGATGCGCGAGCACACAACGATGGATTCGCGCATCCACTACGTCATCACCGAGGGCGGCAGCGCGCCCAACGTCGTGCCCGAGTTCGCCGAGGTGTTCTACTACGTCCGCCACTCGCAAACCGCCGAGGTCGAGGCGATGTGGAAGCGGCTCGAGGATGCCGCGAAGGGCGCGGCGCTGGGGACGGGCACGCAGGTCGAGTGGGAGATCATTCACGGCAACAACCCGCTGCTGGTGAACGAGACGCTCGCCAAGGCGATGGACGGCAAGCTGCGCCAGATCGGCGGGATGCAGCTCTCGGCCGAGGAGACGCGCTTCGCCACCGAGATCGGCAAGACGCTCGCCGAACCCAAGCCGGTGGCGCAGGCGGCGGTGATCGAGCCTTATGGCAAGACGCTCGGCTACGGATCGACCGACGTCGGCGATGTCTCCTGGGCCACGCCCACGGTGGGTTTGAACACCGCCAGCTGGGCGCCGGGCACGCCCGCGCATTCGTGGCAGTCGGCGGCGGCGAGCGGGACTTCGATGGGCTTCAAGGGCGCGCAGCTCGCGGCCAAGGCGATGACGCTGATGGCGGTCCAGCTCTACACCGACCCGGCGCTGCGCCAGGCCGCGCGCGCCGAGTTCGACGCCTCGCGCGGGCCGAACTACCGGTACCGCTCGCTGCTCGGCGACCGCAAGCCGCCGCTCGATTTCAGGAAGTAGCGGCCGCCATCACAGATAGAACCCACTCCCGCTCACCCTGAGCTTGTCGAAGGGTGTCGCGCTACGGTCGATCCGTTGCGACGGGTCCTTCGACAGGCTCAGGACGAGAGGGGGTAGAAAAAAAAGGGGGCTATAGCCGCGTCTGGCTCGCCAGCTGATCGACAGCCGCGCGCACCGGCGCGATGTCGTAACCGGCGGCGGCGGCGGCTTCCGCGATCGCATCGGGATCGACGCCCGCTCGCGCCCGCGCCAGCGACCACAGCAGGGTCGAGCGCGTGCCGCTGCGGCAGAAGGCGAACACCGGCCCGCCCGCTGCCGCAAGCGCCTCCGCCATCTCGGCTATCTGCGGCTCCGAGAACCCGCCCGCCACCGGTATCGCGCGATAGGCCAGGCCCGCCGCCCGCGCCGCCGCTGCTATCTCGGCGCCGGCCGGCTGAGCCGGTTCCTCGCCATCGGGACGATTGTTGATCACCAGCGCGAAGCCGCGTTCGCGCAGCACCGCCACGTCCTCGGGCGCGATCTGCGGCGCCACGCTGAACCCGTCGGTGATGCGGCGGATGTCCATCGCATCAGGCCTGCGCCGCGATCCGCGCGCGCCGTTTGCGCTGCACCATGTTGAGCAGCTCCACGCCGAGCGAGAAGCCCATCGCGCCGTAGACATAGCCCTTGGGCACGTGGACTCCGAAGCCGTCGGCGATCAGCACCGCGCCGATCATCACCAGGAAGGCGAGCGCCAGCATCACCAGCGTCGGATTCTTCTCGATGAACCGGGCCAGCGGATCGGCGGCGACCATCATGATGCCGACGGTGATCACGACCGCGGCGACCATGATCGGCACGTCGTCGGTCATGCCCACGGCGGTGAGGATCGAATCGATCGAGAACACCAGGTCGATGGCGATGATCTGCGCGATCACCGCGCCGAAAGTGGCGGTCGCGGCGGCGGCGACGCCGGGCGTCTTGTCGAGCAGCTCGCCCGAAGGGTCCGCCGGCTCCATCGAGTGATGGATTTCCTTGGTCGCCTTCCACAGCAGGAACAACCCGCCGGCGAGCAGGATCAGGTCTCGGCCCGAAAACGCGGTTTCGAAGGTCGGCTCTCCTGTCGTTTCGTTAACCGCCCCGATGAGTCCCAGATCGAAGAGCGGCTGCGTCAGCGTCACCAGCCAGCCGATCAGCAGCAGCAGCCCGATCCGCATGACCAGCGCCAGTGCGAGGCCGATCCGGCGCGCGCGCTGCTGCTGATGGGCGGGCAGCTTGTTCGAGAGGATGGCGATGAAGATCAGATTGTCCACGCCCAGCACCACTTCGAGCGCGATCAGCGTGAGGAGGGCGAGCCAGGTCGCCGGGTCGGAGAGCAGCGCGACGATGTCCATCGCCCGCTCCTGCCGCAGCCGGGAAAACAGGGCAAGCCGCCTCCGGGAGAAATGCGCCCGGTCACTGGTGAAAATGTCACAAATAGGGTGAATTTCGCCCTCGGACGGTAAATCGTTCGCACCGGCGAATTTTTGCGCTATGCGAGTCACTTGCTTGGGGCCGGCGCTTGTTGCCGTGTTCCCGCGCGCCGGGCGTCAAAGGCGCTCCCCGTCCGGCGTGCCAGAGGCTGGGGCGCCGCGTGGGATATTTGCAAAGTCATGGGTTACGACAAAGGCGGCCGCGGCAAACGGGGACGGGACAAGCGCGACGGTTTCGGCGAAGACAACTTCGATCCGTTCGGCGGCCCTCAGGGGGGCGGCTTCGGCGGCGGTGATCGCGGCGGCGGGTTCGGCGGAGGCGGCTTCGGCGGCGGCGGTTTCGGCGGTGGCGGCGGCGGTTTTCGTGGGGGCGGTGGCGGCGGCTTCGGTGGCGGCGATCGCGGCGGCGCCGGCGGATTCCGTGGCGGTGGCGGTGGCGGTGGCGGCGCTCCGCGCATGCCCGCTCAGGTTGTCGGTACCGGCGAAGGCACGGTCAAGTTCTTCAACGCCCAGAAGGGCTTCGGCTTCATCCAGCAGAAGACCGGCGGCGAAGACGTGTTCGTCCACATCAGCGCGGTCGAGCGCGCGGGGCTCGCCGGCCTTGCCGAAGGGCAGGAGCTGGCCTTCAATCTCGTCGATCGCGGCGGCAAGATTTCCGCCCAGGATCTCCAGATCGTCGGCGACGTCATCGAAGTTCAGGAGCGCAGCGGCGGCGGCGAGCGCGGCTTCGGCGGCGGCGATCGCGGCGGCGCGCCGCAGCGCGAGCTGACCGGCGAGAAGGCGACCGGCACGGTCAAGTTCTTCAACGGCCAGAAGGGCTTCGGCTTCCTGACCCGCGACGACGGCCAGCCCGATGCCTTCGTCCACATCAGCGCGGTCGAACGCTCGGGCCTCAGCGGCCTCAACGAAGGCGAACGTTTCGAGTTCGACCTCGAGGTCGACCGACGCGGCAAGCATTCGGCGGTCAACCTCGTTCCGGTCAGCGAATGAGGGGGCGCCCCGCCCGGTTTGACCGGGACCGCGGGGCCCGATAGACCAGCCGGACAACCAGCATGGCGGTTCCCTTGGGAGCCGCCATTTGCTTTTCACTCGATTCGAGTTTCGCGGGAGCCCCCATGTCGATCACCCCATTGATGCCCGTCTATCCGCGCTGCGGTGTGCGCCCGGTGGAGGGCGATCGCTGCCATCTGATCGACGAGGACGGCACCCGCTACCTCGATTTCGCCAGCGGCATCGCCGTCAATTTGCTCGGCCATTCGCACGAGGGGCTGATCGGCGCGATCCAGGCCCAGGCCGCCCGGCTGATGCACGTCTCCAACCTCTACGGCAGCCCGCAGGGCGAGAAGCTGGCACGGCGGCTGGTCGAGCTGACCTTCGCCGACACGGTGTTTTTCACCAATTCGGGCGCCGAGGCGGTCGAATGCGCGATCAAGACCGCCCGCGCCTATCACCAGCATGCCGGCAACGATCGCAAGTTCGAGCTGATCACCTTCAAGAACGCCTTCCACGGCCGGACGATGGCGACGATCAGCGCCAGCAACCAGGAGAAGATGCACAAGGGCTTCCTGCCGCTGCTCGCCGGGTTCAAATATGCCGAGTTCGACGATCTCGAGGCGGCCAAGGCGGAGATGGGCCCGAACACCGCGGGTTTCCTGGTCGAGCCGATCCAGGGCGAAGGCGGCATCCGGCCCGCCTCCGACGCCTTCATCCAGGGTCTGCGCGCGCTGGCCGACGAACACGACCTGATGCTGGTGTTCGACGAGGTGCAATGCGGCGTCGCGCGCACCGGCAAGATGTACGCCTATGAGCACTATGGCGTCGCGCCCGACATCCTCGCCACCGCCAAGGGGATCGGCGGCGGGTTCCCGCTCGGCGCCTGTCTTGCGACCGAGAAGGCGGCGCGGGGCATGGGCCTCGGCAGCCACGGCTCGACCTATGGCGGCAACCCGCTGGCGATGGCGGCGGGCGAGGCGGTGCTCGATGCGGTCGCGAACGAGGACTTTCTCGCCGAGGTGACCGAGAAAGGCGAGCGGCTGCGCACCCGGCTCGAACAGTTCATCGGCAATTATCCCGAGCTGTTCGATCTGGTCCGCGGCAAGGGGCTGATGCTCGGCCTCAAGATGAGGGTCGAAAGCCGCCCTTTCTATGCGCACCTGCGCGACAACCACCGCCTGCTGACCGTGGCGGCCGGCGACAATACGCTGCGGATCCTGCCGCCGCTGGTGGCGGGCGACGCCGAATTCGACGAGTTCTTCGACAAGCTCAGCGCCGGGTCGGCCGATTACGCCGTGGACGCGCCGGTCGAATGACAATCCGGCATTTCCTCTCGCTCTGCGACGCGGGCGGCGATGCGGTGGCCGCAATGCTGGGTGACGCGATCGACCGCAAAGCCGCGCGCGCGAGCCGGCCCAGGGGCATGGCCGATGGCGATGCGCCGCTCGCCGGCCATGTCCTGGGAATGATCTTCGAGAAGGCCTCGACCCGCACCCGTGTCAGCTTCGACATCGCGATGCGCCAGCTCGGGGGATCGGCGCTGATCCTGGACAGCGGCACCAGCCAGCTCGGCCGCGGCGAGAGCATTGCCGACACCGCGCGCGTGCTCGGCCGCATGGTCGATGCCATCATGATCCGCACCGACGATCACGCCAAGGCCGAGGAACTGGCGCGCCACGCCAGCGTGCCGGTGATCAACGGGCTCACCGACCGCTCGCATCCCTGCCAGATCGTCGCCGACCTGCTGACACTGGTGGAACGTGGCAAGGCGCTGCCCGGGCTCGAGCTCGCCTGGATGGGCGACGGCAACAACGTTCTGCACTCGCTGCTCGAAGCCGCCGCGCTGTTCAAATTCAACGTCCGCATCGCGACGCCCGCCGGATACGAGCCCAAGGCCGAGTTCGTCCGAATGGCGCGCGAGACCGGGGCGACCGTCACACTGACGCAGGACGCCGCCGAGGCTGCCTCCGGCGCCGACGTGATCGTGACCGACACCTGGGTTTCGATGGGGCAGGAGCACACGCACAACAAGCTCGCCGCGATGGCGCCCTATCAGGTCGGCGCCAAGCTGATGGCCGGCGCGAAAAGCGATGCGCTGTTCCTCCATTGCCTGCCCGCGCATGTCGGCGAGGAGGTGACCGAGGAGGTGTTCGAAGGCCCACAGTCGGCGGTGTTCGACGAGGCCGAGAACCGCATTCACGCGCAGAAGTCGATCCTGCTGTGGTGCTTCGGCAAACTCTGAGCCCTTCACTCGGCGCTCCGCGCCCCCATATGCGCCGGCCATGACCGCAATCAGCCTTACCCATCCCGAGATCACCACCGACCAGGTGCTCGGCTTCACCATACCCGCCCAGCACGCGCGCGGGCGAATGGTGCGGCTGGAGGCGGTGTTGGACGAAATCCTGTCCGCGCATGCCTATCCGCCGCCGATAACGAACCTGCTCGCCGAAGCGCTGGCGCTGACCGCGCTGGCGGGATCGCTGCTCAAGGACGACGGCTCGCAGGCCACGATGCAGGCGCAAAGCGAGGATGGAGCGGTCAGGTTGCTGGTGTGCGACTTCCGCGGCGACGAGCTGCGCGGCTATGTCGATTTCGATGCCGAGAAGCTGACCGAGCTCGGGGCCAATCCTTCGCTCGAGGCGCTGTTCGGCCCAAAAGACTGTGGGGGCTATCTGGCGCTGACCTTCGACCTCGCCAACGGCAAGGGGCGCTATCAGGGCATTGTTCCGCTCGAGGGCGTGAGCCTGGCGCAGTCCGTCGAAGGCTATTTCACCCAGTCCGAGCAAGTCCCCACACTGATCCGCCTCGCGATCGAAACCGGCAGGAACCATTGCCGTGCCGCGGCGCTGCTGGTCCAGCACCTCCCCGAAGGCGAGGAAGGCCGCGAGCGCCTGCACACGCGCTTCGATCACCCCGAGTGGGAGCATGTCGCCACGCTGGCCGGCAGCCTGCGTCACGACGAATTGCTCGATCCCGCGCTCTCGCTCGACGCCATCGTGTGGCGGCTGTTTCACGAGGAAGACGAGGTGCGCGTTTTCGCCGGCCCGCCGATCGCGCGCGGTTGCCGCTGCAGCCGCACGCATTACGAGGAGGTGATCGCGCGCTTTACCGAGGAGGATCGCGCGGAAATGCGCAACGAGGCCGGCGAGATCGTGGTCGATTGCGCGTTCTGCTCGAAGGCTTTCGTCGTCGCCGGCTGAGCGGGAATGCTGGCGCGGTTCGTCGTCAGCGCCTATGATGCCATCGAACCGCGGATGACAGGCGGGCCGGGTCGGGCATGCTGGGCTGCAACGCGGGGTTCGAAACTGTCATGCGAAACATTGCGAAACATTGTCTTGTCCCGCTCGCGCTCGGCGCGGGCTCGGCCCTCGCCGCGCAGGGCGCCGCGCCCGCCATGCTGGCCAAGCTCCAGCGCGGCCAGTGGGCTGTCGCTTCGCGCGACGGCGGCCCGTCGCGCACGATATGCCTGGGGAACACCGCGCAGCTCATCCAGCTGAACCATGCGGGCAGCGCCTGCAGCCGTTTCGTGGTCGAGGACGCCCCCGACAAGGTGACGGTGCAATACACTTGCCGCCGCAACGGTTATGGCCGCACCAGCATTCGCAAGGAAACCGATACGCTGGTCCAGATCGAGAGCCAGGGCATCGCGGGCGGGCTGCCATTCCAGTTCCACGCCGAAGCGCGCCGCACCGGCGCCTGCAGATAGCCAGCCGGGCATGAGCGAAGCGATCCGGCATGCCGCGGGCAGCCCCGCTGCGGTGCTGCTGTCCGGCGGGCTGGATTCGATGGTCGTCGCCGCGCTGGCGAGGGAGCGCGGCCACGCGATCCATGCGCTCAGCATCGATTATGGCCAGCGCCACCGGCGCGAGATCGATGCCGCGCGCGCCATCGCGGAGCGGCTGGGTGCGGCGAAGCATGTCGTGCTGCGGCTCGATCTCACGGTATTCGGCGGCTCGGCCCTGACCGCCGATATCGCGGTGCCCAAGAGGGGAATCGAGGACGGCATTCCGGTCACCTATGTCCCGGCGCGCAATCTGGTCTTCCTGGCGCTGACCACGGCCTTCGCCGAGACCGCCGGGGCGCGCGACCTGTTCATCGGCGTCAACGCGATCGACTATTCGGGCTATCCCGATTGCCGCCCCGAGTTCATCGCCAGCTTCGCCGAGACCGCCCGCCTGGGCACGAAGGCCGGCGCCGAGGGCAGGCCCTTCGCGATCCACGCCCCGCTCCAGTACATGGGCAAGGCCGAAATCGCCGCGGAATGCGCGCGGCTCGGGCTCGACCCGGCGTGGAGCTGGTCGTGTTACGATCCGACCCCCGATGGCATCGCCTGCGGCGCCTGCGATTCGTGCCGGTTGCGGCGAAAAGGCTTTGCCGAAGCGGGCGTTGCCGATAGCACCCCCTACGCCGAGGATGCGGTATAGGAACGGGGGAGCGTTTTGGCGGACCAACAGGAACAGACCGTCCGTACGGCGGGGGGCGAAGCGCGCGCCTCGGGCTATAGCTGGTATGTGCTGTCCACCCTGGTCATCGTCTACATCTTCAATTTCATCGACCGCCAGATCCTCAGCATCCTCGCGGTCGACATCAAGCGCGACCTCGCACTCACCGACGGGCAGCTGGGGTTCCTCGGCGGCGCGGCCTTCGCCGTGTTCTATGCGCTGTTCGGGGTTCCGCTAGGCCGGCTGGCCGATCGCTGGCACCGGGTGCGGCTGCTCACCATCGGCCTGGCGCTGTGGTCGGCGATGACTGCGGCTTCGGGCCTGGCCAGGAACTATCTCACGCTGTCGCTGGCGCGCATGGGCGTGGGCGTGGGGGAGGCGAGCGCCAGCCCGACCGCCTATTCGCTGATTTCGGACTACTTCCCCTCGCGCCAGCGCGGCACCGCGCTCGCGATCTACTCATCGGGCCTGTATCTGGGCGGGGGCGTGTCGCTGCTGATCGGCGCGAAGATTTCGAAGGTCTGGGATGCGGCCTATCCCGGCGGCGGCTGGGGCGGATTGGTCGGTTGGCAAGCGGCGTTTCTCGCGGTGGGCCTGCCGGGGCTGCTGGTGGCGCTGTGGGTGGCCACGCTGCGCGAGCCCGCACGCCCTGCCGCCGAAGCCGGTGCGAAGCCTCCGCTCAGGGAATTCGTCACCGATCTGTCGATGCTGATGCCGCCCTTCACCCTGTGGCATGCGGCGCAGCGCGGGGCGATGGCGGTGGCGGCGAACATCGCCTTCGCCGCAGCCATGATCGCTGGCGCGATGCTCATGATCGGGATCACCGGCAATGTGCCGCAGTGGACGGCGATGGCGTTCGGCTATTACGCGGTGTTCTCCTGGGCGGCCACGCTGCGGCGGCGCGATCCCGCGACCTTCCAGCTCATCTGGGGAACTCCAGCCTATATTTGCACCGCGCTCGGTTACGGCCTGGTTTCGCTCGGCGCCTATGCGCTGGCGTTCTGGGCCGCGCCCTATGCCGAGACGGTGCTCGAACTGCCCAAGGAGGAGCTGGCCTTCATCCTCGGCGCGAACGGTGCGGTGTCCGGCTTCCTCGGGGTGATCCTCGGCGGACGGATGTCGGACGCGCTGCGCGCGCGCAATCCGGCGGGGCGAATCCTGGTGATCATGTTCGGCATCCTCGCACCGATCGTCCCGATCTGGATCGGTTTCACCACCAGCGACAGCACGGTGTTCTACGTCATGAACTTCCTTGCCGGCATGTTTGCGGCGACCGCGTTGGGCGCGGCAGCGGCGACCACGCAGGACCTCGTGCTGCCGCGCATGCGCGGCACGGCGACGGCTTCGTTCTTCCTCGCCACCACACTGGTCGGCCTGGCGCTGGGGCCCTATATGGTCGGGCAAATCTCCGATCTGACCGGCAGCATGCGCACCGGCGTCCTGTCGATCATCGCAGTTGCTCCGATTTCGCTGGTGCTGCTGATCGTCGCCTACCGGGCGCTGCCCGCCGCCGAGGCGACCATCGAGGAGCGCGCCCGCACCGCGAGTTGAACCGCCGGGCCGCTTAGCCGGTGCGACTAAGCACCCCGCAGGCGACCCGGTCCCCGGCGTTGCCGGTGGGATCGGTGCGGTAATCGTCGGGCTGGGCGTGGATCACCACCGCCGTCCCATCGCCGTCGAAGATCGCAGCTAGCGCGCCGCGGCCGCCCGGCACCACTTCGGTTGCGCGGCCGGAGCCGCCAGCACCGATCTCGAGGTTGGGGAGATCGCCGAGGTGCGCCCCGCCGGCAGCCAGCGCGCCGTGCTTGCGGTTGTCGGGGTTGAGGTGCCCGCCGGCCGAGGTGAAGCCGGGCGCCTCGCATTTGCCGGTGGTGTGGAGGTGGAAGCCATGCGCGCCAGGGGTCATGCCGGTCGCGGTCACCACGATCCGCAAGCCCCGTGCGTCGTTCAAGAGGGTGGCCGTGCCCGCGGGTGAACCGTTGGCGAAGCTGAGCCGCGCCTCACCCACAGGATCGGGCGGAACCTCGTCCATCGAGGCGCAGCCCGCCAGCGCGCTCGCCACCAGCGTCATTCCTACTTTGCGCATCGTCTTCTCCCGGGTCCGTTCGCGTGTCTGGAGCTTCAACGAAAAAGGGGCCGGATTGCTCCGGCCCCCGATCCATTCTCGCGAATTTCCGCGGAAGATTACATGCCCGAGCCCGGGCCGTAGGTGATCTCCACGCGGCGGTTCTGCAGCTCGCGGACACCGTCGGCGGTCGGAACGCGGGGGTTCGCTTCGCCGAAGGCCTCGCTCGAGATGCGGCCATCCGGCACGCCGCGCGAGGTGAGGTAGCCGCGCACCGAGTCGTTGCGGCGAGCCGCGAGACCCAGGTTGTACTGCACCGACCCCGAACGGTCGGTGTAGCCGGCGAGCATGACCGCGGCGTTGCCGCAGTTTGCGTAAGCCGAGACCGCACTGTCGAGAACCGTGGCCGCTTCCGGCGTGATGTCCGACTTATCCCAGTCGAAGAACACGATGTACGGGCCCGACTCGCATGCCGGCGGAGGCGGCGGCGGGGGAGGCGGCGGCGGTGGCGGAGGCGGCGGGGGAGGCGGCGGGGGAGGCGGTGGCGGCGGCGGTGGCGGCGCACCGAAGTTGTAGGTCAACGTTCCGAGGAGCGAGTGCGTACGCACATTGTCGCTCAGCGTGCGGCCCCGATTGTCGGTCAGGTTGACGTCGGTCGCATTGAACATGCGATACTTCAGGCCGACGTCCCAGTTGTCCCAGATCGGCGCGCGAACGCCGGCCAGAACCTGCCAGGCGAAGCCGCTGTCCGAATCGTTGACGGTCGAGGAGCCGGTGGTCAGGATCGCGTTGATCCCGGTGCGGGCCACGCCCACGCCGCCGCCGACGAATCCCTGCAGGCCGTCATCGGGGCCGAAATCGAGCATGCCGTTGAGCATGAACGCCAGCGAGTCCATGTAGCCGTTCGCGGCGTACGTGCCCGCGGGGCGGATTATCCCGTTGGTGAGGACACCGCTGCTGCCAGCCGTGAAGTCCGAGGCATCGGCGCGGCGATAGCTCGCCTCGGCCTCGAGACGGAATGCACCGAAATCATAGCCGACGAAGCCGCCGAAATCGTATCCCGTGTCGAAGCTCACTTGGTTGGTCTCGGGGCCGCTGCCGATCCTGAAAGCAATGTCCTCGACGATCATCGGCCCGCCTTCGATACCGACGTACCAGGTGTTGTCCCGGGCGAGCGCCGGCGTGGCCAGGGCCGTCGAGGCCATCGCCATTCCTATGACGAGTTTCCGCATTTTCTTATTCCCCTTTTGCGAATTAAAGCCACCGAATGGTGGGGTATCTAACTTTTCCCCTAGGGGGTGGCAAGCAAACAAAATCCGGGAACTGTTGCAATAATGCCGCGCGAGAAATCCGCTTGGCGCATCAATCTGTCCGGACAAAGTTATCCTCCGTCCCCGTAACCCCCTCCCGGCCCGCCGGTTCCAGAGATCATGCAGAAAAAACCCCCGCGGCGCGCAGCGCGGCGACAATCGCCGCGAGGGCGCCGCGTGCCTCGATGTCCTGTGTCGCCCCTCCGGTGGGCAAAGCGGGCGCATCGATCCTTCGCCATCCGTCTGCGGTGGTGAACAACGCCAACGAGCCGCTCGCCAGGTCGTAGACCCGCGCGCCCTCGCGCGGCGGCAGGTAAAGCCACTGGTTTTCGGCCCAGACCGCGATGTCGCGATCGTGACCCGACCATGTGCCGCTGGCGCCTTGGGCAAGCAGGTAACTGTCACCCGGCGACGGCGCCGCCGGCGGCGTAGCCCGTTCGTCCAGCACGACTGGCTGGACCAGCGCGTCGAGACGCGCCAAGGCCTCGTTGACGAAGGCCTCCTTCTGCGCCTGGCCGGGAAACAGATAGGGCAGGCCGTGGCGCGGCGTGCGCGCGCTGGCGATGGCGGGAAGCGGCATGACGGTTTCCTTGTAGCGAAGCTCAGGGGAGCAGGTGGAGAGCAAGCACGCGCGAGCGGGCGTGGCTGCCGATCTGGCGCACCCACAACAGCGTTCCGGGAGGCAGCGGCGCCAGGTCCCCGGCCGCCAGCGCGAGCGTCGGGGCAGCGGCGGGCCACACGGCAAGCGGCGCGTCGGCGGGGCCCGCCCCGACTTCGTAGCGCTCGCTTTCCTCGACCAGCGGCACATCGACCCCGTCGCGCCACACCCAGCTCCCGCGCGCGCGGCGCGTCCATTCGAGCAGGAGCCCGCCGTCCGGGGCGGGACTTGCAACAGGGTGCACCGGCGCGAGTGGACGGCGCGAACGGCCCGGTGCGCGCACGGCGGCATAGACCGGCTCGGGATCGGCGACGCCGATGGCGGCAAGCCGCTCGGTCGCGGGATCGAAGGCGGCGCCGTCGAGCAGGTGCAGGCGGTCGTCGAGCAGGCACACCCGCGTCCCCACCGTGTGGCCTTCACCCGCCTCGGCCTCGGTCCCGCCGCGCCCGCGCAGCAGCCCGGCGAGCCGCCAGCGCCCCGCGCCCAGCGGCATCGCCTGCATGAACTGCACGATCTCGTCGCCAACCAGCAGGCGGTTGGCGCCGGCGGCCAGCGCGGCGCCATCGGCCGAGGCGAATTCCGCGGCGGGATCGTCGCAGAGCACTTCGAGGCTCGCCTCGGGCTCGAACACTATCGCCGGCGAAGCGGCGAGCGGCCGCTCGAGCCGCCCCATCGCCGCACGCACCGGGGCCGCGGTTCCCGCCGGGAGCAGCGCCCCCGCGCGCTCGACATAGAGCGCCGCCCCGGACCAGCGACCCGGCCCGGCCCCGAGCGCGGCATGGACCCGCTCGACATCGGGCGCGCCCGCGCCATCCCAGGGGAGTTCGAAGGCTTCCATGAGCGTCGCCGCGGGCAGGCGGTCGACGGGGCGCCAGGGGTTCCCGGAATCGCCCCGGGGCGCCGCCGCCGCCGCGCCTTCGAATCGCCGCAGATCGAGCTCGACTCCGCCGCTGCGCCATTCCCAGGCCGCCACCCGCCAAACCCCCTCGCCGGGCACCGCGACCACCGCGCCTGGCGCGATCGCGGGATCGAGCGCGGCGACGCGGATCCGCATCCGCTCCGACGCCGCGCCGTCGCGCCTCCGCCGGGCAGCGATCAGCGCGCGGGCGCCGTCGGCGGAGAGGGTCGCGGGAAGCTCCAGCGCGCGCTCGCCCGCGAGGCGCGCGCGGCCGGCAGCGCGCTGGAGACCTGGCTGGTAGTCGCGGCCGCTGTCGTAATAGCGCAGCGCGCTCGGTCCCTGAACATCGGTGCGCGCCCGGCGCGCGCCGGTGCGGGTGCCGAAGTCGCCGTCGGGCCAGGCCACCGGCTCGGGCAACACCGCGGGAGCAGCGCCCGGATCCTCGGGGCCGAGGGCAAGCCCCGCGCCCTCGGAGGCGGCGGCCAGCGCCAGCACCTCGCCGAGCAGATCCAGGACCTGCGCGACCTGACCGCCCTCGTGCGCGAAGCCCTCGATGACGCCGGCTTGCGGAACCGGCCGGCCCGTGACCGGCGCGCCGGAAGCTTTCGCCAGCGCCCGCACCAGCGACTCCCCCGCGCCATCGGCGAACACCTCGAAGCTCAGCGCCGGGATGCGGTTGCCGAAATCGGCAAGCTGGAGGTCTTCGAACACCGCATAGGCCAGGCCGCGGTGGGCGGGACATCGCGCGCCCAGCGCCGCGGCCAGCAGGGGATCGGGCGCCTGATCGGCATGGCCCAGATGCACGCGCAAAGCGCCGCCGGTCTTGAGATCGCCCGCTTCGCCGCGCAGCAGGTTGCCGTCCGCCCAGATGCGCCCGACGCCCTCGATCGGGCGGCTCGACAGCGCCACCGCCAGCGAGATCGAATAGGCGTATTGGCGGGTCCGGGGCCGACCCTTGCCGCCGCCGCCGGTCTCGCTCGATTCCTTGAGGTCGGTCGCCCAGATGATCGTCCCGGCCGCGCGGGTGGCGCCGAACAGCCGCGCGATCGGCTGGCCATAGCTCGAGGTGCTGACCGCCAGCTCGGTGAGGCGCGGCCCTTCGCGGGTCGGAGCGCCGACGATCGCGCGGTCGGCCTCGCGGCCGAGCAGAGCGCCGATCGCGCCGCCGACGGGCCCGCCGACGAGCGTACCGAGCGCGCTGAAAACGAGAGTCGCCATGAGTCAGGTGCTTTCGGTTGCGAGGCGCCAGCGGGCGCGCTCGGGCCAGGGCAGCGGCCCGGATTGCAGGACCACGCGGCGCAGGCCGGCGTGGGCGTGAACGAAGCGGCTCGATCCGAGCGCGACGAGGAGATGGTGCTGCGCCGGGCCCGGCACCGTCAGGACGAGGTCGCCGCGTTCGACCGGCCCCGATGCCGGTGCGAAACCGGCGCGCGCGGCCAGGGCTAGGTGACGATCGATCGCGCCGTTGCGCAGCCCGTAGCCTTGCGGCGCTTCGGCTCCTCCCAGCGCGCAGGCGACCAGGCCCACGCAATCGATGCCTGTAGCCGGATCGCGCCCGCCGAGGCGGAACGGCGCGCCGAGCAGGGCCTCGGCCGCCTCGGCGAATGCGTGCGGGCTCGGGACCTCGCTCATCGCGGCATCGGATATTGCGCGAGCAGGTCGGTGCCCGGCAGGAAAGGCTCGCCCTGAAAGTTGGCGGCATTGCCGAAGCGCGCGGCACAGGTGGCGACGGTGTGGTCGCAGCCTTCGCGCAGCAGCGCGCGCATGCCCGGTTCGATGCCATCGAGGACGCGGTCGGGCAGCAGGCCGGCTGCGTCGGCCTCGAGGATCGCCGCGCCCAGCCCGGCCTGCGGGCCGTCGAGCCAGCGCAGCTCGCCGCCGGCGTAGAGCGCGGGGTCGATGGCGGCGAACCGGACCCGGTCCCCCGCGAGGGCGCTCACCGCCGCCCGGCGGGTGAAGCGCGCCGGCGAAAGCCCGCAGCCGGGCCCGCAGAAGCGCGCGCGGCAGGTCGGGCTTCCGCGCGGCACGGGATCGATCGCGAGCGCCGCCTTGGCCGAGGCCAGCTCGGCGGCAAAGCCGTTGCCCTCGCGGCTCACGCTCTGGATCGCGCCGCGGTAGAACACCGCATGCTCGCGCGTCTCCCAATCGACCGCGCCGATCGCGATCTCGGCTCCGTCGTAGCGCCCGGCGGCGAGATCGCTCTCGGCGATGCCATCGTGCGCCAGCGCACCCTCGACATCGGCGCCCTCGTCGGCGAAGCCGGCGGTGCGGCGAATCGCGCTCGGGGTCAGCCCCGGCGCGGCGCGATGGAGGAGGCCGCCGAACCACAGGTCGCGGTCGTGCGTGACGAAGCCGAGCGCGACGCCATCCTTGCGCCAGATGCGCGAGAACGTCGCCACGGTGTCGAGCTCGCGGTCGAGGAAGGCGCGGGTCATGGCGTCTCCCCGAACGCGTCTTCGCGGATTTCGATCAGGGGGACACTTGGCGCCTCGCCGGCGGCGAAGTTCACGCCGCTGACGTCGAGCCGGTCCTCGGCGAAGCGCACCGGCACGTCGAAGCGGAACCCCGCCCGCACCTCGGACCCGGCGAGGGGCGCGGCGTCGAACACGATCCGCCCCTGGCCGGCATGGGTCCAGTCGGCGGCCGGTGCGCCGTCGATGCCGACCAGGATCGAGCCCGCCTCGGGCCGGGTGATCGCGCGGCGCTGCTCGCCATACTGTTTCACGAGCTGGAAGGTGGACGCCAACCCGTCGCCCACGCCGATGAGCTGGTCGCTCATCGCGGACGCGCCGGTCATGCCGTTGGAGCTGAAATCGAACGGGTCGCGCAGGCGGAAGCCGGTGGCGGGGCCGTGCCGGGCGCGGAAGAAGCCGATCAGCGCGCCTAGCTCCGCTTCCGAGCGGATGCCGGGGCCGACGTCGAAGCGCAGCCGCGCGTCGGACCACAAGGCGTTGCGGCGCTCGTGGCCCGAGGCGGTCACCGCCACCCCGGTCGAGAATTCGCAGGCGACCGCGGCGTCGCGGCCGAGCGCGAGAGGATAGGGCACATCGTCGAAGGCGTTCATCTCGGATTCCTCTGCTGGAGGCGGCAGGCGCACGAAGCCGTCGCGCGCCACCTGTGGCAGCGCCCAGACGAAGCGGCGCGGGATGCCGCGCGCTTCCGCATCGTCGAGCGCGGCGTCGATACGCGGCCAGTAGGTTTCGGCGTCGTCCTCCGCGAGCACGAAACCGGCGAGATAGTCCTGCGCGCTCGCCGGATAGCCGAGCCTTTGCGCGACTTCGGCATAGGCGGCGCGGCGCGCGCCATCGGCTCCGGCGGTCAGCCAATCGTAGTCCTCCAGCTGGAGCCGGTCGAAGGCCGGCCAGGCCCAACCGAGCGGCAGCGCGGCGCGCTTCAATTCGGGCATGGCGGGATCGAGCAGCGTCGGGGTGAAGACGAGCAGCAAGATTTCGGCCGGCCCCGTCGCCGCCTCGCGCACCGCCAGCGCCAGCGCGGCGGTCGAGGCCGCGAGCAGCGCGCCCGCCTGGTCGAGAACTTCGGTTTGCGCGGGCGAGAGCGCGGCGCGCATGTCGGGGATCGCCACGGGGTCGCCGCCGAGCGCGGCACGCGCGGCATCGTCGTAGCAGCAGATCGCCCCGGTCTGCGGCTGCACCCACCACCACGGCTCGCCGATCTGGAACCTCACCGGCAGGCCCGCCGCCTCGGCGAGCGCGACGAACTGCGCCGCGACCGCCCGCAGCCAGCCCATCGCCGCCGCATGGGCGGGCGAAAGCAGCGCGCTCGGCGGGTCCCAGCCGGTGCGCGCGGGTGCGCCGTCAAACGCCAGCTGCTGCCAGGCCGCCGGGCAATGCTCGGCGAAGAGCTCGTAGCTCAGCGAGACGATCGGGGTCAGTCCGGCTTCGGCCAAAGCGGCGAAATAGGCGGCGTGCCAGGCCCGCGCCGGGCCGCACAGCGTGCCATCCGCCGCCGCCAGGAGCCGCCCTTCCCCCGGTTCGAGCCGGAAGAAATGGCTCATCCCGACATAGTGGACGAGCTGATCGAATCCTGGGCCGCGATAGCCCAGGTGCTCGATCTGGCGGACCAGCCGCGCGGGGGTCTGGTCGAAGGCGTCGTCGTAGGCGGTCGCCATGCCGACTCCGTGCGGCGGCACGATCGCCTCGCCGACCGGCAGCATGGCGTTCTCGCCCCAGCAGAGGATTTCGCTCAGCTCCGCCCAGCCGTCGGCGCGCGCGGGCAGCGGCGCGGTGGCGCCCTCGACATAGCCCGGCGGAGCCAGGCTGACGAACATCCGGTCGATGTCGGCGGGATGGACCGGCTCGCCCGGCAGGCCATAGCCGGACTCGAGGGCGGAGAATGGCAGCGTCACCTCCGCGTCCTCGGGCGAGCCCACTGCGTAGTTCCACAGCCGGACATACCACGCGCGTGGGCTTCCGGCGGCGTCGCGGCCCTCGATGGTCAGCGTGGGGCCGTTGGGCTGGTCGAGCGCGATCACCCCACCGCTGCGCCAGCGGAAGCGCAGCACGCAATGCGCGTAGTCGCGCCGCGTCTCATAGGCGAGCAGCGGGTGATCGGCCGCGTCCGCGCTCGCCCAGATCAGCCCGGCGAGCTCGCCTGCGAAAAAGAACTCGCACTCCACCCGCAGCGCGTCGGGCGCGGTGGTGACGACGCTCGCCATCATCGGGCGCGGGAAGTTGACCGTCCAGAAGCGCGGGTCGAAGCGCTGGATGTGATCGGCATCCTGCCCGTTGCGGGCGGAGGCGAGGTAGAAGGGCATACGCTATCCTTTCAGCGTCACCGATCCCCCGCGAAGGCGGGGGTCTCAGGCCGCTAGGTCGAACATCGCCGAGGGAGGCCCCCGCCTTCGCGGGGGAGCAGGTACTGCGTGTCAGCGCAGCGCTCTCCTCACCGCGCTCGCCAGCTGCCGGCTGCTGCGCTGCATCGCGGTCGGCGCGCTGGCGCCGCGTTCGGCATTGAGCTGGATCGCGACCCGGACCTCTCGCGGAGCGGCGGCGCTCGCCACAACTTGCCCCGCGCTGGTGGGCACGAACACCTCGGGCCCGCGCTCGCCGACCAGATAGGGGCGTTCGGGGGCGACCAGGCCGCCGGTGGCGCGACCGGGCAAGCCGAGAAGCGAGCCGATCAGCCCGCCGAGCAGACCGCCTGCCGACCCGCCCCGGCCGGGGTTGCCGAAGGCCGCGTCGAGCCCCAGCCGCAGCGCGCGCGCCGCGATCTGGTCGAGCGCGGCGAGCGCGCCGCGCTTCAGATCGTCGAAGCCGAGGCTGCCCTTGCGCAGCGCGCCGAGCAGGCTGCGCTCCAGCAGCTGGCCGGCGCCGGCGAAGCCGTCCACCAGCCCGGTGTCGAAGCTGGTTCGCATCTGGGCGACATCGGCGGCGAAGCCGCGCGTGTCGGCGCGCACGGAGACCAGCAGCTCGTCAATGGGATCGGGCATGTGTGTCCCTTTCGATAAGAGTCATGATTTCATCGCGCGTCGGCGGTGGCGCATCCGTGGGCTCCTCCGCTCCGAGCGACAGCGCCAGTTCGGCCGGGGTCGCCGCCCAGAACTCGCCCGGCCGCCAGCCCAGCGCGCGCGCGGCAAGCCCGGCGAGGCGGGCTGTTGCGGTCGCAAACGACACGCTCCCCTCCCCACGGGGGAGGGCTGGGGGAGGGGGAGCGCGCCGCGGGCGCGCGTCTGCCCCATCGGCGTCGCGCGCCCCCACCCAACCTCCCCCGGCCGGGGGAGGAGTTTGGCCGCGCTTGGGGGGATGCGTCACGGCTTGCCGCGCAAAATCTCGCCGAGCAGCACCCGCAGCGGCCTGGCGGCTTCGGCCAGCCCCATCGCCACCACCGCCTCGCCCACCGCCTCGCGCGTCAGCTCTGCCCGGTCGGCAAGGCAATGCCAGAACAGCCCCGCGATCTCGGTCAGCCGCAGCTGCCCCTCGCCGGCGCGCTCGACCAGCGCGAACAGCGGGCCGAGCTCCTCCTCGGCGCGCACCAGCGCATCGAAGCTGGGGCGCAGCAGCCGCGCCTCGCCGTCGATCATAATCGCGGCTTCGCCTCTCAGCGCATTTCCCCGCTCGTCCCGAGCCTGTCGAAGGACAGTCACGACGGCGCCACCGCGCCCGAGCTTTCGAGGCTCAGGGCATAGGTCCGCTCGCCGTTGAAGTCGCCGGCGTAGTCGAGCCGCTGGACGAGGAACTGCCCGCGCATCCGCGCGCCGTCCTCGAAGCTGAGCTCATAGGCGTCGAGCGTACCGGCGAGCGCATTGGCGCGCACCCGCCCCTCGGCCGCGCTGTCGAGGAAGATGCCGCTCGCCGAGACCGAGACCGAGCGCGTTCCCGCGCCCGACAATATCTCGCGCCAGCCGCCCGAACCCTTGTGGGTCACGACCACGGTATCGCCGTTGATCGTCATCTGCGTGGTTCTGAGGCCGGCGACGGTGTCGTAAGCGAGCGGCGTGCCGCCATCGCCGATCTTGAGGAGGAAGGCGGCGCCTTTCTGGGGGGTCATGATGTTGGTCCTTTCGATGAAAGTCTCGATCCTCCCCATTTTGCGAAGCCAAATGGGGAGGTGGCAGGCCGCCGCAGGCGGGCTGACGGAGGGGAAATGGCGCGCATGACCCCTCCACCCCGAGGCCTGCGGCCTCGCGGTCCCCCTCCCCATTTGGCCTTCGGCAAAATGGGGAGGATCGTTTACGGATTGGCCAGCAGCAGAAACCGGTACTCGGTCAGAACCGCGCGGATGTTGCCCGCGCGACGTTCGGCGCGACCGCGCAGGAACTCGGTCAGGACCAGACGGTAGCCGGCCTGCGCCGCGGGCATGGTCGCGACGCGGCGTTCGAGCGCATTGGCGAGCGCGGCGACGGCCTCGGGCTCGTCCTCGCGCATCGCCAGCTCGAGCGCGACGCGGACCTCGCGGCCGCGCGCGCCCTTGGCGCCCCAGTCGGCGGACGCGCTGGCGGCGACGCCGAGCCACGGCGGGCTGGCGGCAACCGGCGCCTCCTCGGCGATGGCGTTGAGCCCCGCGGACAGCTCGGCGTCGGCGGCGAGCCAGGCGAGGAGATCGGTGCGGAGCTGCGTTTCCATCTCAGCTCTCCCCCGTGAATTGCGGCCAGAGCAAGCGCGGCGAACGCCATTTGGCGTCGCCGCCGCGACGTTCGGCGGCGCGGGCCTTGGCGAGCCGCGCGGCATGGCGCTCGAGCGCCTCGGCGAGGCCGTCGAAGCTGGTGCGCGGGCCGGTCACAGCCGCAGCCTCCGCCAGGCGCGCCACAGCGCGGCGACCGCGGCGGGCGGCTCGCTCGCCCCCGAACCCTGGGCATTGTCGCGACCGCGGTAGGCGTGCGCCGCCAGCCGCAATATCCCGTCGCCGAGCGCGGGCGGGATCGCCGCCCAGTTTCCGGCGATGCCGGCGGTGAAGGACACGACCAGGCGGCCTTCCTTCGGCGGATCGTCGAGGCGGATGCCGCCCGAGCCATCGGCCGCGATCGCTCGCGACCAGGCAGCGGTCTCGATAACCGTCGCCTCGCCGTCGGCGTCGAGCCAGGTCACGCTGGTCAAGGCGCGCACCGGGCGCGTCGCCAGGCTTAGCCAGCCGGCACCCGGATCGAGCACCTCCTCGACTCCGCAGGCGAGCGGCATGAGGCCGGTGAAGCGCTCGCAGGTCTCGTGCGCGCTGGCGAGCAGCCGCAGGAGCAGCGCATCCTCGCGCGCGGTTGCGATCGCGAGCCACTCCTTGAGAGCAGCCAGCGCCGCGCCCGAGAAATCGGGCGGCGTGGTAATCGTGCGGGGCATGATGTGCTCCGTGAAAGGTCGGGAAGAAGCGCCCCGCCGGGGAAGGGGGAACCGGCGGGGCACAGGGGGCAAGCGCCCCCGAGGCAAATCCGTTCGTATCGAGCGCAGGAGCCCGCAGGGCTCCGCAGTCGAGATACCGCGGCCGTAGCGCGACGGTGTCTCGACGGGCGCCATCCGCCCTCGCGGGCGCATGGCTGCTCGACACGAACGGAGGATGGTCTAGTTACACTTCGATCTTCAGAAGCTTGATCGCCGCCGAATCGAGCACCTGGCCCCCGATCCGCCTGGTCGCGTAGAAGTGCACGAAGGGCTTGTTGGTGAAGGGATCGCGCAGGATCTGGGTCGCGGTGCGCTCGGCGATCAGATAGCCGGCGCGGAAATTGCCGAAGGCGATCGGGAAGGCGCTGGCGGCGATGTCGGGCATGTCCTCGGCCTCGACCACCGGATAGCCGAGCAGCCGGTCGGGCTGGCCCTCGACCAGGCCCGGCTGCCACAGGAACGCGCCGTCGGCGGTCTTGAGCTTGCGGACCTCGGCCAGCGTCGCCGAGTTCATCACCCAACTCGCGCCCTGGCGGTGGCCCGCCTTGAGGCTGTGGACGAGGTCGATCAGCTTGGCGTCGGGCTCGGCGCCGAAGCCGGTGGCATTGCCGCTGCCGACATATTGCAGCGTGCCGAAGGGCCGGGTGGTGTCGCCGAGCGCGCTGACCGGGGCCTGGAGGAAGCCCTGGGGCCGGTTGACTCCGCCGCCGTTGACGAAGGCCGCGCCCTCGGCGCGGGCGAACTCCATCGCGATCTCGCTCGCCAGCCAGCTTTCGAGGTCGAACCCGGCATCGTCGAGCATCGCCTGGCTCGCCGCCGGATTGGCGTAGAGCTCGCCGCTCGGCGGCGCGATCTCGGCGAAGTTCGGCGTGCCGGTCTCGGGCCGGGCGGCGGTCTCGCTGACCCAGCCCGAAGCGGTGCCGCCCAGCGTCACCAGCTTGCGGTAGCCCGCGCTGCCGGTCTGCACGACCTGCGCGAGGGCGCGGATCGGGCTGATCTCGGTGAGTTGGCGCGCGATCAGCGCGTCGATCTCGCGCGGGACGGCATAGCCGCCCTCGGCGGGCGTGGCGCCGGTGAGCGACTTCAGTTCGAGCGTGCTGCCGCGGCGGAGGTAGCCGTCGACGAAGCCCTTGACCTCGGGCGAGGCCGAAGCGCCGCCGATCTGCGGGCGTTGGGCGGCAACCGCGATCCGGTCGACGCGCGCCTTCACTTCGATCACGTCGCTCTGGAGCGCGGCGATATCGGCCTCGGCGGCGTCCTGGCGCGCGACGATGTCGAAGCTCGCCTCGGCCGGATCGGCGGTTTGGGTGGTGATGGTATCCATGGGGAACAGACCTTTCTCTTCGGGGCACAAAAAAATCCTCCCCGGGACGGGGAGGGGGACCGCTCGCGAAGCGAGGGGTGGAGGGGGCTCGCCGCAGGCGCGGCGCTCGATCGAAAGCCCCCTCCGTCAGCCGCCTCCGGCGGCTGCCACCTCCCCGTCCCGGGGAGGATCGACAAAATGCACCCTCGCGCCGTGCTGGAGCGGGTGGGTGACGAGGCTGACTTCGAACAGTTCGACCGCGGCGAGCTCGCGGCCCCGCGGTGTCAGGCGGAAATCCGCGGCGCGGTAGCCGAAACTGAGGCCGCTGACTTCGCGTGCCGCCAGCAGCTCGCCGGGCCGCGTACCCGAATCGAGCGTGGCAATCACGCGCAGGCCTTTCGCATCCTCGCGGGCCGTCTCCACCCAGCCAATCCGCTGGCCGGGCCGGTGCTGCCAGTAGAGCGGCAGTTTTTCGGTGCGCGCCGCGAGCGTGGCGGCGAAGGCGCCCGGCAGGATGGTGTCCCTGTCCGCGTCGGGAACGCCGAACAGCGCCGCGTAACCGGCGAGGCGGAGGCTGCGCGGGGTATCTCGACTACGTTTACCCTGAGCGTGCCGAAGGGCTCGATACGAACGCGGTTTGGGTTCAAAACCCTTCCGTTCGTGTCGAGCGAAATCGAGACACGCTGGCGAACCCTTGCTCATCGCAGCATCTCCCCAACGCCCAGCCGCAGCGCGATGCCGACCAGCAGCAGCGCCAGGCATCCGCGCACCAGCCATTCGATCGCCGCCTTCCAGGCGCTTTTCTTGGCGTCGCGCCAGGCGGAGAGCAGCTCGCGCAGCTCGGTCATGTCGGCGCGGGCGCGGGCGTCGTCGAGGCCGAGGCGTTCGAGCGCGCGCGCCGCGCCGAGCTCGCTCGCCTCCTCGACCAGGGCGCGCAGGGTGACGATGTCGCCGCGCTCCACCGCCGCCTGCGCGACCAGCCGCGCCAGCATGTCTTCTCGGGTCATGGCTCGATCCCCAGCATCGCCCGCTTCTCCTGGTCGGAGAGGAAATCGGCGGCGCTGACTTGCGCCCACAGCGTCTGCCGGTCCTCGGCGAGCGCGGGGACGCGGTCGAGATCGACGCGCAGGCGCCTGCCCGCGAACCACGGCGACAAGCCCTGGCCCAGCCCGTCGAGGATCCGCCCCGCCAGCGGCAGCAGCGTCAGCCGCCACAGCGCGCGCCCGGCCTCGCGGAAATTGGCGTAAGTGTTGTCGCCCGGCAGCCCGAGCAGCATCGGCGGCACTCCGAAGGCGAGCGCGATGTCGCGCGCCGCGGCGGCCTTGAGCCCGGCGAAGTCCATGTCCGCGGGGCTCAGCGCCATCGACTGCCAGGAGAGCCCGCCCTCGAGCAGCATCGGCCGCCCGGCGTTGCCCGCGCCCTGGTAGGCGGCGGCGAGTTCCTCCTTGAGCCGCTCGAACTGGTCGGGCGCGAGCGGCGCGCCGTCGCCCGGCGCATAGACCAGCGCGCCCGAGGGCCGCGCGGCGTTGTCGAGCAGCGCGCGGTTCCACTGCGAGGCGGCGTTGTGCACCGCCACCGCCTGCGCGGCGGCGGCGAGGCAGCCCGCGCCGTAGTGGTCGTCCGCCGGGTTGAAGCTCCTCAGATGCACGAGATTGGGCCAGCCCGCCTCGTCCTCGGGCGCGATGGTCAGGGTCTCGCCGCCGAGCTTGTAGGCGTAGGCGGCCGGCCACCCGTCCGCCCCCGCGACCACGCTCACCCGTTCGGGCCGCAGCGGGAACAGCTCGACAGGCCGAGAACCGCCAGGGCCGGCGGCGTCCTTGATCACCTGCACATAGGCGTTGCCGTGGAGCAGCAATTGCGCCGCCAGCACCTCGAGCAAGGGCGTGGTCCCCGCCGATCCGCGGACCAGCTTTTCGAGCGCGGGGTCTTCGGCCACCAGCGGCGCCCCGCCCACGCCTTCGGCCACGATCCGCACGCTGCGCTGCGCCACCGGATTGGCGAGATAGCCCTCGCGCACGGTGTTGGCGTAATCGAACGGCGGGACGCGGGCCGGGCTCTCGAAAGCGGTGGCCCAGGGGGAGATGAACCCGCGCCCAATAGGGACGTGCGAAGACCCGCCCCCGCCCTTGAAGGCGGACGCGAGCGTGGTGAGGAAGGACATGGAAAGCTCCCAGATACGAAAAAGGCCCCTCCGAAATGGAGAGGCCTGACGGTGTTGAGTTGCTGTTGGCGTGGCGCCCAGACGCCGGTCCGATGAAGCTCAGCCAGATGACTTCGGTCGATAATCTCGAGAGTCGAGACAGCTGTCGTAAGTCGCCCGATCTATCCTGATCCAATCAGTCTTGTTGATCCCCCGCACTCTCGGAGTAGCTGGGCTGTGCGGGTAGGCCGAGGCAATTTTGATCCACCGCTTCTGCTCCCCGGCGATGACGCGGATTTCATCGGCTACCTCCGAAAGGTCCTGATCCCGGCAGAAGAGGAGAGCGACGTCGAACTCCTTCTTGTGGGCGAGCCGGATGACATCCACCGCAATCCGAACGTCGATTCCCTTCTCGTCGCCGTCGAGGAAACTGTGAGTGCTTCCGTCGGATAGCCGGATCACCTTGTTACGATAACGCAGCGGCCGGGTGTAGACGTGAATACCCTGCCTCCCCATCTGGGCGCCCTTGGCAGTCCAGAAGTGATTCCAGAAGGCATTGTCCGCAGCGTCTGGTATGCCGGTGTAGAACCTTACGGCGGTGCAATCCCATCCTTCCTTGGCACACACAGCCTGAGCCAAGGCAAGCGGATCGTAGCTGGGAAAAGTATGGCCGAATGCGGCTTTCGCGCAGTGAAAAAGATTCTGGCCATCGAAGAAAGCGACAGCGCGTTTGACTTCAGGTTCGTAGGGCATAGCCAATCCTATCGCGACTCTCAGCCGGGATAAAGATCGGCAAATAAGGTATAACCCAATCGGAGGCTGCATTCGCAGCGTGTCCAATGGGGGAAAAGTGATGCGCCCTATATATGCGGCTATTCCTTACCGTCAAGTGAATGTGTGCTACTAATCTCACAACCCCCGAACCCGCGGCTCGCTCTTCGGCTTGAGCATCAACTCGGTGAGCGCCCAGACCAGGGCGTCGGCGCGGTCGGGGCTGCGGCCGGGGCCCTGGTAGCTTCCGCCCGCCATCAGGCCGCAGAGCTGATCTTCCAAAGCGCCGAACAGGCCGGCGTGGCGCACCCTGCCGGCTTCGTAGAGCGCCGCCACCGGCTCGGCGCGAGCCGCCTTGCCGCGGCTGGCGTGGACCAGCCGCAAGGGCAGCGTCACGTCGGCGGCGCGCAGCACGCTGGCGACCATCTCGCCGCCCTGATTGGCCTCGGCGACCACGCGGTCGGCGCCCCAGGCGCGCGCCGCCACCGCCACCGCGCGGGCCCATTGCTCGGGGCTCGCCTGTGGGGTCGAGCAGTCGGCGCGGACCGTGGCGATCCTGTCGGCGCCGAGCTCGGCGACCACGATCCCGCAGGCGTCGCCGGTGGCGCTGGCCGGGGGATCGACCGCCACCACCACGCGGCGCGCATCCGGGATCGCGCCGCTCACCCGGCAACGCTCGAGCAGCGCGCGGCTCCACAGCGCGCCCTCGATCGCGCCCGCCATCTCGCCATCGAGTTCCTGGCGTCCGAAGCTGCCGCCATCGAACTGCTCGACCATCGCGCGCAGATAGTCGGCGGGCAGGATTGCGGCGTTGTCGTGGGTTCGCCCGCGCGCCACCACCACCCGGCCGCGCTTGGCCTCTTCGGTCAGATGGACCATCAGCGGCGCGAGCCGCGGCGTCGTGGTGGCGAGTACGCGGGGGGTTTCCCCAAGCCGCATGGTAAGTTGCAGATTGTTCCAGGCCATCATCGCGCGTTCGTTGGAATTGTCCCATTTGGCGATTTCGTCGCACCAGGCGTGGCTGTGCTGGGGTCCGCGCAGGCTATCGGGTTCGCCCGCCGAATAGAGCCAGGCGATGGCGCCGTTCTCCCAGGTCAGCCTGCGCAGGCTCGGCTCGAACGCCGGCGGCAGCGCGCCCGGCGCGGCGGCGAGCACGCCCGAATCGCCCTCGACCATGACATTGCGGACCTCGGTCAGGCTGGCGCTGACCAGCGCGATCCGCGCCTTGCCGTCGTGGCGAGCGACGTCGCGAACCCATTCGGCGCCCGCGCGGGTCTTTCCGAACCCACGCCCGGCGCAGATCAGCCAAATGCGCCAGGCCTCCTCGGGCGGCAGCTGCTCGTCGCGCGCCCAGCCCTGCCAGTAATAGCTGCCGAGCGCGGCCAGCTCGTGCGGCTCGAGCATGCCGCCCAGCTTCTCGCGGGCGGCATCGGCATCCTCGCCGAAACGCCTCAGCCAGGTCCCGCGCGAAGGGGGCTCCCATATCCTGGGCTTCCTTTTAGCGGGCATCGCCGGCGTCCGCGATCGGCGCCGGCAGCGCCCTGGCTTGCCCGCGCGTCTCCAGCTCCCTGGCCTTGGCCTTGCGCGCCGCCGCGATCGCCGCCGCGCCGGCCTCGCCCGCGAGCCGCAGCTTGTCGATCTTGGCGTTGATCGCGGCGATGGTCGTCACCTCCTCGGCGAGCGCGCGGCGGCCCTTCTCGCGCGCCACGCTCTCGCGGTGGGCGGCCAGGCAGCGCAGCGCGGCGGCGGTGTCGAACTTGCGCTTGTCGGTCGCCGCCGCGCCGCCACCCTCGCCCGAGCGCAGGCGGCCCAGCAGCTCCATTTCCAGATTGTCGTAGCCTTCGGCGAGCGCGGCATACCAGCGCCGCGCGAACTCGGCGTTGGTGCGGCGCAGCTTGTAGATCGCGCCGACCGAAACATCCGCCACCGCGGCCGCGGCGGAAACGTTGGAGGTTTCGGCCAGCTCGGCGATGAAGCGGTCGAGCTTGGCGGCGCCGCGGGGCGCGCGGGGTGCGGTCGGGGACGGGGGGCGCCGCGTCGGTCGCGTCTTCACCACCTCGCATTCGGCCCAGGCGCGGGCGAACTCGGCATGGCGGCGGCGGCGCAGCGCGGCATTGGCGGTGGTGACCCCGGCGACGCGGGCCGCTTGGGCGGAATCGTTACCGGCCCGCAGCGCCGCCAGAAAGCGCGCCACCCAGGCGGGCTCCGGCGTTGTTCTGATGGTGATCATTTCGACCCGTCCCTTCTTCGTCGCGATGAACGCGAACGGGGCGGCTCCCTTTCGAGAACCGCCCCGCCCGGCGAATCGCAATTTTCGTATCTTCGGCTTTTTTAACCGAAGAGCGTCACGCTGTCAATCCTTTTTTTACCGTAACGGTTAGATTTCATCGGCCCCCGCCGCTCGAAAGGTGAACACGCGCCGCCCCGTGCCGTCCACGACCTCGACCCGGAACTCGCCGAGCCAGGCCATCTCGGGCCGGTCGCGAAGATATTTGGCGGCGGACCGCATCGCGGGCGCGCGCGCCGCGTCCAGGCCGGCAAGTTCGTAACCCTGCTCGTCGGGCTCGTCGATCGCGCCGGCCAGATGGAAAAAATGGCGCACGACAAGGACAGCTCGCGCCCCGGGGAGGCGTTCCAAAGCTGCCGTTCATTGGCGCGCGGCGCGTTTCGCCCTGGCGCCGCGAGCCGCGCGGCGGAACTCCCGCGATTTCCAGCCATTTGTCGAGCTGAGCGCCTCGCCGGCTCGAACATGGCGCGTCGGCATCGGCTCCAGCCCGAGGTGGAAGGGGCGTGGGCAAACCCCCGCCTCCGTGGCGGGCGAGAGGATCTGAATATGAAGGACATTTCCACCATCGCGGCATCCGGGGCGAAACCGGAATCGGCACCGGATGCCAGGATGGACAAGGGCGCGATCAAGCGGATCGGCGGTTACGTGTCCGAAGTCGTCGCCGACTTCGCCGCCGATCCAATGGCCCAGCTCGGGCTGGTCGCGTTCTGCGCGGCCTGGTTCGCGCTCCGCCTGCCGGTCGAGATCCTCACCGCCTTCCTCTCGATCCTCGCCATCACCCTCACCCAGATGGTGCTCAACAAGCAGAACGAACGCGAGGTCGACGCGCACCGCCGCGACGTGGCGCTGCACGCCAAGATCGACGAGCTGGTCCACGCCTCGAAGCGCGCCCGCGACGAACTCGCCGGGATCGAGGACCTCGAGGAGGAGGATATCGAGCGGCTGAGGAACGCGGTGACGCGGATGTGACGGGGGGCCGCGCGCCGTCACCCCCCCCGGCGCTGTTAAAACCCGCCCGCGAGGCGCTTTCCAAGCCGGCCGGCCTGCGCCACAACCCGCGACCATGACCGACGTCCCCGCCCCCAACCGGCTCTACTACGGCGACAACCTGGAGGTGCTGCGCGACACCGCGCAGTTCCCCGACGCCTCCGTCGATCTCGTCTATCTCGACCCGCCCTTCAATTCGAACGCGGGTTACAATGTGCTGTTCAAATCGGCGCAGGGAACGAATGGGGGGAGCGGCGCGGACGCCAGCATCGAGGCCTTCGGCGACACCTGGACCTGGGGGCCGAGCAGCCACGCGGCGATGATGGACATCGCCAGCGGCGCCAATCGCCCGCTGACGGTGATGATGCAGGCGATGCACAGCGCGCTCGGCGACAGCCCGCTGATGGCCTATCTTGCGATGATGGCGGTGCGGCTGGTCGAGCTCCACCGCGTGCTAAGGTCTACCGGCAGCCTCTACCTCCACTGCGACCCGACCGCGAGCCACTACCTCAAGCTGGTGCTGGACGCGGTATTCGGGGCGGAGAATTATCGCGCTGAAATAGTGTGGCGACGCACGAACGCTCGAAGCACCGCTGGTAAATGGCCAAGGCTCCACGATATAATTTTTCACTACGCCGCTTCGCCGGACGCTATCTTCAATCCGCAGTTGGTGCCGGGCGATAAAGCCAAGATCCCTCACACTTTGATCACGTGGTCGGACGGCCTGAAATACAACACGTTTGAGTTGACCGGTGCTGGACTGACCAAAGAAGGAGAAAGTGGTAAGCCGTGGCGAGGATTTGATCCCTCGATGATGGGGCGCCATTGGGGAAACAGCCATTCGCAGCTCGACGAATGGGCCAATGCCGGGATGATCCACTTTCCTAAGAATGGCGGCTTCCCCCGGCTACGGGCGGATGAACCCTTTGATCCCGATGCCCGCATGGTGACTGTCGGCGACGTTTGGTCGGACATCGACAGGCTGAACCAGACCGCGAAGGAACGCCTCGGCTACCCCACACAAAAGCCGCGCGCCCTGCTCGAGCGGATCATCGCCGCCTCCTCCAATCCCGGCGACGTGGTGCTCGATCCGTTCTGCGGCTGCGGGACCGCGGTCGATGCGGCGCAGAAGCTGGGGCGGCGCTGGATCGGGATCGACGTCACCCATATCGCCATCGGCATGATCGAGGACCGGATGCGCTCGGGCTATCCCGGCATCGCCTTCGAGACCATCGGCGTGCCGCGCGATCTCGCCAGCGCCGAGCGGCTCGCCGCCGACGATCCGCACCAGTTCCAGCAATGGGTGTGCTGGCAGGTGGGCGGCTTCCCGCGCGAGAAGAAGGGCGGCGACAAGGGGGTGGACGGCTGGTTCAACTACCTGACCGACCAGAACCGGATCGCCACGGGCGTCATCGGCGTCAAGGCGGGCGACAACGTCAACCCCGGCATGGTCCGCGACCTGGGCCAGGTGATGAAGCGCGATGGGCACGAGTTCGGGCTGTTCGTCATGAAGAGCCTGCCGACCAAGGGGATGCGCGAGGAGGCCGCCAGCCACCCGCTGGTCGAAACCCAATGGGGCCGCTTCCCGGCGCTCCAGATCGTCACCCTCGCCGAACTGATGCACGGCCAGCGCCCGAAATTACCGCCGCTGATCGGCCCGATGAAGAAGGCGCAGCGGGTGGAGACCCGCAAGAGCCACCAGAAAGGATCGCAGGGGGCGCTCGAACTCTGATGTTCGGAGAGCCACCGCCGCAAGAGTTCGAAGAATGGGTCGACTGGCTTGTCGGGCTCATCGGCCGTTATCCGGATAACATTACGATCGGCGAAATCGGCTATGTGCAGATGATCCAGCACGTCCTGCTGGCGCGCGAAAAAGTGCCCTCGTCAGGCGCACATTGGGAAATCGCTGCATTTTTTGGACCTGCAGTGGCAGCGACCGTAGCGCTGCTCGCCCAGGGACGCGTCGAAAGCTACGGCAGTTCCGCCAACTCGGCTCGCGGCCATTTGGGGATGGGAGGTTCGCCCTCTCATACCGTCCTTGTTCGCAGCCGGCACCATGCACCCAGGCCTGGATCGCGAGTGGGCGGACCGGCCTCGCGGCCAGCATGACGCTCCACGATCTCCGGATCATGGAAACATAGGGGGGCGCACACGTCGGCCGGGCTCGGAACGACAATTTGCGATGGAAAGCGTTCCTTCGATGTCATCCCCCTCTCCCCTTGCGGGAGAGGAGGGAGGCGCGTTAGCGCCGGAAGGAAAGGGGACGGCGGCGCAAGCCGCCGCTGGCGCGGCGGGCCCCTCGCCCGCCCGCGCTGCGCGCGAGGTACCCTCTCCCGCAAGGGGAGAGGGGAAAGTCTTCCTCGATCAACCCACCCCGATTGCCCCCTCGCCGCCGCCTCGCTAGAGGCCCCGCACCCGCCCCTCCCGACGGATTCTCCCCGCCATGTTGCGCCGCCTCTACGACTGGACTCTCGCCAAGGCCGCGCATCCCCACGCCGAATGGTGGCTGGCGGCCTTCTCCTTCGTCGAGGCGAGCTTCTTCCCGATCCCGCCGCATCCGCTGCTCGGGCTCATGTGCCTGGCAGAGCCGAGGAAGGCGCTACGCTTCGCCGCCATCGCCACGCTCGCCTCGGTCGCGGGCGGCATGCTCGGCTATGCGATCGGCTGGGGGCTCTACGACACCGTGGGCACGCAGGTGCTCGCCGCGCTCGGCCTGACCCAGAGCTTCCCGCAGGCGGTCTGTTACCTCAACGAATACGGCTTCTGGCTGTTCGTGGCCAAGGGCGCGACGCCGATCCCGTTCAAGCTGCTGACCATCACCGCCGGCTTCATGGGCATGCAGCTGGGGCTGTTCCTGCTCGGCAGCCTGGTCAGCCGCGCCATCAGCTTCATGGTCGTTGGGCTGCTGTTCCAGTTCTTCGGCGCGCCGATCAAGCGCTTCATAGACAAGTATTTGGGGCTGGTGACCGCGGGCTTCGTCGCGCTCGTCATCGGCGGTTTCCTCGCCATCGCCTTCCTCGGCGGCGGCGAGGAGAAGCCGGGCGACAAATGCGCGGGCGTGACCAGCCTGCCGGCGCGGCCGATCTAGGCTAGGCGAAACTCGCCGCGCCCTTCGCCGCGACAAACAACCCGACGCCGATCACCGCCAGCGCGAAGCCTATTTCGAGCGCGCGCTTCCGCCCGGCGAGGCGCGCGCCGAGCAAGCGGCCGGTCACGCTGCCCATGATCCCGCCCGCCACCAGCCAGCCGACCAGGGCCCAGTCGATCAGCCCCGACAGCGCATAGGATGCCGCCGTCGTGGCGCCGAGCGCGCTGACCGCCAGGAGCGAACTGCCGATGGCGGCCCCGATCGGCATGGCGGTGGCGGCGATCAGGCCGGGGACGATCAGGAACCCCCCGCCGATGCCGAAGAACCCCGCCAGCAGCCCGACCCCAAACCCGATGGGCACGAGGCGGAGCAGCAAGGGGCGCGCCGTGGCCGCGGTCAGCCGGACCTCGGGCGCTTCGCGCGCGCGGCGCCGCCGCAGCATCGCCAGGCCGACCACCATCATGAGCACGCCGAACAGCGCCAGCAGCCGCTGACCATCGAAGGCCTTGCCCGCTTCGGCCCCCAGCGCCGCGCCCACCACTCCGGCGGTCGCGAAAACCGCGGCGCAGGGCCATTTGACCGTGCCCGCCCGCGCGTGGCCGGCCAGCCCGGCCAGCGCATTGAACGCGACCGCCACCGCCCCCGTCCCGATCGCCACATGCGGACTCGTCACTCCCACGACGTAGACGAGCAGCGGCACCGCGAGAATCGAGCCGCCCCCGCCCACCAGGCCGAGAACGAAACCGATCAGCGCCCCCGCCAGGAGCGCGGCGAGGATGGTCTGCGGGTCCACGCCGGTCAGCGCGACGCCCGCCGGTTCCACGGTGCGCGGGCCAGCGTCCGGGCCATGCCGCACCACCCGCTCACGCCGGCAAAGACCAGTCCCGCGCCGACCGTTCCGGCCAGGGCGAACCACGCCGGACCGGCCAGCAGGCCGAGAATGACACCAGTCAGGACCAGCCCGCCCGCGGCGATCTGGACCTGGCGCATGATTTCGATCGGTGCCCTGGCGTCCTGGCGAACGGGAAGCCCGGCGGCGCGCCAGGCCTCGAGACCGCCGTCGAGCACATGCGCCTGCGCCGGGTGGCAGGCGGCCAGCCTGGCGGCGTTCGCGGCGGTTCGCTGGCCCGAGCGGCACAGGAACACCACCGGCTCCCGACGGGCGAGCGGGCCGATGCGGTCGAGCGGATGGTTCTGCGAACCGGCGATGCTCGCGCGGGCGAATTCGTCGGGATTGCGAATGTCGACCAGCACGGCGCCCTGGCGCTGCATACGGGCCGCTTCCTGCGGAGAAACGGAAACGAGGGTCATCGGATTGGCTCCTGACAATAGAGGCGGTGAAGGGTGGCGAGGAGCTGCTCGGTGCGCGGATCGGCGATGCGATACCACAGCACCTGCGCCTCGCGCCGGAAGGCAACCAGCCCCGCGGCGCGCAGTACGGCGAGGTGCTGCGAGAGCGCCGACTGCGAAAGCCCGACTGTCGCGGCGAGATCGGTAACGCGCATCTCTCCGCGCTCCACAAGCTGGCACATCGCCATCAGCCGCCGCCGATTGGCGAGCGACTTGAGCATGACGGCCACAGCGTCGGCCTGGGCCTCGAAACTGGCGAGTTCCGCGGCCGTCATCGCAACAGACAGGGTTGTATCTTCCATTA
This sequence comes from Qipengyuania sp., assembly GCA_019745075.1. Classification (GTDB taxonomy): domain Bacteria; phylum Pseudomonadota; class Alphaproteobacteria; order Sphingomonadales; family Sphingomonadaceae; genus Qipengyuania. The sequence continues at coordinate 60,914 of JAIETR010000004.1, forward strand.
GGCTTCTCTAAATAAGCTCGTCCTAAACTAAGTCAAGCGGAAAGGGACTCGCAATGACCACCCCCGAGATTCACGCACACTTCGACGAGCCGACCAACACGGTGAGTTACCTTGTGGTCGATCCCGCAACGCTGCGCGCCGCGGTCATCGATCCGGTGCTCGATTTCGATCTGGCGAGCGGGGAAGCCGACGTGCGCTCCGCCGAGGCGATCTTGGCCGCGGCGCGCGAACGGGGCGCTGCGATCGACTGGGTGCTCGAAACCCATGCCCATGCCGATCACCTCTCGGCCGCGCCCTTTATCAAGGCCGAAACCGGAGCGAAGATCGGAATCGGCGCGCATATCCGCGACGTGCAGAAGATCTTCCGCCCGATCTTCGCCGCCGACGACATCAAGACCGACGGCTCCGATTTCGACCGGCTGTTCGAGGATGGCGAGCGGTTCGGGATCGGATCGCTGGAGGTCGAGGTTCTCCATGTTCCCGGCCACACCCCGGCCGACGTCGCCTATCGCATCGGCGACGCCGTTTTCGTCGGCGACACGCTGTTCATGCCCGATTACGGGACCGCGCGGGCCGATTTTCCGGGCGGCGATGCGCGCCAGCTCTACCGCTCGATCCGCAGGCTGTTGAGCCTGCCGCCCGAGACCCGGCTGTTCATGTGCCACGACTACAAGGCGCCGGGCCGCGACAGCTACGCCTGGGAGACGACCGTCGCCGAGCAGCGCGCCGCCAGCGTCCATGTGCGCGATGGCATCGGCGAGGACGAGTTCGTCGCCATGCGCGAGGCCCGCGACGGCGCCCTGGCGGTGCCCCGGCTCCTCCTCCCCGCGGTCCAGGTCAACATCCGCGCCGGCAACCTCCCGCCGGCCGAAGCGAATGGTGTCAGCTATCTGCTGATTCCGGTGAAGCCGGTGCGCCGGGCGGTGGCGCCCTAGACAATCCCCACCGCCTTGCCCGCCGCCTCGAAAATGCCGAGGATGGTCTCGACCTCCTCCCCGGTGTGCTCGGCGCAGAGCGAGCATCTGAGCAGCGTCATATTCGCCGGCGTCGCGGGCGGCGGGCCGAATGGCGCGCGGTCGACGGGGTCATCGCCATCGACCGACGGCCGGGCCGCGCTGGTCCTGCCAGGCTTGCCAGTGGAGCTCGAGTTCGGCCGGGATATTCCGTTCAAATTCCGCATCGAGCGGATAGTGGGGCATTGCTTCGGCGACGGCATCCAGCACCCCCATCCCTTGCTCGCGATCCTTGCGGCGCTTGAACGGATTCCGTTTCGCCTGATCCGAGAGCCACAGCTTGTGCAGCGCGAACCAGCGCGGGTCAGGCGCGACAATTCGCGCGGCGGTGGCGTCGCGGCAGGCGACGACCTGTTCGACCGGCCGCCCGAGCAATAGCCATTCCTGCTCGGGCAGCGGGATCGGGTGAGGCTTGTCCAAGCGGCCGAGCGCTTCGGCACGCGAAGGGGCGACCAGCAGTTCCACTTCGTAGGAAGCCGCATTGCGGGCCTGGAAGCTACGCTCGGTGTTGACCGCGAAGGTCGGGTCGACGGCTTTGAGCATGTCCCAAACCGGTGCGCCGGCCGAGCTCTCGGTTCCTGACCACGCCAGATCGAAATCCTCGGTTTCATCGGATAGGCCGAGGCGCGCAACCGTCTCATAGGCGTACGCCGGCAAGGCGTTCGTGCCCACCACCAACAGCTGGCCGTCGAGCAAGCCACGGACATCCGCTTCGCGAAGGATTGGCCCGGCCGCGCTCGCCAGCATCGGCACGCGCAGCGCGCGCGCCAGCCGCGCAGCTTCTTTCATCGCGGCACGGGCGCGCTCCAGCCGGTCCTTCAGCGCCGCCTTGTCACCGCGATAGGATTCCAGTCGCCTCGCCCTCTCCGCGTCCCACCGCCCGAGCGTCGTGCCGTTGCCCGAGCGATCGAAAATCTCGTAAAGATATTCGTACTGCCCGACCCGCTTGCGCCGCAGGTCATAGGGCAGTGCGCGCATCGCGCGCTGCGCGTCGCGCCACACCTCGTAGCGCTGCCGCAAATTGACCAGCGCGCGGGCCTGTTCGTCGGTGAAGGGGTGCAGCGCCATGCCCGATTTATCCCACAATTCTGCGAATCACGCAAAATGAAGGATAACATCTTCGAAAACAGTCGATTATATAATCCCCACCGCCTTGCCCGCCGCCTCGAAAATCCCGAGGATGGTCTGGACCTCCTCCCCGGTGTGCTCGGCGCAGAGCGAGCATCTGAGCAGCGTCATATTGGCGGGGGTCGCGGGCGGGCGAGCGAGGTTGACGTAGAGGCCGCCCTCGATCAGCGCCTCCCACATCGCGGCGCCGCGCTCCAGGTCCGGCATGATCACCGCGACGATGGCGCTCTGCGGCTCCTCGGTGCCGAGCTGGAAGCCGAGCGCCTTGAGCCCGGCGTGGAGCGTCTTCGAATTCTCCCACAGATGCGCGCGCTTGTTCGAGCCGTGCATCAGCTTGCGGATCGAGGTCGCGGCGGTCGCGACCACGCTCGGCGGCAGGCTGGCGGTGAAGACATAGGGCCGGCACACCAGCCGCAGGATCTCGAACTTGGGGTGGTTGGAGACGCAGAAGCCGCCCACCGTGCCGACGCTCTTGGAGAAGGTGCCGATCACGAAATCGACGTCGGCGAGGCAGTCCTGGTCCTCGGCCACGCCGCGGCCGTGGTGGCCGATGAAGCCCATCGAATGCGCCTCGTCGACCAGCACCATCGCGCCGTGCTTCTTCGCGACCGCGACCATCTCCTTCAGCGGCGCGATGTCGCCGAGCATCGAATAGACGCCCTCGAGGATCACCAGCTTGCCCGCGCCATCGGGAATGCGGCGCAGGCGTTTTTCCATCGCCTCGATGTCGTTGTGCTTGAACGGCACGATCTCGGCGTCGCCCAATTTGCAGCCGTCCCAGATGCTGGCGTGGCTGTCGATGTCGAGGACGATGTAATCGCCCTTGCCCGCGATCGTGCTGATGATGCCGAGATTGGCCTGGTAGCCGGTCGAGAACACCATGGCGTGATCCATGGCGTAGAACTCGCACAGGGCCTTCTCGACCTCCTTGTGCCCCTGGTAGGTGCCGTTGAGCACCCGGCTACCGGTAGTCCCGGCGCCGAAATCGGCCAGCGCCTGCTTGCCGGCCTCGATCACCTCGGGGTCGAAGGTCATACCCATGTAGTTGTAGGTGCCGAGCAGGATCGTCTCGCGCCCGTTGCACACCGCGCGGGTCGGGCTGAGGACTTTCTCCATCACCAGGTCGAAGGGATCCTCGACCCCGCTCGCCAGCAGGCCCTCGCGCATCGCGATCAGCGGATCGAACTTGGCGAACAGGTCCGGGGTGTGGCCCGAGACCGTCTCCGGCTGATCCGGCTGGTTCACGCCTTCGGTCATTACTGGACTCCGTTCGTGTCGAGCGAAGTCGAGACACTCTGGCGGAGCGGAGCGGTATCTCGACTGCGCCCCTTTGGGGCTCCGCTCGATACGAACGGATGGGGGTGCATGGGGTTAGGACACCATCTTGGTCACCGCATCGACCAGCTGGCCGAAGGTCTCGATCTCGGCCTGCTGGTTCATCGAGATGATGATGTCGAACTCGTCCTCGATCGCGGCGACGAAATCCATCACCGTGAGGCTGTCGAATTCGAGGTCGCCCGCGAATGTCGTGCCGTCGGCGATGGCGACGCCCTTCTTGTTGAACGGCTCGATCAGGCTGCGGATTTTCTCGTTGACCTCGGCGCGGTCCATGGCGGTTCCTTCTGCGATAGGGAGGCGGCAAAGCGGCCTCACCCTCGGCTTGTCAAGTCGCGGGCGGTGGAGAGGCCGCGCGGAGCCTTGGCGCTACTCCGCTTCCACCTCGGCGGCCTCCTCGGCCAGGAGCCCGCGCACCGCGGCCATGAAGGGGGCGATCGAGACCGGCTTGGCGAGATAGTCCTTGGCCCCCGCGGCGCGAATCTTCTCCTCGTCGCCCTTGCCGGCATAGGCGGTGACCGCGAGGATCGGGATCGACTTGAGCATGCGGTCGGCGTGGAACGCCACGATCAGCTCCAGCCCCGAGACATTGGGCAATTGGATGTCGAGCACCACCGCATGCGGCTTGAACTTCCTGGCGGTGGGCAGCACGTTTTGTCCGTCGGCGACGGGCACGACCTCGAAGCCGTTGGCCTTGAGAACGTCGCAGAACAGCTTGCGGTTGAGATCGTTGTCCTCGACAACCAGAATACGCTTTGGCACGGCGACCATCATTCCCCTGACCCGGCACCGTTTAGGGCCATCATCGGAGACTGGCAAATCACCCCCGACGAGAATTCGCCCCCTGTCCCGAAACGGACGCCCGAAACCATCGCCCTGGAGGCGCTCGGCTGGGTGCTGACCGACGAGGCGCGCGCCGAGCGGCTGCTGGCGCTGACCGGGCTGACGCCCGAGGCGCTGCGCGGCGGGCTGGGGGACCGCGCGGTGCTGGCGGCGGTGCTCGAATTCCTCGCCGGGCACGAGGCCGACCTGGTCGCCGCCGCGATCGCGCTCGACCTGCCGCCCGAGGAGATTTCCTCCTCCGCGCGGGCGCTCGCAGCATGAGTCGACCGTTGATCGTTTGCGACTGCGACGAAGTGCTGCTGCACATGGTCGCCCCGTTCCGCGACTGGCTGGCCGAAACCCAGGGAGTCACCTTCGCGATGCGGAGCAACGATTTCGCCCAGGCGATGCGCTGGACCGCAAGCGGCGAGCAGGTCGCGGGGACCGAGATCTGGCGGCTCCTCAGGGCCTTCTTCGAAACCGAGATGCACCGCCAGACCGCCATCGACGGCGCGGTCGAGGCGATGCGGCGGCTCGCGGAGCGCGCCGATGTGGTGGTGCTCACCAACCTCCTCGACGACCACCGCGACAGCCGCCAGGCGCAGCTCGATACGCATGGGATCGCGGCGCGGGTCTTCACCAACCAGGGGCCCAAGGGCCCGGCGCTGCAGAAGATCGTCGCCGAATACCGCCCCAGCCACACCTTCTTCGTCGACGACCTGCCGCAGCACCACCAATCGGCGCGCGAGACGGTAGGGGTTTCGGAAGGCGCGGTGACCACGCTGCACCTGTGCGGCGAGCCGCTGCTGGCGCCGCACATCGCCTGCGCGCATGCCGCCGGCCACGCCGACGCGCGTATCGACAGCTGGGCCGAGGCGCTGCCCTGGCTCCTCGCCCGGCTGGATGAGATCACTCAGGACCAGGAGGAACCCGCATGAACATCGTCACCCGCCTCGCCGACATGGGCATCGAACTGCCCCCCGCCGCGGCGCCCGTCGCGAGCTATGTGCCCGTGGTGGTGCAGGGCAATCTGGCCTTCGTCTCCGGCCAGCTCCCCTTCATCGGGGGCAAGCTGGTGACCGGCAAGCTCGGCAGCGACCTGGGCACCGAGCGCGGCGTGCAGGCGGCGCGCGCCTGCGGGCTGATGATCCTCGCCCAGCTCGAGGCGGCGGACTTGCTCGACCGGGTGGCGCGGGTGGTCAAGCTCGGCGGTTTCGTCGCCTGCACTCCCGATTTCACCGACCAGCCCAAGGTGGCGAACGGCGCGAGCGACCTGATGGTCGAGGTGTTCGGCGATGCCGGCAAGCACGCCCGCAGCGCGGTCGGCGTACCGGTTCTGCCGCTTAACGCCGCGGTCGAGGTCGATGCGATCGTTGCTCTCAAAGGCTAGAGTATCCAATCGAACCCCCACCCGTTCGGATAAAGTGAAAAGCTCGTGATAAAGTTCGGTCGCGGCCTTTCCCTCGACCGGCTGCTGGCCCCGCCGCCGGACGCGGCGCGGATCGGGTGGCTGAAGGACTGGACCTACGCCCACCGCGGCCTCCACGGTGCGGGCCGGGTCGAGAACTCTCCCAGCGCCTTCCGCGCCGCGCTCGAGGCGGGGCTCGGCATCGAGTGCGACATCCAGCGCAGCCGCGACGACTGGCCGATGGTCTATCACGACTGGGATTTTTCCCGCCTACATGGCCGCGGGGAACGCGGCGCCGGCCTCGACGCCGCCGACTGGCGCGCGCTTCGCTATGCGGACAGCGATGAAGCGCCGTTCGCCTTCACCGAGCTGCTCGGACTGGTCGCCGCCAGGGTGCCGCTGCTGATCGAGATCAAGTCCCGACGCGGCTACGATGTCGAGCGAACTTGCGAGAAGGCGATCGAGGCACTGGCGGGTTACGACGGCCGCCACGCGGTGATGAGCTTCGACCCCCGGGTGTCGCGCTGGCTGCGCCGCCATGCGCCCGACACCGTGCGCGGGCTGGTGATGCGCGAGGATTCCTTCGGCCACACCCGGCAAGCCTGGCAGCGGCACCTCGCGCTGTGGATCGCGCGGCCCGACTTCGTGGCCTATGACGTCAAGGCGCTCCCCAACGCTTTCGCCGCGGGCTTGCGCGGCTACGGCATGCCGCTGCTGACCTGGACCGTGGATTCCCCCGAAGCGCTCGCCATCGCCCGCGCCCATGCCGACGCAACCATCGCCGAGGGCGCGGGGCTGCCGTGAGCGCGCTGGTCGCGAAAATCGGCGGCTCGGTCGGCGCCTTCGAAGCCGCCGCCTGGGACGCGCTGGTGCCCGATGGCAACCCTTTCATGCGCCACGGCTTTCTCACCGCGCTCGAGGATTCGGGCAGCGTGGGGGAAGGCACCGGGTGGCAGCCCGCGCCGGTCGCGATCGAGGACGACGAGGGCCGGCTGCTCGCCGCGCTCCCGGCCTGGCTCAAGGGGCACAGCCAGGGCGAATATGTCTTCGACCACGCCTGGGCCGACGCCTATGAGCGCGCCGGCGGGCGCTATTACCCCAAGCTCCAGATCGCCGCGCCCTTCACCCCCGCCACCGGCCCGCGGCTACTGCTGAACGACCCCGCATTCGCCGCCCCGCTGCTGTCAGCAGCCGAACAGCTCTGCGCCCAGAACGGCTTCTCGGGCGCGCACGCGACTTTCGTCGCCCCCGGCCAACTGCCGCTGTTCGAGGCGGCGGGCTGGCTCATCCGCCACGACATCCAGTTCCACTGGACCAACCGCGGCTACGCTCGTTTCGACGATTTCCTCGCCACCCTTTCGAGCCGCAAGCGCAAGGACCTGCGCAAGGAGCGCGCCGCGGCGCAAGCCCAGGTCGAGATCGTCCATCTGCGCGGCGCCGATATCCGCCCCTCGCATTGGGACTATTTCTGGCGTTTCTACCAGGACACCGGGGCGCGCAAATGGGGCAATCCCTATCTTACCCGCGCCGCCTTCGACCTGATCCACGCGCGGCTGGGCGATGCGGTGCTGCTGATCCTGGCGCTGCAGGACGGCGCGCCGGTCGCCGGCGCGCTCAACATCGTCGGGAATGACGCGCTCTATGGCCGCTATTGGGGCTGCACCCGCGAGCTGCGCTTCCTGCATTTCGAGCTGTGTTATTACCAGGCGATCGACGCCGCGATCGCGCTCGGGCTCGGCCGTGTGGAGGCCGGCGCGCAAGGGCCGCACAAACTGGCGCGGGGTTACGAGCCGGTGCGGACCAGCTCGGCGCACTGGATCGCCGATCCGGGCTTCCGCGCGGCGATCGCCGATTTCCTCGAGCGCGAACGCGCGGGCGTGGCGGCGGACGCGAACTATCTGGAGACCAGGACGCCGTTCCGGAAGGGGTGAGAAGGTGTTCGCGCAGAGGGCGCGGAGGACCGCAGAGGCGGCGATAGCAAATGGCGCTCGCAAAGGCGCGAAGGCGCCAAGGCGTAAGCGCGGTAGGCTATTTATTTCGCCTCCGCTCGGGCGAATGGTGTTAGGGTGGCGGCACACCGCAATTTGGCTTTGCGCCCTTGCGCCTTTGCGAGCGCAATGACTTGTCATCTCAGCGCTCTCTGCGCGAAAATCGGGGCGATCCGTGGCGCTTTGTACCGCCTTGTCAGGCCGCCCTGCGCTCCGCCGCGTCCACCTTGAGCCATTCGCGCGCGCGGCGCTGGGCTTCGGCGATCTCGCGCGCGGTCATTTCCTCGGACACGTCGGCGCGGCACCAGGCGGCTTCCTCGTGCCCGCGCGCGGCGGCGATGTTGAACCATTTGTGCGCCTCGACCAGGTCGCAGGCGGCGCCGTGGCTGCCGGTCGAAAAGGCGACGCCCAGATCGTAGAGCGCCGCGATACTGCCGTGCGCGAAGGCGGCGAGACATTCGGCCACCAGCGCGTTGGCTTGTGGTCCCTGGAGCACGACCCCCGCGCCTCCATCGATGCCGGTCAGTTGAATCACGGTCGAATTCCCCCGGTTTTCTTCCGGCACCCCCGCCGGACATACCCTGTCTCGCGAAACAGGCTCAAGAAATGGTTAACGGGAGGAACAGCCGCGAGGACGACCACGCGGAGGCGCGGTCGCAACACAAAGGCCTCCGGGGATTGGCGCTTGTGCCCCTGCCACCCCTTGCCTATAGGCGCGCCCATCGAGGTGGTGACGCGACCTGGGCCCGGATCGAAATGGCCCGCAAATCCGGCGCGGCAGGTGGACACACCCCGGTCTGGTGCGAAGTTGGGTTAGAGGTAGCAATGGCCACCGCCGCGTTTGCCGACTACGAGAAGCTGGCTCGCATCAGGGCCGCCGTGGGTGCCGATTACGTTCCCGACGACGGCGAGGATTACATGTCCGGCCGGCAGCTCGATTACTTTCGGATGCTGCTGCTCGAATGGAAGCGCTCGATCCACACCGCCGCCGAACACACGCTGCAATCGCTGCAGGACGGTCCCATTCGCGAAGCCGATCTCAACGACCGCGCGAGCAGCGAAACCGACTGGGGCATCGAGCTCAGGACCCGCGACCGCCAGCGCAAGCTGATCGCGAAGATCGATTCGGCGCTGCGCCGCATCGACGCGGGCGAATACGGCTTTTGCGAGGTGACCGGCGATCCGATCGGCCTCAAGCGCCTGATCGCGCGGCCCGTCGCCACCATGACGGTGGAAGCGCAAGAGGCGCATGAACGGCGCGAAAAGATCTCGCGCGACGATTGATTTCGCTGGCAATTGGGGATGATCCCGAGGCGAAAATTGAGCATTTGTTAATCCCCGGGCGCCATTCCGGCAGCGCCCTGCTTGGCAGTCCGGATAGGCATTTCGATGGCTTCGCTCGATACCCGCATCGTCGAACGGGACAGTCTGTTCCTGATGGCCGATCTCGTCTTCGCGGCCGGCGAGCCGGACGCGCGGGTCAAGATCCGCAATCTTTCCGCGGGCGGCATGATGGTCGAGGGCGACCTCAGGGTGAAGCGCGGCGCGCGGGTCGCGGTCGAATTGCGCAATATCGGCCCGGTGGCCGGTGTGGTGGTGTGGGTCCGCAGCCCCAGATACGGCATCGCCTTCGAGGAGGAGATCGATCCCAAGCACGCGCGTTCGCCGGTCTTCGGCGGCGAGCGGGAAGCGCCCGTCTATGCCCGCGCCGCGGTGGGGGCGCCGCGCCACGATGGCTGGAACGGCAGGCTGCGCCGCGTCTAGAGCCTTTGCCAACGCCCCGAAGCGGTCCGCCGAGCGCCGCGCCAGCGCCAGCGCGCTCGAAACGCTCGCTTACCCAATCTCAACCCTTCGCTGATAGCCAGCCTTAACAACCGGTAAGCATGATGCCTGCCGGAACCACTTAGGCAGGCGGGTCGCGGCGTGACGCTACATCGAGGACATCTGGCGCAAGGGCACCCGGACCGGGACTCGCTCCTGCTGGTCGCCGACATCGTGCCCGAGGGGGAAGCCAGCTCCGCGCGCTTCACCGTCCGCAATCTTTCACCCGGGGGAATGATGGCGCAGGGCGATCGGGAGCTGGCCCTGGGCGCCCGGGTCAGCGTGACCCTGCGCAATATCGGGGCCGTGCAGGGCAAGGTCGCCTGGGCCGAGAACGGCCGCTACGGCATCGCTTTCGATCATGAGATCGATCCCCAGGCGGTGCGCGCGCCGGTGGCGCTGGCCACCTTTCTCTCGGACTCGATGAAGCTGCGACCGCGCGCGGGCACGTAGTCCGAGACAGCCGCGACACGATTCCATCGCTCTAGCGGCTGACGCCGCGCCTCTGGCTTGTTAGAGCCGCGCCAGCCATGCGCGCGCTTGCTCTCCTTCCGCTGCTTTTCGCGCTCGCCGCCTGCGGCCGCGCCGACGACGGCGGCATCGAGGTCGCCGTCATCGGCGAGCCCGCCGAGCTCTTCGCCACCGGCAACCGCCTCGCCCCGCCCGGCGCGCTGGTCCGCGCCGCGACCGCCCAGGGTCTCGTCCGCCTCGACGAGGCCGGCCAGCTCGTCCCCGGCATCGCCGAACGCTGGATCGTGACCGAGGACGCGATGAGCTACATCTTCCGGATCCGCGAGATGGACCTGCCCGGCGGCAAGCGGCTCGATGCGCGCGGCGTCCAGCACGCGCTCAGCCGCGCGATCGCCGGGCTGGAGGGCACGACCCTGGGTCTCGACCTGGCGCAGGTGCGCGACGTGCGCGCGATGACCGGCCGCGTCATCGAAATCAGGCTGATAGGCCCGATGCCCGATTTTCTCCAGCTGCTGGCGCAGCCCGAGCTGGGCATCGCGATTGCCGGAACCTCCACCGGGCCCATGACCTTGACCCGCGCGGGCTCTTCCGAGGCGATGCTGACCGCGATGACACCCGAAGCGCGCGGCCTGCCGGCGCAGCCCGACTGGGCCGAGGAGGTGCGCACGATCCGGCTCGCCGCCGGCGATGCCGCCGCGGTGACTCGCGACTTTTCCGACGGGCGCTTTGCGCTGGTGCTCGGCGGGACGCTGGCGACGCTGCCGCTGGTCGATGTCGGTCCGCTGTCGCGCGGCACCGTCCGGGTCGATTCCGCGCTCGGCCTGTTCGGGCTCGAAGTCCGCCACGCCCGCGGCTTCCTGGCCGAACCGGCCAACCGTGAGGCGCTGGCGATGGCGCTCGACCGCGCGGCGCTGATCCAGCCGTTCAATCTCGCCGGCTGGACCGCGACCACGCGCATCGTGCCTCCGGGCCTGCCCGACGATCCCGGCATGGCGGGCGAGCGCTGGGAGGGCATGGACCTCGAGGCGCGCCGCGCGGTGGCGGCTGCCCGCGTGGCGCGCTGGCGGGCGGCAAACGGGGGCAGTACGCCGGTGCTGAGCGCGGCGCTGCCCGCGGGCCCGGGCGCGGACACGCTGTTCGCGGGGCTGGCCCAGCAATACCGCGAAATCGGGCTGGTGCTGGCGCGCGCCGAGACGGGCGAGCGCGCCGATCTGGTGCTGCGCGACCGGGTCGCGCGCTACGCCGGCACGCGCTGGTTCCTCAATCAGTTCAACTGCGGCGTCAGCGCCGCGATCTGCTCGCCGGATGTCGATTTCCTCGTCGCGCTGGCGGTGGGCGCGCGCGATCCCGCGGCGCAGGCGAGCTACCTCGCCGATGCCGAGAACGCGCTGACCGCCTACAACGCCTTCATCCCGATCGGGGCGCCGATCCGCTGGTCGCTGGTGCGCTCGGGGGTGGCCGGATTCGCCGAGAACGCCTGGGCGATCCATCCCTTGTTCCCGCTCTCGCGCGCGCCGATATAGCGCGAAGGAGAGAAGCTTCATGGACGAAACCCGACGCGCCCTTCCCCTCGGGCTCGACCTGCCCACCGGCCGCACCCCCGCCGACATCCGCCGCCGAATGGAAGCGATGGAGAAACTGCTCGAACGCAGCCTCGTCATCCCCGGCACCAGGATTCCGCTCGGCCTCGACGCGGTGCTCGGCGTGATCCCGGTGCTCGGCGATGCCATCGCGGCGGCGCTTGGCGCCTATCTGCTGTGGGAGGCGAAGAACCTCGGCCTGCCGAGGTGGAAGCTGTGGCGGATGGCGGGCAATATCGCCTTCGACGCGGCGGTCGGCGCGGTGCCGGTGGCGGGCGATCTGTTCGACGTCGCGTTCCGCTCCAATTCGCGCAATCTCAGGCTGGTGAGGCGGCATCTCGACACCCATCATCCGGAGACTCGGGTGATCGAGGGCTGATCTGTCTGTTCCGATCGTGTTCGTGATCGTGATCGCACCTGTTCCACCGCTCCGCGCGAGGCGCTAGAGAGCCGGCATGGCAGCCGACGTCACCTACTCCTCCTATCTCGACCTGGACCGCGTTCTCTCGGCGCAGCACCCGGTCTCGGGCGCGCATGACGAGATGCTGTTCATCATCGTCCACCAGGCCAGCGAGCTGTGGCTCAAGCTCTGCATCCACGAGCTCGCCGAGGCGCGCGACTGCCTCGCGGAGGACGATTTGCGTCCGGCTTTCAAGATGTTGGCTCGGGTCGCGCGCGCGCAGGGGCAGCTCATCCAGAGCTGGGACGTGCTCAGCACCATGACCCCGCACGACTATTCGACGGTGCGCCCGCACCTCGGCGGATCGAGCGGCTTCCAGAGCGCGCAGTACCGGATGATGGAGTTCATGCTCGGCGGCCGCAACCCCGACCACATTGCCCGCCACGAAGCGACACCCGAGGTCGCCGCCAAGCTGCGCGAAGAGCTGGGCCGCAAGTCGATCTACGCCGAGGCGATCGCGCTGCTGGCGCGCCGCGGCTTCGCCATCCCCGACGAGATACTCGCACGCGATCATACGCTTATCTGGGAGCATTCGCCCGAGGTCGAAGCGGCCTGGGCGGCGATCTACCGCGACCCGGAGGCGCATTGGGACCTTTACGAACTGGCCGAGAAGCTGGTCGATCTCGAATACCACTTCCAGCGCTGGCGGTTCGGGCACCTCAAGACCGTCGAGCGGATCATCGGCTTCAAGCGCGGCACCGGCGGGACGCCGGGCGTGCCCTATCTGGCCGGCGTGCTGAAACAGGCGTTCTTCCCCGAGCTGCTCAGCGTGCGCACGGCGCTATGAGCCGGAGGATCTGGGATATTTCGCAGACGCTCCGCCCCGGTCTGCCGGTCTGGCCGGGCGACACCGCCTTCGCCTTCGAGCGGAGCTGGCGGATGGAGGAGGGCTCGCCGGTCAATGTCGGCCGCATGGCGATGAGCACCCATTCGGGCACCCCCGGCGACGCCCCGCTACACTACAGCGCGACCGCCGCCGATATCGCCAGCGTCGATCTCGATCCCTATCTCGGCGAGTGCCTGGTGGTGGACACTCGCGCGGCAAAGGGCGCCGTGGCGGTGGACGATCTGCCGCCGCTGGAAGGTGCGACCCGCGTGCTGCTGCGCACCTTCGCGTCCTTCCCGCACGACCGATGGGACAGCGGCTTTACCGCCATCGCGCC
>JAIETR010000021.1 GCA_019745075.1 Qipengyuania sp.
CTGCGCGCGAGTGGTCGGGGTCCACATGTGTTCACTCCAGCTCGGTCTCGACAACCCGCTGGAATCACATCAAACCCGACCGCTCAACCCCTTTCGAAACGGCCTCTTAGCCGGGAGTTGGGATCGGGAGCAACCAAGGAGTGATTTGTCTGTTTGTCATAGTTATATCGTATCGACATTACGATTGTAATGGTTGAACCACAAGGCCCATAAGCATAGGGCTGATTGCTGCGAAGATAGAAAGCCACGTCGGAGCTTGTCGCGGTTCACCCGTGCTGCGCTCGCATATGTGAAGTCATTCGGTGTTGTGTGCGCTGAGGAAGGATCAACTATGCTGACGAAGACAATCGCTTTGGGATTCACCAGCCTCCTGCTTGCAAGCCCGGCCTGGGCAGCGCCGGACTGGTCGGCGGTCGACCGGGCGATAGGACGAGCGGGGGCAGAACAGGCCGGGGGTGTCCACCGCTACAGCTTTCCGCGTTCGGACCTGAGCGTCACGCTGGACGGGGTGACGATGCTTCTCGGTCCAGATGCCGAGCGCGTCGGAGAGACCGCCCTCCGCCGCATCGCTGGCCAGATCGACCGCGAGGGCGTGCTTCTCCATGAATGTGCGATGCCGGTCCGGGCTGTCCTTGCTGATCCCCAGCAGCACCACGCCGGCCTTGTCGAACCTCGGCTTGAGCGCGGAGAAATCGGTCGCCTCGGTCGTGCAGCCAGGGGTCATGTCCTTGGAATAGAAGAACAGCACCGCGCGCCGGCCGGCGAAGTCGCCGGGGCGCAGGGTGCCGCCGGAAACTGTCTCCAGGGCGATATCGGGCATGGTGTCGCCCACGCCGGGCCGTTCGGTCATGAAGTCGTCTCCAGAGGATCGGAGAAGGCCTTGGCCCACTCGCGGGCGACGCCTTGCCTCGCTTCGCCGAGCGCGCGGAAGAGCGCGGTCATGTCCTCGGTCCCGGTCTGCTGCGCGAGCACCTCCGCCGCCGCACCGCGAGGCACGGCGAGGTCGGGGGCCAGCAGCCGCGCACCCACCAGCACGCGCGTCATCAGCTCGAGATGGCCGATCAGCGACGGCGACACCAGCCCGGAGCCGGCGAGCCGATCGAGCGCCGCCGCCAGATCGGGCGTGAAGGCGGTGCGATCGCGTAGCTGGAGAAAGTGAATCAGGAACTCGAGATCGACGAGCCCGCCGCGCAGCAGCTTGGCGTCGAGCGGTCCCTTGGCCGGCTTGTGCGCGGCCATGTCGGCGCGCATTTTCAGCACATCGGTGCGCAATCGAGCGGTGTCGCGCGGCCCATCAAGCACTTCATCGACGATTGTCTCGACCGCCGCGCGCGCCGCGGGCGAGCCGGTCAGCACCCGCGCGCGGGTCAGCGCCATATGCTCCCAGGTCCAGGCCTCCTCGCGCTGATAGCGGGCGAAGGCGGACAGTCCGACCGCGAGGGGGCCCTTGTCGCCCTGCGGCCGCAGGCGCGTGTCGATCTCGTAGAGCGCGCCTTGCGCAGTCGAAACGCTCAGCGCCGCGCCGAGCCGCTGGGCCAGTCTGTTGAAATACAGCGTCCTACCGAGCGGGCGCGGACCGTCGGATTCCTCGCTTCCCTCGGTGAAGAGATAGATCATGTCGAGATCGGAGGCGTGAGTGAGCGCTCCGCCGCCCAGGCGGCCGAGCCCCAGAACGACCAACTCGCTCCCCTCGGTCCGCCCATGCGCCTGCGCGAACTCCCCCGCCGCCCGCTCCTGCGCGACCAGGATCGCCGCCTCCGCCAGCCGCGACAGACCGGCGGCGATTTCGAGCGGGTCGTGCTCGGCTTCGATGAGCTGCATCCCGAGCGCAAAACGCCTCTCGCCGACCACCACGCGAATGCGATCGAGCGCCTGCTCATACCCGGCCTCGGCTCCATGGCGTCGCATTTCGGCCGCCACCCGATCAACCGGTCCGGGCAGGGCGAAAGCGCTGCGGTCGATCAGCGCATCGAGCCGCTCGGGACGACGCGCCAGCTCGTCGGCCAATGGCGGCGCGAGCGTCAGACAATCGAGCAGCAGATCGAGCAGGCCGGGCCGGGCCTCGAGCAGGCGGAAAATATTGATCGCCGAAGACATGCGCTCGAGCATGGTTTCCCATCGGGCGAGCACTGTCGCAGGGTCGGGCGCCGCTGCGAAGGCGGCGAGCAGGCGCGGTTTCACCGCCTCGAAGGCGCCGATTGCGGCTTCGCTCCGGAGCGCGCGATAGCGTCCATCGACCCAACCTGCGGCGCGCTCTGCCATAGCAGGTGGAATTGCATTCGCTATTGCGCCCGATGGAGCCTCGCCCGCGCCGAGCATCGCATCGTAGCGCGCAGCGACAGCGCCGCAGATCTCGCGCAGCTCGGCGATCAGCATCTCGCCGTCCGCCAGACCATCGAGCCGCGCGACTCCGTCGAGCGCTTCGCCTGCGGGAAGCGAATGCGTCTGCTGGTCGGCGACCATCTGGAGGCGATGCTCGACCACGCGCAGCCGGTCGTAGCCTTCGCCCATCTCCTGTGCGTCGCCGGCCCCGATCACTCCCGCCGCGGCCAGCGCGTCGAGCGCGGCGCGCGTGCCGCGAGGGCGCAGCGAAGGATCGCGTCCGCCGTGAATGAGCTGATGGGTCTGCGCGTAGAATTCGATCTCGCGGATGCCGCCGCGGCCCTGCTTGACGTTGAAGCCGGGGCCGGGCTCGCGCGGGCCCGCGTAACGGTCGCGGATACGCAGCGAGAGTCGGCGGACCTCCTCGATGGCGCCGAAATCGAGGCTCCGCCGCCACACGAAGGGCCGGATCGCATCGAGGAAGCTTTCGGCGGCCGGGATATCGCCGGCGCAGGCGCGCGCGCGGATGAAGGCGGCCCGCTCCCACGCCAGCGCCGAGCTTTCGTAATGCGTGGTCGCCGCATTGACCGAGATCGCGAGTGGACTGACCTCGGACGCAGGGCGCAGCCGCAGATCGACGCGAAAGACGTAGCCCTCGCTGGTTACTTCGCTCAGCAGCCGCACGATCTCGCGGGCATAACGCTGCGCCGATTGCGCGGGCTCGTCGCGTTCGCGGCGCGGCAGGCGCTCCGGATCGTAAAGCAGGATCGGGTCGATATCCGAGCTGTAGTTGAGCTCGCCAGCCCCATGCTTGCCCAGCGCCACCGCGAAGAAACCGGCGGGCTCGGCATCCGGAATCCGCGTGCGGATCGCGGCGGTGACGGCGGCATCGAGCGCGCGGTCGGCGAAGGCGCTCAGTTCCTCCATTACGCGCGTCAGCGGGAAGGCGCCCGCCAGATCGCCGATCGCGAGCGCCAGCGCCAGCGCGCGCCGTTCGTGGCGCAGGGCCACGCCGGTGTCAGTCACGCCATCGCCCGCGCGCTTCGCAGCCGCAAGCGCCGTCTCGCCTTCGCCAGCCTCGATCAACTCGCGCAAGGCGGCGTCTCGCGCCAGCAGATTGGCAAGGAAGGGCGCGTTCGCCCGCGCCCGCTCGATCGCCCCCTGCCAGTCCGCTGTCATGGCCCGCGTCCTGCCCGCGGGCTCCATGGCTTGCAAGCCGCCTTGCCGGCTCGGGAACGGTCTGCAAGGGCGGGTGGAAATAGAGCAATAACAGGGAACCGGATGCCATGACCTTTTCGAACCGCCTTCGCCCCGCCGTACTCGCACTGACCAGCGTCCTGGCGCTGTCCGCCTGCGCCACCACCATGGAGGAGCGCACCGCGCCGCCGGCAGCCGCGCTTTCGATTCCCGAGGTCGCGCCCGGTCAGCTCTCCGAGGCGAGCATGAAGGAGATGACGCGCGTCCTCGCCTCCGACGCCTTCGAAGGGCGCGCGCCGGGCACTCCGGGCGAAGAGAAGACCGTCGCCTACATCATCGATCGCTTCAAGGCGGCCGGTCTCAAGCCGGGTAACAACGGCAGCTGGGTGCAAAACGTGCCCCTGGTCGAGATCACCGGCAAGGGCCACGCGCCGCTGACCATCAAAAGCCGAAGCGGCGCCCCCATCGACCTTGCCTTCTCGAAGGATTGGGTCGGCGTCACTTATCGCGAGGATGCCGCCACCCGGTTGGCCGACAGCGAGTTGGTCTTCGTCGGCTACGGCGTGGTTGCGCCCGAAAAGGGCTGGAACGACTACGCGGGCGTGGACATGCGCGGGAAAACCGCGGTGATCCTGGTCAACGATCCCGATTTCGGTGCGGCAAACGAAACCGGGCTCTTCAACGGCAAGGCGATGACCTATTACGGGCGCTGGACCTATAAATACGAGGAAGCCGCGCGCCAGGGCGCGGCGGCCGCGATCGTCATTCACGACACCGCGCCCGCGTCCTATGGCTGGAACGTGGTCGAATCGAGCTGGACCGGCCCGCAGGCCTATGCGCGGGCGGGCGCCAACCCGCCCCCGACCACGCAAGTCAACGGCTGGGTGCGGAAGCCCGTCGCGGCGAAAATCCTCGCCGCCGCGGGGCAGAATCTCGAAGCGCTGACCGCGCGGGCCCGCCAGCAGGGCTTCCGCGCGGTGCCGCTGGGGCTCACCGCTTCGACCAGCTTCAGGAACGACATTCGCGAATTCGCCTCGAAGAACGTGATCGGGATCCTGCCCGGCCGCTCCGCACCCGACGAATATGTCCTCCACACGGCGCATTGGGACCATCTCGGCCGCTGCACTCCGGCGCCCGACGGCGACAACATCTGCAACGGCGCGGTCGACAACGCCACCGGCACCGCCGCGCTGGCGGCGCTGGGCGAGGCGCATGCGAAGGCCGGGCCTGCTCGGCGCTCCCTCGTTTTTCTGGCCGTAACGGGCGAAGAATCGGGCCTGCTGGGCGCGAAATACTACGCCGAGAATCCCGTTTTCCCGCTCAACTACACCGTGGGCGGCATCAATATGGACGCCTTCCTGGTCGCGGGGCCGTCGAAGGACGTCACCGTGGTGGGGCCGGGCAAGAGCGAGCTCGACGCCTTCCTCGCCGCCGCACTGCGCGCCGATGGCAGGTACATCGTCCCCGACCCGAGCAGCGAGGCGGGCTATTACTACCGCTCGGACCATTTCGCCTTCGCCAAGCTGGGCGTGCCGATGCTCTATGTCGACGGCGGCGAGGATCTGGTGAACGGCGGCCGCGCGGCAGGCGAGAAGCTGGCGGCGGAATACCGCGCCAACCGCTATCACGGTCCGCAGGACGAATACGATCCGAACTGGAACTGGGCCGGGGTGATGCAGGACCTCCAGCTGTTCTACCGCATCGGCCGCAGCCTGGCGCAATCGACCGCCTGGCCCGGCTGGATGCCCGGCGACGAGTTCCGCGCCGTCCGCGAACAGGACTGCGCGAAGGCCGGCGCGGGTTGCTGACGAACGCGCCGCTCGCATGACGTGGCGCATGCCGCCCGAATGGGCGCCGCAGGACTGGCTGTGGATCGGCTTCCCGCACGATGCGCGGGAGTGGCCCGAGGTGCTGGGCCGTGCCCAGGAACAGATCGCGGCTTTCGCCAATGCCGTCGCCGAGAGCGGGCAGGCGGTGCGGCTGTTGGTGCGCGATGCCGCCAACGAGGATCGGGCGCGGGCGCTGGTCTCCGGCGCGGTGACGTTGGAGCGCCGCGAATACGGGGACGTCTGGCTGCGCGACACCGGGCCGCTGGTGCTCGCGGATGGCGCGAATGGGCGCGCCGCGCGGCGCTTCGGCTTCAACGGCTGGGGCGGGAAATATCCGATGGAGGGCGACCGCACCGTCGGAGCGGAGCTGGCGCGCGATGCCGGGCTGGATCTCGAAAGCCACGACTGGATTTTGGAAGGCGGGGCGATCGACGGCGACGGCGCGGGGCTCGTCGTCACCACCGAGCAGTGCCTGCTCAACCCCAACCGTAATCCCGCGCTCTCGCGCGAGGAGATCGAGGCTCGGCTCTTATCCGACCTGGGTTTTGAGCGTGTGCTGTGGCTCGGCGACGGGCTCGTGAACGACCACACCGACGGCCATGTCGACAACCTCGCCCGCTTCGTGGGCCCGAACCGGCTGGCGCTGCCGGGCGCCACCGGCGCGGACGATCCAAACGCCGCCGTCTACGAGGACGCCAGGCGTCGCGCCGAAGCTTTCGGGGTCGAGGTCGCCGAAATCCCCTCGCCCGGGCCGATCACGCGCGGAGAAACCGTCGAGCCCGCGAGCTACGCCAATTTCGCGATCACGACCCATCTGGTGGTCGTCCCGACCTTCGGCAGCCCGTACGACGCGGAAGGCGTCGCGGCCATCGCCGCGCTGTTCCCGGACCGCGCGACCATCGGTCTCCCGGCGGACGCGGTGCTGGCCGGCGGCGGCGGATTCCACTGCGCCAGCCAGCAGATGCCATCCGCAGGCTGGCGGACTTAACGCTTCGTTAGGGTCCGGGCGCGCACATTCCCCGCATGGCCCGCGCAATCGCTCTCGCCCGCACCCGGCTTGCTCCGCTTCCCGCGCTCGAGATCGCGCGCGCGCTAATCGTGTCGGGCTGCGGCCTGGCGCTGGTGCTTGCCGGCCCACACCTTCCCTTCTAACCAATCAACTCCGTTCGCATCGAGCGAAGTCGAGATGCCACGCGTGGTGTCTCGACTTCGCTCGACACGAACGGGACTTGGTTACATGCGACGCAAGTCGGGCGGGGTCGCTTCGGCCTTGAGGTGTGCGATAGCCGCTTCGAGCGAAATTACCCGTTGCGCCTGCTCGCCGAGCGTGCGCAGCGCGACCGTGCCCTCCTCCGCCTCGCGCATGCCGACCACCAGCAGCTGCGGAACCTTGGCGAGCGAGTGCTCGCGCACCTTGTAGTTGATCTTCTCGTTGCGCAGGTCGGTTTCGACCCGGATGCCCGCCGCTTGCAGTCTCGATGCAACCTCGCGAGCATAGTCGTCGGCATCCGACACGATCGTCGCCACCACCGCCTGCGTCGGGGCGAGCCAGGCGGGCAGCCGGCCGGCGAAATGCTCGATCAATATGCCGATGAAGCGCTCGTATGAGCCGAAGATCGCGCGGTGGAGCATCACCGGACGGTGCTTCTCCCCGTCCTCGCCGACATAGCTGGCGTCGAGCCGCTCGGGCAGCACGCGGTCGGACTGGATCGTGCCCACCTGCCAGGTGCGCCCGATCGCGTCGGTCAGATGCCACTCGAGCTTGGGAGCATAGAACGCGCCCTCGCCCGGCAGTTCCTCCCAGCCGTATTCCGGCGTCGCCATGCCGGCGTCGATCACCGCCTGGCGCAGCTCGGACTCGGCCTTGTCCCAATCCTCGTCCGAGCCGTAGCGCTGCTCCGGCCGGAGCGCGAGCTTGACCGCATAGGTGAAGCCGAAGTCGCGGTAGATGCGGTCGGCGAGCTCGCAGAAGGCGCGCGTCTCGGCGACGATCTGGTCCTCGCGGCAGAAGATATGCGCGTCGTCCTGCGTGAACTGGCGCACGCGCATGAGGCCGTGCAGCGCGCCATGCGGCTCGTTGCGGTGGCAGCAGCCGTTCTCGTAGAGCCGCAGCGGCAGGTCGCGGTAGCTCTTGAGGCCCTGGCGGAAGATCAGCACATGCGCCGGGCAGTTCATCGGCTTCAGCGCCATCCAGTCGGCGTCCTTGGACACGAGGTCGCCCTCGTCCTCGGTATTCGGCGCCTCGTCGGGGATCACGAACATGTTCGCGCGATATTTGCCCCAGTGGCCCGACTGCTCCCACTGGCGCGCGTCCATGACCTGCGGGGTCTTGACCTCGCGGTAGCCCGCGCCGTCGATGGCGCGCCGCATATAGGCCTCCAGCTCGCGCCAGATCTTGTAGCCCCGCGGGTGCCAGAACACGCTGCCATGCGCCTCTTCCTGCAAGTGGAACAGATCCATCTCGCGCCCGAGTTTGCGATGGTCGCGCTTGGCGGCCTCCTCCAGCCGGTGGAGATGCGCGTCGAGCTGCTTCTTGTCGAGCCAGCCGGTACCGTAGATGCGCGTGAGCTGGGCGTTCCTCTGGTCGCCGCGCCAATAGGCGCCCGCGACCCGCATCAGCTTGAAGGCGGCCGGATCGAGCTTGCCGGTGGAAGGCAGGTGCGGCCCGCGACACATATCGAGCCAATCCTCGCCACTCCGATAGACCGTCAGCTCCTCGCCTTCGGGCAGCTCGGCCGCCCATTCGGCCTTGAAGCTCTCGCCCTCGGCCCGCCACTTGTCGATCAGTTGCTGGCGGCTCCACACCTCGCGCGTCAGCGGCTTGTCGGCGCGGATGATGTCGCGCATCCGTTCCTCGATCGCGGGCAGGTCGTCGAGCGTAAACGGGCCGCGGCTCGCGGGCGCCATCACGTCGTAATAGAAGCCGTCCTCGGTGGCAGGGCCGAAGGTGATCTGCGTGCCCGGCCACAGCGCCTGCACCGCTTCGGCCAGGACGTGGGCGTAGTCGTGCCGCGCCAGTTCCAGCGCGTCGGCCTCGTCGCGGCTGGTCACCAGCGCGAGGCTGGCGTCGCCTTCTAACGCCCGGTTGAGGTCGCGCAGTTCGCCGTCCACTCGCGCGGCCAATGCGGCCTTTGCGAGCCCAGGACCGATCGCCGCGGCGATATCGGCAGGGGTGCTGCCGGGCGGCACCTCGCGCACCGAACCGTCGGGCAGGCTGATCTTCAGAAGTTGCGTCATCGTCTCGCGTCCAAAATTCGTCGCGGCGCCATTGCACAGGAGCGCGGGCGGCGCAAAGCGCGGCGTCGGAGAAGCCGATGACGGGAGGAACGCCGCGCCGCCCGTCATGCCCGGGCGGCGGCGGCGGCGGCTAGCGCGCGACCGTCCGCCCCCGGGCGAAGCCGGTAGTGGTGGTAGTCAGGGTCGGCGTCTTGGCCATGCGCGCGAGATAGCGCCGCCGGCGCGCTTCATCAACCCGTGAGCACGCGGCGGCCCGGCAGGGTGGTGACGCGGTGCGTGCCGGCGAGCGACGCATCCTTCTGCCGGACATTGCGGAGAAAGCGATATTCGCACGTCGCCGCGCCGGGCGTCAGCTCGACCGCCATATAGCCGCGCCGCGACGCATCGGAGAATCCGAGCGCCGGGTTCGTCTCGCGCAGCGCCTTGGCTATGCGCTCGGGCGCGATCCGGGGAAACGCGCTTTCGTAACCGGGCGAGGTGACCGATTGTCCGCCGAACTCCACGCCGGCGGGCTGGCCGCCCCGCGCAAGGTCGAAGGCCCACGCGTTGTGCGTATCGCCCGCCAGCGAGATCAGGTTCGCCTCCGCCGCCTGGGCCGCCGCGAACACCCGCTCGCGCGCCGCCGGGTAGCCGTCCCAGGCGTCCATGTTCATCGGCAGCCCGGCGCGGCTCGCGGCGGCGCCGTTCGCGATCCGCGCCCTGACGTAATCGGGCAAATCGTTCGTCGCCCACTCCAGCACTTCGGGCGGCGTGCGGGTGGCGCCCATCAGGACCTGCTGGACCAGCACCTGCCAGACCTTTCCGGCACGCCGCGAACCCTTGAGGCCGTCCGCCAACCAGGCCTGCTGATCCGCGCCGATCATGGCGCGCGAAGGATCGCGCCAGGCGCCGTCGCGGAAGGCCGCGAGCGCCGCCTCCGCCTCGCCCGGCGCGGTCTTGCCCGCGAGGAGCCGGCCGATGTTGAATTGCTCGGCGCGCGCGGTCAGCCGCGTCTCGAGACGGAACAGCGTGGCGAGATCGCCGATCTCGTAGCACGCCCAATCCTGGTCCGAGACCGGCATCCATTCGCGGCGCGCGCGCTCCGCCGCCGCCTTGCGCGCGGACCACGGCCCCTCGGCGCCGGGTTGATGATTTTCGGCTCCGCCCTGCCACGCGTCGTTGGCGTATTCGTGATCGTCCCCCACCGCGATCATCGGGAACAGCTGGTGGAGGCGGCGCAAGTCCGGATCGCGGCGGTATTGCGCGAAGCGCGCGCGGTAATCGGCGAGCGCCACGATCTCGTGCGCGGGCTCGACACGCCGCCCCGCCAGCACCTGCTTCCCGCTCGGATAGGTGCCCGAACCGTATTCGTAGAAATAGTCGCCGAGATGGAGTACGCAGTCGAACTGGTCCGCCGCGGCGGCATGGGCATAGGCGTTGAACCAGCCGAAGCCGATGTTCGAGCAGCTGAACACCGCCATCCGGAAGCGGTCGGTTTGGCCCCGTGGCAGGGTCCTGGTGCGCCCGACATCGGAGATCGTGCCGCCGGGGGCGATGAAACGATAGTAATACCATCGCCCCGGCGCGAGCCCGCGCGCGAGAGGCTTGGCGCAAAAATCGCGGTCGGGCGAGGCGGCGACCTCGCCCCCTGCCACCGGCCTGGCGAATTCGAGCGTCTCGGCCACCTCCCAGCGCAGCGTCGTTTCGGCCTCCGCGACAAAGCGTGTCCACAACAGCACGGAACTGGCCGCAGGCTCGCCGCTGGCGACGCCCGAGGTGAACCCCGGGCTCGCAAGCTGCGCCGAAAGCGGGGCCGCGGCGAACCCCGCGCCGAGAAGTCCGCCCCGTATCAGCGCGCGCCGGTCCAGCAGCGGCAGTGGCGCGGCGGCGGGCGGTTCGGTTTCGATCATGCAGGCGGTCTCCCCCGGAGTCCGATCTAACCGCGATCGCGCTGCAATTCCATGACGGCGCTTGCGTTTTGCCGTCCACGTCCGACATGGCGGCGTATGGACGCCCGGACGCAATTCCACACCATGCCCGACGGCCGCCGGATCGCCTTCCGGCACAATGCCGGCCGCGGCCCCGCGCTGGTGTTCCTGCCGGGTTACATGTCCGACATGGCGGGCGGCAAGGCGAGCGCGCTGTTCGCCTGGGCGGAGCGGGAAGGACGCGCCTGCCTGCTGCTCGACTATTCGGGCTGCGGCGAAAGCGGCGGCGACTTCGCGGAGGGCACGCTGACGCGCTGGCGCGACGAGGTGGCGGCGCTCGTCGAAGCCCGGACCGAGGGGCCTGTGCTCCTGATCGGCAGTTCGATGGGAGGGTGGCTGATGCTGCTCGTGGCCGAGGCCCTGAACGATGCCGGGCGCGCGCGGGTCGCGGGCCTGGTCGGCATCGCCGTCGCGCCCGATTTCACCGATTGGGGGCGCACCGCCGAGGAGAAGGCGCGCCTGGCGGCGGGCGAAACCGTCTTCGACCCCAATCCTTACGGTGCCGAGCCGACGCCGATGCACCCGGGCTTCTTCGCCGACGGACAGGCGCTGCTGCGGCTGGACAGCGAAGTCGCCATCGATTGCCCGGTTCGGCTGATCCACGGCCAGCGCGACGGGGATGTCCCGCCCGCCATCGGCCTGCGCCTCGCCGAGCGCTTGCGTTCGGACGACATACAGGTGACGCTGGTCAAGGACGGCGACCATCGCCTCTCGCGCCCGCAGGACATCGCCCTGCTGCTGCGCGCCGTCGCCGAACTGGCCGGAGATTGACCCGCATGTCGCTGCTGCTTCCCCTCACGCTCATGTCGATGCAGGTCGGCGTCGATCCACGCGGCGGACAGGTGCCCGGCGTGCCCGAGGAGCTGCGCGACCGGCCGCCGCGCGGCGCGGCGCCCTCGGCTCGCTCCGTGACCCGCCCGGCGATCGAGGTGTGCCTCGCCACGGCGCGGAGCGAACCGGCCAAGGCGCGCGCGCTGGCCGAGGAATGGGTCGCGCGCACCACCGGGGCGCAGCGCGCCACCGGCCGCCACTGCCTGGGGGTCGCCGCCGGCAATGGCGGCGATTGGGCGACGGCCGGGGCAGCTTTCCTCGCCGCGCGCGAGGAGGCGAGCGAGCCCCGCTTCCGCGCGCGCATGGGCGCGCTCGCGGGCTCGGCGCTCCTTGCGCAGGACAAACCCGCCGAGGCGCTCGCCGTGCTCGATTCTGCCCGGGCCGAGGCTGCCGCCGAGGCCCAGCTCGGCGGCGAGATCGCGCAGGAGCGCGCGGTGGCTCTGGTCGCGCTGAAACGCGAACCGGAAGCGGGGATGGCGCTTGCGGAGGCGCGACGGCTGGGTCCCGACGATGCCAATGCCTGGCTGCTGTCCGCCACGCTGGCGCGGCGGCAAGGCGATCTCGCCACCGCCCAGCAGCAGATCGAGCGCGCCGCCGCCCTCGATCCGCGCGATCCCGCGGTTGGCCTGGAAGCGGGCGTAGTCGCGGCGCTGAGCGGGAACGACGCCGCGGCGCGCAAGAGTTTCGAATCGGTGATCGCGGCCGCTCCCGACAGCGAGCAGGCGGCCACCGCGCGGGCCTATCTGGCCCAGTTGAAGCCGTGACCGCATTCTCCGTCCTCGACCTCGTCCCGGTGCGCGAGGGCGGCACGCTCGAGGACGCCTTCGCCGCCGCCACCAGCCTCGCCCGTGCCGCCGAGGCGGCGGACTGCAAGCGGTTCTGGGTCGCCGAGCACCACGCCATGGACGGCATCGCCGGCGGCGCGACCGCGGTGGTGCTGGCGCATCTCGGCAACGCCACCGCCACGATCCGCATCGGCTCGGGCGGGATCATGCTGCCCAACCATACCCCGTTCCAGATCGCCGAGCAGTTCGGCACGCTCGCCGCGCTGTTTCCGGGCCGCGTCGATCTCGGGCTCGGCCGCGCGCCGGGCGCCGGTCCCGAGCTCCAGCGGGCGCTGCGCAAGGACCGCCATCGCGCCGCGGAGATGTTCCCGCAGGATGTGGTCGAACTGCGCGCGCTGCTGACCGGCGAGCCCGAGCCGGCGATCCGCGCGACACCCGGCTACGGCGCCGATGTCGAACTGTGGATGCTCGGCTCGAGCCTGTTCGGCGCCTCTCTGGCGGCGCGGCTCGGCCTGCCCTACGCCTTTGCGAGCCATTTCGCGCCCGACCATCTCGACGGCGCGCTGGCGCTCTACCGCCGCGATTTCCAGCCCTCCGCCGCCTGCCGTCGCCCACACGTCATGGTGGCAATGAACCTGTTCGCCGCCGACACAAGCGAGGAGGCCGAATACCTCGCCAGCTCGCAGCTCCAGGCCTTCGTGCGGCTGCGCACCGGCCAGCCGGGCAAGCTGCCGCCGCCCATCGCCAACTATCGCGACACGCTGCCGCCGCGGGCGGGCGCGATGCTGGAGCACATCGGTCAGGCGAGCGCCATCGGCACGCCTGCCGAAGCGGCCAGGCAGGTCCGCGCCTTCATCGCCCGCACCGGCGCCGACGAGGTGATTTTCGCCGGGCCCACCTTCGATCCCGCGCTGCGCGAACGCGCGCTTGCGCGGACGATGGCCGTGCTTGCGGACGAGGCCCCACTCTCCTAACGCGCCCCGCAGAGAGAGCTGGCGCTGGGCGCCGTTAGAGGAGCGCGCGGATCCCCCTCCGGCGGGCCGCCGAAAATGTTTTCATGGCTGCACGAGACGACGCCGATTCCCGGGCCGACCTGCCCGCCAAGCTGGTCAAGGCATTGGCCGGGCACATGCGCGCATCGCTCCTTCCCGGGGAAACCGCGCTCGACAAGGCCGAACTCGATGCGGCGGCGCGCTTCGCTCTCGAAACGGCCATGCAACGGGGTCGCGAGGCGAGTCTGGCGGTCGAATCGGTGACCGCGCCGCGGCGCATGCTGCGCGTCGCCATCGTCAACCCGGATATGCCGTTCCTGGTCGATTCGGCCGCCGCCGCGATTGCCGGCCAAGGCCTGGCGATCGACACGCTGCTGCACCCCGTCGTGCCCGTCGAGCGCCGCGCGGATGGCATGCTGACAGCGATTCCCGCCGGCGATCCGGCGAGCGCCAGCTATGATTCGCTGATCTACATCGAAACCGAGCGCGTCGATGCGGTGGGGCGCAAGCAGCTGCGCGAAACCCTGCGCGCGTCCATGGCCGACGTCCAGGCAGCGGTTGCCGACTGGGCCAGGCTGCGGACCGCGATGCAGGCCGATGCCGCCGCGATCGAAGCCGCCGACGCCGAAAGCGCCGCCCTGCTGCGCTGGCTCGACGAGGGGATGTTGACCCAGCTCGGCCATCTCGTCCGGCACCGCGACGGAACGCAGAGCGAGCAGCTTGGGATCTGCCGCAAGGGCCGCGACCCGGTTCTCGCCGATGCCTCGTTCGAACGCGCGTTCGAATGGTTCGAGCAGCGCGGCCACGCCCGCGAGCTGCTGATCGTCAAGTCCAACCACCTTTCGCGCGTACACCGCCGCGTGCCGCTCGACCTGCTGCTGGTGCCCAGGCGCGAAGTGGGGCGGGAGAACGGCAGGATCGTCGCGCTGTCGCTTCACGCCGGAGTCTGGACCAGCGCCGGCCTGGCAGCCGCGCCGCGCAACGTGCCGCGGCTGCGCGCCGAGCTCGACAGGGTCATGCGCCGGCTCGAGTTCGACGAAGGCGGTCACACCGGCAAGGCGCTGGTCCATGCGCTGACGGCGCTGCCGCACGATCTGCTGATCGGGTTCCAGGAGGAGGACGTCGAGCGGGTCGCCACCACGATGATGAGCCTGGTCGACCGGCCACGACCGCGGCTGGTGCTGGTCGAGGCCCCGCTCAAACGCCATTTGTTCGCCTTCGTGTGGTTGCCGCGCGACCTGCTCTCGACGCAGGTGCGGCTCGAAATCCAGACTCTCCTCGAAGACGGCGCCGAGGCGGAGCTGCTCGACTGGAGCCTGGAGGTCGAAGGCGGCAATCTGGCGCTGCTGCGGTTCGTGCTCGACATTCGCGACGGCAGCGCCGCGCCCAGGGAAAGCGTGCTCGACGCGCAGCTTCAGAGACTGCTGCGCGGCTGGAACGAGGCGGTCGAGGGGGAGCTCTCCGCGCTGGTCGAGCCGGGGCGCGCGGCCGCGCTGGCGCTGCGCTGGGCGGAGGCTTTCCCGACCGCATTCCGCGGCCGCCACGGCCCACGCGAAGCCGCGCTCGACATCGCGCGGTTGCGCGCGCTGGGCAGCCATGACGACATCGACGGCGGGCGCGAGCGCGATGCGCGGCTCTATTACTGCGAGGACGAACAGCCCGCCTGCCTGCGCCTCAAGCTCTACCAGGCCGAAGGCAGCCTGCCGCTGTCCGACGCGGTGCCGACGCTGGAGAATTTCGGCTTCCACGTGCTGACCGAGATGCCCACCGAGCTCGACGAAGGGCGGCTCGGGACGATCCACGATTTCCGGCTCGCGCTTGCCCCGGGGGTCGAGGCGGAGAACCTCGTGGCCCGCGCCGGGGCGATCGAGCAAGCCGTCGCGGCGGTGCTCAACGGCGAGGCCGAGAACGACAGCTTCAACCGGCTGGTGCCCGAGGTCGGGCTGACGGCGCGCGAGGCCAACTGGCTGCGCGCCTTCTATCGCTATCTGCGCCAGGCCGGGGTCGGCTTCACGATCTACACGGTGGTCGACGCGCTGGCGCGCGCGCCCGAAATCGCCCGCGCCCTGGTCTCCTTGTTTACCGCCAGCCACGATCCGGCCTTCGCCGGCGACCGCGCGGCCGCCCAGGACGAGGCGCGCACGGCGATCCGGCGCGGGCTGGCGCGCGTCGCCGCGATCAACGACGACCGTCTGCTGCGCCATTACCAGGCCCTGATCGAGGCCATCCTGCGCACCAACGCCTTCGCGCCCGCGGGCGAGGAAGCGCTCGCCTTCAAGATCGAATCCCAGCTCGTTCCCGGCCTCCCCAAGCCGATTCCGTGGCGCGAGATCTGGGTCTATTCGCGCCGGGTCGAGGGCATCCATCTGCGCGCCGGGCCGATCGCGCGCGGGGGCCTGCGCTGGTCCGACCGTCGCGACGACTTCCGCACCGAGGTCTTGGGGCTGATGAAGGCGCAGCGGGTCAAGAACGCGGTGATCGTGCCGACCGGCGCCAAGGGCGGCTTCTACCCCAAGCAATTGCCCGACCCCGCGCAGGACCGCGACGGCTGGGCGGCCGAAGGCCAGGCCAGCTACCAGGTCTTCATCCGCACATTGCTGTCGGTGACCGACAATATCGCGGGCACGAAGGTCGTCCACCCCGACAAGGTGGTGATCCGCGACGGCGAGGATCCCTATTTCGTCGTCGCCGCCGACAAGGGCACCGCCAGGTTCTCCGACGTCGCCAACGCCATCGCCGAAGCCCGCGACTTCTGGCTCGACGACGCCTTCGCGAGCGGGGGCTCGAACGGTTACGACCACAAGGCGATGGGCATCACCGCCAAGGGCGCCTGGATTTCGGTGCAGCGCCACTTTCTCGAAATGGGCGTCGATGTGCAGACCGAGCCGGTGCGGGTGGCGGGCTGCGGCGACATGTCGGGCGACGTGTTCGGCAACGGCATGCTGCTCAGCAAGGCCATCAAGCTGGTCGCGGCCTTCGATCACCGTCACATCTTCCTCGATCCCCATCCCGATCCCGCGGCGAGCTGGAAGGAACGGGCGCGGATGTTCGAGCTGCCGCGCTCGAGCTGGGACGACTACGACAAGACACTGATCTCGAAGGGCGGGGGGGTGTTCCCGCGCGACGCCAAGACGATCGGGCTGTCGAAGCCGGCGCAGGACGCGCTCGGTGTCGAGGCCAGCGAGCTCGAGCCCGAGGCGCTGATCGCCGCCATTCTCGCGGCGCCGGTCGATCTGTTGTGGTTCGGCGGCATCGGCACCTATGTGAAGGCGAGCGCGGAAAACAACGTCCAGGTCGGCGATCCGTCCAACGACGCGCTGCGCGTCGATGCCGCCGGCTTGCGCGCCAAGGTCGTCGGCGAGGGCGCCAACCTGGGCGTCACCCAGGCCGGGCGCATCGAATTCGCGCTGCATGGCGGGCGGATCAACACCGATTTCATCGACAATTCGGCGGGCGTCGATTGCTCGGACCACGAGGTCAACATCAAGATCGCCCTCGCCGCCGCCAAGCGCGCGGGCAAGCTGACCGAAGCCAGGCGGGTGAAGCTGCTGGCGCAAATGACCGACGAGGTCGCCGGCCTCGTGCTCGAGGACAACAGGCTGCAGGCGCTGGCGCTGTCGATCGGCGAACAGGGCGGCGCCGCGGCCGTCCCGCCGCAATTGCGCCTGATCGAGGCGCTGGAAGATCGCGGAATGCTCGATCGGCAAACCGAAGGTCTGGCGCCCCGCGATGTTCTGGAACGCCGCGCCGCCGACGGCTTCGGACTGACCCGGCCCGAGCTGGCGGTGCTGCTGTCCTCGACCAAGCTGGTGCTGCAGGATGCGATCGAGGCAAGCGCGCTGCCCGACGATCCGAGCCTGTCGGATCTGCCGATCGCCTATTTTCCCTCGGCCATGCGGAAGGACTACAGGCGCCAGATCGAGGAGCACCGGCTGCGCCGCCAGATCGTCGCGACCGAGCTGGCCAATCGTTTGGTCAACCGGATGGGCATCGTCCACCCCTTCGAACTGGCGGAGGAGGAAGGGGTCGGACTGGACGACGTCTGCGCGGCTTTCGTGGCGGCGGACAAGCTGTTCGGTGCGGGCGAGCTGTGGGCCGAGCTGGAAACCGCCAGCATGCCCGAGAACGCCCGGCTCTACCTGTTCCGCCATACCGCCGGGGCGTTGCGGAGCCAGATGGCCGATCTCATCCGCGTGGGCGCCGGCGCGATGCCTCCCGGCGAGCTGATCGCCAGCCTGCTCGAGCGCGTGACGCAGCTCTCGACCGACGAGAAGGAACTGCTGACCGAAGCGTCGATCGGCCAATCGGACAAGCTCAAGGCCGAGTTCGTCGGCATGGGGGCGCCCGAAAAGCTCGCCGCCAGAGTCACGCAGCTTTACGACCTCGACGGGGCGGTGGGCCTCGCCGCGCTCTCGCGAACCGCCGGGATCGATGCCCGGGCGCTGACCGCGGCCTTCACCGACCTGGGCGAACGGATCGGGCTGGACTGGGCGCAGAGCACCTCCGCGCTGATGAACCCGTCCGATGTGTGGGAGCGGCTGCTGGTCGCGGGCCTGTCGCGCGACTTCCAGCAGATGCGCCTCGACTTCCTGCGCCGCCTGTCGCGCCGCAAGGGCGCCAAGAGCGAGCCGGTCGGCGCCGTCGCCGATTGGGCCCAGGAACACGCGGAAGCGATTCGCCGGTTTCGCGCGATAATCGGCCGGGCGCGGGCCCAGGGCGATGTCGCGCCCGCCATGCTCGCCCAGATCGCGAGCATGGCGCGCAACCTGTTGGGGCGGTAGAACCAGCTCATGGACAACGCAGAGGTGGTGATCGTGGGATCGGGGCACGGCGGCGCGCAGGCCGCGATCGCGCTGCGTCAGGCCGGGCACGAAGGCGCGATCCTCATGCTCAGCCGCGACCGCACCCCACCCTATGAGCGCCCGCCGCTGTCGAAGGATTACCTCGCGGGCGAGAAACCGCTCGAGCGTATCCTGATCCGGCCCGAGCCCTTCTGGGCCGAGCGCGGCATTGGTCTGAGGCTCGGCACCAATGTTACCGAGATCGACTGGCAGGCGCACGAGGTCGTCACCGGCGACGGCGCGCGGATTGGCTACCGCAAGCTGATCTGGGCCGGTGGGGGCGACGCGCGGCGGCTGTCCTGCCCCGGCGGCGACCTCGCGGGCATCCACACCGTGCGCCACCGCACCGACGTCGATACGCTGCGCGCCGAGCTCGACGCGGGGGCGCGTCGGGTGGTGGTGGTCGGCGGCGGCTATATCGGGCTCGAGGCGGCGGCGGTGCTCAGGAAGCTCGGCTGCGGCGTCACCCTGCTCGAGCTCCAGCCGCGCCTGCTTGCGCGGGTAGCGGGCGAAACGCTCGGCGCGTTCTTCCTCGACGAACATCGCCGGCAGGGAATCGACGTCCGTCTAGAAACCGGGATCGAGCGGATCGAGGGCGCGGAAGGCCGCGTAACCGGGGTACTCACGAGCGCGGGAGACATCATTCCGGCCGAGATCGTGATCGTCGGCATCGGCATCGTCGCCGCCGTCGGCCCGCTGATCGCGGCCGGGGCCTCGGGCTCGAACGGGGTGGATGTCGATGAATTCTGCCGCACCACGCTCGACGACATCTACGCCATCGGGGACTGCGCCGCGCACGCCAATCCCTATGCCGACAATGCCATCATCCGCCTCGAATCGGTTCAGAACGCGCACGATATGGCGGTCTGCGCGGCGCGGGGGATCATGGGCGAGGACCAGGCCTATGACGCATTGCCGTGGTTCTGGTCGAACCAGTACGATCTCAGGCTCCAGACCGTTGGCCTGTCGCTGGGCCACGATGCCGAGGTGATCCGCGGCTCGGTGGAGGGGCGCAGCTTCGCGGTCGTTTATCTGCGCGAGGGGCGCGCGATCGCGCTCGATTGCGTCAACCGCACCCGCGATTACGCGCAGGGGAGGAAGCTGGTGGAGGCCCGCGCGCAAGTGGCGCCCGAGCTGCTTGCGGACAGCGAGGTAGCGCTGAAGGACATGCTCTGACCTCTCGAGAGCCAGAGGGGGTCAGGGCGAAACGTCGCGAGCGGCCCCCTCCGGCCGTCGCCGCGCTCCGGCCACCTCCCCCGGAGGGGGGGATTCCTCGAGCTTTGCGAGCGCCCACCTTGCCGCATCCGCCACCACCGGGTGGGGATCTTCCGCCAGCCTGACGACCTGCGGCAGCAGCGCCGCCGAGCCGCTATTGCCGGCGGCGTAAAGGCAGTTGCGCACGAAACGGTCGCGGCCGATGCGCTTGATCGGACTGCCGGAGAACAGCTGGCGGAAGGCCGCATCGTCGAGCCCAAGGAGCGCGGACAGGTCCGGCGCCACCAGCTCCTCTCGCGGGAGGAATTTCGCATGCGCCTGCGCGGCGGAGGCGAACTTGTTCCACGGGCACACCGCCAGGCAATCGTCGCAGCCGTAGATGCGGTTGCCCATCGCAACCCGGAATTCCTCCGCCACCGGGCCCTTGTGCTCGATGGTGAGATAGGAAATGCAGCGCCGCGCATCGAGCTGATAGGGCGCGGGGAAGGCGGCCGTCGGACAGGCATCCTGGCAGGCGCGGCAGCTTCCGCAGCGGTCGGGGTGCGGCCCGTCGGGCGCGAACTCCAGGGTGGTGTAGATCGCGCCGAGGAACAGCCAGCTCCCGTGGCTGGTGCCGACCAGATTGGTGTGCTTGCCCTGCCAGCCGATCCCCGCCGCCTCGCCGAGCGGCTTTTCCATCACCGGCGCGGTATCGACGAAAACCTTGAGCTCGCTTTCCGGCGCGCGCGCCACCAGCCAGCGGGCCAGCGCTTTCAATGCCTTCTTGATCACCTCGTGGTAATCGCGTCCCTGGGCATAGACCGAGATGCGCGCCTTCTCGCTTGCTCGGGCGAGCGCGAAAGGATCGGTCCGCGGCGCGTAGCTCATCGCGAGCGCGATCACGCTGCGCGCCTCCGGCCACAGCCCCTGCGGCGTGGCGCGCTCGCCCTTGCGGGCCTCCATCCATTCCATGCTGCCGTGGCGTCCCTCGCCCAGCCACTCCTCAAGCCGCTCCCCCTGGCGTGCATAACCCGCGGCGCGGGCGAACCCCACGACCGCAAAGCCGAGCGCCAGCGCCTCCGCGCGCAAATCGGCCTGAAGTTCGCCGTTAACCAAACTTGCTGTCGCCCTCGTTCACGGCCAAGCCCTATCGCGCGCCGATGCTTACCGAGCCGATGCCGACGATGCGAGACTCAAACCCGATACCCCTCGCCTCCCGCCCGCTCGCGATCGAGGCGCGTGGGCTGGTCAAGCGCTTCGACAAAACGCTCGCGGTCGACGGCATCGACATATCGGTGCCCGAGGGCGCGATCTACGGCATTCTCGGCCCCAATGGCGCGGGCAAGACCACCACGCTCAGGATGCTGCTCGGCATCATCGACCCCGACGAGGGCGTGCGCCGCGTCTTCGGCCACGACCGCCCGCACGAGATCGCGCGGCTTATCGGCTATCTCCCCGAGGAACGCGGGCTCTACCCGTCGATGAAGTGCGACGAGGCCATCGCCTTCCTCGGCGCTCTGCGCGGCCGACCGCTCGCCGAGGGCCGCGCGCGCGGGCGCGAGCTGCTCGGGAAGCACGGCATGGGTCATGCCGGCGACCGCCAGATCCGGCAGCTGTCCAAGGGCATGGCGCAGACCGTGCAACTGCTCGGGACGCTGGTCCACCGCCCGCGGCTGGTGGTGCTCGACGAGCCATTCTCCGGCCTCGACGCGATCAACCAGGGCAAGCTCGAGCTGCTGATCCGCGATCTCGCCGCCGAGGGCGCGACCGTGATCTTCTCGACCCATGTCATTCACCACGCCGAACGATTGTGCGACGAGGTCGCGATCATCGCGGGCGGCAGGGTGCCCTATGCCGGATCGGTGGATGTCGCGCGCGACCGCATTCCGGCGCAGGTCCGGCTCGAAACCGCGCGCGCCGACGGGCGCTGGCGCGCCGCGCTACCCGGCGACGCCAGGCACGACGCCAGGGACAGCGGCAGCCACTTCTGGTATTTCCCGCTACCCGAGAGCGGAACCGAGGCGCTGCTGCGCGCGCTGATCGAGGGCGAGGCCGGCGTGCTCTCGCTCTCGATCGAACGCGCCGGCCTCCACGACGCCTTCGTCGCCATCGCCGGCGAGGCCGCCGCGCGCGCGCTCGAAGAAAACAAGGACGAGGCGCGGCGATGAGCGACCCCCAATCCTCACCGTCTCCGTTCGTGTCGAGCGAAGTCGAGACACCCTGCGCCGCGCATCTCGACTTCGCTCGATGCGAACGGGCTTTGGCTTGGAGAGTAGGCAATTGACGGAAGCTCTCCCCTCCGCCCGCCTTTCCGCGCTCCAGGCCGCGTGGGTGATCGCACGCCGCGATTTCCTCGCCATCCTGTTCAGCCGGGCCTTCTTCTTCTTCCTGCTCGGCCCGCTGTTCCCGCTCGCGGTCGGCGCGCTCGCGGGCAGCGTCGGCAGCAAGGTCGAGCGGACCGTGCAGACCAATGTCGTGGCGGTGGCGATGGCGCCGGGCGACAATGACAGGATGGTCGAGGCCGCCAACGCCATCGGCCCGCGGCTCGCCGATGCGATCCCCAATTTCTCGCCCGTACCCGAAGGCGACCCGCGGGCGATCCTGGCCGAGCAGGGCAAGGGCTATGCCGCCGTCGTCACAGGTACGCCGGCCTCCCCCCAGCTGACCGGGCCTCGGGGCGAGCTCGACCGCTGGAGCGGCGCCGTGGGCCTGGTCGCGGCGCAGGCGGCGGGGAGCGCGGAGGTCGCCTTCGCACCGGTCGCCATTGCCGTTGTCCAGCAGAGCACCGCCGCGGCGCGCACCGACCGCATCCGCACCGCGCAGGCGGGCCAATTGCTGCTGTTCCTCCTCACCATGCTGCTCGCCGGCATGGTGCTCTCCAATCTGGTCGAGGAGAAGGCCAACAAGATCATCGAGGTGCTGGCCGCCGCGATCCCGATGGACGCGGTGTTCATGGGCAAGCTCTTCGCCATGCTCGGCGTCAGCTTCGTCGGCATCGCGGTGTGGGGCGCGGGCGCGGGCCTGTTCGCGCTGGCGAACGGCGAGGTGCTGGCCAGCCTGCCCGCCCCGGCGGTCGGCTGGCCCGCCTTCATCGCGCTCGGCATCGCCTATTTCGCCATGGCCTATCTGCTGCTCGGCGCGCTGTTCCTGTCGATCGGCGCGCTCGCGACCACGGTGCGCGAGGTGCAGACGCTCTCGATGCCGGTCACCATGCTGCAACTGGTGGTGTTCTTCATCGCCGCCTATGCGCTTACGGCGCCCGGCTCGTGGTTTGAGATCGGCGCGCTCGCCTTCCCGCTCTCCGGTCCTTTCGCGATGCTGGCGCGCGCGGCGCTCGCCGAGCCGCTGTGGCCGCACGCGCTCGCACTGGCGTGGCAGGGCCTGTGGGTCGTGGTCTTCACCCGCGCGGGTGCCGCGCTCTTCAAGCGGCGGGTGATGAAATCGGGCAAGGCCGGCGCGCGCGCAGGCGCAAAGTGCTTTCGGTTTTTTCACACAAAGACACAAAGGGGGTGATTCCTGCGGCAACGCCGCCTTCTGGGCGCCCACGATGCGATTGACCGCGGAAAGCCGCGGCGCGCGCAGACCTCTTTGTGCCTTTGTGTGCACCTACCGGTGCCAACCTCCGATGAGTTGCGACAAGCAACGCACTGTTGACTCGCCTGTAAGTTAGTGCAGCATTCTTCCGGACGAGGCGGCCCGCCGATGGAGTCGCCCGACGGGAGAAAGACATGGCCACGCTTGCCGCCGACAAGCCCAAATTCCGCACCGAGCCGCGCGCCTATGATGCGCTGGTCAAGCATCTGGCCGAGCATCCCGAGATCCACTGGGATCACCCCGATCCCAACGACGTCAGCGATTCGGCTATCTATGTCGAGGACCGTTGGCAGCCGATCTTCGCCGCCATGCGGGCAAAGGGGCCGCTTCACTATGTCGAGCAGAGCCCGTTCGGCGCGCATTGGAACGTGGTCGGGCACAAGGCGGTGGCGCATATCGAGGCGCTGCCCGAGCTGTTCTCCTCGAGCTGGGAATACGGCGGGATCACCATCATCCCGCGCCCCACCGACGAGCAGCTCGCCGAGAGCGGGCGCACCCGCTTCGAGCTGCCGATGTTCATCGCCATGGACCGGCCCAAGCACACCGGCCAGCGCCGCACCGTGGCGCCCAAGTTCACCCCGAGCGCGATGGCCGACATGGAAGGCGCAATTCGTGCCCGCACCGGCGAGCTGCTCGACAGCCTGCCGCGCGGGCAAACCTTCGACTGGGTCGAGAAGGTCTCGATCGAGCTCACCACCGGCATGCTCGCGATCCTGTTCGGCTTCCCCTGGCAGGATCGGCAACTCCTGACCTTCTGGTCCGACTGGGCCGGCGACACAGAGATCGCGCTGGTCCCCGGCCTCGACGAGGAGCGGCGGGCGGTGCTGCAGGAGATGGCGGCCTATTTCCAGATGCTGTGGATGGAGCGCGCCAACAATCCGGGGGGCGACGACCTCATCTCGATGATGCTCCACTCCGAGGCCATGAACCAGATGGAGCCGCAGGAGTTCATGGGCAATCTGGTGCTGCTGATCGTCGGCGGCAACGACACCACCCGCAACACCATGAGCGGCATCGTCCACGCGCTCGACAGGTTCCCCGACCAGCGCAAGGCGTTCGAGGAGGATCCTTCGCTGATCCCCAATGCTGTGCAGGAGTGCATCCGCTATCAGACCCCGCTCGCCCACATGCGCCGCACCGCCACCGAGGACACCGAGCTGTTCGGCGAGCGGATCGGGAAGGGCGACCGGCTGGTCCTGTGGTACCTCTCCGCCAACCGCGACGAGGAGGTGTTCGCGGACCCCGACACGCTCGACCTCCGGCGCGAGAACGCCCGGCGGCACCTCAGCTTCGGCTACGGCATCCACCGCTGCGTCGGCGCCCGCCTTGCCGAAATGCAGCTCCGCGTGCTGCTGGAGGAGATGCACGCCCGGCGGATGCGGGTGCATGTCGCGGGCGATGTCGAGCGGGTGCGGGCGAATTTCGTACACGGGTTCCGCAAGCTGGAGGTGGAGGTCACGACGTTCTGATCGTCGGCAGTTACTTCGTGCTTGTCGGGTGCTGTTCGGTGGGTGTTCAGGATGTCTGGATGACACCGAGAATCATGGTGTTCTCGGCTTCATCGCGCCGCTCGTTTATGGCCTTTCTCGGGCTTGGTAGCGCGCTCGGCGCGCTCGGCGCTTGCGGCGTCACGCCCGCGGAGGCCAAGAGTTTCCCCGTCGCCCGCAGCGAGGCCGACTGGCGCAAGCGCCTGACTCCGCAACAGTTCGCCGTGCTGCGGCAGGAGGCGACCGACCGCCCTTTCTCGAGCCCGCTCAACCGGGAGAAGCGCAAGGGGCTGTTCGCCTGCGCCGGCTGCGGCAACGCGCTCTATGCCTCGCGCACCAAGTTCGACAGCGGCACCGGCTGGCCCAGCTTTTGGGAAGCGATCCCGGGCGCGGTGGGGACCAGGACCGACCGCAAGCTGGTGTATCCGCGCACCGAAGTCCATTGCGCCGACTGCGGCGGGCATCTCGGACATATCTTCGACGACGGCCCCAGGCCAACCGGCAAGCGCCACTGCATCAACGGCGTCGCGCTGACCTTCAAGCCCGCCTGACGCCGGAGCCTACTCCACGAGTTCCCACATCCTGAGGCCGGAGGCCTTCGGCAGCGGGACCGGCCGCAGCCACGCGGGGGCATTTCCCGCGAGCAGCTGCACCGCAAAGCCGTTGGGCGCGCGCTCCCGGTAAAGCGCCATTTCCTGCACTTTGGGGCAGATGACGACATAGCGCAGCCCATGCCTCGCCGCGATCGACCGGGCTCGGTCGGGGGAACCGCTGAAGGCATCGATGACCTCGCGCATCGCCTTCGCGCCGCGATGATGGCCGGTGGCAAGAACGCTCATGCGCGAATTGGCCAGAATATTCGGTCCGAAGTCGAGCGGGGCCAGAATTCCGCCCGGAGGCAGCGCGTCGAAAGCCTGGCGGGCATGGCGCGCTGTGCAGGCGACCGTCGTACCCGGTTCCGGCGTATGGTCGGTAGGCGGAGTCGTCAGTCGCTCGATCGCGGCCACCGGGACCGCTGGAACCAGCACGCAGAAGATGAGCGCGGCGGTGGCGACCAGCTCGCCCGCGCGAAGGACGGGATTGCTCGGCCGCTTCAGCGCCCCCAGCCGGTTCGCGACCAGCCATCCCAGCGGCAGCGCGGCGAGAATGCCGGCGATCGAGGCTGCGCGCGTGACGG
Organism: Qipengyuania sp.; assembly: GCA_019745075.1. GTDB lineage: Bacteria > Pseudomonadota > Alphaproteobacteria > Sphingomonadales > Sphingomonadaceae > Qipengyuania. Next base: position 25,454 of record JAIETR010000021.1, read on the forward strand.
CAATCCCGATCGCAAGCGCGCCACCGAGAAACAGGGCATAGGCGATCCACCAGCGTTTCAATGGACCCTCCGCGCGCATCGCAAGCCTGACGGCCACGGCAAGCGCGATCAGCGGGGGCAGCGCATATTGCGCGATCAACGGCCATACCGCCCCCGTCAGCGGCTTTCCTTCGGCGACATTGTCATACCAGAAGCCGCGCACCACCGGGTCTAGCATATCGAAGGTGCCGGTCGCACACCGCGGCGCGAGCACGCCGACAAGCGCCAGCGCACCCGCACCCGCGATGGCGAAGCCGCCAAGAAGGGCGAGGCGGGATTTCGGCCAGAGATAGCCGGGAAGGCCGATCGCCAGGGCGCCCCAGACGAAAATGGCGAGGTGCACCGGCGCGATCGCATCGCAGTGCTGCGCGAGATCGCCGATCCCGCGCGTCGCGAGGAAGAGAACGGTCGAGCTGGCCGCCAGCGATTGCATCGTGGCGACCAGCCGCGGGCGGGCGGACAGATCGACCAGCGCCAGCAATCCCAGCACCGCGACGAACCATGCGGAGAAGGGCAAGCCTTCGAACGAGATCGCCATCCACGCCGCCAGCGCCGCGCCCGACAGGAAGCCGCCGCGCCGCTGGTCGGGATCGAGGCACGCCGCCACCGCTCCCAGCGCCAGCGCGATCTGCCAGCCGTGATGGTCGATCCGCATCGGCAGCAACTGCATCATCGCTGGCGCGGCAAAGGCCACGCAGGCCATCGCCAGCACGCGCGCGTTCGACGGGATCGTGCGCGACGCCATCCACCCGACGAGCAGGACGATCGCGAGCAGGGTGAGGGCGGGAATGGCGACCAGCGCCACCTGTTCCGCGGCGCCTTGCCCGATCATCGGGCGCAGCAGCGCGATCAGCCCGGCGATAGGAGCATCGACGAGGCGCGACCAGTGCATGAGCACGCCGCCACCCGCCGCATCGACGCGGTATTGATGAAGGTCGAACCAGCCCTGTCCGGCGATGAGGTCGCGGACCTGCACCAGCCGCAGCTCATCGTCGGGATCGCGAAACTCCATGCGCGCCACCAGCTTGCTGTTGGCGATGAAAAAGGCCGCCCAGATCGCGCCCCAGACGACAATGGCGGGAAACCACCACCGGGCAGCGGGCCTTTCGGCTGGCCGGTCGCGCGAAATAGCTGCCCCGGCGGGATCGGCGGCCATCGCGGTAACCACCGGATCAGACCGCGAACACGATGCGCGCGCGCAGCAGCCAGGTGGCGACGAAGCTCACCCCGACCGCCGCCAGCTTGGCGAGCCGCGGATCGACGCCGATCGCGGAGCCGAGTCCGACGATGCCGGCGGTGAGCGCGAGACCGATCAGCGCCGAGGCGACGAACAAGGCTTTCTGCCGCGTGCGCGCCGGACCGCGCTCGGCCACGCCGGCGACGAACACCGCGCGGCTGGAGATGAACCAGTGCACAACGATGCCGAGCGAATAGGACAGGGCCGAGGCCGATGCGGCGTGCATCCCCACCGCGAGCAGCACGAGGAAGCTGCCCATGTCGAAGCCCAGCGCCACCGCGCTCGCCGCGATATAGCGCCCAGGAACCAAGCGGTCGGCGGCTTGGCGCAGGAGCTGCGTCAGCTGATCCACGATGTCTGCCCCCCGGCCCGGCTCAAGCCGCTTCGCGGGCGGCGGCGATGCGCGTCGGCACCTCGCGGACCGAGGCGAGCGCGGCGGCCTGATCCTCGCTAACCGTCTTGGTTCCGCGGGCGGCGATACGCTTCTCCGCGCCCTCGTCGCCGGCCTCGTGATATTCGGCGTCCTCGTTGACGCACCAGGTGTCGTAGATGCGCGCACCGGCGAGGATGTTCTCGACCGTCAGCATCGCGGTCATCATCGCGTGATCCTGGTTGTTGTAGCGGTGCATGCCGTTGCGACCCACCAGGTGCAGCGTCGGGTGCCGTTCTTCGAGCTCGCGGCGCAGCGCCTCGACATTGGCGGCGTAGTCCTCGTCGTAGACGGGATAGGCCTTCTCCTGCCGGACCACCGCGCCCCCCTTGACCTTGCTCGGGTCGAGCAGTCCGAGCGTCTTCATCTCGGCGGTCGCGAGTTCGACGAGGCCGTGGTCCGACATCGACCACAAGCCGTCGCCCTCGAAGCAAAAATATTCGAGGCCGACGCAGGCCATCGTCTCGTCGGGGACCATTTCGGGCGACCAGCTGCGGAAGTTCTGCACGCGGCCGACCTTCACCTTGCTGTCGTGAATGTAGATCCAGTTGTCGGGAAACAGATCCTCACCCTCGACCATCAGCGCCACGGTCAGGAAGTCGCGGTATTTGAGGTTGTTGGCCTGGAGCGTGGTCGCGGGAAGCGGATGGAGGCGCGCGGCAAGCTCGCGCATCGGCGCCGAGCTGATCGCGTGCGCGGCGCGGATCACCACCTCGCCCACGGGCCCTTCGGCCGACAGGCGCCAGCCGGCTGCCCCGTCGCTGGCGAGCTGCTTGAGGGCGTGGCCCATCAGCACCTGGCCCTTGCCGGTGGCGACGATCCTGTCGCGCGCGGCGTCCCACATCATGCCGGGGCCAAGCCGCGGGTAGCGGAAGCTCTCGAGCAGGGTCTTGACCGCCCGTCCGTCGTTGGGCCGCTTGTTGAGGCCGAGCGAGCGCTTGAGCCCGTCGGTCACCGCGCCCCACAGGCTGAGGCCCTTGATGCGCTGCGCGGCCCAGTCGGCGCTCATCTCGTTGCAGGGCATGCCCCACACCTTCTCGGTGTAGGTCTTGAAGAAGATCGAATAGAGGCGTCTGCCGAACTGGTTGCTGGTCCAGTCCTCGAAGCTCTTCACGTCGCGGATCGGAAACAGCCTGGAAAGGCCATAGCTGATCATGCACGCGGTCGAGCGCAGCACCCCAAGGTTCGACAGCGCCTCGAACGCGCGCAGCGGGTAGCTGTAGAACTTGCCCTCGTAATAGATGCGGCTCATCCGCGGGCGCTGGATGAAGTCGTCGGGCAGGATCTCGTTCCACAGATCGACGACCTGCTGGCTCTTCGAGAAGAAGCGGTGCCCGCCGATGTCGAAGCGGTAGCCCTCGTGCTCGACGGTGCGGCTGATGCCGCCGACATAGGTCGCATCCTTTTCGACGATCGCGACGCTCTTGCCCTGCCTGGTCAGCAGATAGCCCGCCGTCAGCCCCGCCGGCCCTGCCCCGACGATCGCCACATCGACGGCAAGTTCTTGTCGCTTTCCAGCCATGTCGTAAACGCCCCCACTTGGTGTCGAGGGCCGGAATGAAGGAAACTGGTTAGCGATGGGTTAAGACGGTCCGGTAATTCTCCGCGCCGCGATCAAGCCGCCGCCAGTTGCGGGCATTGCAGCCGCGCGGCAAGGATCGCGAAGTCGCGTAATGCGAAAGTGTCGTCGAAAACCAGGCCGCTCTCGCCGTCGCGGCGCCAGCGCACCCTGGCGCGAATGTCGGGGAGGTGCGGAGTTTCGACGATTACCTTCTGGTCGATCGCCAGGGGGCGCTCGATATCGACACGGCAGCCTTGCTGGGAGAGGTTTTGCGTCACGGCGGCGACCCGCCCGCCCTGCGCGCGCAGCGAGAGCGGCATGGCGATATTGAGCCGCAGCGGGCGGCGCGGGTAGAGCGAGGATTCCTGCACCAGCCGCTCGACGGGCACTTCGGAGGCGAAGCGAAAGCTCGCCTCCTCACCGTCCTGACGAACGCGCTCGATCTCGAAGAGGTCGCCGTTCTGCAGCTCGAGAGCCATCGCCGGCTCGCGCGGGACCGTATGAAAGCATCGCAAGCGCACGCCGGCCGAGGATACGTCGCGCACCACGCAGATGAACTCGCCCTGGGCCGAAACGAGCTTCGCCGCGCGGATGAGCGAAAAGAACCGCGGCGCGGCGCGCTGTTCGCCATCCGCGGCGTTCAGCTGTTGCGCTTCCGCTCCCATGTCGGTTGCCGCGACGTCCATCGCCCGTTCCCCTGCGCTGCCAGCCGCCGCTGGGCTTCGCCGCCTCATGCGGCGCGATTTGCTGTCATCGCCCTGCCGTCGAACTAGGGGAAAAGGCGTAACGCGGCGCTGGCCGCGATGACTGCGTTGCGCTGTCGCTAGGGAGTTTCGAGCCAAACCATCCCCCGGATGGTTTTGTGTTCTCGCGCACCCCTTCGCTTCGCTCGGGAGTTTCGACGGAAAATCATCCCCCGGATGATTTTCTCTAGTCGAAACTGGTGCGGGCGGTGGGACTCGAACCCACACGAGCAAAGCTCAGGGGATTTTAAGTCCCCGGCGTCTACCATTCCGCCACACCCGCGCCGCACTGGCTGCGGATGTGGCTAGGGCGCGCGCCGGGTTCGCGCAATGGCGCAGCGGCGAGGGGCGGGCGCTATCGCTCGTTCAGAACCCGGCGCATTTCCTTGCCGGGACGAAAATAGGGCACCCGCTTGGCCTCGACGTGCACGGCCTCGCCGGTGCGGGGATTGCGGCCCTGGCGGGCATCGCGCGCGCGAGTCGAGAAGGCGCCGAAACCGCGCAGCTCCACCCGGCCGCCTTCGGCCAGCCGCCCGGAAATCTCGTCGAAGAAGATGTCGACCACCTGCTCGACATCCTCGGCGCGCAGATCCGGGTTGTCCTTGCCCAGAACGCTCAGCAATTCGGACCGTATCATCGCCACTCTCCTCGCCCCCGTTCATGAGGCCAAGTTCACCACGAGGCGCGACCCTCACCCTGCGACCAAACCCAAGTCCGCTCCAGTTCGGAGTTATCTGCCAGAGCCCGCGACTCGCCGCAAGGCGCGTTTCGTCCGCTTTCGTCCCGTTTCGGAACCGCTCAGGCCCGCTCCAGCAGCGCCGCCGCGTCGATTCCCAGACGCGCGATGCGGTCGCGGATCGCTGGCCATTCCTCGGCCAGAAACAATTCGCGTTCGCTGGAGCGCAAGCGCGAAGCCGCGCCCTCGACCACATACATCCCCACCCCGCGCTGCACCGCGACCAGCCCGTCGGCCTGGAACTGCTGATAGGCCTTGGCCACGGTCAGGGGATTGGCGCCCTCCTGCGCCGCCAGCGTTCGCACCGAGGGCAGCATGGCGCCTTCGGGATAGCGGCCATCGATGATCGCGGCGGCGATCATGTCGCGCAGCTTGAGATAGACGGGCCTGGCGGTGTTGCTCATCATAATGTCCGGTCACTGCGTCAGTGCCATAATACAGCGGTGCGCGTCAAGCTGGGCGCCGACATCGAGGCGGGCCGCGAAGCGGTCGCGCTTGTAACTAAGGCTTCACAGACGCGTCGGAGCCGCTAGGGTGCGCGCCATTCCGGCCTCCTCCCGCAAGAGCGAGGGGCCGCAGGCAGTAGGGAAAGGGTACGCATGAAGGACATGGCCTTGTGGCAGGAGGGCGACTGGATCGCCGCGATCGCGGTCGTGATCCTCTCGGCGTTTCTGGTTATCGGCGCCTTCGCCGTTACGCGTCCCAAGGAAGAGGTGCTCGGCCACCCGAAGGGTCTTTATGTCCTGTTCTTCGCGGAGATGTGGGAGCGGTTCTCCTATTATGGGATGCGCGCGCTGCTGGTGCTGTATCTCGTCAAGCACTGGCTCTATTCCGATGGCAGCGCCAGTCTGATCTACGGCGCATACACGAGCCTCGTCTACATCACCCCGGTGCTCGGCGGATGGCTGGCGGATCGCTACCTGGGCCAGCGCAAGGCGGTGGCGTTCGGCGCGGTGCTGCTCACCTTCGGTCACTTCTTCATGGCTTTCGAGGGTGACGGATCGGGCTATGCCAACGACCCCATGCTCAACATATTCTGGCTGGCGCTGGCGCTGATCATCGTCGGCTCGGGCTTTCTGAAGGCCAATATATCGGTCATCGTCGGGCAACTTTATCCGCGCACCGACGTGCGACGCGATTCAGCCTACACCATCTTCTACATCGGCATTAACCTGGGCGCGGCGGCGGGCACGATCATCGCCGGTTATCTCGGCGAGACGCTGGGCTGGGCCTACGGTTTCGGCGCGGCTGGCATAGGGATGCTGCTGGGACTCGTCGTCTTCGTGCTCGGCAAGCCGCTCCTGCGCGGCCAGGGCGAACCGCCGGCTCCGGCGCGTCTCAAGAGCGCGGTCGCCGGCGTCAAATTCGAGTGGCTTCTCTACCTCGTGGGGATCGCGGGGGTGGCGGTGATCTGGGCGCTGATCCAGTTCCAGGCGGCGGTCGGCTGGTTGCTGCTGGTCTCCGGGATCCTGCTCCTCGGCTATGTCCTGCAGCAGGCGCTCTACAACCTCAAGGACGAGCGCGGCGCGTTAAGCGACGGATCGACCCGCCCCGTGTTCTTCGGCGGTGTGGCGGTGCTTCTGGCGAGCGCCGCCTACACGATCGTGCGCCAGGGCGCGGACACGGTGGCTGCCATCGGCGGGGTGCTCGGTCTGGTGCTGGTGATCGCGGCCTGTGTCATGGAAGCAGGCAAGACCCGCAACGATGCGCGCGACCGGGTATTCGCGATGATCTTCATCATCCTGCTCATGCCGCTGTTCTGGGGCCTGTTCGAGCAGGCGGGCGGCTCGGTGAACCTGTTCACCGATCGCTACGTAGACCGGCAGGGCGTGCCGACTTCCCTGTTCCAGTCGATCAATCCCATCTACATCATTTTGCTCGGGCCGATTTTCGCCGCGCTCTGGCAATTCCTTGGCAAGCGCGGATGGGAGCCGAATACCTACGCCAAGATGGGCCTCGGCATCGTCCAAATGGGGCTGGCCTTCGTGGTGCTTGTGCTGGGCGCCAATGCGGGGGCCGACGCGCTGGTCCCGGTGCTCTTCATCTTCCTCTTCTACCTGCTCTCGACGACCGGCGAACTATGCCTGTCGCCGGTCGGTCTGTCCGCCATCAACCGTCTCTCGGTGCGGCACATGGCCAGTCTGATGATGGCGGCGTTCTTTTTCGGCACCGCCGGCGGAAATTACGTCGCGGGATTCATGGGCACCTTGATGGGCGAAGGCGGCGAAGGCGGCGAGATCACCCGCGAAGGCGCCCTGAGCATTTACTGGACCATGGGCCTTGTGGCGACCGGTATTGGCGTGCTCATCGTCCTCTTGTCTCCGCTGGTGAAGCGCTTGATGCATCTCGACACGCTGCGCGACGACGACGTCCCCGCCGATCTCGCCGGACAACGGGAGGTGGGCGAGCCCCAGGCGCCGGGCATCCACCCCGCCGCCAAGTCCTGACATCCGCCAATTCATAGCTCTCTGGGGGTCAGCCATGCACTCTCGTTTCCCGACCGCGGCATTGGGAGCGCTCGCGCTCGCCTCCTGCGCCAATACCGCCAGCGCCCCCCAGAGCGCGCCCAGGCCCGTCGTCAACGCAAACCCCTACCCCAGCACCTATCGCGCCTATCCCGGCCGCCCGGTCGCGCTGGTGGGCGCGACGGTGTTCGACGGCACCGGCAGGCGCATCGAGAACGGCACCGTGCTGCTTCGCGACGGCAAGGTGCGGGCGGTGGGCGACGCTTCGCTGAGCACCGACGGCTACGACCGGGTGGATGCCGCGGGCAAGTTCGTGACCCCCGGCGTGATCGACATCCACAGCCACCTCGGCGTCTATCCGAGCCCGAGCGTCCAAGCGCACTCGGACGGCAACGAAGCGACCGACCCGACCACGCCCGAGGTCTGGGCCGAGCATTCGGTGTGGCCGCAGGACCCCGGCTTCACCCGCGCGATGGCGCATGGCGGGGTCACCAGCCTGATGATCCTGCCCGGCTCGGCCAATCTGATGGGCGGGCGCAGCGTCACGCTCAAGAACGTTCCCGCGCGCACGGTGCAGGGGATGAAGTTCCCCGGCGCGCCCTATGGCATGAAGATGGCCTGCGGCGAGAACCCCAAGCGCGTCTATGGCGGCAAGGGGCGGATGCCCTCCACCCGGATGGGCAATTTCGCGGTCAACCGCCAGACCTGGCTCGACGCCAAGGCCGACGACGGCAAGAAGCGCAACCTCGCCACCGAGACGCTGAAAGGCGTCATGGCGGGGGAGATCCTGCTCCACAACCATTGCTACCGCGCCGACGAGATGGCGCTGGTGATCGATATGGCCAGGGAGATGGGCTACAAGGTCTCGACCTTCCACCACGCGGTCGAGAGCTACAAGATCGGCGACCTGCTGCGCGAGAACGGCGTTTGCAGCGCGATCTGGGCCGATTGGTACGGCTTCAAGATGGAAAGCTACGACGGCATTCCGGAAAATGCCGCGCTGCTGTTCAAGGAAGGCGCCTGCGTGGTGATCCATTCGGACGACGAGAACGGCATCCAGCGCCTCAATCAGGAAGCGAGCAAGGCCGCGGCCGCCGGGCGCCGGATGGGGATCACGATCCCCGACGAGGCGGTGATCCGCTGGATCACCCTGAACCCGGCGAAGGCGATGGGGATCGACGCGATGACCGGCAGCCTCGAGCCGGGCAAGATGGCCGACGCGGTGCTGTGGAACGGCAATCCGCTCAGCGTCTACTCGCGGCCCGAGAAGGTCTGGGTCGATGGCGCATTGCTCTACGATTCTGCCGATCCGCGGCTGCGGGCGGTAAGCGATTTCGAGCTCGGCCAGCCCGGCGCCGGAGACGTGAAATGAACGCGCGGTTCCTGATCGGAGCGGCGCTGTTCGCGATTTCCGCGCCCGTGTTCGCGCAGGATGTGGCGATCACCAACGCCACCGTCGCGATCGGCGACGGCTCCGAGCCAGTGACCGGCGCCACCGTCGTCATCCGCGCCGGACGGGTGGTGGCCGCCGGACCGGGCGTGGCCGTGCCCGCGGGAATCGAGGCGATCGACGGGACCGGCAAATGGGTCACCCCCGGGCTGTTCGCGGCGATGACCGCGCTCGGCCTCTCCGACGCCGACGGGGTCGAGGAATCGAACGACCGGAGTGCGCGAACCTCGCCCTTCTCGGCCGCGCTCGATGTCGCGCCCGCGCTCAATCCGGCCTCGCAGCACGTCCAGGTGGCGCGCGGCGGCGGGATCACCCGCGCCAGCGTGTTCTCGCAGCCGCAAAGCTCGATCTTCGGCGGGCAGGGCGCGGTCGTCGATCTGGGCGCCGATCCGCGGATGCTGATCCGCCCGCGCGCCTTCCAGCTCGTCTCGCTGGGCGAGAACGGCGCGCGCATCGCGGGGGGCAGCCGCACCAGCGCGCACGCCCTGCTCCGCAACGCGCTGCGCGAAGCGCGGCAATACGGCAGCGATGCGCGCATCACCGGCGGCGGCGATCACTCCGAGATCGAGACTGGTGACGACATTCCGGTCGACACCCGGCTGCTCGACACCGCCACGCGTCGGGGCGAGGACGTGCTGCTGACCCGCTTCGACGCCGCCGCCCTGGTGCCCGTGGTGAACGGCGCGCAGGCGCTTTACGTCGATGTCGAACGCGCGTCCGACATTCGCTCGGTACTGGCGCTCAAGGGTGAGTTCCCGCGCCTCCGGCTGGTGCTCGTGGGCGCGAGCGAGGGCTGGATGGTGGCGCGCGAGCTTGCCGCCGCCGGCGTGCCGGTGATCGCCAACGCCATGAACGATTTGCCCAGCAGCTTCGAGCAGATGGCCGCCACGCAGAGCAATGTGGGACGCATGGTGCGCGCCGGCGTCAAGGTGGCGATCGGCGGCCTTGCCGGGACCACCGGAGACCAGCCCAGGAACCTGCCGCAATATGCCGGCAACATGGTCGCGCTGACCAAGGTGCCGGGCGCGACCGGGCTGAGCTGGGGCGAGGCCTTCGCCGCGATCAGCTCGGTCCCGGCCGAGATTTCGGGCCAGGGCGGGCGCGCCGGGGTGCTCGGGGCCGGCGCGGCGGGCGACCTCGTGGTCTGGGACGGCGATCCGCTCGAGGTGACCAGCGCGCCCGAGCGCGTGTTCATCGATGGCGTCGAACAACCCAGGGATAACCACCAGACCGGGCTGCGCGACCGTTACCGCGACCTCGACACCAGCGATCTGCCGAAGGCCTACGGCCGGTGAGACGCCTCCTCCTCGCGCTCGCCCTGCTTGCCGCGCCAGCCGCTGCGCAGGACGAGACGCCCGCGCCCGAGCGTTCGCAGGACATTGCCTGGCACAACGCGCAGCAGGCCTATCTCGCCGCGCTCAAGCCCGCGGACGGCTGGCGCTATCTGTCCGGCGGGCTCAAATGGCGGCGCATCGCGGGCGATGGCGGCGGGGCGCGGCCGACGGTCGAGGACACCGTCACAGTCCATTACGCGGGCACCTTTACCGACGGCGCGACCTTCGACTCGAGCTTCGACCGCGGCGAGCCCGCGACCTTCCCGCTCGGGCGCCTCATCAAGGCCTGGCAGCTCGCGATCCCGCAGATGGGCGTGGGCGACACGATCGAGCTCGCCGCCCCGGCGATGCTCGCCTACGGCCCCACCGGCAAAGGCCCGATCCCCGGCGGCGCGACGCTGCTGTTCGAGGTGCAATTGATCGGGATTGGCCCGCAAGCCCCCAACTGATCCGGAACCCGTTCGTGTCGAGCGAAGTCGAGACACAGGCGCGCGGGTAAGCGACGATCGGCCTGTGGCTGCTCGTCACCTGGCTCCACATCCCCGCCGGAGTCGCGCCCGCGGCCTGTGGAGTTGGCTTGGCTAATCGGGTCGCGCGAATTATACTGACGGCGAAAGGCCCGTGTGATGCTACATGTGAAACTCGATCCCGAGATCGAAAAGCAAGCAATGGAGCTGGCAGAAAGTAAGGGCATTTCGCTCGAGGTGCTGGTTCGAGACGTCTTGATCGACCTGATTGAGGAGGCGGAGGATAGCGCGCGGCTCGACGAAGTCTACGAGGATCCCGACTCCGGCAGAACGCGTCCGTTCGAAGAGGTAGTCCGCGAACTTGACCTGGAGCCTTGAGATTGGCCGCAAAGCCGAGAAGCAGCTCGCCAAACTTCCCAAGCCAATCGGCAGACGCATTGTCGCCTTCCTCCGCGAAGTCGCTGCGTCGGATAATCCTCGCCTAAAGGGCCTCGCAATGGCTGGACGATATGGCGGACACTGGCGCTATCGCATCGGCGATTACCGGGTCATCGCCAAGATCATCGACGAGAGGGTGATCATCCTGGTCGTCGAGATCGGTCACCGCCGCGAGATTTATCGCTAGATTTAGAGTCCCACTTGGGGAGGAACCCCTCCGACTTCAGTCGGATACTGGCTTCAGCCTTCGACTCGCGCGATAGCCTGTAACCTCGGAAAAAATGAGACAGCCCGTAGGGCGTCGAGTCTCATTTTTTCCGAGGTTACAGGCTATGGGCTACAGCAAGGGTTGTCACACGACTTTTCACCATCGCTACCATATCGTCTGGGCGCCCAAATATCGGTTCAAGGTGCTGCACGGTGAGGTGCGGATGCGAGTGCGCGAGATCATCAAGCAGGTCTGCGACGAAATGGGCGTGATCATCGTCAACGGCGTGCTGTCGCGCGATCACGTCCATATGTTCGTCGAAATCCCACCGCACATCTCGGTCAGCGACTTCGTCCGCAGGGCAAAGGGGCGCTCGTCGCGCAAGATCCAGCAAGAGTTCGAGCACATCCGCAAGCGCTACTGGGGCCAGCGCTTCTGGGGCAGGGGATATTTCTCAACCACATCCGGCAACATTACGGACGACATCATCGACCGCTATCTCGACCGGCATACCCACAAAAACGGCTTCAGCCCCTCCTCTCGATCCTACCGGCGTCAGCCGGTCAGTCATTCAGCCGCTGTTGGCGTGGACTTTTTCGTTCCGAGCATCGACCCATCGCCAGGCCGACAAGCAGCCGGCTGGAATCGACCAGCCTTGGCTACCAACAACGCAAAGTGAAATCACCGCGTAAGTCCAGCTAAACTCGTCCGAACCGATAGCACTTCCATTGCCGAGCGTCGAAACCAGCAGCAGCGCGATCACCCCCAGCATCGCCATAGCCGCTGCCATCAGGATAGCCGCCTTGGCGACAACCACCTTCCACCGAGCCATCAAGCCCGCGCTTCCTCCACCCCCGCGCTGTTGTGGCGGAGGGCGGCTAGGACGGTGTCGACGATGTGCGGGGCGTTGAGGCGGGCCTCGTCGTATTGCTTCGCCGGATCGTCGTGGTCCTGGAACACGTCGGGCAGGCGCATGGTGCGAATCTTGAGGCCGTTGTCCAGAAGCCCTGCGTCGCTGGCGTGGGTGAGGACGTGGGCGCCGAGGCCGCCGATGGCGCCTTCCTCGACGGTGACCACCACCTCGTGGCCGCGCATCAGGCGGTCGATCAGCGCGGTGTCGAGCGGCTTGGCGAAGCGCAGGTCCGCGACGGTGGTGGACAGGCCTTTTGCCTCGAGCTGGTCGGCAGCCTTGAGCGCCTCGGCGAGGCGGGTGCCGAGCGAGAGGATCGCGACCTTGCTCCCCTCGCGGACCACGCGGCCCTTGCCGATCTCGAGCAATTGCGGAACTTCGGGGAGCGCCACGCCTGTGCCGTTGCCGCGCGGATAGCGCAGCGCGATGGGGCCGCTGTCGTGTTCGGCGGCGGTGTAGGTCATGTGCACCAGCTCGGCCTCGTCCGCCGCCGCCATCACCACGAGATTGGGCAGCGTCGCCAGGTAGGTGACGTCGAAGCTGCCCGCATGGGTGCAACCGTCCGCGCCGACCAGCCCGGCGCGGTCGATGGCGAAACGCACGGGCAGGTTCTGGATCGCGACGTCGTGGACCACCTGGTCGTAAGCGCGCTGGAGAAAGGTCGAATAGATCGCGCAGAATGGCCGCATACCCTGCGCGGCGAGGCCGGCGGCGAAGGTCACCGCGTGCTGCTCGGCGATCCCGACGTCGAAGGCGCGCTCCGGATGCGCCTTGGCGAATTTGTCGACCCCGGTGCCGCTCGGCATCGCCGCGGTGATGGCGCAGATGCGGTCGTCGGTTTCGGCCAGCTTCGCCAAGGTTTCGCCGAAGACGTTCTGGTAGGCCGGCGGGCCGCCGGCGCTCTTCTTCTGCTCGCCGGTGATGACGTCGAACTTCTGCACGCCGTGATATTTGTCGGCGCTGTCCTCGGCCGGGGCATAGCCCTTGCCCTTCTTGGTCACGACATGGACCAGGATCGGGCCCTGCTCGCTGTCGCGCACGTTCTCGAGCACCGGGATCAGGTGGTCGAGATTGTGTCCGTCGATGGGGCCGACGTAGTAGAAGCCGAGCTCCTCGAACAGCGTCCCCCCCGTGACCATGCCGCGGGTGAACTCCTCGGCTTTTTCGAGCCCGTGGTTCAACCGCCGGCTGATCTTGGCCGTCAGCCGCTTGGCGAGGCTGCGCAGGCCGAGATATTCGCTGCTCGAGACCATCCGCGCGAGATAGGCCGAGAGCCCGCCCACCGGCGGCGCGATCGACATGTCGTTGTCGTTGAGGATCACGACGAGGCGGTTCCCGGCCTGCTCGGCGTTGTTCATCGCCTCGTAGGCCATGCCCGCGCTCATCGCGCCGTCGCCGATCACCGCGATGCCTCTTCCGCGTGCGCCCTTGAGCTTGTTGGCGACCGCGAAGCCGAGCGCGGCGCTGATCGAGGTGGAGGAATGCGCGGCACCGAAGGGATCGTAATCGCTCTCGCTGCGCTTGGTGAAACCGGAAAGCCCGCCGCCCTGGCGCAGCGTGCGGATGCGGTCGCGCCGCCCGGTCAGGATCTTGTGCGGATAGGCCTGGTGGCCGACATCCCACACCAGCTTGTCATTGGGCGTGTCGAACACATAGTGGATCGCGGTGGTCAGCTCGACCACCCCAAGGCCCGAGCCGAGATGTCCGCCGGTCGAGCCGACCGCGTCGATCATTTCGGCGCGGAGCTCGTCGGCGAGCTGGCGGAGCTGGCCGCGCTCGAGTTTGCGGAGGTCGTCGGGCGTATCGACGGTGTCGAGCAGCGGGGTCGCCGGGCGTTGACTCATGCGCGAAGCCTTACACCGCCTTTTCTGGCGTGTCGATGAACCGTTCGTCGATGACTGAGAACGCTTCGTCGCAGAGGTTGGCGGGCCGAAGCCCGCGCGCTAAGCACTCGGCACGCCGTCAAGGAACTCGCATATGTCGCTTCCCGCCGCAGCCGTCCCGGTCTCCTTCATCCTTACCACCGACCGCGCGGTGACCCGGCCGTTCTACGCCGATGTGCTGGGTCTGCCCCTCATCGCGGAAGAGGACTTCGGCGTGGTCTTCGATCTCGGCGGCGGAGCGACGCTGCGGCTGACCGACATCAAGGACCACACCCCCGGCCCGCACACGGTGCTCGGATGGGAGGTGCCCGATATTCGCGCCGCCATGGCGGATCTGCGCGCGAAAGGCGTGCGGTTCGAGATTTACGAGGGCTTCGGCCAGGACCAAGACGGAGTGTGGAGCTTCCAGGACACCAAACTCGCCTGGTTCAACGATCCCGAGGGCAACAACCTCAGCCTCGCGCAGCACGGGTAGCTAGGCCGCGCAATCCTCGCACAGGCCGCGCAGCTCGACCACCGGTCGCACATCTGCGAACCCCGCGTCGCGCCCGGCGGCGCGCAAGGCGCCCGTGACGCGGTCGTCGTCGAGGTGGGTGGCCTTGCCGCAATCGTCGCAGATCAGGAAAATGCAGTCGTGCCGGCAGCCGGGGTGGGTGTTGACGAGATAGGCGTTGGCGCTCTCGATCCGGTTGGCGAGATTGGAGCGCACGAACAGGTCGAGGATGCGGTAGACGCTGTTGGGCGCCACCCGCTTGCCGCGGCTTTTCGAAAGGTTGTCGGCGATGTCGTAGGCGCTCGCCGGGATGTCGTGGCGGGCGAGTTCGGCGAAGACCGCCTCGCGCATGCCGGTCCACTGCTCTTCGGCGGCAGTCAGCGTCGCGCGCGCGGCGGCGACGAGGTCGTTGCCCGAATATTCCCGGTGCCCCTTGTTCGCGTGCGCTGCCATCGCCGCGAGCTAGGCCGCCGGGGCGCGCTCTTCAAGTCAGTTGCCGCGGAAGCTCGCGGAGTAGAGCGCCGGATACATCCGCTCGAGCGCGGCGACCTTGGGGTTGTCCCAGCGCTTGATATAGCCGTGATCCGGGTTCTTGAGCGCGAAGTCCTGGTGGTAAGTCTCCGCCGGATAGAGGGTTTGCGCGCGCTCGATGCCGGTGACGATCGGCCGTTTCCACAGCCCCGAGGCCTTCATCTGCGCCAGATAGGCTTTTGCGACCGCGTTCTGCTCGGCCGAGACTGGCGCCAGCGCGGCGCGGTACTGCGCGCCAACATCGGGACCCTGGCGGTTCTTGAGCGTGGGATCGGCAATGACCGAGAAGAACACCCGCAGCAGTTCGTCGTAGCGCACGATCTTCGGATCATAAGTGACCTTCACCGCCTCGGCGTGATCGGTCACGCCCGAAGAGACGAGCCCGTAATTCGCCGAGCGCGCGGTGCCCCCGTGGTAGCCCGAGACCGCGCTGGTCACGCCCTTCACGTGGCTGAACACCGCTTCGACGCCCCAGAAACAGCCGCCGGCGAAGATCGCGGTCTCGAGGCCGCCCCTCTCGGCGGACTGGCGCTTCGCGGCGGGGGCGGCAACGATGTTCTCGGCGGCCGCGGGAGCAGTGCAGGAGGCGCTGGCGAGGCCAAGCGCGACAGCGAGGATCGGCCCCCGAAAGGTCATCAAACCAGGGTAGACACCAGCGCCGGGTTCGCAAGCACCACGCCGAACGCCCCAAGCAGGAAGCCGAAGCCGAGGTTGCGATAGAGGTCGTTCTTGAACAGCATCATTGTCCGCACTTTCACTCAAGGTGCGGACGTGGGTAGCGGCGAAGGTTTGGCGAGTGCCTGAACACCGAGTTGGCTGTCGTTCAGCGTAGGAAATCTGCGGCTGGGCGATCAATGCCGGAAATGGCGCATTCCGGTGAAGACCATGGCCAGCCCCGCTTCGTCGGCGGCGGCGATCACCTCGTCGTCGCGGATCGAGCCACCGGGTTGGATGACCGCGGTAGCGCCCGCCTCTGCGGCGGCGAGCAGGCCGTCGGCGAAGGGGAAGAAGGCATCGGAAGCCACCGCGCTTCCCCTGGTGCGCGGCTCGGCCCACCCGTAGGTTTCGGCGGCCTCGGCAGCCTTCATTGCGGCGATGCGCGAGGAATCGCGCCGGTTCATCTGGCCCGCGCCGATCCCGGCGGTGGCGCCGTCCTTGGCATAGACGATGGCGTTCGACTTGACGTGACGCGCCACGGTCCAGGCGAAGAGGCAGTCCCTGAGCTCCTGCGCGGTGGGCGCGCGCTTGGTCACGACCTTCAGGTCCGCTTCCGAGATCGCGCCATTGTCGCGGCTCTGTACGAGCAGTCCGCCGGTGATCGGCTTGACCCCGAGCCCGCCCCGGCGTGGATCGGGAAGGTCCCCGGTGACGAGCAGGCGCAGGTTCTTCTTCTTCGCGAAGACCGCCTTGGCCTCCTCGCTGACCGAGGGCGCGATCACCACCTCGGTGAAGATCGCGCAGATCGCCTCGGCGGTCGGCCCGTCGAGCTCGCTGTTGACGCAGACGATCCCGCCGAAGGCCGAGACGCTGTCGCATTCGAGCGCGCGCTGCCAGGCTTCGCGCAAAGTGCCCGCCTGCGCCACGCCGCAGGGGTTGGCGTGCTTGACGATGACGACCGCCGGTTCGCCACCCTTGAACTCGGCGCACAGCTCCAGCGCGGCGTCGGCGTCGTTGTAATTGTTGTAGCTCAGCTCCTTGCCTTGAAGCTGCTCGGCCTGCGCGATCCCGCGCCCGTGCGGTCCGGCCGGGGTGTAGAGCGCCGCCCGCTGGTGCGGGTTCTCGCCATAGCGCAATTCGGCCCGGCGATAGCCGTTGACGGCAAGCATGTCCGGAAACAGCTGCCGCTGATCCGCGAAAGCGAACCACTGGCTGATCATGCTGTCGTAGGCGGCGGTGGCGGCGAAGGCCTTGGCGGCCATCTTCTTGCGGAATTCGAGTGTCGTCGCGCCATCGTTGGCGGCCAGCTCCGCATAGAGCGCATCGTAGTCCGCCGGATCGGTGACGATGGTCACGAAGGCGTGGTTCTTGGCCGCCGAGCGCACCATGCTCGGCCCGCCGATGTCGATGTTCTCGATGATCGTATCGCGGTCGGCGCCGCGCATCACCGTCTCCTCGAAGGGATAGAGGTTGACCACCACCAGGTCGGTCGCCCCGATCTCATGCGTTTCCATCGCGGCGGCATGCTCGGGATTGTCCCGCACCGCCAGCAGGCCGCCGTGGATCAGCGGATGGAGCGTCTTGACCCGCCCGTCCATCATCTCGGGAAAACCGGTGACATCGGACACATCGCGAACCAGCAGGCCCGACTCGCGCAGCGCCCGCGCGGTGCCGCCGGTCGAGACCAGCTCGACTCCGGCCTTGGCGAGCTTGCCGCCGAGATCCGCCAGCCCGGTCTTGTCGGACACCGACAGCAGTGCCCGTCCGATTGGAACATTCGTCATTGCAGATGCTATCCCATGCGCTTGAGCAGCCAGGGGAAACGCCCCCCGCCGCGCGATGCCAGCCCTTCGATCACCAGCTGCGGAGTGCCGTGCGGGCGGCCATCGCCATCGACCCACAGGCTTTCCTCGATCGCCAGCTCGGCATCGGCGATATCGCCCCCGAGCCGCATTTGCCAGTAGGAGCCGTCGGGGAGTGCCAGCCCAGCGCCGCGCTTGTCGGCCGAGAGTCCGGCCTGGATCCCGACGCCGAGGTGGAAGCGGATCGCGAAACCGACCTTGCCGCGCTTGCCGCGCTTGCCCGAAGGCTCGAGCACATCCTCCCCGCGCAGCTCGAGCCCGTCGGCGGAGAGCATCAGGATACGGCGGTGGATGAGGGCGTAACGCGTGGCATAGCCGTCTTGGCTGGCCTCGAGCCGCGTTGTCTTCCGTGCCCCCGGGCCGCTGGCCGAGCGAGCGACATCGACCGCCTCGACCCCCTTCCCGATCTGTCCGCCCAGAAGCACGGCGGTCGAATTGGCGTCGTCGAGCGTCAGAGTCGAATGCGCCGATGTGCCGCGCAGGCCCTGCTCGATCCGCGCCGGGGTGGCGCCGCCCGCGAGTTCCGCGCCGCCGCAATTGACCACGACCCGGCTTACCCCGTGGCTGAGCTCGAACGCGAGCGTGGAAGCGCAGCCGAAGCGGGCGTCGCGCGAGCGCGGCGGCGGGGCCGCATCGAACTGGAGTATGCTCTTGCCCGCGGCGACCACCTGATAGCCCCAGTGCCGCGTGTCGCGCGCCGGGCGGGTGCGGACGCCGCTAGCGGCAATCAGCCGCGCGAGCGTGTGCGCCGAGGTCGCACCCGCGCCTTGCCACGAGCCGAGTCCGCCATCGCCGTGGCGCAATGCGAGCAGCGGCGGCACGAGCAGCGCGAGCATCGCCTTGAGCGCCGGGGGCGAAGTGCGCTCCGCCGCTGTGTAACAGGCTTCGAGGTCTACGAGCGCCGCGATCGCCTGCATCTGACCAAGGGGGCTGCGCGACAGCACTCCGCCATCCTCGCTCACCAACTCGCCCAGTGCCTTGAGCAAACCGGTTTCACCGAAGATCCGCCGTGGGCGACCGTCGGGCAGCAACAGGCCCGCGGCGACAATCGCGATCCAGCCGCTCACCGCGGCGAGCCGATCCTGCTCGCTGCCGACGTGGCGGTCGAGCCAGCGCGCGGTTTGTTCGATCGCGCGCAGCATGCGCGGCCGCATCGCCGGGTTCTCGCCCGACAGCACCAGCGGCGCGTGGACCAGCCACGCGCGCAGCCGCTCGCTTGCCCGCTCGACGCTCCAGGCGGGGCCCTTGGCAATTTCACCGTGAACATCGAGCCAGCGCGCGGTGAGCATCTCGGCATTGAGCGCGGCGGTTTCGCGCGGCGCGGCGGCGGCCAGATCGCGGAGCCAGGAAAAGCCGTGCAGCAACTTCTGCTGCGGCATCGGCAGGCGCGCACTGGCGGCGAAATCGGCCTCGGCAAGCGGCAGCTTGAGGCCCTCGACGAGGAAATAGCCGGCGCGGATCGCCTTGCCGCGCGTGCGGTCGCCATCCAGCGGAGTGGCGACGGTGGCCAGCATCCGGAGCTTGGCGGGTTTCCGCAGCGGCGCGGCGAGCAGCGCGCCGGGCACCCCGAGCCGGTAGGCCCAGCCCAGCGCGGCGTCGAAGAGGCCGCCCCGGCGCGCGAAATCGTCCGGAACCAGCGCCCGCGCCGCTTCGATCGGCTCGACCTCGTCGTCGTGGCGGGCCTCCGCCACCGCGCGGATCAGCGGCTCCTTGCGACTCCTGGGCAGGGGCAGCGCGGGCTGCGCCGGGGCCGGCTCGGCTGTGACCTTGTCGAGGATCAGCGGGTCCGGCTTCATGCGGCGGCACCCCCCGAGCCGGCCTTGAGCGCGGCGATATTGGCGGCGTAGCGGCTCGGTCCGCCCTTGAAGCTTGCCGAGCCGGCCACCAGCACATCGGCGCCCGCAGCAACGCATTGCGGCGCGGTCCCGGCATCGACCCCGCCGTCGATCTCGAGTCGGATGTCGCGGCCCGATTTGTCGATCATCGTCCTGATCGCCGCGATCTTGCGGAGCTGGCTGGCGATGAAGCTCTGCCCGCCGAAGCCGGGGTTGACGCTCATGACGAGGACCAGGTCGACCTCGTCGATGAGATAGTCGAGCATCTTGGCCGGCGTACCCGGGTTGAGCACCACGCCCGCCTGCTTGCCCAGCGCCTTGATCGCCTGGAGCGTGCGATGGATGTGGGGTCCGGCCTCGGGATGGACGGTGATGATGTCCGCCCCCGCCTCGGCGAAGGCCGCGAGAAACGGATCGACCGGCGCGATCATCAGATGAACGTCGAAGGGCTTGGCGCTGTGCGGCCGCAGCGCCTTCACCACCGCCGGGCCGATGGTGATGTTGGGCACGTAATGCCCGTCCATCACGTCGATGTGGATCCAGTCCGCCCCGGCGGCGTCGATCGCGCGCACCTCCTCGCCCAGCCGGGCGAAGTCGGCCGAGAGGATCGAGGGGGCGATGAGCGGCGTCGG
Organism: Qipengyuania sp.; assembly: GCA_019745075.1. Taxonomy (GTDB): domain Bacteria; phylum Pseudomonadota; class Alphaproteobacteria; order Sphingomonadales; family Sphingomonadaceae; genus Qipengyuania. Next base: position 45,365 of record JAIETR010000021.1, read on the forward strand.
CATCGTCGGGGCCCTGCGCTGGCGGCAGGGCGAGCGTTAGGAGACAGCGCGGCCGCCGCCAATCGCCCCGGCCGACTTTTCCCCCTTTCGCGGGCCAGACGGTGGCCGCACCGGGCCCGTGCGATCCCGCCGGGACTATTCCGCCGCTGGAGCCAAGCCGATATCGAGGGCCGGGCTTTCCGCCGAATCGAGCCGGAAGCCGAGCACCCGCGCGAGCGTCGGCGCGATCGCACGCATGTCGATCTCGCCCAGATCGCGCCCCGCCGCTATCCCCGGCCCGGCCACGATGAAGGTCGAGCGCATCGCGGGCATGTCGGGAAAATAGCCGTGCATGCCCTTGTATCTGGCAGGGCGGGTGACCGGGGTCGCCGCGCCTTCGAAATTGCCGGCCAGGAAGCCCGGCTTGAGATCGACATAGAACTGCGCATCGGGATTGCCGCCCATGCGGTCGATCCCGGCCCGGTCGATGACGCGCGCGACGAAGCCGCCGGGGCGCCGGCGCTGGTCGTCGAGCAGCGCCCGCACCTTCGCCGTCAGCGCCGCATCGCCCGGACGCGCGAGCACCACGGCGATCGAACCTCCAGAATTCCACGGCATCGCCTCCCAGCCGGAAATCTTGCCGGCGGGATCGAGGGTGATGAGCCCGGCGTCGATGAACGGCCGGAACAGATTCGCCTCGGTGGTCGTGGGCGCGAAACCGTGATCGGAAACGACCGCGACGGTGACGCCCGGAATCGCCGCGCGCGCCGCCTCGACCAGACGTCCGACGACCGTGTCGATCCGTTCGATCACCGCGTGCGCCTCGGGCGCGCCGGGACCGTAGAGATGCTGATAATGGTCGCAAGCGGTGAGATAGACGGTGGTGAGACCCGGCTTGCGAGTGCGGATCATGTCGACCGCGAACCGGCCGCGAGTCTCGTCTCCGGCGATGTCTTCGTCGATGCCGCGGGCATAGGGGCCGAGCCGGGTCTGCATGTCGGCGAGCAGCCCTGGGGTGGCCAGCGCACGCAGCAGTTTCTCGTCGTCGGCGTGGCCCGTCCGCCAGATCTGCGGCAGGTTCCAGGTGATGCTGTTCGCGCCGACGCTCACCGGCCAGTGGACATTGCCCACCGACAGACCCTGGGCGCGCGCGCCGTCCCACAAGGTCGGAACCCCGATATCCTCGGCATACCAGTCCCAGCCGCCCTGGTTGATCGCCAGGGGATCGAATGTGGTGTTGCCGACGATTCCCGAGCGCGCCGGGCTGGCCCCTGTCAGCAGCGTCGCATGGCTGGGATAGGTGACCGAAGGCAGCACCCCGACTACCCCGCTGGCATGGGCGCCCTCGCTGGCCAGCCGCCGCAGATTGGGCAGGCGCAGCCCCCGCCGGTCGGCCTCGATCACATCGCCGGGCCGCAGCCCGTCGATGGAGATCAGCAGCACCGGCCCGGCGCTGGCGGGCGCGGTCGTGAGCGTCAGGATCGCGAGCGCCAGGGCGGCGAGCCGGGGCCGCATGCGCATCAGATACCGACCTTCAACGTGGCGAATATCTGCCGCGGGGCACCCGCGAGCAGTGTCTGGTTGTCGCCGATATTGCCGAACCCGTTCGAACCGATCGTCGAAACATAGCCCTTGTCGAACAGATTGGTGACGTTGAGCTGGAGCTCGGCGCGCTGCGCCAGGCCCAGGTCGAAGCGATAGCCGATCGCCGCATCGACGATGGCCCGCCCCCCGACATAGCCCAGGCGGTCCCCCGGCGCGCGCAGGTCGTTTGTATAGGTGAAGTAGCGCTTGCTCATGTAGTTGACGCCCACCCGGCCGAAGAAGGCGCCCGCGTCATAATTGGCGTCGAACTTCAACAGATGGCGCGGGGTGTCGACAGTCGTCCTGCCCTTGATCGCCGCGATCGCCGCCCCTGAGGGGTTGAGGACATCGTTGCGGTAGGTCGCATCGTTGAAGCTGTAAGAACCGAACAGGTTGAAGCCGCCGCCGAGGCGGTAGCTGCCCGCCAACTCGATCCCCGCCGACCGAACGCCGCCGACGTTCTGCAACACCACCGGCGAGCCGACAATGCCCGGGCCCGAGGTCACGCCGAGCTGGCGGTTGCGGAAGTTCACCAGATAGGCGCCAGCCGAGCCGTTGAAGCCCCCCGAGCGGAAGCGGACGCCGAGCTCGTAGGTGTCCGATGCCTCGGGCTTGAGCGTGGTGCGGATGGCGTCGAAGCCGGCCTGGGTGGTCGAGAACGGCCCGGCGGTAAAAGCCGAAACGAACGCCGCTTTCGACTGCGAGAAACTGGCATAGAGCTCGGTCGCGGTGTCGAGCTGGTAGTTGAGGCCGATGCTCGGCATGAACCAGTCTTCTGCCTTGATCGAGCCCGCCGCCCTCCCGGCCTGCACGATCGGGCTGGCGCTGTTGCGGACGCTGAAGCCCTTCCAGCCGAGATCGAGCGTCAGCGCGCCCAGCTCCAGCCGGTCTTCGACGAAATACTGGAAGATGTCGGTGGTGTAGTTGAAATCCCACTGGGTGAAGAACGGGTTGCTCTGGAACCGCAGCGCCGAGCGGCCGGGGTCGGTGCGGCTCGTCATGGCATAGAAGCGGCGCGCCTGACGGAAGTCGTTCCGCTCGTACCAGCCGCCGACGGTCACCCGCCCGAACCCGAAATCGTTGGCATAGCTGCCGAAGACACCCTTGCGCCGGATGGTGTATTCGGTCGTCCGGACCGAAATCGGCACGCCCGTGGGCGAGGGGACATAGGGGGTGAACCACAGTCCCTGTCCATCGTTGTTGTGGAAATACCCCTTCAGGCTGATCTCGCCGTTGTCGCCCTGTGGCACATCGACACCGATGTAGCCCAGATAATCCTTCCTGAGCCCGGCCGCGTTGTAATAGACATCGTCGACCGTGCTGTAGGGCGCGGGATAGCTGGTGCCGGCCGCCGGGTTGAGCGGCGTGGCCCCGGTATCGCCGCGGTTGGCGCCGACATCCGCGATCCGCAGCGCGAGCGGGTAATTGTTGCTGATGTTGTCGTTGTCGAGCCCCAGCCGGCGGATGATGTCGAAGCTGAGATCCTGATAATCCTGCTCGCGCCGGTCGGAATAGCTCAGGAAGCCGCTGATCTTGGCAGCGCCCACGTCCACCGTGCCCTTGGCATTGACGGCATTCTGATACTGGCGGCCGAAGCCTTTCCACTTGTCGGTGGTGAGATAGCCGTAGGAAACCCACAGGCGCGCCACGTCGCCGCCGGTGTCGACGCGGGCGAACCCGCGGATCGTTTGGTCGCTGCCGTAGGTGACATTGGTCTCGACGCCGAAGTCGCGCCGCGGATCGCTTGACATCAGTTCGATCGTGCCGCCCAGATTGTTCGTCGCCTGCGTGCCGAGCGAGCCCGCGCCCTGCGTCAGCCGGGTGACGCCGATATTCTCGGGGCTGATCGCACGATTGGTATGGAGCCCGTTGACGTTGCCGTAGTTCTGGTTGCCGAGGGGGACGCCATCCAGCGTGAATCCCAGCCGGCTCTGGTCGAAACCGCGCACGGTGATCCGCTGCGACCATTCGTAGGCTCCGAACGGATCGGCGGACTGGAAGTTGACGCTCGGCAGCTTTTCCAGCGCCTTGAGCGCGGTGGTTCCAGGAGCGAGGGTCTCGAGATCGGCCTGGCGGATTTCCTGCACCTGCCGCGTTTCCCCGCGACCGGTCACGACAATCATGTTCGCGGCATCGTCCGGCGCCGGCGGTTCCTGCGCGAGGGCGGGCGAAAACGAGCCGAGAGCGGCGGTGCCGGCAAGCAGCCTGCCGATGGTGATGCGCATGGTGGATGATCCCTCTGAGTGAACGCGCGGCGATGCCGCGTCGGCGCCCGTATGGGGATCGTGTGAATCTATCGCGTCCGATTCATTGCCGTTGGATGACGAGAGACGAATTGGATCGGGCCGTGAGCTCCGCAAGCCCGCGCGCCCGACAGGATTGTGCTGCGCCCCGCAACGTCTCCGCGCTGCGCGGCTCCGACTCCCAGCGAGGCTGTCTTGAAAGCGGTAGGCCCGCGAACGCTCCGCCCCCTTGGCGCCCCGTGCAGGATTCGAACCTGTGACCTCTGCCTTCGGAGTGCGGGGCTAGCGCCCAAACGGGGGACACATAGGGACGCACGAAAGCGCGGAAATCTACTGCTTTCTGTCCGCACTTGTCCTAGCCTGTCCCCTACTGTATTCCATACGTGTTCCACATCGTTCCATACGGGGAGGGCGGCGGCATGGCTTCGGACCTGAGCAAAGTTGGCAAGCGGGATGAACTGAAGGCGCGGCGCGAGCCGTATTGGCAGCGGCTACGCGCGGGCTGCTACTTGGGCTTCCGCCCGTCGCAGCGCGGCGGCGCCGGGACGTGGATCGCCCGCGCCTATGATGCCGATGCCGGCAAGTATCGAGTCAAATCGCTTGGGGACTTCGGAACGCTGGTCCCGAACGAAAGGTTTGCCGCTGCGAAAAAGGAAGCCGAGAGGCTTGCAGAGCTAGTTGAGGCGGGCGGGGAGGTTCGCCGCAAGATTGAATCCGTCGCCGATGCCTGCCGCGAATATGGCAAGACCCGCAACGATGGCGAGGGGCGCTTCAAGCGGCACGTCTATGACGATGCCATTGCCAAGGTGAAGCTCGATAAGCTGCGCCGCCACCATGTGCGAGACTGGCGCAAGCGGCTTGAGGAAAAACCTTCGCTGGTGAGCCGGAACAAGGAAGGCGACAAGCGGACCCGCGACCGCGCCGCTGCCACCGTCAATCGCGATATGGCGGCGCTTCGGGCCGCGCTGAATACCGTGCTGGCCCCCGGCACTCCGAACACCGAGGCGGCATGGCAGGAAGCCCTTGTCGCCGTCCCCAATGCCAGCAAGCGGCGGACGCTCTATCTTGACAAGGGCGAGCGCCGGAAGCTGCTGGAGCATATCGAAGCCGAGGCCGCGCCGTTCGTGCGAGCGCTGTGCCTTTTGCCGCTCCGTCCCGGCGCACTTGCGGCGCTGACCGCTGGCGACTTCGACAAGCGCACCTCCGAATTGACCATCGGGGAGGACAAGGCGGGCCGCGAGCGGCGGATCGTCATTCCAGCCGACGCGGCAACGCTGCTGACCGCGCAATCCGCTAACAAGCTGCCGGGCGCGCCCCTGTTCATGCGGGGCAACGGCAAGGCATGGGACAAGAACAATTGGAAGCTGCCCATTGCGGCGGCGGTGACGGCGGCTGGCCTACCTAGTGCCGCCACGGCCTACACCTTGCGGCACAGCACGATTACCGATCTTGTGGCCGCGGGGCTTCCGCTGCTGACCATCGCGCAAATCTCGGGGACCAGCGCGGAGATGATCGAGCGCCATTATGGGCACCTCGCCAGCGATGCAGCGGTCAAGGCACTTGGGGAGTTGGCCTTGTGATTCCGATAGCCCCCTACCGTGAAAATGATCCTACCGGGGGAACGGAAGGCGAGGTTGACGAAAGCGAAGACCTCAGGGCCATTCGGCGCGACGTCGAGATGCACCGTCGATCGGAAGAGATGTGGCAGCACCTCTATCCAGATGCCGACAGGTTCCGCCGCGAATTCGAGCAGGTGGCGAGGGCCGCGCAAGATTGGGGCGCAGCAACATTCGGGCAGAGGTTTGGGGCGCTGAGAATCCTCGTGAATCGCTTTGGCCGGGAAGATGCCCGCCTATTGACGTTGATGGCAGCGCCCAAGTCCAAGCAATCTTGGATGCTGAGCGTTCGGCAGCGAAAGGACTCCGAAAAGTCGGATGGCGGAAAGCGTGACCGGGGGCGTGAGCGAGAGGATCTTGCTCAGAGAATAGGCGAGGAAATCTATCAGCGGATCGCGGCTGGTCAGTCCAAGGACGATGCAATCAAAGCGGTGAAGGAAGACTACCGGGCCGGCGCGCCGCATCCTCAGATTGGGGACCTCCCGGCCATCAATCGGCCAAAGCTTAATCTTCCCGACGCTGATGGGATCGAGAAGCTGCTAGGCATCTTTCGCCGGAACGCTCGAAAGCGCGGCTACGTAGACCCCTATGCTTCGCATCGTGGATTTCCGGTTGTTCGAGAACCTGACCTGAAAGTCAGCGATATTCCGAAGCGAGGGCGGCCCCGAAAAAAATAGGCCGCCAGCAGCTTCGATGCTTTCCATTTTTTGGCCGCTGGCTTCGCGGCATCCCCGGCCGTGCCCTGAAGCACGGCGGCATTTCGTTCCGTTCCTGCATGGGCATGGACACTACCATGACCGAACTCTTGACCGTGGCGGAATTCAAGAACCGCCACAAAATCAGCCATTCCGCCTTCTATCGCGAAGTGGCAGCCCGCCGCATCCCTATCAGGAAAATCGGCCGAGCAACGCGCATCGCACTTGCCGATGCAGAAGAATGGGCTGCAAGCTTGCCGACCCGCGGCAGGGAGGCGTCCCATGGCTGACCTGTTTGAAGATGCCCCCAGCGCCGCTGCAACGGCCCTGGGGGCGGGTGGCAATGGCTCGGGAGCCAACGGGCCAGGTTCGCCCTATCATCTTCCCCAGCCGCCCCGCAAGCGGCCTGTCGTGAAGGCCATCGGGCCGGACGGCCAGCCGTTCACCGTGGCGGGCCAGACCGCCCGAACGCTGCTCGCTCTGGTCAAGACCGGGACGGCTGGTGTGACGGCGTTGGAAATCGCCTCTTGGGCCTTCCGCCTGTCCCATTACGTCATGGTCCTTCGCCACAAGCACAAGCTGGCAATCCCGATGCTCTGGGAAGCGCACGAGGGCGGCAAGCATGGGCGCTACGTCCTGCGCTCAACTGTGACCATCCTCGAAATCATTTCGGACTGACAGGCTGGATCGAGGCGGGGCGGCTGGCATCGGTCGCCCTGTTTCCGTTCGCCGGATCAATCCCGCCGCCGGGAGTGACTTGCCGTGCGCAAGCGAAACAGGAACAAGCCAAATCAGACGGGCCGAAACCCCACCTCGCGCTTTGCTCGGCTGGACCATCGCCTCTTGAACTCGCCAGCCTATCGCGCGCTCAGCGTTGCCGGCCGCGCCCTGCTGGTCGAGCTGACGATGCTGGACAATGGCGAGAACAATGGGAGCCTCTATCTCAGCATTCGCGATGCAGCGGGCCGCCTTGGCATGGCCGACCTGACCGCCGTTCGAGGCGCCTTCGATGAATTACAGGAACTCGGCTTTGTCGAGATAACCGAGGATGCCTCTTTCCACGTCAAGGCCGCCGAGAAATCCCGCGCCCGATGCTGGCGATTGACCTGGCTGGCCGGTCCCGGTCGCAAAGGTCCGTCGATGGCCTTCATGGAACGCCAGCCGCAACCTGGCACCAAAGCGCACAGGCGAATGGAACGTGGATTGCGCGCACTGAAGGCATATCGGAAGGACCGAGATTCAGGCCGATTGCCGGTATTGGATTCCGATACGTAGCGTCCAAACTGTGCCGAACTGAAAGTGGTCGCGGTGCTGGTTTCCAATACGCCGAGAGGGAGAAATGGTGGAATTCAGCCAATCGGCATTGCATTGGATTCCAGCGCACACATAGCTGCTACCATGGGTAGGGTCTTTGCAATGATCACTCGGCGCCTTGCGGATCGGGAATGCGCCGCTCCACCTTGTCTGATTCCTCGAACGACACGGACAAGGCGCAGTCAGGTTCGCCGTCTAGCAACAGAAAGTGGGCAAACAATCCGACGCTTCGCCCATTCTCCATTGGCGCTTCGCCTGTCGCCACGAATCCCGACCCGTCTGTGCTGCTCTGAAGCCAATATGCATTCCCCTTCGGTGTTTTGGCGGCTTGCGTCTTAGGGTCTTTGGGACGGTTCACCCCGAGGCTACCGTATTCCGCAGTCACCCAATCTATCGTACGCTCCAAGATGTCCGAACATTCCGATTTCTTGATTGTTGCCGGAACCGGATTCAGGTCATCATCATATGTCCGCCGTCGGGTGAATTTCAGCGTAATGTCGGTGAGTGCTCCCAGCCTATTGAATTCGAGCTGCAGGCCGTAGGGGATTCCCTCAATTCGCCTGAAGGTCGTCAGCTCGTTCTCAGGAGACAGGAAGCAGCCCCGGATGGGCATGTCTTCAAGGCATTCTTTCAGACCATAGGGATTGAAGTCGCTCGGCGAGGCAACCAGCATTGCTTCTTCGAAAGACGAACCGAGGAGTAGGCCCGCGTATCCGTCAAGCTCTCGCTGGCTTTGGTCGGCTTCAGTCCCGCCAGGGCTACATGAGCCAATCAGCGCGGCTGCTAGGCCAAATGTTCCGACTGCCCCCCACTCTCGCCACATCTCATTCCCCCGTCTGCATCAGAACTTAGCGACAAGCAGACACAGGGCCAAGGGCAAGGCCTGCAGCCAGACTGCAACTTCTGACTGTGAGCAATGCATGGATGGACCGCAGCGGACAAAAATGCGGTCTCAATGCGCTTAGCGACGAAGGATTCGCTCGGTAGGACCCGCGATTGCTGCCTGCCGTCCTGCGTCGGAGTCAGTCAAATCCGGGTCACTGACACTGTAGCGCTGTGCCGCCTGAGAGTGGCGCTTTTCTGGGAATCCCGACAACGGTTGACTTGAAAATGACTGAAGGTTCGGCGGCAAGTCAAATTTGATTGTGAAGCTGCCACCGCTGGAAAGGCTCGGAATTCCGCCATTTTCAGCCGCGATTTGTCGCGTTCGGTGTGTATCGAACTGCACCAGCCGCGACCGGGCACTTTGCCTGAAATGGCAAGCCAACTCCGAGGTGCGTTCCGGCCCGGATCGGCGCTGCCGCAACCGGGAAGCTGCGCCGCCCCCGCAGGGGAATCGTGCCCCCTCGTTTTCCATACTCATTCCATACGGAACGATTGGCGCTTTCCTAACTCATTGAAGTAATGGCGCACCCGACAGGATTCGAACCTGTGACCTCTGCCTTCGGAGGGAATATGGCTAGCTCCGCCAATAAGCGCAAGGAGCCGCCGATGTCCGCCTATCTCCCTGTAAACGCTAAACAATTTGCACTTCTTCTCCGCCAAAGCTACTCTTCTCCCCGCCACTGTTTTCGCCCGCGTGCTTACGTGGTGCTTACGCGAGAGGAAACGCTAGGGTCGGAGGAAGCCCATGCCTAAGCTCACGAAACGGGTCGTCGACGCCGCGGACAGTCGCGCGAAAGATTACGTCATTTGGGACGACGAACTGCCCGGCTTTGGCCTCCGAGTATTCGCATCCGGCAAGCGCAGCTATGTCATCCAGTACAGGCTCGGCAAGCGGTCGCGTCGCTTCACAATCGGATTGCACGGCGTCTGGACACCAGAGCGCGCTCGCCAAGAGGCGAAGGTCCAGTTGGGCAGGATCGCTCAAGGCGACGACCCGGCCGAAGAGAAGCAGCTCGACAGCAAGGCGATTACCGTTAAGGAACTGTGTGACCTTTACGTCGCCGATCTTAAAGCCGGCCTCATTCTTGGAAAGGGCGGGCGCCCCAAGAAAGCCAGCACCATTCTCTCCGACACGGGGCGCATCGAGCGCCACATCATTCCTCTGCTTGGTACGCACAGGGTCAAGGATCTGGTGAAAGCGGACATCACGAAGGCCCTGAAGGACATCATGGCCGGCAAGACCCGCTGCAGCGTCAAGACGAGAAAGCTTCGCGGTCGCGCTATCGTGCGAGGTGGAGCGGGCACAGCAACGCGCACCATCGGACTTTTTGGTGGAATACTGACCTATGCAGTCGAGGCTGGCATCATCGATACCAATCCAGCGCACGGTGTGAGGCGGCCGAAGGACAACGTGCGCGCACGACGGCTGAGCGAGGCCGAATATCGGTTGCTCGGCGAAATTCTCACGCAGGCTGCTGAGAATGAGAAGTATGAGCTATCGGTCGACATCATCCGCCAGCTTGCGCTGACAGGATGCCGCCGCACGGAGATGGTCACGCTTGCTTGGTCTGAAGCCGACACGAGCGCGAGCTGCCTCCGCCTCGTTGACAGCAAGGAAGGAAGCTCAATCCGTCCGATCGGCCTACCGGTCGTTGAATACCTGGAAGCTAGCCGGAGAACTCGCTCAGGAACCTACGTGTTTCCTGGACACGGCGACGACAACGCGTTCGGAAGCCTTCCTAACCACTGGGACCAGATCTTCAAAGCAACGCCGCTAGCCGACATCACACCACACGTCTTGCGGCACAGCTTTGCCAGCATTGCAAACGATCTCGGCTTTACCGAGGTCACTATCGCTGCTCTGGTCGGCCATTCGAAGGGCTCCGTCACCAGCAACTACATACACACGCTCGACACGGCGCTGATCATGGCCGCTGATACCATCTCCGGCTACATCCAAGGCCTCCTAGACGGCATTGAATTCAAACAAACTGCCTATGCCGTGGATCGGGATTCTCGGCGCGCAGCACTCGCTCGCTTCTTGCAGCAGGCTGCGGCAACGGACGCTGCCGGCGCGGCGAATGACGAGCAACGCGCCGCGGCGTAATGCTTAGCAAGTGGCGGTCGCACTCTAGACGAGGAATGCCGCCACTTGCATGTCAGAAAAACTTGCCTTATTTTCTGACATATGAAGACGCTAAACGCCTCAGTCCCCGACCGGCTCATGAAACGCGTCCGCGCCAGCGGACGTGGCAGCGTCTTCACGCCTAGCGACTTCCTCACAGTTGCCGCCCGCTCTTCTGTCGATCAGGCACTCTCCCGATTAGTGAAGGGCGGACAGCTCCGGCGGCTTGCGCGTGGGCTTTACGACTTTCCCAAGCTGCACCCGAAACTTGGGGCGTTGTCACCCGCGCCGGACGATGTCGCCCACGCTCTTGCGCGGGAGACCGGCTCGCAGGTGCAGATCTCCGGAGCGCGCGCAGCGAACGCGCTCGGCCTTTCGACCCAGGTCCCGGCACAAAGCACTTATCTGACCGACGGCCCGTCGCGGCGCGTCGTGCTGGGAAAGCGCGTCGTCGACCTTCGTCACGCCTCGCCCAAGCATCTGATCGCACCGGGCAGCCCCGCCGGGACGGTGGTTCAGGCGCTTCGTCATGTCGGCCCCGTTCGGGCGGCTGACGTCGCGCAGGTCGCGGCGCGCCGGCTTTCGGCCAACGACAAGAAGACGTTGGCCTCAACCGCCGTTCAAGCGCCCGCCTGGATGCGACCCACGCTCGTCTCGATTGCCCACGCAGCGGTGGCCGATATCGATGGATGATGTCGCCCGCCTTCCCACCGACGATCGTGCAGCTCTTTTCGGGGAGACCGGCGCCGGGCGGGGCGTCGCCAATACGATCATCGAAAAGGACTTCTGGGTATGTTGGAGCCTGAAGCGCCTGTTCGGTCTACCGAAGGGCACCACGGCAACCCTCGTTTTTAAGGGCGGCACGTCGCTCTCCAAAGCGTTCAACGCTATTCGCCGATTCTCCGAGGACATCGACTTGTCGTTCGACCGTTCCGAACTCGGATACACCGGCGAGCGCGACCCCGATAAGGAGGGGATCAGCAAGAAGCAGGCGGCTCGGCTGATCGACGACCTAGTCAGCGATGTCGAGCAGCACATCGCCGAGCGACTTCTGCCAGCGCTTCGCGCCGCGATCGTCGAACAACTCGGTGAGCCGACCGAAAGCGAGTGGTCGCTAGAGATAGACGCCGGTGACGCGCAGACCGTCAACTTCCACTATCCGACCGCGCTGCCTACCGCCGAATACGAAGGCATGGCCTACATCACGCCGCGCGTGAAATTCGAGCTCGGCGCGCGCGGCGATCCCTGGCCGACAGAGGAGAAAGTCATCCGCCCCTACGCGGCCGACGACTATCCAGACTTCTTCACCGATCCCGACACCAGCGTGACCGTGCTGTCAGCGAGGCGGACCTTCTGGGAGAAGGCGACCGCGCTCCATGCGGAGGCGCATCGCCCCGCCGGGTCACCCACGCCGCTGTATTTCTCGCGGCACTTTTATGACCTCGCCATGCTTCTCGAGACGGACGACGGCCAAGCCGCCGCTGCCGATCTCGGTTTGCTGGTGCAGGTAGCGCGCCACAAAGCCACGTTCTTTCGTTCGGGTTGGGCCAATTACGAAACGGCACGGCCAGGCACGCTCCAGCTCATGCCGGACGGCGCTCGGGCCAAAGATCTGCGAGCCGATTATCGGGCGATGATGCCGATGATGTTTGACCAGACACCGCTTTCATTCGACGACGTACTCGCGAGAATTGCCGCGCTTGAAAAAACGATCAACAGCTAACTCAAAGCTGTCCGCTGGGGAGAAAGGACATCAGTTCGATTAGATCAATAGACCTGCGCCTCATTGACGACCTCGTCGACTTCGTCCGGGGTCCCGGCTTCGTGCTGGATTTCTCCGATCCCAGCTTCTCGGACTTCTTTGCCTCAGAGCTCAAGGTCAACATAGACGATCCGAAATACTCGGCCAATGGAGGGTCAAAGGGCAAGCGCCTGCGCTATTTCTTGCAGACCTGCGACGATTCGACAGCCGTCCGCGCCTTGACCGCGCTCTGGGAGCATCGCTCCGAATATCTTGCCCGGTCGGGCGGAGCTGACCCCGTCGCGAATGCGGAGGCGCGGTATCAGGGACTGATAAACCGCCTTTCTGGCGGCGCCTCACCCCAACGTCCTGCGGCGAGCCCTTCGCCTCCCCCTGTCGATCGGCAAGCGGTCGCGAAGATTAAGTCCGACCTCCTTCGCGTCACCACGCTCGCACCTCATGCGCGCGGCTATGCCTTCGAAGGATTCCTGAAAGGCCTGTTCGACGCCTTTGGCCTCGCGGCCCAAGAGCCTTTTCGGCTGCGGGGAGAGCAGATCGACGGGAGCTTCCAACTCGGAAGCGAGACCTACCTTGTCGAGGCAAAGTGGCACGGCCAGCCGATGGGCGTCGCCGAGCTGCACACCTTCCATGGCAAGATCGAGCAAAAGGCCGCCTGGACCCGCGGCCTGTTCGTCAGCAACAGCGGCTTCACTGAAGAGGGCCTTTCGGCCTTCGGGCGCGGCAAGCGCGTCATCTGCATGGACGGGCTCGATCTCTACGAGATGCTCGACCGTGAACTCCCACTCACCCAAGTTCTCGAACGCAAGGTGCGCCGTGCCGCTGAAACCGGCTCGCCGTTCATGCGCGTCCGCGACCTCTTTCCTCAATGACCGGGAGGGACGAGGATGGCGCAGTTCAATGACTGGTGCGTCTCTGTCGATGGGCCGGTAGGGACACACCATCGCCGGGTGATGACCGGACAGGCGGCGAGCCTCGCCACCGGCATTCAAGCGACTGCCGCCATCGTACCCGCGCACTACGCCTCGGAAGAACAATTGGCGCGCGCGCTCGCCAGGCTCGGCAAGCCCGCGGCTGCGGCGCTGATCGAAGGCAAACTGCCGACGACCAAGCAAATCCGGTCTGGCGACCTTGGCGAGATCTACGCGACCGAATGGATCGACGCGCATAGCGGCGGCTACCGAGCTCCGATCAAGCGCCTGCGTTGGAAGGACCATCGCAACATGGCGATGCGCGGCGACGACGTGATCGGAATCCTGCAGGACGCCCAGTCGCAGCGCCTGCATTTCCTAAAGACCGAAGCGAAGAGCCGTGCCACGCTCACCGGCCAGGTCCTGACCGACGCGCGTGCTGGCCTAGACAAGGACGGCGGACTGCCTTCGGCGCACGCCCTGTCCTTTATCTCGGCCCGCTTGCTTGAACTCGATAATCTGCCGCTGGCGGATGCGATCGACGACGCGCTACTCAAGCACGGTATTCCGCCGCAGAGCGTCAAGCATTTGCTATTCACATTTTCCGGCAACGCGCCCGAGGCGCTGCTGACCGCTTCCCTTCAAGCCTATCCCGGCGCCATCAACCAATGGGGCATTGGGCTATACATCGACGGGCACGCCGCCTTCATCGGCGCGGTTTATGATCGAGTGATCGCCGATGCCAACAACCCCTGAAGCGATCGCGGCCGACATCGCCGAAGCGGCGACCGCCGGCTTCCGGGGGCGGCAGATCGCACGCGGCCAGGCCCGCGCGATCATCTGGCGCGATGGCACTCTTCCGGCCGACGCACCGGCCTTCGCGCCCCAACTGAGCTACGATCTTCATTCTTACGCTTATGCCTTGCTGGGCCTTGGCTTGCGCCTTCGCGACTTTGGCGGCGACGCTGCCCAGGCGCGCACCGCCTTCGAGCAGGCGGCCACGGCGCTTGAAGCCGTGATGGCCAAGGGCGACCGCCAGGAGGTCGATCGCGACTTCCATTTCGTCATGGCCGCTGGGGCCTATCACCTCGCCCATCTGTCGGCACGCGCATATTCGCTGCTCGCCATCGTCGAGACCGACGAGAACTTTTCGCCGGTCGAGCGGGCCCTCGCGCAGTTGATGCGCCGCAATTTCGGCGCCCTGCGCTCCAGCGTCCTCGACTATCGCGCCTCCGGCCAAGGCAGCGACGCACGCATCGCCGCAGACATCCAAGCTCAGCTCGATCAGGCCGAAGCCGTTGCCGCCCCGCCCGAGGACGGCAACGACTTCCTTTTCGACGGTCTCGATATCGCGCTCACCGATGCCTTCATGGCCGCCATGTCGCTCTTCCTGCTCGCTCTCGAACGGGGCGAGCGGCCGCTGATCGACCAAGCGCTCGAACGGCTTCGCACCAGCCTCGCGATCTGCAGCGAGATGAACATGCTGCCGCAATGGTGGGCGCATCGCGTCGCGATCCACCTCCTCTCGGATCTCTGGTCAAGCACCTTTCACGAGAGGGTTCCGCTTCAGCCGGCCGGTGGTGCCGCAGCCGACTGGCAGCCGCTGCGCGAGCTGTTCATCGCATTACTGCAGCGTCGCCCGAAAGCGGAAATCGACCTCTGGCCGTCGCAGACGGAGGCGGCCGCTCGGGCGGCCGACCAGTCCGACGACCTGGTCGTGTCGCTGCCGACAAGCGCCGGCAAGACCCGCATCGCCGAACTCTGCATTCTAAGGTGCCTAGCGGGCGGCAAGCGGGTGGTCTTCGTCACCCCGCTGCGCGCGCTGTCGGCACAGACCGAGACCACGTTGCAGCGGACCTTCGGCCCGCTCGGCAAGACCATCTCGGCCCTATATGGCAGCATCGGCGTCAGCGGCTTCGACGAGGACGCCATCCGCGAGCGCAACATCGTGGTCGCGACGCCGGAGAAGCTCGACTTCGCCCTGCGCAACGACCCCTCGCTCCTTGACGATGTCGGTCTGCTGGTCTTCGACGAAGGGCATATGATCGGCCCCAACGAGCGTGAGGTCCGTTACGAGGTACAGATCCAGCGGCTTCTTCGTCGCCCGGACGCGCAGGAGCGACGGATCGTCTGCCTTTCGGCGATCCTGCCAGATGGCGACCAGCTCGACGACTTTGCCGCCTGGTTGCGGCGCGATCACCCGGGCGGGCTGATCAAGAACGATTGGCGGCCGACCCGGCTGCGGTTCGGTGAAGTGGTTTGGACGTCTCCAACGGCGCGGCTCAACCTGCGGGTTGGCGACGAGCGGCCCTGGGTCCAGCGGTTTCTCACCGGTGCGGCCCCACCCAACTGGATTCCGCCGAAGCGCCGGCGCACCCGTCTCTTTCCCGACGACCAGCGCGAACTCTGCCTTGCGACGGCCTGGCGGCTAGTCGATGATGGTCAGACGGTCCTGATCTTCTGCCCCGAGCGGCGCAGCGTCGAGCCGTTTGCGGACGTCATCGTCGATTTGCATGAGCGCGGCGCCCTGCGCTCTTTGCTCGAGGCCGACCCGAACCTTCTGAACACGGCGATTGCGCTTGGTGAGGAATGGCTGGGCGCCGATAGCGCAATCCTGAAATGCCTTCGCCTCGGTGTCGCCCTTCACCATGGCGCACTCCCCACCGCCTATCGAAAGGAGGTCGAGCGCCTGCTACGCGAGAATGTTCTCAAGGTCACGATCTCATCTCCGACCTTGGCGCAGGGCCTCAACCTCTCCGCCACCGCCGTCGTCATGTATTCCCTTCACCGGGCTGGCGAGCGCATTGAGATCAGCGAGTTCAAGAACGTCATCGGCCGCGCGGGCCGCGCTTATGTCGATGTCGAGGGCATCGTTCTCTTCCCCATGTTCGACGAGATCGCCAAGAAGCGGCGCAACTGGGAAGCCCTCATCACCGACCTCGGCGCGCGCGAGATGGAAAGCGGCCTCGTGCGGCTTGTCGCGATGCTGTTGACGCGAATGCGCTCGCGCATCGGCGGCGACCTCAATCAGCTGGTCGAGTACGTCGTCAACAACGCGGCCGCCTGGACTTTCCCGGAAGTCGCAAACGAGAAGCCCGAAGAACGCGAACGCGCGCTCGCCGATTGGGAACGACATGTCGCAACGCTCGATACGGCGATCTTGAGCCTCATCGGGGAAAACGACATTCCCGATGAGGGCATCGAGACGGCCCTCGACGACATCCTCCAATCCTCACTGTGGCACCGCCGTCTGCAGCGCCAGGACCTGCAGGTTCGACAGGTGCTGAAGGCCGGCCTCGTGTCCCGCAGCCGACTCATTTGGAGTCAGTCGACGGCCGCCGGACGACGCGGCTACTTCCTCGCGGGGGTTGGGCTGACGACAGGCCATGCGCTCGATGTCATCGCCGCCGACGCCAATCTTCTCCTGATCCAAGCTAATGGCGCGATCCTCGAAGGAGACACCGAGGGGGCGATCACTGCGATCGCCGGCCTCGCCGAACGGGTTTTCGCCTTCTATCCCTTCACCCCCGATCCCCTGCCGGCGAACTGGCGCGACATCCTGCGCGCATGGCTGCTTGGCCAACCGCTCGCGGCGCTGGGCGCAGCGCAGGCCTCTGAGACCCTGCAATTTGTAGAGGGCGGCCTCGTCTATCGCCTGCCTTGGGCGATGGAGGCGATCCGCGTTCGGGCGGCCGCCAACGGTGACACGGTCGGCGTTTTCGATCTTCTACTGGAGGATCACGAACTTGGCGCAGCAGTTCCTGCGGTGGAGACCGGCACGCTCAATCGGTCAGCCTCGATCCTGATCCAAGCCGGCTTCAACTCGCGGCTTGCCGCGATCAAGGCAGTCACCGACACCGCAGCGACCTTCACGACGGGACAGGAGCTGCGGGAATGGCTCAATTCGGACGCCGTCGCCGCCTGGAGCGCTCTGCCCGACTGGCCTACCGCAGAGACGAAGGCGATCTGGACGGAGTTCACAAACAGCTTCATGCCCGCTGACAACCGCACCTGGGCTGATCGGCGTTATTGGGCGTCGGTTAACTGGCTTGGAGCGCCGCCGCCTCCGGGCACACCGGTCCAAGTTCATTACTGGGGCGGGCAACCCCGCGTACTTTCTGCCGACGCCGCGCCGCTTGGCACCCTCCAGGCTGCGCTTAATCCAGACCGGATCGGTTTGCTCCGGGCTGTGGTAGCCACGGATGTCAGCAAGATCGACATCGCCTATCTAGGACCGGCGGATATCTCGCCGCCGTAGCGGTCCACGTCTTTTTCACCGGACCGGCTACGCGCGTCCTCTTTCAAGATTGGCTAAAACTCTTCCTGTCCAGAAAACCGGCTTGACTCTCACACGCGCAAGATAGAACAAATAGAGAACATGATGACGAACCCTTATCCGGAGGTCAACTGGAAGCGTGCGGCCCGAACCCGCCATAGAGTCTTTGCGCGCGCAGATCGAGAAGATCGAAGGCCGGAGTCGGCGCGCCAAATCGGTTCTCCCGTTTGGGATTGCCGACGTCGACTCACGACTCCCCGGTGGCGGGTTGGCGCTTGGCGCGCTGCATGAGATTGCAGGCGGTGGGAATGGCGCGGTCGATGGTGCTGCAGCAGCCTTGTTCAGCGCGGGCGTCGCGGCTCGAACCAAGGGCAAGATCCTCTGGTGTATCACCCGTCCGGACCTGTTCGCGCCGGCGATCGCCCAGGCAGGTCTTGCGTCCGATCGCGTAATCTATCTCGAAGCCGGCGATGACAAGACCGTGCTGGCCTGCATGGAGGAAGGGTTGCGCCATGGTGGTCTAGGGGCGGTTCTCGGTGAGGTGGCCCGGCTTTCCATGACAGCCTCGCGCCGCCTGCAGTTGGCAGCCGAGGGCAGCGGATCGATCGGTATCGCGCTGCGGCGTTGGCGACGACAGACCGAAGCCACTGATTTCGGCCAACCCACCGCCGCGATGACACGCTGGCGCGTGTCTATGGTGCCATCGACACCTCTGCCTGTTCCGGGCGTAGGGCGTGCCCGCTGGCTGGTCGAACTGATCCGCGCACGCGCGGGCGAGAGTGCAGATTTCGAGTTGGAGGCGTGCGATGACACGGGTCGTCTCGCTCTTCCTGCCGAGCTGGTCCACCGACCGGCTTCGGCGGAAGGCTGGCGACGCGGCGCCTCCGGCTGAGGCGCCGCTCGTCCTGATTGGCCGGGAAGGAAACAGGCGGGTGGTGCTGGCGGCGAATGCTGCTGCCGTGGCCGCCGGCCTTCGCCCCGGCATGCCTGTGACCAAGGCTCAGGTCCTGGTGCCAGACCTCATCGTGCAAGATGCCGAGCCGGCAGCCGATGTGGAGGCACTTGATCGGCTCGCCACCTGGCTCCTGCGCTACGCGCCTGTCGTGGCCCCTGATCCTCCAGACGGGATCATCATCGACTCGACCGGAGCCGATCACCTTCACGGCGGCGAAGCTGTCATGCTGGAGGGCCTGATCGGTAGGCTGGCCATGTCCGGTATCGCCGCTCGCGGTGCGATCGCCGACAGCTGGGGCGCGGCCCACGCCTTGGCCCGGTTTGCAGCCCGCGCGACGATAATCGCTCCTGAACGTCATGATGCATCGCTGTTGGAACCGCTTCCGCTGGCCGCGCTGCGCATCGACGCTTCGATAGTCGCGGCGCTGCGGACGCTTGGCTTTGAAACCATCGGAGATATCCTCGCGCAGCCGCGCGCGCCGCTCACCCTGCGCTTCGGTCCAGCGATCGGCCGCCGTATCGATCAGGCGCTTGGCGATCTGTCAGAGCCGATCGATCCGATTCGACCCGCCGACCTGATCGAAGTGCGCAGGTCGTTCGCGGAACCGATTGGCGCGGCGGAGACCATCGCCCGCTACATCGCCAAGCTCGTCGATCAGCTCTGCGACCGCCTCGAGGCAGCGGGTCTCGGCGCACGACGCCTCGACCTTATCTGCCACCGTGTCGACAGTCGCTCACAGGCGGTCCGGGTTGGAATGGCAACGCCGGTCCGGGATGCAAAGCGCCTGACGCGCCTCCTATGCGACAAGATTGAGACGATCGAGCCCGGCTTCGGAATCGAGGTGATGACGCTTGCGGCCAGCGTCGCTGAGCCGATCGAGCGTCGGCAGACCGTCAGTTCGTTGATCGAGGAGAGTGTGCCGGACGTCTCGGACCTGATCGATACGCTTATGAACCGGGTGGGTGAGCAGGCGCTCTATCGGCTGGCGCCGGTTGCGAGCGACGTTCCGGAACGCTCCGTTGGCCGCATTCCGGCGATGGCCGCCGATACGGGCGCAGCATGGCCCGGCCATTGGCCGCGGCCCTCGCGTCTGCTGGCCCATCCGGAGCAGGTCGAGACTGTAGCGCTCTTGCCTGATCATCCGCCCGTTTCATTCACCTGGCGCGGCGTGCGTCGCCGACTCCGCCGGGGTGATGGACCGGAGCGCGTGTTCGGAGAGTGGTGGAAACGCGACGCCGAATTGGTCGCCGTCCGAGACTATTTTCGGGTCGAGGACGACGCCGGCGAACGCTACTGGCTTTATCGTGCCGGTGACGGCGAAGACACGGCGACGGGGTCGCACCGCTGGTTCATCCACGGGGTCTTCGGATGAGCTCACCTCGCTACGTCGAACTGCAGGTCACCTCACACTTCAGCTTCCTGCGCGGCGCGTCCTCCTGCGAGGAACTGTTTGCGCAAGCGGCCTTGGCTGGGATCGAGGCCGTCGCCATCGTCGATCGGAATTCGCTCGCCGGCGTCGTCCGTGCTCATGAAGCGGCCAAGACGACCGGCGTTCGCCTGATTGTCGGTTGCCGGCTCGACCTCGCTGACGGGACATCCGTGCTGGTCTATCCGACGGATCGACCCGCTTATTCGCGCCTCTGCCGTCTTCTGTCCCTCGGCAAAAAGCGAGGGGGCAAGGCCCGGTGCGTCCTCGAATGGCCTGATCTCGTCGCGTATGGCGAAGGCCTGATCGTCACGCTCGTACCCGACTTGGCGGATGACGAGTGCGCGTTCCGGCTGCGGCGATTGCGGGACGCTTTCGGCGACAGAGTCTATCTCGCGCTCACCTTGCGCCGCCGGCCAAACGATCAGCTCCGACTGCATGAGCTTTCGAACATGGCCACACAGATGCGCGTGCCCACCGTGGTGACGAACGACGTCCTCTTCCACGAGCCGGCCCGGCGGATCCTGCAGGACGTGGTCACGTGCATCCGTCACAACGTCACGATCGATACGCTTGGCGATCGGCGAGAGCGACATGCCGATCGCTACATCAAGCCGCCGGACGAAATGCATCGTCTGTTCAACCGCTATCCCGAGGCCCTTGCCCGGACGCTGCAGATCGCGGACCGCTGCCGCTTCAGCCTCGACGAACTTGCATACCAGTATCCGGAAGAGCGAGACGATCCCGCGCTTACGCCCCAGCAGACATTGTCAAAGCTCACCTGGGAGGGGGCCGCTGAACGGTATCCCGAGGGCGTACCCGAAAGCGTGACCGCCGCCCTCCAGCATGAGTTGCGGTTGATCGAGAAACTGGAATACGCGCCTTATTTCCTCACCGTGAACTCCATCGTTCGCTTCGCGCGGTCAAAGGACATTCTGTGTCAGGGTCGCGGATCGGCCGCCAACTCCGCCGTCTGTTACGTTCTTGGCATCACCTCGATCGATCCGGGCCGCAACGACCTGCTGTTCGAGAGATTCATCTCCGAGGAACGGCGCGAGCCGCCCGACATCGACGTCGATTTCGAGCATGAGAGGCGCGAGATCGTCATGCAGTGGGTGTTCGAGACCTATGGCCGAGAGCATGCAGCGTTGTGCTCGACCGTCATCCGGTATCGCACCAAGGGCGCGCTGAGGGACGTCGGCAAGGCGCTCGGCCTGCCCGAAGACCTGATCGGCACTCTGTCGTCGCAGGTCTGGGCTTGGTCGGAAGAAGGCGTCGAGAAGCGTCACGTCGAGGAGTTGAACCTCAACCTCGCCGATCGGCGCCTTCGGATGACGCTCGACCTTGCCCGGCAGCTGATGGGCGCTCCCCGCCATCTCAGCCAGCACCCTGGCGGCTTCGTGCTCACCCATGACCGCCTCGACGATCTCGTGCCGATCGAGCCCGCGTCGATGGTCGATCGCCAGGTCATCGAATGGGACAAGGACGATATCGACGCTCTCAAGTTCATGAAGGTCGACGTCCTGGCGCTCGGCATGTTGACCTGCATGAAGAAGGGCCTCGATCTGCTCGCCGAGCACAAGGGCGTAAACCTCGATCTGGCGACCATCCCGGCGGAGGATCCTCGCACCTATGCGATGATCCGGAAGGCCGATACGCTCGGCACCTTCCAGATCGAAAGCCGCGCGCAGATGTCCATGCTGCCGCGCTTGAAACCGCGTACCTATTATGACCTCGTCGTTCAGGTCGCCATCGTCCGGCCTGGGCCGATCCAAGGCGACATGGTTCACCCCTATCTTCGGCGCCGGGAGGGGCTAGAGCCTGTCCACTATCCGAAGCCGGAGCTCGAAAAGGTCCTGGGAAAGACCCTCGGCGTTCCCCTGTTCCAGGAGCAGGCGATGCGCGTCGCAATCGAATGCGCCGGGTTCACGCCCGGGGAAGCCGACATGCTGCGCAAGTCGATGGCGACCTTCAAGTTCACCGGGGGTGTATCGCATTTCCGGGACAAGCTGATCGCCGGCATGGTGGCCAATGGCTACGACGCTGCCTTCGCCGAGCAGACCTTCAAGCAACTCGAAGGCTTCGGCTCTTACGGCTTTCCGGAAAGCCACGCAGCCTCTTTTGCGCTTATCGCCTACGCGTCGGCCTGGCTGAAGTGCTGGCACCCCGACGTTTTCTGCGCAGCGCTCCTGAACAGCCAGCCCATGGGGTTCTACGCGCCGGCCCAGATCGTGCGTGATGCGCGAGATCATGGCATCGAGGTGCGACCGGTGTGCGCCAATGCGTCCCGTTGGGACTGCACGCTCGAGCCGATCGATGATGACGGCCGATTTGCTGTTCGGCTCGGTCTGCGCATGGTCAAGGGTCTGGCGAACGCCCATGGCGCAGCGATCGTCGCTGCCCGGGCGGGACATCCCTTCATGTCGGTGGACGATCTCTGGCGCCGAGCTGGCGTGCCCGTGGGCGCGTTGACGCACATCGCTGAGGCAGACGGTTTCCGGCCGCCCTTTGGTCTTGCTCGTCGGGAAGCGCTCTGGGCGATCAAAGCCCTTCGGGATGAGCCATTGCCGCTCTTTGCTGCGGCCTCGGCCCGCGAAACGGAAATCGTGCCCGAGATTGCCGAACCGGCCATCGTCCTCCGACCCATGACGGCCGGTGGCGACGTCGTCGAAGACTACCGCCACGTCAGCCTCTCTCTACGGGATCACCCTGTATCCTTCCTAAGGCACGACCTGCGGCGACGCCGAATGGTCACCTGCCTCGAAGCTATGGAGGCGCGTGACGGCCGGTGGCTCGAAGCGGCCGGCATCGTGCTGGTCCGACAGCGGCCAGGGTCTGCTAAGGGCGTCATGTTCATAACGCTAGAAGACGAAAGCGGCATTGCGAACCTCGTGATCTGGCCAAAGGTCTTCGAGCAGAACCGTCGCACGATCCTGTCCGCGGGTATGATCGCGGTGCGCGGTCGCGTTCAGCGCGAGGGTGAAGTGGTCCATCTCGTCGCCCAGCGGCTCACGGACCTCTCCGCCGATCTGGCGAGCGTCGGCGATCGAGAGACCGCCTTCCCGTTACCGCATGGTCGCGGCGACGAGTTTCACCATGGCTCGCCGACGCCCGATCCACGTGGCTTGCCGCCCCGGACCGTTCGGCCGCGCGACATTTTCATCCCAGACCTCCATCTGGACACGATCAAGGTGAGGACGAGAGACTTTCGTTGAGCGCAGACTTGGCACTGAGTCGTCAATCTCTGGCCTTCGCGGCCACCGTCCGAGCTCGCCACTCCCATACGGCTTCGTCGTTCCGATGCACCCAGTCAGCCAACTTCTCCACCTCGTCGATGGCCGCCATCAGCTTTTCCCGACTGACTTCGATCGTGAGGCGTCGCCATCCCCCCAGGTCCTCCTCGTCGACAGGCTCTGCGGGATTCGTGAAGAACGGGTTCGGATGCTTCTCGACCGTTCGTTCATTGTGCGTGGTTTGGAACGAGACGAAATCCTGGCCATGGGCGAAGTCGTTACGGGCCAGGATCACCTGTTCGATGACGTCGAACCTGACGGGGCACATGCTGAACGTCTCGCCCATCACATGCTCGATGATCTGGCGATAGGCCTCGACCTTCCCTAGTTTGAACAAGGCTACACGTTCTTTCGGGTCAACAAAGGCGATGCCGATCTCGCGCTCAAGCTCGGCGAAGTAGAGGCTCAACGTATCGACGAGCAGCGATACCGCGACCATCCCGACCAGTTCGCGAGTTTGGTCCGCCTGCATCCATTCGGCGAGGAACGGTGGCTCCGGGTCGTCGGTTTCCGGATTGAAGTAAGGTGGCTCCCATGGCCGGACCTCTTCCTCGATATCCCGCTTCAACTGCTCGAAGGGCACGCGGCCTTTGTCATAGAACAGCCGGATGATGTCGGTGCGTTGCCGCATCCAGTAGGACAGATCCATCAGTCCTCCTGGACGATGTCGAGAAAGGCGCGAGCCCAAACCGATTGCAAATCGGCTTGGGCGCAATGCACGCGCTCAAAGCCCTTGCGCTTCGCATCCAGCAACGTGAGGACGCGTTGCTCCATCTTGTAGGCGGCTTCGCGGTTCTTCATCCGCTGTCGGAATTTCACAGTCCATTGCTCCAGTCCGCCGAGTTCAATGGGAATGTGCTGATTTACGGCGGCGCAGCGTTCGTCGATGTCGTCGGCCCACCCGATCTTCCAAACGTTGCGGCTGCCAAACTGCAATGCATAAGCCCAGGCCTCGCCGTCCGTGCCTGAGCGATCGACGTTATAGCTGGCATCGGTGGGGCGCGGACCGGTGGTGTTCCTAAGCGCGTCATTCAGGCGCCGCATCCGTGCGAGAACCGGCAGCGGGGGCAAATCGATCTCAACGGCGTTCAGTGCGAGGACAGCGGCGACATCGGCTGGATCGTCGATCTCCTCCACGCCTGCGGTTGCAACCATCGTCAGTTGTCGAGACAACAGCTGGGTCAAGACTGGCGCGGGTTCGAACTGCCAGACGCGAGTGGTCGCGACGGCATGCGGAAACTTGAAGTTGCCGGCAGCGTCGAAGTCCCTCGGATCGAGCGCCTCGCGCTCGACGAGATCGAGCGTGCGCAAGGGCTCGAATCCTATCTCAGCCATCCCCAGGATGCGGCCCTGATGCTCCGGTGCGGTCCGCTCCGTCTGTGTTCCCACGAACACCAGCCGGTCGCCGCGCTTTGCCAGGGTCAGCAGCCGCCCGAGATTGCCTTTGACGCCGAAGGTCGCAAGAGGCAGCCGCGCGAAGCCAAAACCCCATACTCTCGTGGCGAAGAGCTTCATTCGCTATTCCGCCACTGCCGCCGAGCGGATTTTACGCAGCGTCCCGGTGGTCGGCACCCTTACAGCAAACCAGTCAGTCGTCATGGCGTCTGCTTGTTCCTGCTGCCACGTCCGCCCCCGGCGCGTGACGACATGATCTCCGGGTGCGTTGAGCCGGTCATTGATGACGATGCAGTTCAGCGCCGGCAGGTCATTGGCCACACAAATGTCGCCGACCACTCCAAGTTGCCGGTTGAGCGTGATACCGGCCCGGCGATCCATCCCCATGGCCTCGGCAAGATCGCCGTAGGTGATGACGGTCGGGCGACGCGGATTGCGCGCGGACGACATGACTGTAGACACCAGGATCAGCCAGACCTGCTGAGCCCTTACGTGAACGGAATCTCCGGTCTTGAAGTAGCGAAGGGGTGGGGCAACATCATCGGGCATCGTGCGCTCCTGCATTGATCGTGCAAATTTGCACGCTGGAGGCGGCATTGCAAGAGTCGTGTCGTTTCGATCGACCAAGACGGCGAGAGCTCGCCGCAACCCTCTTTTCAGGAGTTACGCTTCCGCGGGAATAAGTGTTTCTGGCGCGCCTCTTACGCCACCGAAGTACGGCGCTTCGAAACGCGCCCATTCGGACGAGACAATGGTCGATCGGCATAGAGAGGAGACGTTCCGGCGCCGGACGCTGCATGCCGGTAGAGCAACGTGCCCGTCGCATCGCGATCGGCGGGGTATGCGAATGCGTAGCCCTGACCAAGCCCACAGCCCATCGCCCAAAGCTGACTCGCCTGAACCTCGGTCTCGATGCCGACTGCGACCACTGCGACGCCGAGACGGCGGGCGATCTCGATTAACCCTTCCACGATGATGGTGCTCGGATCGTCAGGCCATAGCCGGGCGACGAATGCCCGGTCGATCTTGATGATATCGACCGGCACATTCACCAGATGCGTCAGCGAGGCGTAGCCCGTGCCGAAGTCGTCGAGGGCGACGCGCACCCCGGCCGCACGCAACACCTCGATCTCCCGCGCTACGACGCGATCATTCCGCCCGAGATAGACGTCCTCGCTTATCTCCAACACGATCTTGTTCAGCCCGATGCCGGCTTTGGAGAAGGTCTCGGAGACCTTCTTGGCGAGGCTGCCTGTGTAGAAATCCGCTGTCGACACGTTCAGGCTGACCTGTTCGACGAGCAATCCCGCGTTTTGCCAATGACCTATGTCGTCAGCGACGATCGCCATCATGCGGGCCGTCAACTCGGAGGCGACATGAGCGTCAGTCGTTGCTTCGTGGAAAGAGCCGGCAGGAAGAAGATCGCCGCTTCGCGATCGCAGTCGGCACAGGGCTTCGAGCCCCACGATGAGGCCGGTGTCCAGCCTCAGGATCGGCTGGTAGTGCGCCTCGATACGATTTTCGGCCAAGGCTTCCGAGACATCACGGATCGCGGCGCGCCGGCTCGTAATCCGCGAGCCGATGCCAGGCCAGTAGCGAACGAAGCCGCCACGGCCTGTCTCCTTCGCATGGTAGAGCGCAAAATCGGCCGCTTCTCCGACGCTCGTCGCCGTGCGTTCGGTCTTGCTCAATGTCGCGCCGCCGATGGTCGCGCGAGGTACGACGGTGTGTCCGTCGCAGTCCGCCGCCACCTCAAGCTCGTCGAATACGCGTTCGGCCGCAGCATTCAGGTCGGCGACATTTGCCGGCTGTTGGAGGATGACCGCGAATTCGTCGCCTCCTATCCGATAGGTGACGTCCGGCGCCATCGCGCGAGCGATACGCGCCGACGCGGCACGGATCAGAGCGTCACCCGCCAGATGCCCGAACGTGTCGTTGACGATCTTGAGGTTGTCGAGGTCGATGATGAACAGTGCCCACGACCCGACATCGTCGCAGCGAAGCTGGGCCATCGCGCCGTTATAGGCTGCCCTGTTGGCCAGACCGGTCAGTGCATCGACATTCGCTCGACGATCCCGATCGAGCGTACTCTCGTGTCTGCGGAAGGCTGTCTCGCAGAGCTCCACGCAGGCTTCAGCCACCTCTCGCTCGACATCCGCGACCTGACGCGCGCCGTGAAAATAGAGGTTCATCACCGCTAGAGTATCGCCCGCTGCCCCAAGCACAGGCAGTGACCAACACGCCGATACGCCAAGTCCATGAATGATCGCCGCACTAGGGGAGGCGCGAGGGTCGGACGCGAGTTCCTCCAGGAGCACTGGCTTGCGCGAAGACGCGGCTCGCCCGGGTGCATCGGTGTCGGGCCCGATCGCAACCCCGTCATGCGCCTGGCTATAGGCTTCCGGGAAGCTCGGTGCCGCTAACGGTCGCATGACGCCGGTTCGATCGATGGCGAACACCGAACAGAGCACACCGGGCCATGTCTTTTCGACCCGCAAGCAAAGTTGCCGCATCGTGTCGAAGAGCGGCTCACCGTTCGCGATCATCCGTAGAATTTCGTTCTGAAAGCGCAGCAACGACGGGTCACCCAGGAACACACTTCGCCAACGCTGATGGTAATCGCAGTTTGCTTAACGGCTGACCTCTGAACACGATAAACATTTCATTATCCTACGAGGGGGGAAGGCCTTCCCCTGCGGCCGAGCCCAAGGTCTCTGCCGACCCCTTCTGCGGGGAGACCCCGCAACGCCCCCTGAGAGTGAGAGTGCGGACCGGATTGCCGTGACGGGTTTAGGGCTGGGAGAGAGGCTTCCGGCGCCCGTCGCGGAGATCTGAGATGTCCAGACGAACTGCTTCGCCACGCCCAGGCCAAGACCGTGCCAGCCTTTACGACGAGATCACTGACAAGATCGTCGCCGAGTTGGAGGCCGGTCGCGTGCCTTGGGTCCAACCGTGGGGAACGACGGCCGCGAAGGCCCCGCTTGCCATGCCGAAAAACGCTTCCACCGGCCGGCACTATTCGGGCATCAACATCCTGATCCTTTGGGGCGCAGTGGTCGAACACGGCTTTCCGGGTCAAAGCTGGCTCACCTTCCGTCAAGCACTCTCGCTCGGCGGCAATGTCCGCAAGGGCGCGCGCGGTACGACCGTCGTATATGCGGACCGCTTCACGCCAGAAGGCGAGAAGCGCCGCGCCCGCGAGAGCGGTGAGGACGCGCAGGCGATCCCGTTCCTCAAGCGCTTCACCGTCTTCAACGCAGCCCAGTGCGAGGGCCTGCCGGAGGACGTCACGGTCAATGCGCCCCCGCCGCCGCAGGAGATGATCGAACCACAGGTCGAAGCGCTGATCCGCGCCTCAGGCATAGACTTTCGCATCGCCGGTGATCGGGCGTTCTACGTGCCTGCGCTCGACTATGTGCAGGTCCCTCCGCCACAAGCCTATTTCGAGCCGATCAACTGGCACCGCACGGCCCTGCATGAACTCGGACACGCGACTGGTCACTCGAGCCGAGTGGGCCGCGACCTGACCGGCGGCTTCGGCACCAAGAAATACGCGTTCGAGGAATTGGTCGCCGAAATGAACGCGGCCTTCTGCTGCGCTTCACTCGGCATCGTGCCCACCGTCCGCCACGCCGACTATATCGGCTCGTGGCTGCAGGTCCTGCGCGAGGACAACCGCGCCATCGTTCGGGCCGCAAGTCAGGCGAGCAAGGCGGCCGATTGGCTGCTGGCGCATGCGCCTGAGGCCGCTG
>JAIETR010000043.1 GCA_019745075.1 Qipengyuania sp.
CCTGGGGCTGGAGCAGGTCCCAAGGGTTTGGCTGTTCGCCAATTAAAGTGGTACGTGAGCTGGGTTCAGAACGTCGCGAGACAGTTTGGTCCCTATCTGCCGTGGGCGTCGATACTTGAAAGGAGTTGCCCCTAGTACGAGAGGACCGGGGTGAACATACCTCTGGTGTACCTGTCATCCTGCCAAGGGTGCCGCAGGGTAGCTATGTATGGACGGGATAACCGCTGAAAGCATCTAAGCGGGAAGCCTCCCTTAAGATAAGGTATCTTCGAACCGTCGTAGACCACGACGTTGATAGGCCGGGTGTGGAAGCGCAGTAATGCGTGGAGCTAACCGGTCCTAATAGTTCTGATCATGCTTGAGGATCTGCACCGTCAACGACAGCCTTGTGCTGGCGTTGGCTGGAGGAACTTCGGCCAGATACGCCCCGCCGCTCGATAAGAGTGGCAAGTGCATCGATTTAAACCCCTCCGCTGGCTCCATTGCTTGGTGGCTATAGCGTCCGTGACCCACCCGATCCCATCTCGAACTCGGCCGTGAAACCGGACAGCGCCGATGGTACTAACGCTCAAGCGTTGGAAGAGTAGGTCGTCGCCAGGCATTGCAGCCGGCGGGGCGGGAAAACCCATTCACTTTGTCGGTTGGCCTCAGGCGCCGGCGGCTGCCGCGCCATCGGGCGCGACGGCCGGTCGGCCTTGCGAAGCCTTTCGGTTTCGTTTCTCGAGACCAACATTCAAGTTGAGCTTTCGGCCCGCAGGGCCGCAAGGCCGACCGGTCGCCCGCAGCGGCCGCCAGGCCGCGAGGATAGCCAAGCCGGCGGACGCCGGCGCCGGCGCCTGAGGCCAAAACTGGTAACGCGGGGTGGAGCAGTCCGGTAGCTCGTCAGGCTCATAACCTGAAGGTCGTTGGTTCAAATCCAACCCCCGCAACCACCTTCATCGAGGACCACGAGACACCCCGCTGATTCAGCGGGGTTTTTGCCGTGCCTGGCGGCGAAGCAGCTCCACGATCCCCGCCGCCCACTCGGTCCGGCAGATCATCAGATCGGGCATTGCGGTCGCGTGCGCGTTGTAGACCAGCGGCGAGCCATCCAGGCGCGAGCAGTGAAAACCGTGCGCCTGCGCCACCGCGACCGGGGCGCAGCTGTCCCACTGATGCTGGCCGCCCGAGTGAAGGTAGATCTCGGCCTCGCCGCGCACCACCGCCATCGCCTTGGCGCCGGCGCTGCCCATCGGCGCCAGCTCCGCGCCCAGCGCCTCGGCCACGCTCGACGCTTCGGCGGGCGGACGCGTGCGGCTGATTACCATGCGCGGCCGTTCCGGCGCCGGTCGGCGTTGGACCGGGCGGTCGCTACGCAACAATAGCCCGAGCGCGGGCAGCGCCACCGCGCCCACGCGGGCGGCGCCGTCGATCGCAAGCCCGACATGCACCGCCCAGTCGTCGCGCCCCTCGGCGTATTCGCGGGTGCCGTCGAGCGGGTCGACGATCCACACCCGGCTTTTCGCCAGGCGTGCGGCGCTGTCGCGTTCTTCCTCGGACAGCAGCCCATCCGCGGGCCGCAGCTCGCGCAGCGCCTTGACCAGCACCGCGTTCGCTTCGGCATCGCCGGCGCGACCCAGTTCCCTGCCGCGATGGCGCCCGCTGGCGCGCACCTGCATCAGGATGCGGCCCGCGTTCTCGGCGAGGTGGGCGGCGAGTTCCGAATCGTTCATTTGAGCGGCAGGATGTGGCGGACGATGTGCTCGGCGGCTTCCTCGACGCTCATCTCGACTGTGTTGACCACGATGTCGGGATTCTCGGGCGGTTCATAGGGGCTGTCGATGCCGGTGAAATTGCTGAGCTGGCCGGCGCGCGCCTTGCGGTACAGCCCCTTCGCGTCGCGCGCCTCGGCCACTTCCAGCGGCGTATCGACATGGATCTCGACGAACTCGCATCCCGCCATCATCTCGCGCACCATCTGCCGCTCGGCGCGGAACGGGCTGATGAAGGCGGTGAGCACGATGAGCCCGGCATCGGTCATCAGCTTGGCGACCTCGCCCACGCGGCGGATATTCTCGATCCGGTCGGCCTCGGTGAAGCCCAGATCCTTGTTGAGGCCGTGGCGGACATTGTCGCCGTCGAGCAGGAAGGTATGGCGATTCATCAGCGCCAGCCGCTTTTCGACCGCGTTGGCGATGGTCGATTTGCCCGAGCCCGAGAGGCCGGTGAACCACAGCACGCGCGGCGTCTGGTTCTTCATCGCCGCGTGATCGGCGCGGGTGATGTCGCTAGGCTGCCAGTGGACGTTCTGGCTGCGGCGCAGGCTGAAATGCAGCATCCCCGCCGCGACGGTGGCGTTCGATTCCTTGTCGATCAGAATGAAGCCGCCGAGCGGCTTGTTCCGGGCATAGGGCTCGAACACCAGCGGCTTGTCGGCGAAGACTTCTGCGACGCCGATCTCGTTGAGCGCGAGCGTCTTGGCCGCGAGATGATCGAGCGTGTTGACGTCGATCCGATACTTGGGGTGCTGGACGGTCGCGGTGACGGTCTGCGTTGCCAGCTTGAGCCAATAGCCGCGCCCGGGCCGCAGTTCCTCGTCCCCCAGCCACACGATCGTCGCCTCGAACTGGTCGGCCACCTGCGGCGGATCGGCGGCGGCGGCGATCACGTCGCCGCGCGAACAATCGATCTCGTCGGCGAGCGTGAGCGTGACCGCCTGGCCGGCGGCGGCGCGTTCGAGCGGGCCGTCGAAGGCCACGACCTCGCGCACCTTGCTGGTCCGCCCGCCAGGCAGGATCCGCACCGCGTCCCCCACCGCCACCGTGCCAGCCGCGATCAGTCCGGCGAAGCCGCGGAAGTCGAGGTTGGGACGATTGACCCATTGCACCGGCATGCGCAGCGGCCTGGCCGCTTCGTCCGCGGTGCTCTCGACGGCCTCGAGATGCGCGATCAGGCTGGGGCCGCGATACCACGGCGTCTCGCGCGAGCGCGCAACGATGTTGTCGCCGCGGAAGCCCGAGATCGGCATGGCGGTGAATCCGGCGATTCCGATCGAGGCGGCGAAGTGCCGGAAATCCTCGACGATCGCATCATAGGCCGCCTGGTCGTAGCCGACGAGGTCCATCTTGTTCACCGCCAGCACGATGTGGCGGATGCCGAGCAGGTGGCAGAGGTAGCTATGCCGCCGCGTCTGCATCAGCACGCCCTTGCGCGCATCGACCAGAATGACCGCGAGCTCGGCGGTACTGGCGCCGGTGACCATGTTGCGGGTGTATTGCTCGTGCCCAGGGCAGTCGGCGACGATGAATTTGCGCCGCTCGGTCGAAAAGAAGCGATAGGCGACGTCGATGGTGATGCCCTGCTCGCGCTCGGCGGCGAGCCCGTCGACCAGCAGCGCGAAGTCGATCTCCTGCCCCTGCGTGCCGATCCGCCGGCTGTCGCTTTCGAGCGCCGCGAGCTGGTCGGCGAAGATCGCGCGGCTGTCGTAGAGCAGCCGCCCGATCAGCGTGGACTTGCCGTCGTCCACGCTGCCGCAAGTGATGAAGCGCAGCATGGTCTTGGTGCGGTGGGTTTCGAGATAGGCCTCGATGTCCTCGCCGATCAGCGCGGCGGGGGTGTAGGATTGGGCCGCCATTATCGCCCCTCCCCTTCAGGGGAGGGGACGGGGGTGGGGCATGTCGGGAACGCGGCGACACAGCCCCCACCCCAACCCCTCCCCTGAAGGGGAGGGGCTTTGAAAAGCCGGCTGGCCATCAGAAATAGCCTTCCTGCTTCTTGCGCTCCATGCCCGCGCCGCCGTCGTCCCTGTCGATCGCGCGGCCCTGGCGCTCGCTGGTGGTGGTCAGCAGCGTCTCGCGGATCACGTCGTTCAGCGTTGTCGCCTCGCTCTCCACCGCGCCGGTCAGCGGATAGCAGCCGAGCGTGCGGAAGCGGATCGAGCGAGTAACCGGCGCCTCGCCGGCCCGCAGGGGGAAGCGCTCGTCGTCGATCATCAACAGCATCCCATCGCGCTCGACGGTCGGGCGCGCCGCCGCGAAATAGAGCGGGACGATCTCGATCCCTTCCTGCCGAATATATTGCCACACGTCGAGCTCGGTCCAGTTCGAGATCGGGAACACCCGGATGCTTTCGCCGGGCCTCAGCTTCGCGCTGTAGAGGTTCCACAGCTCGGGGCGCTGGCGCTTGGGGTCCCAGCCGTGGCTGGCGCTGCGGAAGGAGAACACGCGCTCCTTGGCGCGGCTCTTCTCCTCGTCGCGCCGCGCGCCGCCGAAAGCGGCATCGAAGCCGTATTTGTCGAGCGCCTGCCTGAGCCCCTGCGTCTTCCACATGTCGGTATGGAGCGCGCCATGATCGAAGGGGTTGATGCCGCGCGCCAGCGCCTCGGGATTGCGGTGCACGATCAGTTCCATCCCCGCCGCGCGCGCCGCCCGGTCGCGCAATTCGTACATCGCGCGGAACTTCCACGTGGTGTCGACATGGAGCAGCGGAAAGGGCGGCGTGGCGGGGAAAAAGGCCTTGCGCGCCAGGTGCAGCATCACCGCGCTGTCCTTGCCCACCGAATAGAGCATCGCCGGACGTCCGGCCTCGGCGGCCACCTCGCGCATGATGTGGATCGCCTCGGCCTCGAGACGCTCAAGATGAGTGAGGGAAGTAGCCGGGGTCATGAACGGCGCCCGCCTAGCGCAATCGGAAGGCGTTGTTGCGTCAATTCGGGTTTTGCCGGCCCAAGCCGCGCTGTCAGCCGGGGGGTCGCGGCGATGTCATCTGGAGTCATCTGGCTCCAATGGGGCGGTTTGCCTTGCATGGCCAGGCGGTTGCAAAGCATGACAATTGTCTTTCCAGCGGCCATGACCCTCTGGCATCGGGGGCCGCGAAAAACTTTGCCGGAGCAGGGTTTATCGAGCCCGGCGGGCCTGAGCGGGCGGGCCGGACGGCACGATGACGCTGTCGGGTAAAGGCAGGCTGAGCCGTCGCGCAGCCCGCGAGCAGCATCGCCAGCGCGAGGGCGATCCGCCTCAACCCCAAAACCCTTGGATCGACGGCAGCAGCCAGCCGTTCTCGGCGCTCACCCCGCCGGGTCGATCCTCGGCCAGCCACAACGGGCCGTCAAGATCGGCCCAATCGCAGAGGCGGGCGACGTGGAGCGCGGGTGCGATCCCGAGCGAGGAGCAGACCATGCACCCGCTCATCAGCTTCAATCCGCTGTCGCGGGCGGCACGGGCAAGCGCGAGCCCGGCGGTCAGCCCTCCGGCCTTGTCGAGCTTGACGTTGACCGCGTCGTAGCGCGCCGCCACCGCGTCCAGCTCGGCGACGGTGTGGATCGCCTCGTCGGCGCAGATCGGCACCGGGCTACGATAGCTTTCGAGCCAGCCGTCCTCGCCCGCGGGCACCGGCTGTTCGAGCACCGCGACGCGGCACTCCTCCAGCACCGGCATCATGTTCCGCAGCAGCGCCTCGTCCCAGCTTTCGTTGGGATCGACGATCAGCGCGGCGGCGGGGGCCGCGGCGCGCACCGCGCGCACCGCGGCGGCGGGGTCGTCGGCATCGACCTTGACCTTGATCAGCGGCGCGGAGGCGATCGCCCCGGCGGCGCGCGCCATCGCCGCGGGCGTGTCGATCGCCACCGTCAAGGCGGTGGCGATCCGGCCGGGAGGCGGCGCGCCGAGCAGCTGCGCGACGGTCCTGCCGGCGAGCCTGGCTTCCAAATCCCACAGCGCGCAGTCGATGGCGTTGCGGGCCGCGCCGGGCGCCATCAGCGAGAGCAGCTCCTCGCGCCCCGCGCCGCTCTCGATCGCGCCGCGCGCCGCCTCGACCTGCGCCAGCACGCTTTCGACGCTCTCGCCGTAGCGCGGATAGGGCACGCCTTCGCCGCGCCCTTCCGCGCCGTCCTCGCCCAGCGTCACCGTCACCACATCGGCCGCGGTCCTGACTCCGCGCGAGATGCGGAACGGGCGGCTCAGCGCGAAGCGATCGTGGCGGGCTGCGAGGGTGCGGTGCATAGCAGCGAAAGGATCGGCTCGACGCCGAAGCGGTGCGGGTCGGTGGCGGGCAGGCCAAGCATGTCCTCGACGCTCCGGCACAGCGCGCGCGCCGGGCCTTCCTCCATGCTCGCCGTGTTGAGGCACACCCCGGCGGCATAGACCCGCGGGCTGGTGAGCCGCGCGACCTGGAGGTTCAGCGCCAGGCAGTCGTCCAGATCGGGGAGGCGGCGCCCGGGCAGCCCGCGCATTTCGACGCGCGCGGGATCGTGGCACAGCACGATGGCCTCGGGCTGCGCGCCGTGCAGGAGCCCGGTCGAGACCCCGGCGAAGCTGGGATGGAACAGCGAGCCCTGGCCCTCGATCACGTCCCACCCGCCGTCTTGCCGCGCCGGGGCGAGCTGTTCGATCGCGCCGGAGATGAAATCGGCCACCACCGCATCGACCGGGACGCCCGCTCCGGCGATCAGGATGCCGGTCTGCCCGGTGGCGCGGAAATCGGCCCCGAACCCCGAAACTCGGCCGCGCGCCTCGAGGCCCTCGGCGAGCGCGATCGCGGCATACATCTTGCCCACCGAGCAATCGGTGCCGACGGTCAGCAGCCGCCGTCCGGCGCGGAATTCGCCGGTGCCGACTCGGATATCCTTGGGCGGATCGCGCACGTCGATGAGGCTGAGCCCGCGCGCTTCGGCCAGCGCGACCAGGCTCGGCACGTCGCGCAGCCGGTGGTGGAGGCCGGAGGCGACGTTCATTCCGGCCATCAGCGCGGCATGCGCGTCCTCGACCAGTGAGGGCGCCATCGCCCCGCCGGGATGGGCGATGCCGAGCACCAGCGTGCGGGCCCCGCGCGCCGCGGCCTCCTCCATCGTCCGCCGCGGCAGCCCGAGCGTGAGCGGGCAGCCGTCGTGACGGAACTCGCCCACGCAGTCGCGGGTGCGGAAGGTGGCGAGCCCGCGGGAGGTCTTGATCCCGACCGGATCGGTCGAATGGCCGAGATAAAGCAGGAAGGGCGCTTCGATCATCGCCCGGTCTCTAATCCGGCGCGGCGGCGGGCGCGAGCAGCGAGGCGGCGCCGCGCCATAGCCGCGCGTTATACGGCTGATGCCCCGTGGCACCCTTCGACAGGCTCAGGGTGAGCGGTGACAGGGAAACAAACCAAGTCCCGCTCATGCTGAGCTCGTCGAAGCATGCTCGCCAGGTTCACCCCGCCGAAATCGCCTCGATCTTGCGCGCCAGCGCCTTGAGGAAATCGGTCGCCAGCGCGGTCGGCGGGCGGTCGTGGAGATATATCGCATTGACGTCGAAGCGCAGCGGATTGGCCAGCGGGCGCATCGCGAGACCCGGGCCGAGCGAGGCGAGCGCGGTGAAATTGTCGACCACGGTCAGCCCCACCCCCTGCCGCACCAGCGCGGTGGCGATGTGGAAGGTGCGCGCCGAGACGACCTCGTCGAGCACGATGCCGCGCCCCTGCGCCTCGGCGGTGAAGAGATGACCGATCGGGCCGCTCGCGGCGAGGCTGACGAGCGGGCGTCCCTCGAGCGCGCCGATATCGACTCGCACCGGCGCGTCCGGCATGTCGGCTTCGCGGTACAGCACCACCAGCTCGCCCGCGCCGAGCCGGCGGTGCCCGAGGGCCGAGCCCGGCGGCACCGCATAGGCGATGGCGAGGTCGGTCTCGCGCTCGTAGAGCTTGCGCAGCAAATCCTCGTGATGAATCGTCTGGAGATCGAACTTCACGTCGCGGTGGCTGCGCAGGAACTGCGCGACCGTGCTTGGCAGCGCGTCGAGCGCGATCGAAGGCAGCGCGGAAATCTTGAGCAACGCCCCGCTGCCGCGCTTCAGATTGCGGCTCGCCTCGCGCAGACCGTAGACCCGGTCCTGGATCTCGGCCACCTCGGCGAACAGGGTGTGCGCGTCCTCGGTCGGCACCAGCCGTCCCGCGGTGCGATGGAACAGCGGGAAGCCCAACAGCGATTCGGCATGGCGCAGCACCTTCGATACCGAGGGCTGCGAGACGTTGAGCATCCGCGCCGCCGCGCTCACCGAGCCGTTGACATAGACCGCATGGAAGACCTCGATGTGGCGCAGATTCATGGGTCGGCTGTAGGCGCGGCAGGGGTGTGGTGCCAAGCTTGGCACCCGGATTTCCGCGCCAGGGTAGGGCGGTGCCCCTCCACGCCTCTGCCCGTCTTTGATCATCGGACGGCAGCTGGCATGCGGCGCGCGGCCCTAACGCCGCTGCCGCCAGAGCGCGAGATCGGCGGGCGTGTTGATATTGGCGAGCGGGTGGCCGAGCGCCACAAGGCGCGCCTCGCAGGCAGTCGCGAAATCGCGCACCGCATGGCGGCCGGGGCGCGTGACGATCGCTTCCAGCAGGGGCAGCGCGCCGATCGGCCACAGCCCCGCCACCGGCAGATCGGCGAGACAGGCGGGGGCCGGTTCAAGCCGGGCGCGAAGGTCCGGCGGGAGATCGGGCACGTCCACGGGCACCGTCAGCACTTCTGCGAATCCCCTCTCGCCCGCATGGCGCAGCGCCGCCGCGATGCCGCCCAGCGGGCCCATGCCGGGCGCGGGCCAGTCGGCGAGCGAGGCCAGGCCGGGGGCCCGTCGCCCGACCACGCAGACCGCGTCGCACTGCGGTGCCAACGCCGCCAGCGCGATGTCGAGCAGCGCCTGGCCACCCGCCTTGGCCACGGCCTTGTCGCTGCCGAAGCGGCTGGCTCGCCCGCCGGCCAGAACCGCGCCCAGGGTGGCGCGGCGGGTTCTCATGCGAACAGGCCGTGCGGATCGGACAGCACCAGCGCGCTGTCGGGCCGCGCCAGCGCCAGCAGCGTCAGCCCCGCGCCGCGCGCCCGCTCCACCGCCAGATCGCTCGGGGCCGAGACGGTGACCAGCGCCGGGCAACCCGCGCGCACCGCCTTCTCCACCAGCTCGTAGGAGCAGCGCGCCGAGAGCAGGATGAAGCCTGTCGCCGGGTCGCTCCCGCCTCGCGCGAGATGCCCGATGAGCTTGTCGAGCGCATTGTGCCGCCCCACATCCTCGCGCGCCGCCAGGATCGCGCCGTCGGCGCCGCAGAAGGCGGCGGCGTGCATCGCCCCGGTGGCGCGGCCGAGCGGCTGGTGCTCGGCCAGCGAGGCCAGCGCCCGGGCCACGCCTTCCGCCGCGATCGCCGGCCTGGCGGCCAGCACGGGTAGCGGGCGCAGCACCTGCTCGATGCTCTCTAGCCCGCACAATCCGCAGCTCCCCTCGACCAGCCGCAACCGCAACCGTTCGCGCAGCGGCGCGAGGTTTTCCTCGGGCAGCGCGATCCGCAGCACCCGTCCGCCCGCGACTTCGGCCTCGGCGATATCGGCGATCTCCTCCGCGCGCCCGGCCAGCCCCTCGGCGAGCGTGAACCCGGTGGCGAAATCGGCGAGATCGCGCGGCGTCGCCATCATCGCCGCATAGCCGAGGCCGTTGTATTCGAAGGCGATCGGCATTTCCTCGGCCAGCGCGCGACAGGCGGGGGCGGACGGGCCGCCATCGAAGGGCAGGCGGATTACCGGTGTCTTTCGGGGCAACGCCATCGCGTCGGGGCATCGGAGGGCGCAGCGATATTTGCAAGCCTGCAAGCACTGCTCGCCTTGCCGCCACGGAGCGGGCGGGTTAGCCATCGCGCATGGCAACCGCCCCCACCGCCTCCGCGCCGATTGCCGGCCTGATCGACGGTCATGGCCGCCGCATCGACTATGTGCGCCTGTCGGTGACCGACCGCTGCAATTTCCGCTGCAGCTATTGCATGGCGGAGGACATGACCTTCCTGCCCCGCCGCGACCTGCTGACGCTGGAGGAGCTGGCCGAGCTGGGGCGCCATTTCGTTAGGCGCGGGGTCAAGCGCATCCGCCTGACCGGCGGCGAGCCGCTGGTGCGGCGCGGGATCGGCGAACTCGCCGAGGCGCTCGGGGGGTTGCGAGACGAGGGCCTCGCCGAGCTGACCATGACCACCAACGGCGCCGCGCTCCCGAAATTCGCGCGCCAGCTCGCGGCGGCCGGGATGCGGCGGACCAACGTCAGCCTCGACACGCTCGATGCGGGCAAGTTCGCCGCGATCACCCGCGGCGGCGAACTGGCGCGGGTGCTCGCCGGGATCGACG
Organism: Qipengyuania sp.; assembly: GCA_019745075.1. Lineage (GTDB taxonomy): Bacteria > Pseudomonadota > Alphaproteobacteria > Sphingomonadales > Sphingomonadaceae > Qipengyuania. Next base: position 10,091 of record JAIETR010000043.1, read on the forward strand.
CGGCGCGGGAGGCCGGGCTGGCGGTCAAGATCAACATGGTCGCGCTCAAGGGCGTCAACGACGGCGAATTCGCGGACATGCTGGCGTGGTGCGGCGCGCGCGGCTGCGACCTGTCGCTGATCGAGACCATGCCGCTGGGCGAGGTTTCCGGTTCGCGCTCCGACACTTACCTGCCACTCGCCGCCGCGCGCGCGGCGCTCGAGGCGCGCTACACGCTGATCCCCTCGACTCACCGCACCGGGGGCCCGTCGCGCTATTGCGATGTGGTCGAGACGGGCGCCCGGGTCGGCTTCATCGCCCCGCTGAGCGCCAATTTCTGCTCGAGCTGCAACCGCATCCGGGTCTCGGCGACGGGCACGGTCTATGGCTGCCTCGGCCACGAACAGAAGGTGGAGCTGCGTGAGATCATGCGAATGGACGACGTGGAGAGGTTGGATCGGGCGCTCGGCAGCCTGTTGAAGGGCAAGCCCGCGCGCCACGATTTCGACATTGCCCGCGCCGCGCCCGCGGTCGCCCGCCACATGAGCGTGACCGGCGGATGAGCTGGAACAGCTTCGGCCGCGTCTTCCGCTTCACCACCTGGGGCGAAAGCCACGGGCCGGCGCTGGGCGCGGTGGTCGATGGCTGCCCGCCGGGGCTCGTGCTGGCCGAGAGCGACATCCAGCCCTACCTCGATGCGCGCCGCCCCGGCCAGTCGAAGTTCACCACCCAGCGGCGGGAGGCCGACGCGGTGCGCATCCTCTCGGGTGTGTTCGAAGGGCGCACGACCGGCACTCCGATCAGCCTCATCGTCGAGAACACCGATCAGCGTTCGAAGGACTATTCGGAGATCGCGAACACTTACCGGCCCGGCCATGCGGACTACGCTTACGACGCCAAATACGGGTTTCGCGACTATCGCGGCGGCGGGCGGTCGAGCGCGCGCGAGACCGCTGCGCGCGTGGCGGCGGGAGCGGTGGCGCGGCTGGTGATCCCGGACGTTTCGATCCGCGCCTATGTCGCCGAGATCGGCGGCGATGCGATCGACCCGGCGGCTTTCGACGCGGAGGAGATCGCCCGCAACCCGTTCTGGTGCCCCGACGCCGCCGCGGCGCGGCGCTGGGGAAAGCGCGTCGACGACGCCCGCAAGGCCGGCTCAAGCCTTGGCGCGGTGGTCGAATGCGTCGCCACCGGGGTGCCGGCGGGCTGGGGCGCCCCGGTCTATGCCAGGCTCGACGCCGATCTCGCGAGCGCGATGATGGGCATCAACGCGGTCAAGGGCGTCGAGATCGGCGACGGCTTCGGCGCGGCCCGGCTGACCGGCGAGCAGAATGCCGATGCGATGCGCCCCGGCGTAATTAGGGACAGTCCCCAATTCCTCTGGGACAGTCCCCAATTCCTCGCCAACCACGCGGGCGGCATCGCGGGCGGGATCAGCACCGGCCAGCCGGTGGTGTGCCGCGTCGCCTTCAAGCCGACCAGCTCGATCCTCGCCCCGGTCGAAACCATCGACCGCGCCGGCAACGCGACCGAAATCCGCACCAGGGGCCGCCACGACCCCTGCGTCGGCATCCGCGGAACGCCCGTGGTCGCGGCGATGATGGCGCTGGTCCTCGCCGACCACAAGCTGCTCCACCGCGCGCAGTGCGGGTGAACGACCCAGCGCTTGCATGTGCCGCAGCGGCGGCCTAGTCGGGCTTCGTCCATCTGGGGAGTAGCCCGCCGTTCCGGCGGATCCCGGCGTCAACATGCTTGGCCGACAGGTCATGGCGCAGGGGCGGCGAATTCCTTTTCGCCGCGGGCAAGACCAATGGCGCTCGCTTCCGTCCCGCCGGGCGGGGAGCGCGGCGTCATTGCAGTCTTGCGCAGCCCGGCCCGGAGACCTTCGTTGCAATCGATCCTGACCTCCACCGCGGTGGTCGCGCTCGCCGAGATCGGCGACAAGACGATGCTGCTGGCCATTTTGCTCGCGGCCCGCTTTCGCAAGCCCTTGCCGATCATCCTGGGCATCTTGTTGGCGACGCTGGCCAATCACGCCATCGCCGCTTTTCTCGGCCAAGCTCTGGCCGGTCTGCTCGAAGGCCGGGCCTTCCGCTATGCGGTGGCGGCAGGTTTCCTTGGCATGGCCGCGTGGACTCTGGTGCCCGACAAGCTCGGCGCCGACGGCCTCCGCGCGCCGGCCCGCTTCGGCGCCTTTTTCACGACGCTGGTGGCATTCTTCGTCGTCGAGATCGGCGACAAGACCCAGATCGCCACCGTGGCGCTGGGCGCGCGGTTCCGGAGCGTGATCGGGGTCACGGCGGGTACGACGCTGGGGATGATGCTCGCCAACGTCCCCGCCGTCTATTTCGGCAATCGCATCGTCGAAGCCATATCCCTGCGCGCGGTCCGGACCATCGCGGCGCTGCTGTTCCTGCTGTTGGGCCTGTGGATCGCGATCGAGACCGCCGGCCTGCTCGCCCCCTGACGGCACCGGCTGGCCGATAAATCGGCTCGTTCAATCGAAGTCAGTCAGTCAATCGATTGGACGCATCAATGGTTCGGGGCCATGACGTTTCGGGTAATTCACGCGAGTCCCTTCAGCAGGAGTAGAGACAATGGACGCCAAGACCGGTTCGATCGAGGGCGGCTGCCCATTCCCGCACGACGATGGCGGCGTGCGCAGCCTGCTCGGACGCACCAACCGCGACTGGTGGCCCGATGCGCTGGCGATCGACATCCTTTCGCCCAACGGCTCCGCCAATCCGCTGGGCGACGACTTCGACTATGCGGAGGCCTTCAACGCGCTCGATTACGACGCGCTCAAGCAGGATCTCACCGCGCTGATGACCGACAGCCAGCCTTGGTGGCCGGCGGATTATGGCCATTACGGTCCCTTCTTCATCCGCATGGCCTGGCACGCCGCGGGCACCTATCGCACCGGCGACGGGCGCGGCGGCGCCAATTCCGGCCAGCAGCGCTTCGCCCCGCTCGACAGCTGGCCCGACAACGGCAATCTCGACAAGGCGCGCCGGCTGCTGTGGCCGATCAAGCAGAAATACGGCAAGAATATCAGCTGGGCCGATCTGTTCATCCTGGCCGGCAATGTCGCGATCGAGAGCATGGGCGGGCCCGTGTTCGGCTTCGGCGGCGGCCGCGCCGACGTGTTCGAGGCCGAGCGCGACATCTATTGGGGCAGCGAGGACAAATGGGTCAACGAGGGCGTCCAGACCCGCATCGACCCCGACAAGGACATGCACGAGCTCGACGGGCCGCTGGCGGCGATCCAGATGGGCCTGATCTACGTCAATCCGGAAGGGCCGGGCGGCAACCCCGACCCGCTGCAATCGGCGCGCGATATCAAGCTGACCTTCGAGCGCATGGCGATGAACCACGAGGAGACCGTGGCGCTCACCGCCGGCGGCCACACCTTCGGCAAAGCGCACGGCAATGGCGATCCCTCGACGCTCGGCCATGCGCCGGCCGGCGGGGACATCGCCGCGCAGGGCTTCGGCTGGGTCAGCGGCGAGGAGCACGGCGGTATCGGCGAGCACACCGTGACCAGCGGCATCGAGGGCTCGTGGGTGAACACCCCCACGCAGTGGAGCGAGAACTACTTCCGCCTGCTGCTCGACTATGAATACGAGCTGGTGCGTTCGCCGGCGGGCGCGCAGCAGTGGCAGCCGATCGGCCAGAAGGACGAGGACATGGCCCCGGCGGCCTGGGATCCGTCCAAGAAGGTCCCGACCATGATGACCACCGCCGACATGGCGCTCAAGATGGACCCCGAGTTCCGCCAGATCAGCGAGAAGTTCAGGACCGACCACGACGCCTTCAAGGACGCCTTCGCGCGCGCCTGGTTCAAGCTGACCCACCGCGACATGGGGCCGAGAATTCGCTACCTCGGCCCCGAGGTTCCGGCCGAGGACCTGATCTGGCAGGATCCGGTGCCGGCGGGCGCTCCGCCCTCGGATGCCGACATCGCGGCGGCGAAGGACAGGATCGCGGCGAGCGGGCTTACCGTCAGCCAGCTGGTCAAGACCGCCTGGGCCTCGGCCAGCACCTGGCGCAAGTCCGACCATCGCGGCGGCGCCAATGGCGCGCGCATCCGCCTGGCGCCGCAAAAGGACTGGCACGTCAACGAGCCCGAGCGGCTCGCCCGGGTGCTCGACACGCTCGAGGGGCTGCGCGGCAATCTCTCGATGGCGGACACGATCGTGCTCGGCGGCGTGGTCGGCCTCGAGAAGGCGATCCGCGACGCCGGCTTCGGCGTGGCGGTGCCGTTCATCGGCGGCCGCGGCGATGCCACGCAGGAGCAGACCGATGTCGAGAGCTTCCAGGTCATGGAGCACCGGCACGACGCGTTCCGCAATTACCTGCCCAGCAAGCTGCGGGTGAAGACCGAGGAGCTGATGCTCGACCGGGCGGCGCTGCTGGGCCTGTCGGTGCCCGAAATGGTGGTGCTGATGGGCGGCCTGCGCGTGCTCGGCGCGAACCACGGCGAGCGCGGCCACGGCCACCTCACCAGGCGTTCGGGCCAGCTCACCAACGACTTCTTCGTCAATCTGCTCGACATGACCAATGTCTGGAAGGCGAGCGACGACACCCAGGAGGAGTTCGTCGCCACCGACCGGGCGGAGGGGCGCGAGAAGTGGCGCGCCACCCGCGCCGATCTGGTGCTCGGCTCCAACGCCGAGTTGCGCGCGGTCGCCGAGGTCTATGCCGAGCGGGGCCATGAGGAGAAGTTCGTGCGCGACTTCGTCAAGGCCTGGACCAAGGTCATGAACGCCGACCGCTACGACCTGACCTATGCCAAATATCATTGATGCTTCGAGACGGGCCGAAGCGTATCGAAGCAGTCAGCGCGGACGCTTGAGAATGACGTAGAGCGCGCCATCGCCGCCGTGGCGGCGGTGGGCCTTGCGGATCGCGGCGATGACCGGGAAGTGCCGGCTGGCGGCGAGCCAGTCGAGCAGCTTGGCGCGGATCGCGCCGCGTTGGCCGGAACGGTCGGCGGCGGGCCCAGGGCGCTCGCGTCCCGCGATCACCAGCACCATCCGCGCCCCGGCCTCGCGCGCGAGGTCGAGCCCGCCGAGCAGGCGCTGGTACGCCGCGTCGAGCGAATGGTCGTGCAGGTCGAGCGTGAAATCGGGCGCGAGCGTGCCCGCGCGCAGGCGGCGCTCCCAGTGCGAGTCGAGGCCGAACCGATCCTCCCCCTCTGGGGGAGGTGGCAGCCGCGTAGCGGCTGACGGAGGGGGAGCGACGCCGCGATGTCGCGCCAAGCCCCCTCCACCACGCCGCGCGTGGTCCCCCTCCCCCAGAGGGGGGGATTCTTTGCCGAACATCGGATCCACCGTCGCCGCCAGCCTGGCCCAGGCCGCGGCCTCGTCCGCGCTCAGCCCCCTTGGTGTGGTCATCGCGCCAGCAGCCGCGCGAGCACTCCCTTGGGGAGCAGGACCAGCGCTTGCCCGCGCGCGCTCATGCCCCCGGCGATCAACCGCGCCTCGGCGCCGTTGCCCCAGAAGGTGTCGAAGCGGTTGACGCCCTTGATCGCGCCGCCGGTGTCCTGCGCGATCCACAACCCGTCAGCCTCGGGGCGGTCGACGTCGAGCCAGACGGGCGCGCCCAGCGGAATGAAGTCGGGATCGGTCGCGACCGAGCTGTTCGCGCGCACCGGCACATTGAGCGAGCCCAACGGGCCATCGCCCACCACTTCCCGGAAGAACACCCAGCTCGGATTCTCGCGCATCAGCGCGTGGCCCGCGTCGGGATTCTCGCGAATGTAGCGCATCAGCCCCTGCATCGAGCCGGGATATTGCCCAGGCCCCTCGCCGATCAGCCCGCGCTCGCGCATCAGGCCGCCGATGCCGACATAGCCGCGCCCGTTCTGCCCCGCATAGCCGATCCGCATCACGCCGCCGTCGGGCAAGCGCAGCAAGCCCGAACCCTGGATCTGGAGGAAGAAGAATTCGACCGGATCGGCGGCCCAGGCGATCTCGAGCCCCTTGCCGGCCAACGCCCCGTCCTCGATCGCGGCGCGGTCGTAATAGGGGACGTGATTGCCCGCCTCGTCGGTGCGGCCGAGCGGGGGATTGCCGGTGCGCTGCTCGGGCGGAGTGTCGGCGGGCCAGGCCCGGACCAGATCGGGCGGCATCCGGTAGACCGGCACGTCGTAGCCGGCCCGGCGGGTGCGGCTGCCAGCGATTTCCGGCTCGAAGTAGCCGGTGATGAATGTCTTTCCGTCTCCCAGGCGGGCGGTGTCGAACCCCGTCTCGAAGAAGGCGACCGCATCGGCGACAGGCCAGGCGCGGGCGGTGTCGCACACGCTCCGCCAGTCCGCGCCGGTGGTCAGCTTGCTGTTGTCGGTACGCGACACCAGCCGTGGGCAGGATTCGATGAAGGAGGCGAGCGCGTCGCCCGCGTCGGCGGCCGTCAGCCGGAGCGATGCGACCGGGGGGCCGGCGCTGACGCTGGGCGGAACCGGGGTGGGGGCGGGAGCCGGCGCCGGTGCGGGGATCGGGCTGGGGGTGGGGACGGGGCGCGGCGCGCCGACCGGTGGGCGCGTCTCGGGCACCACGCGCACGCAACCGGCAAGCAGCAGCGTCGCGATCAGCGCGGGCAGGAGACGCATGCCGGTGGTCCTCCCCAAGCCGACGGGCTCAGCCTTCGTCGGTCTCGTCGAGCTTCCAGTCCGGGCCCGGCGCGTCGAGGTGGCGCATGAAGGTCCAGACGTCGCGGCTCTCGACCGCGTCGTTGAGCGAGCCGGCCACGACATTGCCCTCGGCATCGCGCGTGACGGCCGCGATATCGGCCACGAACAGCACCGCGATGCGCGCGACGCGCCCGTCGAGCACGGCCGATTTGATGGTCGCGTCCTCGATCCGCACCAGCCGGTTGTCGAGCGTCTCCCCCGCGGCCTCGCGCGCGTCGATCGCGGCGGCGAACTGGGCGTAGACGTCGTCGTCGCAGAGCTCGCGCAGCGTCTCGCGATCGTCCTGCCAGAACGCCTCGAGCACCATCCGATAGGCGCCCTTGGCGCCCTCGAGGAAGCCGCTGACGTCGAAGCGCGGGTCGATCGCGGCGATGGCGCGCACACCCGCCTCGTTGGCGTCCACCGCGTCGCGCCGCTTCAGCACCGCGGCGGGCAGCACCGGGCGGCGTTCCTCGCTGACGGCATCGTCGGCGCGCTCGAACCGCGAGGGGATCGGCTGCTCTTCCTCGTGCTCGGCCCGGCGTCCCAGCACCGAATAGAGCCGCAGGCCGAGAAAACCGGCCACCATGGCGAGAATGACGATTTCCAGGATCACGTTTGTCTCGATGCTCCTCGGCGCTGATAGAGACGCGCCCAAATGACGCTCGGGGCCCAAGTTTCGTTCCTTGTGCCCTAGATAGGGTGCAAACACAATCGGACAACCGGGTGGTTCGCGGTGGGACGCGCCCGATTTGCGTTTTGGGCGCGCCCATTGCTCCGCTCCGGCGTGGCTGCTAGGCGCGCCGGGACTTTGCCAGGGGCGGACCACGCCGCGCCCGGCGCGCCGAACACAAGACAGCTGGAAGGGGCCCATCATGGCCGACGAAAACGATATCCTGACCGACCTCAATTTCGATCCCGGCGCCGGCGGCAATGGCGCCGACAACCGCCCGATGGCGGGGCTGATCGCGCAATATATCAAGGATCTCTCGGTCGAGAATCCCAATGCGCCGACCTGCTATCAGTGGACCGACCAGCCGAACGTGGACGTCCAGTTCAATATCGCCGCCAGCCCGGTAAACGACGAGGTTCACGAGGTCGAGCTGAAGATCACGGTCGGCGCCAAGATGCCGCAGGGCAATCTCTATCTGGTCGAGCTCAGCTATGCCGGGCTGGTGGGGCTGCGCAACATTCCCGAGGATGCGGCCCACGCCTTCCTCTATGCCGAGGCGCCGCGGCTGTTGTTCCCCTTCGCCCGCCGCGTGATCGCCGACGCCACCCGCGACGCCGGCTTCGCTCCGCTGATGCTCGACCCGATGGATTTCAGCGCGCTCTACCAGCAGCAGCTCGCCCAGCGGAACGCCGAGAAGGCGGCCGGCGGGGGTGAGGCTCCCGCGCCGGGCGAGGTGAACTGAGCGCCGTCTGGCTCCCCGATTTCCGCTCGCCCTGAGCCTGTCGAGGGGTGTTTGGCGAAAGGTTTCGCCGTTCGTGGTTCAGGTTCCGCCTGTGCTACGCAACCGACAGGCTCAGCACGAGCGGATGATGGGACAGGTGAAGATGAGTAGCCTCGTTCGCAGCGTCGGGACGATCGGCGGCCTGACCGCGGTCAGCCGCGTCTTCGGCTTCGTGCGCGACATGCTGGTGGCGCGGCTGCTGGGCGCGGGGCTGGCGGCGGACGCCTGGCAGCTCGCCTTCACCCTGCCCAACACCTTCCGCCGGCTGTTCGCGGAAGGGGCGTTCAGCGTTGCCTTCGTGCCGATGTACACGCGCGCGCTCCACGGCGACGGCGGCGAAGAGGCGGCCGACAAGTTCGCCGGCGACGTGCTCGGCGTGTTCGTGTGCGTTCTGTTCGGCTTCACCGCGCTGTGCCTGATCGCCATGCCCGGCATCGTCTGGCTGCTGGCGCGCGAATATCAGGATGTGCCGGGCAAGTTCGAGCTGTCGGTCCATCTCTCGCGGCTGACCTTTCCCTATCTCGGCCTCGTGAGCCTCGTGGCGATGCTCTCGGGCTTGCTCAACGCGCGCAGCCGCTTCGGACCGGGCGCCTTCGTGCCGGTGCTGCTCAATGTGGTCCTGATCGGCGGAGTGCTGACCGGCGCGTGGTTGCGCGGGCCGGGCGGGAGCGATGCGACGGTGGCCTGGGCGCTCGCCGCGGCGCTGAGCATGGCGGGTGTGCTCCAGCTTCTTTACCTGATCCTCGCCACCCGCCGCGCGGGCGTTCGTCTCAAGGTCACGATGCCGCGCTTCACGCCCGAGGTGAAGCGGCTCGGGCTCTTGATCCTGCCCGCCACTTTCGGTGCGGGCATCTACCAGATCAGCCAGCTCGTCGATACTTTCTTCGCGACCAGCCTGCCACAGGGCTCGCTGACGCTGCTCAAGCTCGCCGACCGCCTCAACCAGATGCCGCTCGGCATCTTCGGAATCGCGCTCGGCACCGCGATCCTGCCGATGCTGGCGCGTCACATCCAGTCTGGCGACACGCGCGAGGCGCAGCGGCTGCAAGGCAACGCCATCGAGATGGCGACGCTGCTGTGCCTGCCGAGCGCGGTGGCGCTGGCGATATGCGCCGAGGCTTTCACCGCCGGCATCTTCCAGGGCGGGCGGATGACGCTGGAGGACACGCGCGTCATGGGCGCGATCGTGACCGCGCTGGTCGCCGGGCTGCCCGCCTATGTGCTCATCAAGGTGTTGCAGCCCGCCTTCTTCAGCCGCGAGGACATGCGCACACCCGTGTGGGTCGCGGCCGGCGCGCTCAGCGTCAATATCGCGCTCAATTTCTGGGTGGTGCCGCGTTACGGTATCGTCGGGCTTGCCGGGGCGACCGCCTTCACCGCCTGGCTCAATGTCATCGGCCTCTATCTGGTTTTACAGCTGCGGGGCTGGTTTTCGATGACCGGCAAGCTCGCTGGACGGATCGCGCGGCAGATCGCCGCGACCGCGGTGATGGCGGGCGTGCTCACCTTCCTCGCCCCACGTATGGAGCCGCTGTGGACCGGCGGCGCGCTGGCGCGCGTCGGCTCGCTCGCTTCGCTGGTGGCCGCGGGCGGAGCCGCCTTCTTCGCCGCCGCCTTCGTGTTCGGCGCGCTCGACAAGGATCTGATCGCACAATTGCGCCGCCGCCGGCCGGCTCGGCCGGTCAACCTCTCCGAGTAGGAACCTCATGCGCGTCGTCTCCGGCATCCAGCCCACCGGCAATCTCCACCTCGGCAACTACCTCGGAGCGATCCGCAACTGGGTGCGGATGCAGGACGCGATGGAACCGGGCAATCGCGCTCAAGTAGCCGAAGGCGGTAGCGCACAAAAGCACCAATGCCTGTTCTTCCTTGCCGATCTGCACGCGATCAGCATGCCGCACGATCCGGCCGAGCTGCGCCGGGGCACGCTCGAGATGGCCGCCGCGCTCACCGCCTGCGGGATCGATGCTGGCCGCTCGGTGCTGTTCAACCAGGCGCAGGTTCCCGCCCATGCCGAGCTGCAATGGCTGATCGGCGGCACCGCGCGGATGGGGTGGCTGAACCGCATGACGCAGTGGAAGGACAAGGCGGGCAAGAACCGCGAGGGGCAGTCGATAGCGCTGTTCGCCTATCCGGTGCTCCAGGCCGCCGACGTGCTACTCTACCAGGCGACGCATGTTCCGGTGGGCGAGGACCAGAAGCAGCACCTGGAACTCGCCCGCGACATCGCGCAGAAGTTCAACACCGACTTCGGCGAGACCTTCACTTTGCCCGAGCCGATCGTCCCGCCGAGCGCGGCGCGGATCATGTCCTTGCGCGACGGCCTTGCGAAGATGAGCAAGTCCGACGCCAGCGACATGAGCCGCATCAACCTCGTCGACGATGCCGAGACGGTGATGCAGAAAGTGAAGAAAGCCAAGACCGATCCCGAGCCGCTGCCGAGCGAAATCGGCGGGCTGGCCGGGCGGCCCGAGGCGCTCAACCTGGTGACCATCTACGCCGCGCTCGCCGACACCACGCCCGAGGCGGTGCTGGCCGAGCATGGCGGGCAGGGCTTCGGCGCGTTCAAACCGCGGCTCGGCGAACTGCTTGTCGAGACTTTGCGGCCGATTTCGACCCGCTTCACCGAGCTGCTGGCCGACCGCGAGGCGCTCGACGCCATCCTCGCCCGCGGCGCGGCCAAGGCCCGCGAACTGGCGGCGCCGACCTTGGACGCGACGTATAAGGCGTTGGGGCTGGTGCGTTAAGCTCCATCTCCCCGAAGACCGTTCGCCCTGAGCTTGTCGAAGGGGCGGTTCGAGCGTAGCCGAGAACCTTTCGCGTTGGACGGCCTCGGCTTCGCTCGGCCAAGTCCCTCGACGGGCTCGGGACAAACGGGGTTTTAAGCATCATGGTGTCATCGACCACGCCTGCCGACGACGCTCTCATCGCCGCCGCCCGCGCGGCCGCGCGCAACTCCTATTCGCCCTATTCCAACTTCGCGGTCGGCGCGGCGCTGCGCTTCGCCGACGGGAGCGTGGCGACCGGCGCCAATGTCGAGAACGCGAGCTACGGCCTCGCGCTCTGCGCCGAGACGGTCGCGGTGGGCAAGGCGATGGCCGACGGAATTCGCGGCGGGCTGGAGAAGGTGGCCGTGACCGGGCCCGGCGACGAGGTCATCACCCCGTGCGGCCGTTGCCGCCAGGTCTTGAACGAGCTCGCGCAATTGGGCGGAACCGATCCCGAGGTGCTTTGCGTCGCAGCCAACGAGGTCCGGCGGGTCAAGCTGTCCGAGCTGCTCCCGCATGCCTTCGGTCCGGCGAACCTCGCATGATGGACCAAATCCCGCCACCCGTCACCCCGGGCTTGACCCGGGGTCCCGCTTTTCTTCGAGCGCCGCCCCAAAAGAAGCGGGACCCCGGCTCGGGGGCCGGGGTGACGCATTGGAAAGCGTAGGATGATCGCTCGGCGCGCGGTTCTCGGCGGGGCGCTGGCGCTGACCGCGAGCCCCGCCTGGCCGCGCGCCACGAGCAAGCCACCGCGCCTGCGCCCCGGCGACACCGTCGGGGTCGTCTCCCCGGCCAGCACGATGAGCAGCGAGGACGGGCTCGACCGCGCCGAATGGTGGATCCGCGGCATGGGGCTGGTGCCCAAATTCGGACCCAACGCGGGCGGGCGCTGGGGCTATCTCGCGGGGACGGACGAACAGCGCGCCGCCGATCTCAACGCCGCCTATGCCGACCCGGAAGTGAAGGCGGTGTTCGCGGTGCGTGGCGGCTGGGGCGGGGCGCGCATCCTGCCGCTGCTCGACTGGGCCACCATCCGCGCCAATCCCAAGCTGCTGATCGGCTTTTCGGACGTGACCGCGCTCCACCTCGCCTTCGCCGCGCGCGCCGGCTTCCCGACCATCCACGGGGGCAATGCCACCAGCAGCTGGCGCAAGGCGAGCTGGGAGAGCCTGTGGCACCTCGCCTTCGCCGCCGACGCCCCCACGCTCGGCGGTGCCGCGATCGAGGCCGAGACCGGCCGCCCCGCGCGCACCATTACCGGCGGCAAAGCCACCGGCCGCCTGCTCGGCGGCAACCTCACCATTTTGAGCACGCTGATGGGCACCGGCTGGCTGCCCGACCTCGAGGGCGCCGTGCTGTTCCTCGAGGACGTCAACGAGGCCGAATACCGTGTCGACCGCATGTTTCAGCAATTGAAGCTGGCGGGGGTGCTGGGGGGGCTCGCGGGCACTATCTTCGGCCAATGCACCGGTTGCGCCACGAGTGCGCCCGATTATTCGGGCTTCACCCTCGACCAGCTCATCGACCACTATTTCGCGCCATTGGGCATCCCCGCCGTGACCGGCTTCGACACCGGCCACATCGCCAACCAGCTCAGCCTGCCCAGTGGCGCGCGGGTGGAGCTGGACGGCGATGCGCGGACGGTGCGGGTGCTGGAGCGGGTGGTGGGGTCGTAGTATTTCGCGAATCACGCGGGAAGCATTCTCCGGCCAGAGGTTTCGGGTAAAGTATGCATATCTCTCGTCACCCCGGCCCCCGAGCCGGGGTCCCGCTTCTTCCTGCGCGCCGCTCGAAAAGCTGGGCCCCGGATCAAGTCCGGGGTGACGGATGTTGGGGGGATGGCGCAGCCGGCAAATTGTCACCCGACCCTTAACTACTCGAAGACACTATCCGCTCTACACCGCCCCGTCGGGAGCCACTCCCATGAAATTCATCGCCTTGAAGTCGCGCGGCGGAGACTATCTCGTCGTCGCCAGCAATATCGCCTGGCTGCGCAGCGGGGAGAACGGGCAGACGCTGTTCGGGATGATCGGCGGCAGTCCGCTGCTGGTCACCGGCGGCATCGAGGATGTCGCGGCGCAGGTGCTGCGCGGATAATCCGAAACGAGCGGCCGGCGTCGAGACTGCCGCTCCGGCCCTCGGCGGATTCGAACGGCCGCCGTCGCCGGTCATTTGCGGGTGACGGTGTAATCGATCCGTATCCGCACCCATTCGCCGACCATCGATCGGCCACCCACGCGCGGCGGGCGCACCTTGAACTGCCACGCCGCGGCCAGCACCGCGCGCCCCATGTTCGAGCCCTGCGGCCACTCGTCCACCAGCACGCACCCATCGACGCGGAATTGGGGCTCGGTCCGGCAATCGATCAGCGCCCAGGCGGGCGGATTCACATAGTCGAGATAGCCGGTGAGCTCGTCATGGTAAGGCTCGCGGTACCATTGCGCGGCGTAGAGCGGCTCGCCGTTGGGCCCGCTTCCGGCGATGCGCTGCGAATCGCCGGACGCGCCTGCGCTGCCCTCGGGCCCACGAGCGGCCGCCATGTCGGAGCGGATGACCGCCTTGATCTTCGGCGCGGCGGGCGCGGTCGTCGCCGGAGGCGCGGGGGGCGCCTCGGGAGTCGTCGCAGGCCGCGGCAAGACCACCGCCGGAGGGCTGGACAGCGGGCTGGGCGAAGCGGCTGCCTCCGGAGGGACCGGTCGAGCGGAAGCCGCCCGCCTCGGTGCGGCCGCCTGCGGCTCGACCTGCTGTTGTTCAGGCTCGGGCGAGGCCTGCTCGATGTCGAAAGTGGCGACGACCTCGTCCACCGCCCCGTCCTGGCCCGCGCCCGCCCCCAGCGAGAGCAGCACCACCAGCAGGATCGCCTCGAGCAGCAGCGCCAGGCCCACCGAGACGACGCGCCGCCGCGCGCCCGGCCAGCGGGCGTCGATACCATCGATCCATGTCGAAAGCTTCGGCAATATGGGGGACATGCGATCTCGAAGTGCGCGCCGGCCACCGCCCTACCGGGTGCGTCCGATCATGGCCAGAGCCTGGCGCGGCCCCACAGGCGCGACCGCCGGTGCAGCCGTGCGAAACCGGCCTGGCGCACCCTTCGGCCGCGCCGGGGGGTGTGCCTCGTCAGCTTTCGCCCAGCCATTCCAGCAGCGCCGCCAGGCAGTCGCGCGCCAGCAGCTTGCTCCGCTCGGGGCTCCAGCCCTGCGCCGGCTCCGGGGCGGCGGGATTGTCCTTGAAGGGCATCTCGAGCGTCATCGCCACCGCGCCGAAGCGCTCGGCGACCTGGTTGGTGCTCATCGAGAGGTTGGCGCCGCCGTGCTTCGCCCTGGTGTAGCCCTGCTCGGTCTGGAAGTCGGGGGTGCGGCGGGCGAGGATGCGCTGGTAGCGGTAGAAGCCTTCGCCCTGCTCGTCCTGCCAGCTCGGGATTCCCTCGAAGCCGGCGAGGAAGGCCACCGGGATCGCCTCGTCGCCGTGGACGTCCATCGCGAAATCGACCCCGGTCTCGTCCATCGCATTGCGGATCGCCAGCACCTCGGGCGATCTCTCGGGCGTCGGCTCGTGCCATTCGCGGTTGAGGTTCGCACCCACCGCATTGGTGCGCAGGTGCCCGCGGCGCGAGCCGTCAGGGTTGCAATTGGGGACCACGTGGAAGCGGCATAGCCTGCGCAGGGCCATCGCCACCGGGTCGGCGGGGTCGGTCAGAACCTCCAGCGCGCCTTCCATCCACCATTCGGCCATGCTCTCGCCGGGGTGCTGGCGGGCGTAGAGCCACACCTGCTTGTCGCCCTCGCCCAGCTCGAGGCAGTCGAGCGGCTGGCCGTCGAGCGTGGTGCCGAGGCAGCGGTAGTCCACGCCCTCGGCGCCCGCCGCCTCGGCGATGAGGTCGTGGTGCCGCTCCATCGAATAGGGCGCGAAATAGGCGAAGAAGGCGATGTCGCCACGGGGACGGTAGCGGATCGTCAGCGCGCCGCCCTCGGCGTCCTTGTCGAAGCTGGAGCGAGCGCGGCCCCAATATTCGCGGTCCTCGGATACCACCGCGTCATAATCGGGCCAGCCGCCCGGATAGGCGCTGTCGTTGAGGCCGGTGATAGTCAGCACCAGCTCGCGCCCCTTCGCGCCGGCGACGCGGAAGTGGAACCACTGCCTGAACTCGCTCATGTGGTCGCGTGGGATGGCGAGCTTCGCGCTTGCTCCCTCGACCTCCAGAACCTCGATATTGCCGCTGTCGAACTGCGCGTCGATCCGGATGTCGTTCACTTTCTGCTTCACTCGGCCCTCACCTGCACGGTTTCGCCGCTGCGGCCCGGGAAGTCCCGGAACAGCGCGGCGGCGAGCGCTTGGGCGTTTGCGTTGCGGTCCGCAAGGGGGGACTTGTCGGTGGTGCGGATGTCGGCGCGGCCCTCCCACAAGTTCGGCGCGGCGGCGGCGGCCCGCGCGTCGCGCAGGGTAACGCCGAGCTGGGTGCCGGTGGTGGGGCGGGGCCCGCCGCCGAGGTTGATGCCGACGCCGAGGCCCACGCCCGAGCCATATGAGCCGGCGGAGCCGCCGACGCCCACGCTCACCGGGCTGCGGCGCCCGACGGGGCCTTGCGTGAAGCGGTCGATGCGGACCTGCGCGATCTGGCCGGCGCCGGCGCGGTCGCTCTCGCGGTATCCGAGCCGGGTCAGCTCGGCGGCGACCGCTGCCTTGTACGGCGCGGCCTCGAGCCCGTCGATCGAGCCCGGCGCGCTTTCGACGAACACCTTGCCCTGGCCGAGCCGCGCGGCCCCGGCGGGATCGACGAAGCGGGTGACCTCGATCGGACCCTGCGGCGTGGCGCAGGCGGCGAGCGCCAGCGGGGCGGCGAGGACGGCGAGCAGGAAAGCGGAGCGGCGCATGACGAATTCCCCTTCGAAGATCTTGAAATGGCAACGCGCGAATCGACGAAAGGCACCCGCTTACGCGGCGCGCATGCCCGTGCTAGCGCGCGCGCATGAACGAAGCGAGAAGCGAGGGCGGGCGAGCGCCGGTGCTGGTCACCGGAGGCGCCGGTTACATCGGCAGCCATGCGGTGCTGGCGCTGGCCGATGCGGGCTGGCCGGTGGCGGTGCTCGACGACCTGTCGACCGGCTTCCGCTGGGCGGTGCCCGAGGGGGTGGCGTTCCACGAGGGCGACATCGCCGACACCGCTCTGCTGGCGAGGATCTTCGCCGAGCAGGGCACGGCTGCCGTCATGCATTTCGCCGGCTCGATCGTGGTGCCCGAATCGGTTTCCAACCCGCTCAAATATTACGACAACAACACCGCCAGGAGCCGCACGCTGATCCAGTCTGCGGTCGAGGCGGGAGTGCCGCATTTCCTCTTCAGTTCGACCGCCACCGTCTATGGCGAGCCCGAGATCAAGCCGCTGACCGAGGACGATCCGCTCCAGCCGGTCAATCCCTACGGCATGAGCAAGCTGATGACCGAGCGCATCCTCGCCGATGTCAGCAAGGCGCACGCGATGAACCACTGCGTGCTGCGCTATTTCAACGTCTGCGGCGCCGATCCGTGGGCGCGCGCGGGTCAATCGACCGCGGGCGCGACGCATCTGATCAAGGTCGCGGTCGAGGCGGTGGCGGGCAAGCGGCCCCACGTCAGCGTGTTCGGCGACGATTATCCGACCCCCGACGGCACCGGCATCCGCGACTACATCCACGTCTCGGACCTCGCGGCGGCGCACGTCCACGCGCTGGAAGCGCTGATCGCCGAGCCCGAGCGGAGCCTGACCATGAACGTCGGCTACGGCCGCGGTTTCTCGGTGCTCGAGGTGCTCGATGCCGTCGATCGCGCGACCGGCACGAAGGTCCCGCGCGTGCAGGAGCCGCGCCGGGCCGGCGATGTGCCGGCGCTGATCTCCGATCCCGCACGCATCCGCGCGACCACGCCCTGGACCCCGCAGTATGACGATCTCGAGCTCATCGTCACTCACGCGCTCGCCTGGGAGCGCAAGCTGGCGGAGATGCCGCGAAACGCTTGACCGGAGAGGGTGACTTGGCTAACGGGCCCGCCTGATTTGGACGCGTCGGAAGCCGCTTCCGGCGCGTAACTATTTGTAGGTTCCACCAGTCATGAAAATTCGCAACAGCCTCAAGTCCCTGAAGGACCGCCACCGCGATTGCCGCGTGATCCGCCGCCGCGGGCGCACCTATGTCATCAACAAAACCAACCGCCGCTTCAAGGCCCGCCAGGGCTGAGCGATTCGTTTGGCGTGTTCGACGGCCCGCTTCCCACGAGGAATGCGGGCCGTTCGCGTTTGAGGGCGGGCTTGTGATCGAAGCGGCGGTGTTCGATGTCGGCCGCGTACTCTACCAGTGGCGCCTTGGCGCGCTGATCGAGAAGCTGACCGACGACGCGGCCGAGTTCGACCATCTGCTCGCCGAGGTGATCACCGAGGAGTGGCATTTCCAGCACGACGCCGGCCGCCCGCTGGCCGAAATGCTGCCCGAGCGGATCGGGCAATTCCCGCAGGCCGAGCGCTTCCTCACCGCCTATGCGACGCGCTTCAACGAGACCATTCCCGGACCGGTGCCCGGCAGTCTCGAGATCGTCCGCGAGTTGCACGAGGCTGGCGTGCCGCTCCACGCGATCACCAATTTCGGGGCCGAGTTCTGGGCCGCCTTCCGCCCCACCGCGCCGATCTTCGACCTGTTCGATGACATCGTGGTCTCGGGCGAGGAGAAGCTGGTCAAGCCCGACCCGGCGATCTTCGCGCTCGCCGCGCGCCGCTTCGGCCACGCCCCCGCGGCCATGCTGTTCATCGACGACAATCTGGCCAATGTCGAAAGCGCGCGCGCCTGCGGCTGGCACGCGCACCGTTTCGAGGACGCGCCGGGACTGCGCGCCGATCTCGTCGCGCGCGGGTTGCTGCCGCGATAGAAAAATGCCCCCGGCGCGAACGGCGCCGAGGGCAGTGGTCCCACCGATGGAGAGAGTGGGGGACAGGCTTTGCCGCGGCCTCAGCCGTTGCACTTTTCCAGGTCTTCGGCGGGAAGCGTCTCGCCCTTGGTGGTGAAGCTGACCACCTCGCCGAACTTGCGGTTGACTTCGCGGCAGATCCGCAGCGGGCGGCTGGTGCCCTTGTCGGCGACGCAGCTGGTGCCGTTGCAAGCCCAGACGAGGTCGCCGGCGATCGCGCGCGGCTGCGCCGCGGGCTGCGCCAGCTCGGCGCGGTAATAGGCCTTCGAGGGGTTCTGCGCCATCGCCGGGGCAGGGGTGAGGGCGGCGCCGAAGCTGACCGCGGTCCAGGTGAGTGCGAGGCCGATCGCGCCGATGCTGCCCAGGCGGGGGCCAGGAGCGGGGAGGGAGAGGGTCATGACGAACATCCTTGTGACTTGCACGAAAGGCAACGGGGGTTGCCCGTGCCGCAACCAAGGTTGCTCTTTGCAACTGGTTGCGAATCGCTACCTACTCTGATAGGTCTCTAGTTGCAACCCGAAACTTTTTGGTGAAACCTTTTTGTCATCCGGTCGGTTTGACGCTAGGGAACGGGGCGGGAAAAGGATGACGATGGGCGAACTGCGCGAACCGCTGCGAGACCTGTGCGAATGCGGTCTGCCGCAGGCGCTGGAAGTGATGGGCGAGCGCTGGAGCTTCATGATCCTGCGCGCCAGCTTCAACGGCGTGCACCATTTCGAGGAATTCCTGAGCGAGCTCGGGATCGCGCGCAACATCCTTTCGAGCCGCCTCGCCAAGCTGGTCGATCACGGCATCCTCCGCCGCGAGCCCTGCCCCGAGGACCGGCGCAAGATCGAATACCGCCTGACCGAGAAAGGTCTCGACCTGCTCCCCGCGATGCTGGCGCTGCGCCAGTGGGGCCAGAAATACGGCGCCGAGGTGATCGAGAACCCGGTGCTGGTCGACGAGCGCGACCGGCTGCCCATCGGTCCCGTCACCATCACCGCGCACGACGGGCGCGTGATCGACAAGCACGATCTCTGCTTCGTCGACAAGAGCCGGGTGGGCATCGTCGAGCCGGCGCCCCTCCGCGCCCGCGCTTGAGCGCGCGCACCGATCCTCTTGCGCGAATCGGAGCAGACCGCGCTGGGCGATAGCACGGCGACGCCAACCCTGGGCTGTCGCGACGTGACGTCATGACTGCGGAAAACCGTACGCCCGAGCCCGAAGACTCTCTGCGCTGCGGTTCAAGTGGGTCGGGCGACCACGCCGCCTGCAAGCGCGAATGCGCGCCGGCCGGTCAGGCCGAGAGCCAAGGCGGACGGAGGTCCGCCGCCCGGCGTTTGAGGGCTCAACAATCAAAGACGGCGTGGCGTCATCGTTAAAACTGCGTCAACGCTTGTTTGGTAGAAGACGCCAAACATGCCCCGATCTGGCGGGCGAAAAGCATTGGAATGGGCGCGCGTGATCGAAGTCGAAATCCAGAACGAGACGCACCAGTCGGTCTTCCGGCTGAAGACGATCGTCGTCCCGCGCATCGGCGAAGGCCTGCGTCTGCAGGAGCCCGACGGCCGCTGGGCCAGCTACGACGTGCTCGACGTGTGGTACCAGAAGGCCGAATACGGCGACGTCTGGGTGCCCTACCTCCACGTCCGCATGAACGAAGGCGAAATCCGCGCCATCGAAACCGAACGCGCCAACCCGATGGTCGACCGCAGCCAGGCGGTGCCGATCGAGGACTTCCTCAAGAAGTTCGAAGGCGCCGAAGACCACCGCACCACCCCGATCCGGCTGGACTTGAGCGAGGACGTGGGGGCGTGAGGGCCTGCGTCACTAAGCTCTACACCGATTTGGTGCTTGCTTAGATTGTCTTCGCACGGTCGATTAGCCTAGCTGACGCGGTCAATCGGGTGGGGGATTTTCTGTGGCTTATGGCGACGATAGCCCAAGTTGGGCAAAACGCATCGGTGGCATCCTTCTGGTCGTGTTAGTTGGTTCGGTAGTATCCGCGCTGGTCAGGGGCGGAACGGACGAGGCCCTACGATATTCCCAGACGACGCCAGCCGCAGTTGAGCGCGCCTTTGAAGAGGGTATCGAAAAGGACCCCAACATTGGGGTCACCTTTATCGCGCTGAAGCGCTATTACCCTGACAAATATCAAGAATTTGTCGAGCAAGCGTCGCGGGAGCTCCGCGCAGGAGCTGACAGTGGCGAAATGAGAGCCTTCAGCTTCCAATTTATGCGTCAGTTTATGACAGAAGAGTCGAGGTTCATTGCTCGGGCCCCGGTTGCGGAGCTTATGGCCTTGCAAGAGGCTCAGCTTGGAGCGGCTCGGGCACTACAAACGGAAAATCCCTCGGCCTGCGCACATTATGTGGTGGATGGACTCCAACAATCCGACGTTCCTTCGCCCTCGGCCGCTGCGGCGGTCGCCCGGGTGGCGGCGCAGAGCATGAGGGCAGCGGCTTCAGGCCGCAAAGATGGTGTTGCTGTAGTTGAGCCCTCCGACAGTGATTGGGAATCCTTGGGGGCCGCGATGCGGGACGATGGGGTGTCCGAGGAACAGCTTCAGCATTTGGCAGACAACACCATGTCCCAGTTGCCTGATTCCGATCAATGCGAAATGGGCATATCGATGCTCCGAGCGATTCTCTCTCTCAGCGAAGTCCCTGCGACGCGTATATCCCGAGCAATCTTCTCGAGCCGATAGGTCACGCCCGCGGAGCCTGCCGCCGGTAGCTGAGCGCTTCGGCGATGTGGATGCGGTCGACGTTTTCGGCGCCCGCGAGGTCGGCGATGGTACGCGCCACCCTTAGCATCCTTGTATAGCCGCGGGCGGAGAGGCGCATGGCCTGGGCGGCTTGCATCAGAAGTTTCTGGCCGGGTTCGTCGGGGGTGGCGAAACGCTCCAGCGCGTCGCCGTCCAGCTCGGCGTTGGTGCGGGCGTTGGTTTGGTCAAAGCGGGCGATTTGAACGGCGCGGGCGGCGGCGATGCGGGCGGCGACTTGCGCGCTTCCCTCGGCGGGCGGCGGCAGGGTGAGGTCGGCGGCGCTGACGGGATCGACCTCGACATGGAGGTCGATGCGGTCGAGCAAAGGCCCCGAGACCTTGCTCTGGTAGTCGGCGGCGCAGCGCGGGGCTCTGGAGCAGGCAAGCGCCGGATCCCCGAGGTGCCCGCAGCGGCACGGGTTCATCGCCGCCACCAGCTGCACCCGCGCCGGGAAGGTGACGTGCGCGTTGGCGCGCGCGACGTCGACCTTGCCCGTTTCCAAAGGCTGGCGCAGCGAATCGAGCACCGGGCGCTGGAACTCGGGCAGCTCGTCGAGGAACAGCACGCCCAGATGCGCCATGCTGACCTCGCCCGGCTTGACCTTGAGCCCGCCGCCCGTGAGCGCCGCCATGCTGGCGCTGTGATGCGGCGCGCGGAACGGGCGGGCGCGGCTGATCCGCCCCTCCTCCAGCGTGCCGGCGACCGATTGCACCATGCTGACCTCGAGCGCCTCGGGCGGGGTCAGCTCGGGCAATAGTCCGGGCAGGCAGCTCGCGAGCAGGCTCTTGCCCGCGCCCGGCGGGCCGATCATCAGCAGATTGTGGCCGCCCGCGGCCGCGATTTCGAGCGCGCGCTTGGCGGTTTCCTGGCCCTTGACCATCTTGAGGTCCGGCCCGGGCAAACGCGGCTCGACCTCGCCGGGCCGCGGCTCGGGCAGGCGCTGCGTGCCCTTCAAATGGTTGAGCAGGCTGGCGAGATCGGGCGCGGCCACCACCGGCACCCCGCCCGCCCAGCGCGCCTCGGCCCCCTGCGCGCGCGGGCAGATCAGCCCCGCCTCCGCCCCGCTGGCGAACAGGGCCGCGAGCAGCACGCCGGGCGAGGGCACGATGCGCGCGTCCAGCGCCAGCTCGCCCACGGCGATATATTCGGTGAGCTGCTCGGCGTCGGTCACCCCCATCGCCGCCAGCAGCGCCAGCGCGATGGGGAGGTCGTAATGGCTGCCTTCCTTGGGCAGGTCCGCGGGGCTGAGGTTGATGGTGATCCGCTTGGGCGGCAGCGCGAGGCCCATCGCTGCGAGCGCGGCCTGGACCCGCTCGCGGCTCTCGCCCACCGCCTTGTCGGGCAAACCCACGACCTGGAACTTGGGCAGACCCGCGGCGACCTGGCACTGGACCTCGACCCCGCGCGCCTCGAGCCCGAGATAGGCGACCGTCCTCACCAGCGCGACCATGCGTTGCTGTAACCCCCTCGAGCCCTTGGCGTTGTCATGGCCCGTAGCCGAGGCCGTGTCGAGAGGCGCACCGCTACACGGGGCGAGCGGGCGGCGCTGGTTTTCTCACACGAAGACACGAAGATGGCGGTGCTCGCGGCGAAGCCGCTCTGTCATTCGCGGAAATTGCGGCTTACCGAACAAGGCCTGCGGCGCAAGCTGCCCTCTTCGTGTCTTCGTGTGAACCAAAAAGGTGCCACGGCTGAAACCCGGGAATCGCTTGACGAAAGCGCCCCCCCTCCGTATGCGCGCGCTCCTGACGAAGCGGCTGCCAGCTTTGGCGGCCCTTTTTATTGGCGCAGTAGCGCCGGCAGACAAATTCTTGAGGACGATCCGATGAAGCGGACATTCCAGCCTTCGAACCTCGTGCGCGCCCGCCGCCACGGCTTCTTCGCGCGCAAGGCGACCCCGGGTGGCCGCAAGGTGCTCCGCCTGCGCCGCCGCCGCGGCCGCAAGACGCTCTGCGCGTGATTTGAGGTTCGCACGCGCTCCGCGCGTGCGGTTCCTCGCAAAGGCTCGGGCGCGCGTTCGCGCTTGCGGGCTCCCTCGGGGAGCCCGTTTTGCTGTATGGCTTCCTCGTGAGCGATAGTCTCTCCATCATCCGCAAGCGGAGCGATTTCCTGGCGGCGAATCGGGGCGTGCGCGTCGCGCGGCCGGGATTCGTGCTGCTGGCGCATCCCAACGGCGGGCTTGGCAAGCGCTTCGGCGTCACCGTCACCAAGAAGATCGGCAATGCGGTGGTGCGCAACCGCATGAAGCGGCGCTTTCGCGAGTTGTTGCGCGCGGCGCTTCCCAGTTCGGGTCTGGCCGACCATGACCACGTGCTGATCGGCCGCGAGGGCGGAGTGGAGCGCGATTTCGCGCTGCTGGGCGAGGAACTGGCCGCTGCCCTCGCGCGGGCCACCGCCGGCAAGGGCGACCCGCCGCGCCGCCGTCCCGCGCCTGGCAAGCCGCACGGGCGCGGGCGGTGAAATACCCGCTCATCTGGCTTGCGCGCGCCTGGCAGCTGGGGCCGAGCCGCATCCTCCCGCCGAGCTGCCGCTTCAGCCCTTCGTGCAGCCAATACGCGATCGAAGCGCTGCAAAAATACGGCGCGGTGAAGGGTGGATGGATGGCGGCGAAGCGGCTAATGCGCTGCCAGCCCTGGGGCGGCTGCGGTTACGACCCGGTGCCCTGAAGACCGAGCCGATCAGGTGTCTTGACTATTTAATACACCTGCCCAGATAGACCACCCCACGAGAGTCTCCCCTTGAACCAGCGTAACGTCCTTCTCGCCGTCGTGCTGTCCGCCGTGCTGCTGCTCGGCTGGGACGCGCTGGTCGGTTATCTCTATCCCGGCGCGCGCAATCCCGCCGCGCAGAGGGTGGATACCCCGGCCGAGCAGGTGGCCGCCGCTCCGGCGGCGACGCGGCATTCGCGCACCGGCGGGCTCGACGCCGCTACCCTGGCGCTCGAGAAACGCGACCTGAAGACCGCGCTCGCGGGCGGCGATCGCATCCCGATCGACGCGCCGCGCCTCGCCGGCTCGATCAACCTCGCCACCGGAGCCATCGACGACATCGTGCTCAAGAACTACCGCGAGACCGTCGCGAAGGGTAGCGACCCGGTCCGCCTCTTCTCGCCCGCCGGCACCCCCGCGCAGCAGTTCGCCGAGTTCGGCTTCCTCGCCAATGGCGCGAAGCTCCCCGCCGGGCCGTGGCGGGCCGACGGGGCGAAGCTGACGCCCGCGACGCCGGTGACGCTCAGCAAGCAGGCGGGCGGCCTGGCCTACCGCATCCGCTTCTCGATCGACGACAAATACATGCTCCGCGCCGAGCAGCGGGTGGACAACACCGGCGCGGCGGGCGCGGTGGTTCAGCCCTATGCCCTGATCAACCGCACCGACCGCACCGCCAGCGCCGACATGTGGACCGCGCATTCGGGTCCGATGGGCGCGTTCGGGGGCGACGCCAATTACGATGTCGATTACGACACCCTGGCGAAGGAAGGC
Organism: Qipengyuania sp.; assembly: GCA_019745075.1. GTDB lineage: Bacteria > Pseudomonadota > Alphaproteobacteria > Sphingomonadales > Sphingomonadaceae > Qipengyuania. Next base: position 34,120 of record JAIETR010000043.1, read on the forward strand.
CCGGTCAGTCCGCAAGGCCGTGTCGGCTGGACCGGCTTCACCGACATCTACTGGCTCGCCGCGCTGGTGCCGCAGAAGGACGCCCAGGCCAGCGCGGGCTATCGCGCGCTTGGCAACACGCTCTACCGCGCCGATCTGATCTACGCCCCCGTCACCCTCGCCCCCGGCAGTGCGGTCAGCCGCAGCACGCAGCTGTTCGCCGGCGCCAAGGAAATGGTGGTGCTCGACGCCTATGAGGCAGCGGGCGTGCCGCGCTTCAGCTTCGCCATCGATTGGGGCTGGTTCCGCTGGTTCGAAAAGCCGTTCCTGTGGCTGCTCCAGACGCTGTTCGCCTTCGCCGGCAATTTCGGCGTCGCGATCATCCTGCTCACCATCATCGTGCGCGCCGCTCTGTTCCCGATCGCGCAGAAGGGCTTCGCCAGCATGGCCGCGATGAAGGCCGTGCAGCCGAAGATGAAGGACATCCAGACCCGCTTCAAGGACGACAAGCTCCGCCAGCAGCAGGAAATGCAGAAGCTGTTCAAGGAGGAAGGCGTCAACCCGCTCGCGGGCTGCCTGCCGATGCTGCTGCAGATGCCGATCCTCTATGCGCTCTACAAGGTGTTCGTCCTGGCCATCGACATGCGCCACCAGCCTTTCGTGCTGTGGATCGAGGACCTCTCCGCGCCCGATCCGGCGATGATTCTCAACCTCTTCGGGCTGCTGCCGTTCACCCCGCCGAGCTTCCTCGGCATCGGCGTGCTGGCGGTGCTGCTCGGCGTGACGATGTGGCTGACCTTCAAGCTCAATCCCGCGCCCGCCGATCCGGTCCAGCAGCAGATGTTCGCGATCATGCCCTGGGTGCTGATGTTCGCGATGGCGCCGTTCGCGGCGGGGCTGCTGCTCTACTGGACCACCAGCAATCTGCTGACCATCGCGCAGCAAAAATACCTCTACGCCAAGCATCCGCAGCTCAAGAAGGCGGTCGAGGAAGAGCGCGCCGCGGCCAAGGCGGCGACGCAGGGATCATGATGCCTCCCCCCGTTCGTGTCGAGCGAAGTCGAGACACGTCAACGCCGCGATCTGTATCTCGACTGCGGCGCTGCGCGCCTGCGCTCGATACGAACGGATGTTGCCGTGGAAGAAGCTGACAGCGGCCGCGAGCAGCTCGCCAACCGACTGTTCTCGGGCCGGGTGGACTTTCTCCTCTCCGCACCCCAGCTCAAGTTCCTGCCCGAACCGACCGTTCCCGAGATCGCGTTCTGCGGGCGCTCCAATGTGGGCAAGAGCTCGCTGCTCAATGCGCTCACCGGCCGCCGCGCGATCGCGCGCGCGTCGGTGACGCCAGGGCGCACGCAGGAGCTCAATTTCTTCGAGGTGGGTGCGCCGACCGCGTTCCGGCTGGTCGACATGCCCGGCTATGGCTTCGCCAAGGCGCCGGTGAAGGTGGTCGAGCGCTGGAAGGCGCTGGTGCGCACCTTTCTGCGCGGGCGGCAGGTGCTGGCGCGCGTGCTGGTTCTGGTCGATGCGCGACACGGACTCAAGGACGTCGACCGCGAGACGATGGCGATGCTCGATGCCGCCGCGGTCGGCTACCGCGTGGTGCTGACCAAGGCCGACAAGCTCAAGGCGAGCGAACTGGCGGCGGTGTCCGCACGAACCGAGGCCGAGGCGAGGAAGCATGTCGCCGCCTTCCCCCGCATTCACGTCACCAGCGCCGAAAAGGGGCTGGGCATCGCCGAACTGCGCGCCGCCTTGCTCGACGACGTGGGCCTCTGAACGCGGAAGCCCTCCTCATCGGGCGATGAGGAGGGCTCCTGCCGTCCAGCGGGTTGGGATCGGTCGCTTCCGTCAGCCGAATGCGATCGCGGCGCGGCGGCGTTGGCGCATCGCCCCGCCCACCAGCCCGAAGCCCAGGATCAGCAGCGCCCAGGCCGATGGCTCGGGCACGACCGCGGCCAGAAAAACCTGGCGCTGATTGTTCTGCGGATTGATCGCGGTCATCATCGTGTAGCGGTAGCCGGTGGGCGTGGCCCAGCCGGACAGATCGTTGAGATAGCCCTGCGCCAGGGCGCGCGAACCGCTGCTCACCACGGTGCCATAGCTGGAGCCCACCTGAAACAGCCCGTTGTCCAGCGAGTATCCGCCGGTGCCGGCTTCGTTGACGATTTCCCATATCGCCATCTGGATGGCGGCGGAGATGTTCCTCCCCTGCGCCGCCGTGGCCGCGCCATCGATGAAACCGGCGGTATGACCGAGCAGCTTCTCGACCTGGCCCCGCTTGACCGCGTCGGGAAGCGAGAAGGCCTGCAGATCGAAAGTGCCGTTCTGGAGCCAGTTGAAGATATCGATGCAGTAGGCATCGAAGGTGACGGGGGCCAGCGTGCTGTTGTCGATCCCGGTCATCCGGATTCTGCCGATGTAGAGGTTCTGCGCCGTGTTGCTCGGGGAGCCCCCGATTCCGCCCGGCGTGTAGATGATCCGGCCGGTCTGGAACCCCGGATTGCCCGAGATGCCGGTGATGGTGACGCTGGCCGCGGCGGGGACCGCGGAGAAGACGGCGCCGGCGAGAACTGCGGCGGCCAGGCGGTGCTTGATACGCATCAAATGAACCCTCGAAACTTCGGACCTCTTTCGCATCAAACCACCGCCCCGCTAAATTGACAACGGCATTAACACCCATGTCCCGGAAGTGCACAGACGCGGGCGAGGTTCCGATACGATCGCGAATCAGCTGGCGAACAGGTTCCCTGGATCCTCGAAGGCCTTCATCTCGATGGCATTGCCGCTCGGGTCGCGGAAGAACATCGTCGCCTGCTCGCCAGGCTGGCCGGCGAAGCGGATGGTGGGCGGGATTGCGAATTCCACACCGGCCGCCTGGAGCCGCGCCGCGAGAATCCGCCACTCCGCCATCCCCAGCACCGCGCCGAAATGCGGCACCGGGACGCCGTGGCCATCGACGTGATTGATCGCCGCGTCGCCGCCGCGGCCCGGGGCGAGATGCGCGACGATCTGGTGCCCGAAGAAATCGAAGTCGATCCACTCGGCGCAGCTGCGGCCTTCCGCGCAGCCGAGCAGGCCGCCGTAGAAGGCGCGCGCCTGGTCGAGATCGTGAACCGGGAAGGCGAGGTGGAAGGGCGGGCGACTCATGGTGGGCGACTAGCAAGGCCGGCCCAGTTTCCCAAGGCTTCAGGGTTCAGCCTCGACAGGCCCAGGCCGAATGCCTAGGCGCCAGCCCAACAGGAGCGCACAGTGAAGCTGATCGTCGGCAACAAGAACTACTCGAGCTGGTCGCTGCGCGGCTGGCTCGCCGCCAAGCAGTCGGGGCTGGTGTTCGAGGAGATCACCGTCCCGCTCTACAGCGACGAATACGAGGCCGAGCGCGAGGGCGGCGAGCTCCAGCCCTCGAGCGGCAAGGTCCCGATCCTGTGGGACGGCGAGGTGGTGGTGTGGGACAGCCTGGCGATCCTCGACTATCTGGCCGACAAGGTCGGGCGCGAGCGCTATTGGCCCAAGGACGATGTCGCGCGCGGCATGGGACGGTCGATGGTCGCCGAGATGCACAGCTCCTACCAGGCGCTGCGCGGCGAATGCCCGATGAATGTGCGCCGCCGTTTCGACGGGTACGAGCCGAGCGAGGCGGCGCGGCGCGACATGGTCCGCATTCTGAGCTTGTGGGCGGAGGCGCGCTCGCGCTTCGGCGGCGGCGGGCCATTCCTGTTCGGCAGTTTCGGCGCGGCGGACATCTTCTACGCCCCGGTGGTCAGCCGGTTCATCAGCTACCAGGTGCCAGTGCCCGGCTTCGCCGTGGCCTATATGCAGGCCGTCTGGGAACACGACTGGATGCGCCAGTGGATCGCCTCCTCCGAAAGCGAGGAGTGGGTGATCGAGCAATACGAGACACAGCCGGCGTGATAGCCCGCCTGGTCGCGGCGGCGCTGGCGGTGCTGGCGCTGCCCGCCCCGGCGGTCGCCTGGGGCTATTTCGGTCACGAGACCACCGCGCGGATCGCGCTCGCCAATATCGCGCCGCGCAGCCACGCCGCGCTCGTCCGGCTCCTGACGCACGAGCGCGCGCTCGGCACGCCCGAATGCCGGCTCCGCTCGCTGGAGAACGCCGCCACCTGGCCCGACTGCTTGCGCGGAGAGGGCTGGCGCTGGGGCTACACTTTCGCCTGGCACTACCAGACCGAACCGATCGGCGAGCCCTACGACGCGCGCAAGAACTGCGGCGGCGGGGGCTGCGTCTCGGCGCAGATCGCGCGCAACCACCGCATTCTCGCCGACGAACGCCTGCCGGGCAACGTCCGGCTCGAAGCGCTGGCCTTCATGGTACATTTCGCGGGCGACATCCACATCCGCTGCATTCGGGAGACAACGCGGATCGCGGCGGCAACGATGTCGAGACGGCCTACGGCATCGCCCCAGGGCTGAATCTGCATTCGATCTGGGACAGCGCGCTGGCCGAGCGCGCGATCACCGCCGCCGATCCGCCGCTGGTGCGCCGCTATTCCGCCGCGGAGCGCGCCGTGCTCGCCGGAGGAGGACCGGCGGAATGGGGCCGCGAAAGCTGGGAACTCGCGCGCGGCTTCGTCTACGCCAACGCGCTCGGGCGCGATATCGTTGCGGGAGAGAAGCCTGACCGCGCCGCGCTCACGCAGGAGGCGATCGCCGCGGCGATCCCGGTGGCCGAGCGGCGTATCGTGCAGGCCGGGTTGCGAATCGCCGCGCTGCTCGACAGCGCCTTCGCACCAGGCCCCCTTCCCGATCCGGAGCGCTAGAGCGTCCGTTTCGCAGGATACCGAGTGCCGTCCTTGCGCGCATAGCCCTCGGGGTCGAACACCATGTCGATGTCGGGGTATTCGCCCGAGTCCCGGTCCTTGTCGCCGCCGCTGATGGCGATGAACACGCAGTCTCGGTCGCTGCGATTGTGGAGCCGGTGGCCGTTGGGCGCCCCCGCCTTCCACGCAAGCACATCCCCGGGATGGACCGTGATCTCGCCCTGGTCCTCGATCAGTACCGCTTCGCCTTGGAGCATGATGACCAACTCGTCTTCCTCGCGATGCCAGTGGCGCTGGCTCGAGAAGGCGCCGGGTCTCAGCACGACATGGCTCGCGCCCAGTTTGGTCAGCCCGGCCGCGGGCGCGAGGCGGCGGAACCAGCGGCCCGCGACATCGGCGTCGTAGGGTGGCGGGTAGCCGGTGGTGTTCTGCTGGGGGATGGCGTCGAGATCGAGCTTGGGCACGGGCGGGCACTCCTGCTAGCGCGGCGGTAATGACCCAGGTTCTCGATCTCGCCAAGCGCCTCATCGCCGCGCCCAGTGTCACCCCCGCGCGGGGGCGTGTGTTCGACGAGCTGGAGGCGATGCTGAAGCCATTGGGCTTCGCGGTGAATCGGTTCCTGGCGGGCGAGAGCGACGGCGCGGTGGAGAACTGTTTCGCCATCCGGCCCGGCCCGCCTGGCAGCCGCCACTTCGCCTTTGCCGGGCATCTCGACGTGGTTCCACCGGGTGAGGGCTGGGCGAGCGGTGCCTTCGAGCCGCAGCTGCGCGGGGAACTGCTCCACGGGCGCGGCGCGGTCGATATGAAGGGCGCGATCGCGGCGATGGTCGCCGTGGTGGGACAGGTGCCGGTAGAGGCCGGCACGATCAGCTTCATCGTCACCGGCGACGAGGAAGGCCCCGCGCTCCACGGTACCCGCGCGCTGATCGGTTTCATGCGCGAGCACGGCCACCGGCCCGATCTGTGCCTCGTAGGGGAACCGACCAGCGTGAACCGCCTCGGCGACATGATGAAGATCGGGCGGCGCGGCTCGGTCAACATCTGGCTGAGCGTCGCGGGGCGCGAGGGGCACGTCGCCTATCCGCACCTCGCCGACAACCCGGTCCCGAAGCTGGCGCGCATGCTCGCCGAGCTCGACGCGCTGGCGCTCGACGAGGGCACCGAGTGGTTCCAGCCCTCGAACCTCGAGATCACGGACCTCGGTGTGAACGACTCCGGCGGCAATCCCGCCACCAATGTCATCCCCGCGCGCGCCGAGGCGCGGCTGTCGATCCGCTTCAACGATCGGCATAGCGGCGCCGCGCTGGTCGAGCGCGTCACGGCCATTGCGGAGAAGCACGGCGGCACCGCGCGGGCGATGATCTCGGGCGAGCCCTTCCTGACCCCGCCGGGCGAATTCTCCGCGCTGGTCGCCGATGCGGTAGAGGCCGAGACCGGGCTCAAGCCCGAACCTTCGACCACCGGCGGAACTTCCGACGCGCGGTTCCTGCGCAGCCTCTGCCCGGTGCTCGAATTCGGGCTCGTCAACGCCACCATGCACAAGCGCGACGAGGCGGTGGCGGTGGCCGATCTGGAGGTGCTGGCGCGCATCTACGCCCGGATCGCGCGGGCTGCACTTGGGGCCTGATTTGCGTGGCCGCCAAGCGGCTGATACGCCCGCGCCATAACAGACGGGGATGAGAGCATAATGGACCGCAAGCTGACGACCTTCATCCTGGTCGGGATGATACTCGGCGTGATCGCCGGCTATCTGGTCAATGTGAACGTCGTCCCCCAGCTGGCCGTTGTCTGGGCGAGCTGGTTCAAGCTGCTCTCCGAGATCTTCCTCAGCCTCGTGAAGATGCTGGTCGCGCCGCTGATCCTTTCCACCATCGTCGTCGGCATCGCGCATATGGGCGACAGCGCCGCGCTCGGGCGGATCGGCTTCCGCGCGATCAGCTGGTTCATCATCGCCAGCTTCATCTCGATCGGGCTCGGCCTGCTGCTGGTGAACCTGTTCCAACCGGGCGTCGGCGCACCGGTCGGCGCGGCCGACCTGGCCGCGGTTGGCGAGGTCAAGCCGCTCGATGCGCGCGAGTTCGTCCTGCACATCTTTCCGAAGAACTTCTTCGAATCGATGTCGACCAACAACATTCTGCAAATCCTGGTGTTCTCGCTGTTCGCCGGGGTGGCGCTCTCGGCCATGGGCGCGAAGGGCGCGCCGCTGGTCAAGGGGGCCGAGGCGCTTGCCGAGATGATGCTCCAGATCACCGGCTATGTGATGCGCTTCGCGCCCTTCGCGGTATTCGGCGCGCTCGCCAATGTGGTCGCGGTCAACGGGCTCGGCATTCTGCGGACCTATGCGACGCTGGTCACCGAATTCTACTTTGGCCTGCTGCTTCTGTGGGCGATCCTCATCGCCATCGGCGCGATCTTTCTGGGCCGGCGCATCGTCTCGCTGGTGCGCTACATCCGCGAGCCGATCCTGATCGCCTTCTCGACCGCCAGCTCGGAAGCGGCGATGCCCAGGCTGTTCGAGCAGCTCGACCGCTTCGGCGTGCCGCGGCGCATCTCGGGCTTCATGCTGCCGATGGGCTACAGCTTCAACCTCGACGGCTCGATGATGTATTCGAGCTTCGCGACGATTTTCATCGCGCAGGCCTATGGCATGGACCTGTCCTGGGGCACGCAGATCATGATCCTGCTGACACTCATGATCAGCTCCAAGGGCATTGCCGCGGTGCCGCGCGCCAGCCTGGTGGTGATCACCGGCACGCTGGCGATGTTCGGCCTGCCGGTCGAGGGCGTGGCGCTGATCCTGGGCATCGACCAGTTTCTCGACATGGGCCGCACCGCCACCAATGTCGTCGGCAACGCGGTCGCGACCTCGGTCATCACCAAGTGGGAAGGCATGCTCGAGGCCGAGGAGCCCGAGTTCGTCGAGCATCCCAGGGCCCCGACGCACTCCGCCGCCGACGGGCGCGCCGGACTGGAGCTGGACCCGGAGAACTTCGAGAAGGGTTAGCGGGGCCGATTTGGTTTCGCGCAGAGGCCGCAGAGGATTCGCAGAGGGCGCGGAGAAATGCTGCCCGCGGCGTAGCCGCTCTTTCCATTCAGTCTGGACTTAAAGAGCGGCTGCGCCCCGAGTGCGACATCTCGGCGCCCTCTCTCTTCTCTGCGCCCTCTGCGCGAAACCCTTTTCTTCCCTTCGGCGGCGCAAGCACCTTGGCCTTGTAGGCGCACAATTCCACCACCGGGCAGCGCCAGCATTCTGGAGTGCGCGCCTTGCAGGTGTAGCGGCCGTGGAGGATCAGCCAGTGGTGCGCGTGAAGGCGGAACGGGGCTGGGACGCGCTTGTCGAGCTTGGCCTCGACCTGCTCGGGCGTCTTGCCACGCGCGAGCCCGGTGCGGTTGCCGACGCGGAAGATGTGCGTATCGACCGCGAAAGTCTCCTGCCCGAAGGCGCAGTTGAGCACCACATTGGCGGTCTTGCGGCCCACGCCGGGCAGCGTCACCAGCGCCTCGCGGCTCTGTGGGACCGCGCCGCCGAACTCCTCGACCAGCCGTCTCGCCATGGCGATGACGTTCCTTGCCTTGGTGTTGAACAGCCCGATGGTCTTGATGCGATCCTTCAGCTCGTCCTCGCCGAGCGCGAGCATCTGCTCCGGCGTGGAGACCTGGCGAAACAGCGCCCGCGTGGCCTTGTTGACGCCCACGTCGGTCGCCTGCGCGCTCAGCGTGACCGCGACCAGCAACTGATAGGGATTACCGTATTCGAGCTCGGTTTCGGGGGCGGGATTATCCTCCGCCAGACGGCGGAAGAATTCGAACACCTGCTCCCGGGTCAAAGATCGAGCACCTGCGCCATCGTGTAGCGCCCGGCGGGCTTGTCGATCAGCCATTCGGCCGCGCGGATCGCGCCGCGCGCGAAGATGGCGCGGTTCTCCGCGCTGTGCGCCAGCGTCAGGCGCTCGTCGGGGCCAGCGAACAGTACGCTGTGCTCGCCCGCCACCGTGCCCCCGCGCAAGGACGCGAATCCGATCGCCCCTTCGCCGCGCGCCCCGGTGTCGCCCCCGGTTTCATTGCCGCGCCCGCGCTCGCTGTTCGCCGCCAGGTCGATCCCGCGCCCCGCCGCCGCGGCCTCGCCCAGCAGCAGCGCGGTGCCGCTGGGCGCATCGACCTTCAGCCGGTGATGCATCTCGACGATCTCGATGTCCCACTCCGGCCCAAGCCGCGCCGCCGCCTCGCGCACGAGATGGGCGAGCAGCGTCACCCCGAGCGAGGTGTTGCCCGTCTGGAGCACCGCCACGGCGTGCGCGGCGTGGTCGATGGCGGTGTGATGGCGCTGGGTGAGCCCGGTGGTGCCGATCGTGATCGGGATGCCCGCGCCGATCGCGGCGTGGAGATTCGCCTCGAGCGCCTGCGGCGAGGAGAAATCGACCAGCACGTCGCTGCGGTCGGCGAGCGTGGCCGCGTCGCCGCCGCTGAAGATGTCGGCGCCGCCGGCGAGCTGGTGCTCGCCCTCCGCCAGCAACGCCGCGATGGCCCGACCCATCCGCCCTTCGCTGCCGATAATCCCGATGCGTGCCATTGCTCTCCCCGGCGTCGGCATGCTTCATGGCCCGCATGAGCCCCCGGCGCAACATCGTGGTCCTGACCGGAGCGGGGGTATCCGCCGAAAGCGGCATCGACACTTTTCGCGGGGGAGGTGGGCTGTGGGAACAGCACCGGGTGGAGGATGTCGCCACGCCCGAGGCCTTCGCGCGCGATCCCGATCTGGTGCTGCGCTTCTACGACATGCGCCGCGCCGCGATCCAGACCAAACAGCCCAATGCGGCGCATGTCGCGCTGGCGAAGCTGGACCGCGAATGGCTTGGGGACTTGCTGATCGTGACCCAGAACGTCGACGACCTGCACGAACGCGCCGGGGCGAAGCGCGTGCTGCATATGCACGGCACGCACCTCAATGCCTGGTGCACCGCCTGCGACGTTCGCTCCCCGTGGCGCGACAGCCTGATTCGGCGACCGCCCTGTCCCCAATGCGGCGAGGCCGCGCTTCGCCCGGATGTGGTGTGGTTCGGCGAGATGCCTTACGAAATGGACCGCATCTACGCGGCGCTGCGAAACGCGGATTTGTTCGTTTCGATTGGCACCTCGGGGGCGGTATATCCCGCGGCGGCTTTCGTCCGCGACGCGCGCGAGCTGGGCGTGCGCACGCTCGAGCTCAATCTCGAGCGCAGCCAGGGTTCGGCCTGGTTCGACGAAAGTCGGCTCGGGCCCGCGGGCGAACTGGTGCCGGTCTGGGTCGAGGAGATGCTAGGGTCCAAACCCAATCACCGCGCGGATCGAGATCGCCCGTGGGAGGTCGCCGACTAGGAGCGCAGCGCAGTCGCGTAGCTGAAGCTACGCGCCAGCAAGCGACGACGATCGGCGGCCTCCCACGGGCGACCGCTGCGCGGCGGGCGGATTTTGGCGCACGGCGGCGTCGCGCGTCGATCACGATGGATCACCATCGCTCCCTCCTTGCTCCTGGCCGTGCGCCAAAATCCGTCCGTCTCGACCGCGTGGTGATTGGGTTTGGACCCTAAACGGCTGAGCTGCAGGCCCGGCAGGCGGGGTCCTTGGCGATGGCGAAGCTGCGCAGCGAGGGCGCGAGTCCGTCGAGCAAGTGAACGCGGCCCCATTGCGGTCCTTCAAGAGTGGTCAGGGGCTCGATCAAACACTTGATCGACTGCATCGCGGCCAGCGCCCCGACCCAGCCCGCCATCGCGCCGAGCATGCCATCCTCGGCGCAGCTGTCGCAGTCCTCGGCATCGAAAGCATCGCCGACGAAGCAGCGATAGCACGGCTCGCCGGCCAGATGGCCCCGGAACGCGCCGACCTGGCCCTGGAAGCGCCCTACCGCGGCGCTCAGCAACGGAATCCGCATCGCTACGCAAGCATCTGAAATCGTCAAACGGGTGGCGAATGTGTCGGTTCCGTCGAGCGCCAGGTCGGCACCCGCGACCAGCGTTGACGCATTGTCGCGCGTCACCCGCGCATCGCTGATGGCGACCTCGATCGCGTCGTCGAAATTGGCCAGCCAGCGCCGCGCCGCCACGGCCTTGCCGTGGCCGATGTCCCGCGCGGTGTAGATGGTCTGGCGCTGGAGATTGGACAGCTCGACCACGCCGTCGTCGAGCAGAGTGAGCCGTCCGATCCCGGCGCCCGCGAGATATTGCAGCGCCGGGGCGCCGATCCCGCCCAGCCCGACCAGCATGAGATGCTTTTCGGCCAGCATCGCCTGGCCGGCGCCGCCGATTTCGGGAATCACGATGTGGCGCGCGAAACGCTCGAGCCGGGCTGAGGACAGGGTCATGGCCAGCGTCTAGCCCCCGCCGCACCGGCTTTACTAGGGGGCCGGGGCCCTTAAAGGGGAGGCGATGACGAAACCGGCCTCCCGCATTCGCTCCTGGCTGTTCGCCCCAGGCGACAGCGCGCGCAAATGCGATAAGGCGATCGCCAGCGAGGCCGACCGGGTCATTCTCGATCTCGAGGATTCGGTCGCGCCCGAGGCCAAGCCGGAGGCCCGGCGCATGGTCGCCGAGGCGCTGCGCGCTGCTGGCGAGGGACGAGACCGCATCTGGGTTCGCATCAACCCGCTCGCCGGGCCGTTCGTCCATGACGATCTCGTTGCGATCATGCCCGCCCGGCCGGGCGGCATCATGCTGCCGAAGTCCGAAGGCGGCGCGGACATGGCGACGCTCGACGCGCTCTTGAGCCCGCTCGAAGCAAATGCCGGGTCCACTCCGGTCCACCCGCTGGTGACCGAAACCGCCGCGGCGATGTTCGGCGCCGGAACTTATCGCGCCGCGCCGCGGCTGGCGGCGATGAGCTGGGGCGCAGAGGATTTGGCCGATTCGATCGGCGCGCTCGGCAACACCGGCGCCGATGGCCGCTACCGGCCCACCTACGAGCTGGCGCGCAGCCTGTGCCTGCTCGGCGCGGCGGCGGCGGGCGTGCCGGCGATCGAGACGATCATGGGCGATTTCCGCGATCTCGATGGCCTGAAGGCGCGCGCCGAAATGGTCCGGCGCGACGGGTTTCGCGGCATGCTCGCGATTCATCCCGATCAGATCCCCGTCATCAACGCGGCCTTCACGCCGGGCGAGGACGAGGTGGCTGAAGCGCGGCTGATCGTCCGGCTGTTCGCCGAAAATCCGGGCGCGGGCACGATCGCGGGTCCCAGGGGCATGCTCGATCACCCGCACCTGAGCCGCGCGCGGCAGTTTCTGGCGCAGCTCGACGAATGACATCGGCGCGCCGACCAAAGACACTTTCCGGTGTGAAATCCGCGAGCTAGGCTTCGGCGCACACAGGGGAGAATGCCATGAGATCGTCGTCCGTCGCCACCGTGATCGCGGGCCTGTTCATCGCCCAGGCCGTTCTCGCGCAAGGCCAGCAGCCGCCCGAGCCGGCCCCTTCGCCCAACCCGGTCGAAGAGCAGGAGGTCGATGCCTCGCAGAAGGACAAGCCCGCCGAGGGCACCGGTCAGCCCGCGACGACCAGCCCTCTCGCCGCGGCCAGCGCCCCCGCGAAGGATGCCAAGTGGGATGTGAACGCCCCGCTCCACACCACGCTCCGGCAGGTCCCGATCCGCACGGAGGAGGGCACCTGGATGGACCTCGACATCTCGCCCGACGGGCGGACGATCGTCTTCGCGCTGCTCGGCGACATCTACGCCATGCCGATCGCGGGCGGCACGCCGCGGCGCATCGCGGAGGGGCTGGCGTGGGAGGTGCAGCCGCGCTTCTCGCCCGACGGGCGGCGGGTCGCCTTCACTTCGGACCGTGGCGGCGGCGACAACATCTGGGTGATGAATGCCGATGGCGGGGACAAGCGCCAGGTGACCAAGGAGGACTTCCGCCTGCTCAACCAGGCAAGCTGGAGCCCCGACGGCGAATACATCGTCGCCAAGAAGCATTTCACCACCCAGCGCTCGCTCGGCACGGGCGAGATCTGGATCTATCACGTTTCGGGCGGGGGCGGGGTCAAGCTCGTCGCGCGCGCCAGCGAGGAGCTGCAGAAGGAGCTGGGCGAGCCGGTCTACGCGCCGGGCGGCGGGGCGGTCTATTACACCCGCGACACCACGCCGGGTAACACCTTTATCTACGCGCAGGATTCGACACAGGGCAATTTCGCGATCGAGAAGATCGACCTGAAGAGCGGGCAAGTCACCACCGCCGTTTCGGGATACGGCGGCGCGGTGCGGCCGCAGCCCTCGCCCGACGGCAAGCTGATCGGCTTCATCCGCCGCGACAAGGACAAGTCCGAATTGTGGGTCAAGGACCTCTCCACCGGCATCGAGCGGCGGCTCACCGGCGGGCTCGACCTCGACCTCCAGGAAACCTGGGCGGTCCACGGCACTTATCCGTCGATGTCTTGGACCCCAGATAGTCGCGCACTGGTCTATTGGGCGGGCGGGAAGCTGCGGCGGATCGGCGTTAGCGGTGGCGAGAACACCGTCATCCCGTTCCGCATCGATGATACCCGCTCCGTCGCCGACGCGCCGCATCCGCGGGTGGCGGTATCGCCCGACAGCTTCGAGACAAGGATGGTCAAGTTCGCGACCATGGCCCCTTCCGGCGACCGGATCGTGTTCGAGAGCATGGGCAAGTTGTGGATCAAGGATAGCGCGACCGCCGCGCCCCGGCGGCTGACGCGCGAGACCGAGGCGCTCGAGCTGTGGCCCGCGTTCTCGCGCGACCGCAGCCGGCTTGCCTGGGTGCGCTGGACCGACCACGGCCTCGGCCAGATCATGGTCGGCAACGCCAGTGGCGGCGGCGCCCGCGCCGTCACCACCGTGCCGGGCCATTACGCGGTGCCGCAATTCTCGCCCGACGGCCGCCATCTGGTGTTCGAGAAGCGCTCGGGCGGGGACATGCTCTCGCCCGACTATTCTGAGGACCCGGGCGTCTATCGCCTGGCATTGACCGGCGGGGAGCCGCAGCTGGTGATTCGCGGCAACCGCGCCCCGCAATATGGCGCGGCGAACGACCGCATCTTCATGCTGGGCCAGGAGAAGGGCAAGCTGCAGCTGCTCTCGACCGACCTCAATGGCCAGGACAAGCGCGTGCACGCGGTCGGCGAGCTGGCGAGCGATTTTCGCGTTTCGCCCGATGGCAGGACGCTCGCGTTCCGTCAGAACTACGAGGTTTTCGCCATGCCGCTGCTGCCCGGCGGGCAGGCGGTGGAGGTGGCGGAAAAGGCCAGCTCGCTGCCGGTGACGCAGGCCAGCAAGGGCGGCGCGTCCTATATCGGCTGGGCCGACGGCGCGCGCACGCTGACTTGGTCGATGGGCCCCACGCTGTTCCGTGCCGACGTCGGCACGCTGTTCGCCAACGCGCCGCAGGCCGACGGCGCGCCGCGCTTCGACCCTCCGAAGACCGGCATTTCGCTCGCGCGGACCATTGCGGCCGACAAGCCAGGGGGCACCGTCGCGCTCACCGGCGCGCGCATATTGACCATGACCGGCGAGGGCGCGGGCGCCATCGACAACGGGACGATCGTCGTCACCGGCGACCGCATCGCCGCGCTCGGCGCCACCGGCAGCGTGTCCGTTCCCGCCGGCGCGAAAGTCGTCGACATGACGGGCAAGACGATCATCCCCGGCCTCGTCGATGCGCATGCGCACGGTGCGCAGGGCCAAGGCGACCTGGTGCCGCAGCAGAACTGGGTCATGGTCCAGCAACTCGCGCTCGGCACCACCACCATCCACGATCCGTCATCGCAGGCCAGCACCGCCTTCGCCGCTGCCGAGCGCCAGCGTGCCGGCATGCTGCTCGCGCCGCGCATCTACTCGACGGCCGAGATCGTCTATGGCGCCAAGGCGGCCGGGGTCTATGCCCGCATCGACAATTTCGACGACGCGCTCCAGCACGTCCGCCGCATCAAGGCGCAGGGCGGCGGTTCGGTCAAGAACTACAACCAGCCGCGCCGCGACCAGCGCCAGATGATTGTGCGCGCCGCCGCCGCCGAGGGGATGCAGGTGGTGGCCGAGGGCGGCTCGCTGTTCGGCATGGACATGACCATCGTCGCCGATGGCAACTCCACGCTCGAGCACAATATCCCGCTCGAGCATTTCTACGAGGACATGCTCCAGTTCATGGGCGGCGCGCAGACCAATTACACGCCGACCCTCGTGGTGACCTACGGCGGGCTCGCGGGCGATCCCTACTGGCGGCAGGCGACCGACGTGTTCGCCGATCCGCTGCTGGTTCACACCCCGCCGCGCGAGCTGGTGGCGGCGACCGCGCGGCGGGTGAAGGCGCCCGAATGGGCCTTCGTCGATGACGACAGCGCGCGCGAAGCGGCCAAGCTGGCGAAACGCGGGCGCCATGTGGCCATCGGCGCGCATGGCCAGCAGGCCGGCATCGCGGCGCATTGGGAGCTGTGGAGCTTCGTGCGCGGCGGGATGACCCCGACCGAGGCGCTCCGCGCGGGCACGATCGAAGCCGCGCGTTCGTTGGGGATGGATCGCGACATCGGCAGCCTCGAAACCGGCAAGCTTGCCGATCTGGTCGTCCTCGATGCCGATCCGTCGCAGGACATCCGCAATTCGAACCGGATCGCGCGCGTCATGCTCGGCGGGCGCCTCTACGACGCGCGCACGATGAACGAGGTCGAGACAGGCAGCCGGCGGCGCCAGCCCTATTACTGGGAGCGCTGATCGACCCCGATCACCCGGCGCGGACCTCGGCGAGGAAGGCGCCGACCTTGACGCGCAGCGTGGCGGCCTGGCCTTCGAGTTCGGTGGCGCTGGTGAGGACCTGGCTGGCGGCGGAACCGGTGCTGGTGGAGGCTTCGCGGACCTGGACGATGTTGCTGGCGACCTCGTCCGAGCTGCGCGCGGCGAGATCGATCGAGCGGGCGAGGTCCTGCCCCGCGACCGACTGCTGATCGACCGCGCTGGCGATCGAGATGGCGGTGGTCTCGAGGCTCTTGATCTGCTCGCCGATCGAGCGGAGCGCGGTGACGCTGGCGCCGGTCGATTCCTGCATCGCGCGGATCTGGTCGGCGATCTCCTCGGTGGCGCGGCTGGTCTGGGTGGCCAGTTCCTTGACCTCGGAGGCGACCACCGCGAAGCCGCGCCCGGCCTCGCCGCCGCGCGCGGCCTCGATCGAGGCATTGAGGGCGAGCAGATTGGTGCGCTGGGCGATCGAGCTGATCAGCTCGACGATCTGGCCGACCTGATCGGCGCTGGCGGCGAGCGCGGAGATGGTGGCGTCGGCATGGGTGGCGGCATCGGTGGCGCGGCGCGCGAGCTCGGCGGAGCTGGTGGCCTGGCGGCTGATCTCGCCGATCGACATCGCGAACTCGTCGGAGGCGGCCGCCGCGGCGGTGACGCCCGAGGAGGCGCGGTCCATCGAGGAGGCGACCATGCCCGATTGCGCCGACGCCTGCTCGGCCGCCGCCGCCATCGCGCTCGCGGTCGATTGCAGCTGGCTCGACGCCGCCGCGACCCCGCCGACTATATCGCCGATCGAGGCCTCGAAATTGCTCGCGATCGTCAGCAGGGCCTGCCTGCGCTGCTCGGCGGCCTCCTTGCGATCGTTGAACAGCTCGTCGAGCTTGTGCCCGGACATGGCGAAGACCCGCAGCGAGCGGGCGAGGTCGCCGATTTCGTCGACGCGGTCGACATGGGTGACGCGAATGTTCCGCTCGCCCTTGGCCAGCCGCTCCATCTCTCCGCTGATCTCTTGCAGAGGAGCGACGGTATCGACGAGAATGCGCCGGCTCCAGAGCAGGTTGCAGAGGAAGCCCGCGGCCGAGAAGGTCAGCAGCGGAAGCGTCAATGCGGATTGGGCGCCGGGATAGGCGAAGCCGAGCGCGGCGCAGGCCGCGGTTCCGGCGATGCCGATCAGCGCCGCCCCGCTCGCCCAGAGCACCTTGTCGGGCAGGGGCTTGCGATTGAACCAGCGGGCCAGCACATAGCGCGAACCCGAGCTTGTCGCCTCTACACCATCGACGGCGGCGATTTCCGCGCTGAGGTCCTCGTTGATGATCTTTGCCGGCGCGTTCATGGACGTGCGTTCCCCGATAACTGAGCGTTCACCATAGGGGCGGGGTGTTTGAAATAGGGTTAAGAGGCGCGCACGTGCCTCAGGAATTCGTCCACCTGACGGCGCAGCGTGGCGGCCTGGCCTTCGAGTTCGGTGGCGCTGGTGAGGACCTGGCTGGCGGCGGAACCGGTGCTGGTGGAG
Organism: Qipengyuania sp.; assembly: GCA_019745075.1. Lineage (GTDB taxonomy): Bacteria > Pseudomonadota > Alphaproteobacteria > Sphingomonadales > Sphingomonadaceae > Qipengyuania. The sequence goes on from JAIETR010000043.1 coordinate 51,100, forward strand.
GCTTCGCGGACCTGGACGATGTTGCTGGCGACCTCGTCCGAGCTGCGCGCGGCGAGATCGATCGAGCGGGCGAGGTCCTGCCCCGCGACCGACTGCTGATCGACCGCGCTGGCGATCGAGATGGCGGTGGTCTCGAGGCTCTTGATCTGCTCGCCGATCGAGCGGAGCGCGGTGACGCTGGCGCCGGTCGATTCCTGCATCGCGCGGATCTGGTCGGCGATCTCCTCGGTGGCGCGGCTGGTCTGGGTGGCCAGTTCCTTGACCTCGGAGGCGACCACCGCGAAGCCGCGCCCGGCCTCGCCGCCGCGCGCGGCCTCGATCGAGGCATTGAGGGCGAGCAGATTGGTGCGCTGGGCGATCGAGCTGATCAGCTCGACGATCTGGCCGACCTGATCGGCGCTGGCGGCGAGCGCGGAGATGGTGGCGTCGGCATGGGTGGCGGCATCGGTGGCGCGGCGCGCGAGCTCGGCGGAGCTGGTGGCCTGGCGGCTGATCTCGCCGATCGACATCGCGAACTCGTCGGAGGCGGCCGCCGCGGCGGTGACGCCCGAGGAGGCGCGGTCCATCGAGGAGGCGACCATGCCCGATTGCGCCGACGCCTGCTCGGCCGCCGCCGCCATCGCGCTCGCGGTCGATTGCAGCTGGCTCGACGCCGCCGCGACCCCGCCGACTACGTCGCCCACCGTGCGCTCGAAATGCTCGGCGAGTCGGAGAAGCGCTCCTTCGCGCTCTTCTCGCAGAGCACGCCGTTCGAGCGACATCTGCTGGATGTGCTCCGCGCCTTCGCGGGCCGTTTCGATTGCCTTCGCAAGCTCGCCGATCTCGTCCGCGCGGTCTAGTCCGGGAACGGTGGTGCCCTGGTCGCCGCGCGCAATCGCGCGGGCCGCGCCGGTCAACCCCGCGAGCGCCGTCGAGATATCGCGGGCCAGATAACGCGCGCTGAAGAGGATCAAGGCTATGGACAGCACCGCGATCGCCACGAAAGCGCCGAACAGGGCGACAATCCGCCTCGAGGACAAGGTGTCGATGGCGGCGCCGCGATCGTTGAGCTCGATGTCGAGGCGTGCGGTGAGCGCCGACAGCTTTTCACCGGATTCGTACACTGCGTCGGCGGCGCGCGTATTTCCCTCTCTGGCGTTTCGACCGCCGCTCCCTTTCGACAGCCGGGCGATCATCGCTTCGAAATCGCCGAGCGCGCTTCGAAGAGCCGCGATCTGCTTCATTCTCTCAGGGTCATCTCTGCCAGCCAGTCCGTTCAGTTCGGCTAGATACCTCTCGGCGATAGCCAGTTCGTCGACGAATGCCTGCGAGCCGATCCTTGCGGAACCGAGGGCGAGACGCTGACTGTCCAGCCGCGCGGTTTCGACCGAGCGCGCCAGTTGAGCCGAGGCAACGATCGACTCCGAGACGGCCATGCGTTGTGCGCGCAGATCGAGCGCGATCTTGCCGCCGATCGCTATGGACGCGAGCATCAGAGCGACCGCGGCGATGTTGCACAGCGAAGCGAGGCGCAGTTTCGCCCCGATCGGCATGGCGGCCAGCCACGCGCGCAGACTCGCCGAGAGTGCGCTCGTCGCCGTAGCCTCCGAATCGGCTTGCGATCGCGGAGGGAAAGTCATGGCAGTCGCGGTCATGCTACTTTGGATCCTGGAAGTTCCGAATCGGCCGGCAGATCGGGACGACCGGCGGCGGGAATGGTCTTGCGCGCAAGATGCTGCGCGATCTCGCTCGCCGGCATGGCCTTGAAATAGAGCCAGCCCTGAATCTGGTCGCATCCGGCGGCGCGGACCATTTCGGCCTGCTCCTCGGTTTCGACGCCCTCGGCGGTCACGCCCATGTTCATGGCGCGCGCGACCGTGATCGACGAGAGCATCACCGCCCGGCTCCCGTCGTCCTCGCCGGCTTCCACGACAAGGCTGCGGTCGAGTTTCAGCTTCTCGAAGCGGAACTGGCGCAGGAAACCGAAGCTCGCGTAGCCGGTGCCGAAATCGTCGAGCACCACGTTGACTCCGAAGCCCCGGATCACCGCCAGGCTGCGCTCGGCGACCACCGGATCGAGCACCAGGCAGGTCTCGGTGATCTCCAGCTCGAGCCGCTCGGGATCGAAGCCGGTTTCCTCGAGGATATGGCCCAGCTGGATCGGAAACTCGGGGTTGCGCAGCTGCGCGGCCGACAGATTGACCGACAGCTTGATCTCGGCCCAGGCCGTCGCGTCGCGGCAGGCGCGGCGCAGGACCCACAGGCCGAGCGGATTGATCAGGCCCGATTCTTCCGCCACCGGAATGAACACATTGGGGCCGATCTTCTTGCCGTCGGGCCGCTCCCATCGGATCAGCGCTTCGACCGCGACGATCTCGCGCGTGTTGCAATCGACCAGCGGCTGGTAGTGGAGGCAGAACTCGTCATTGACGATGCCCTGGCGAAGCTCGTCGTCGAGTTCGCGCGCGACTTCCCGGCTGCGATCGAATTCGGGGCTGTACCAGGTGCAGCGCGCCTTGCCGCCGCGCTTGGAGGAATACATGGCGACATCGCCGCGGCGCAGCAGCTCCGACGAACTCACGTCCTCGCCCGCGGAGCGCCGCGCCAGGCCCACGCTCGCGCCCAGCGTCAGCCGGCGCTCGTCCACCTTGACCGGGCGCATCATGCGCTCGACGATCTTGCGGCACAGCCCCTCGAGAAGTGTCGCGGCGAGCGGACCGGACTTCAGCAACGCGAACTCGTCGCCTCCCAGCCGGTAGACGCTCGCCTCCTCGCCGCAGATGGTGAGGAAGATCGCCCCGCTCTCCCGGATCGCGCGATCGCCGATGGAATGCCCGTAATGCTCGTTGACGAGCATGAATCCGTCGAGGTCGATAAGCGCGATTGCCATTTCCTCCTCGCCGCGCGCCAGGCGCTTGAAATCGTGATGGAGCGCATGGCGATTGGGAAGGCCGGTCAGGGCATCGGTAACGCCGAGCCGCTCGAGCCGCGATACCTGGCGCAGGCCCGATCGGACCAGCAGGATCACCGCGGCGGCGAAAGAGGCGCCGCCCAGGACGATGGCATGGGGCGCGGAGCCGGTGCGCCCCGCCACGTAATAGCCGGCGGTCAGCGTCAGCACGAAGATCGCCGAAAGGATCGCCGCCGGTCCCAGCACCATCGTGCGGGCCGAACTTCCCCCGGCATAATCCGACGATGCCACATTGCCCCCTTGATGCACGTGCTGTGTTCGCGACCTGGATGTTCGATAGCGAGCACCCGCTAAGGAAAGGTAAAGCGGCGGTTTACTCTGCTACGCACGCTTGTGCGCGCGCTCCATCTGCGGGGACGTGTGGCCCGTCGCGGAAGGCCGTGCCGCGCTGGCCTCCGCGTTGCCGCTGCGCCGGTAGAGCGCCGATCCGCAGGCGGCGGGCTCGAAGCGCTCGGTCTGCCCGACCACGGTTTCGCCCGCGCCAAGCATCAGCCAGCCATCGGGAGCGAGCGCTCCGAACAGGCGATCGAACACGCGCTGGCGCGTGGCGACATCGAAATAGAGCAGCACATTGCGGCACATCACGAGGTCGAAACGGGCGGGCGACGGGGCCGCGTCGAGGACATTGTGCTGCTGAAAGCGCGTCAGCGAGCGGATCCGGTCGTTCGCCTGCCAGCCGCCGCTGGTTTCGGAGAAGAAATTGAGCATCTGCGCCACGCTGATGCCGCGCTGGATCTCGAACTGGGTGTAGAGTCCGGCGCGCGCGGTCGCGATCGCCTTGCTCGAGATGTCGCTGCCCAGGATGTCGATCTGCCATCCCGCCCAGCGCGCCGGCTGCTCGGCGAACATCATCGCCAGCGACAGCACCTCCTGCCCGGTGGAGCAACCCGCCGACCAGATGCTGAGCCGCCGCGTCGCCGCGCGCTCGCGCGCCAGCTCGGGAAGGACCTGATGCGCCAGCGTCGCGAAATAGGCGTGGTCGCGGAAGAAATAGGTTTCGTTGTTGAGCAGCGCCTCGACGACCTCGCTCGCCAGCTGCTGCTCGCCCGGATTGGCGAGCAGGCAGACGAGTTGGTCGACATTGCTGATCCCGCGTTCGCGGAAGATCGCCGACAGCGCCGAGGGCAGCCGCCAGAGCCGCGATTCGGTGAGTTCCTGTCCGGTGCGGCTCTGCAGCAGATCGGCGACGATGCGATGGGAAGCGTCGCTCAGCGCCACGACTGGCCTCCCGTGACGGCGGCGGAGGCGGCGACCCGGTCGGCGAGTTCTTCCGGGGGGCAGACCGCCCAGGCGATACCGCGCTCGGCGACCGCGCGGGGCATGCCCCAGACGGCGCAGGTCGCCTCGTCCTGGGCGTAGATGCCGCCGCCGGCAGCGGCGATCCGCTCGGCGCCGTCGGTGCCGTCGCGGCCCATGCCCGAAAGCAGCACCGCGGCGACATGGCCGTCATAGACCTCGGCGAGGGTCTCGAACATGGGATCGACCGAGGGGCGGCAACCGCTCCTGACGGGATGATGGGCGAGACCGGTGACGATCTCGCCGCCGCCGCGGCGCACGATCATGTGTCCGTGTCCCGGCGCGATGACGATGCGCCGGGCCTTGATCGGCACACCCTCGTCGGCAAGCACCGCCTTGCGGCCCGCCGCGGTTTCCATCTGGCGGGCGAACACCGGGATAAAGCTCTCGGGCAGATGCTGGGTGATCAGGATCGGCAGATCGAAGCTCGCGGGCAAGCGCCGCAGGAACAGGTTGAGCGCGTGAATCCCGCCGGTCGAGGCGCCGATGGCGAGAACCTTGGGCGTTTTCGGCTTGCCTTGGCGGGCGGCGGCCGGTGCGCGTGACTCCGCCGCCTGGGAAGGGGGCGCCTTGCCACCGAGCGCGCGAATCTTTCCCAGCAGATTGCCGCGATAGTCTTCGTTGAAGCCGCCGGGACGGGGCTTCAGCATGGTGTCGGCGGCGCCCGTCCGCAGCGCCGACACGGTGGCTTCGGCGCCGTCGGCGGTCAGCGAGGACACCACCAGTACCTGCGCGCCGCCGCCGGTCTCGAGGATTTGCGGGAGCGCTTCGAGGCCGCCCATGCCGGGCATTTCGAGATCGAGCAGCACCACATCGACCTTGGTCGAACGCAGCACCATCAGCGCCTGCTCGGCGGTCCCGGCCTGCGCCACCACCGCCAGATCGGCCTCGCGGTCGATCATCCGCGAAAACACCGTGCGCACGGTCAGCGAATCGTCGATCACCATCACCCGGACGCTGCCCGGGTCCGGTTTGTGCGCGGGTATCGACCCCGCACCGGGCTGGGCCCGGTCGGTTCGGAGCACGGCGGCCATCGGATGCCGACCCTCAGGCCATGCCGACGAGTTGAAGCTTGATCTGGAGCGTCTCGTGATCGAACGGCTTCATCACATATTCGTCGGCCCCGGCGCTGATCGCCTCGCGGATGTGCGCGACGTCGTTCTCGGTGGTGCAGAACACGACCTTCGGTTTGTCGCCGCCTTCGCGCTGGCGCAGCTTGGTGATGAATTCGATTCCGGTCATCACCGGCATGTTCCAGTCGAGCAGGATCGCGTCGGGCATCGCCGCTTCGCACCGATCGAGTCCCTGCTGGCCGTTCTCGGCCTCCTCGACCTCGAAGCCGAGCGTTTCGAGGATGTGCCGCGAGACTTTGCGGATCACCCGCGAATCGTCGATGATGAGACAGGTTTTCATCGCTTGCGCGCCCTTTTCGTATCTGCGTCGCCGGCCAGTCTACCCGCCAGCGGTAACTATAGGCTTAAGCTGCTTCCGCGGGCCGCGGCCCGAGAACGAGCTGCTCGACATCGACGAGCAGCGCGGGGCCGCTCTCGGTCTCGATCATGCCGCTGGCGGCGTGGCGCCAGCCCTCGCCAAAGCCGCCCGGCACCGGTACCGGGGCGGTCAGCGCCTCGGCGACGTCGAAGGCTTCGTCCACCAGCAAGGCGTAGCGATGGCCTTCGTGTTCGATCACGGCGGCGCGGTTGCCGGCCACGCGTTCGCTGGCAGGGAAGCCCAGCGAGACGCGGCAGTCGATCACCGTCAGCGCCTGGCTGCGCAGGGCGGTCAGGCCGACGATGAAATCGGGCGTGGCTGGGATCGGCGTGACCGCGTCGATCTCGATCACCGACAAAACGCGGTCCGTCGGGATCGCGGCGCGGCGACCCGCGATCAGGCACATGAGCAGCAACTGGGTCATCCGGCCCTCCCGCGGGTGGCTTGGCGAAGCGCGCCGAGCAGCGCCTCGCGGTCGTAACGGTAGATGGCGTCGCCATCGCCCTCGGGGTCGGCGCTGAGGCGGATGGTGGCGCGCGCCCCGATCTCTTCACCTGCCTCGCCGTCGCCCATCACGATCGCGACGTCGGCATCCACCCCGCTGTCGCTGGTCACCGTGTAGCCGGCCGCCCGCACGAGCGGCTCGAGGATGGTGCGCGACCACTCGCTTCCCTCGGGGACGCGGCAGATCGGCGCCGCGCCGCCGCGTGACATCGCGGGGCTGCGCGCGAACAGGCGGTGACCGTCGAGCAGCGGCACCAGCTCGCCCTCGATCAGGGTGACGCCCTCGATCGCGGGGTCGTCCGCGACCGGCACCAGGTCTTCGGTCATCGCGCTCGCATCGACCACTTCGCGCACGATATAGGCCAGTTCGCTGTCGCCGTCGGACAGGCGGAGCAGGCGGCAGCGGCCTTCGGGCAAGGCGCCGAACTCGTGCCCGGCGAGCGCGAAGATGTCGCTGCCGACCACGACCTGGGCGCGGGCGCCCTCGATGTCGATGGCCTCGCGCTGGATGGTGTCGATGCGGCGCACGGTCTCCAGGCGGATCGCGCGCTTGCGCCCGTCGAGACCCAGGAACAGCATCACCGGCACCGCGACCGCGGTTTCCGTACGGGCGGCATCGGCGTCGGCCCGTGCCACGCGGTTCTTGACTTCGCTGTTGAGGCCGCTCTGCGCCGCGATGCTGGGAATGTCGAGCAGCAGGATCGGCCGCCCGTCATCGAGCAGCGTGGTGCCGCCATAGAGCCTGGTGTCCATGATCGCCGGGGCGATCGGCTTGACCACCACATCCTCGTGGTCGTGCACCCGGTCGACGCCGAGCGCGAAGATTTCGTCGCTGGCGAGGCGCAGCAGGACCAGGGTCTTGCTGCCCCAGGCGATGCGGCGCGGGTCGGTGAGGCCGAAGACATCGGCCAGCGCCACGCAGGGAACCCGGCGGTCGCGAAAAGTGATCAGCTGGCGCTCGCCCACGCGCGCGAACTCGATGCCCTGGAGGTTGGCGAAGGCGACTTCCTCGATGAAGCTGCGCGGAATGGCGTAGAGCTCGCCCTCGACCTCGACGGTCAGCGCGGCGATGATCGACAGCGTCAGCGGGAGCTGAAGGTGGAACGAGGTGCCCTCGCCCGGCTTGCTCGAGACGTCGATCGAGCCGCCGACCTTCTCGATGTTGGAGCGCACCACGTCCATGCCCACGCCGCGGCCCGATACCGAGCTGACCGAATCGGCGGTCGAAAGACCGGGCTCGAACATCAGCATCAGCTTCTGGCGCTCGCTCATGCGGGCGACCTCGGCTTCGCTGTAGAGCCCTGCCGACACCGCCTTGGCCGCGAGCCGGTCGCCGTTGACCCCCCGCCCGTCGTCGGTGATGACCAGGCTGATGCGGTTGCCCGATTGGCGCGCGGCAAAGCGCAGCAGGCCGATCTCGCGCTTGCCGGCCTTGAGCCGGTCGGCGGGCGATTCGACCCCGTGGTCGATGGCGTTGCGGATGATGTGGGTGAGCGGATCGCGCACCATCTCGATCATCTCGCGGTCGAGCTCGACGTCGCCGCCCTCGAAATCGACCATCACCTGCTTGCCGAGTTCGGCCGAAAGGTCGCGCACGAGCCGCGGGAGCGAGCCGAACAGCACCTCGAGCCGCTGCATCCGCATCCGGGTGATCGCGGTGCGGACATCGGCGAGGATCGCGCTGAGGCGTTCGAAGGGGCCGTCGATGGCGGGCTGCTCGCCCGCCTCGCGCAGGCGCCGCGCGAGATCGTTGCGCGCCAGCACCATGTCGGAGACGCCCTTCATGACCTCGTCGAGAAGACTGACCGGAAGCCTTATCGTGCGCTGGAGCGAGGCCTTTCCGGCTTTCGCCGCTTGCCCTTCGCCGGAATCGTCGGCGGCACAGGAAGTGGCCGCGTCGGCGGCGACCAGCTCCATCGCCTCGTCGCCCGCGCCCGGTACCAGCGCGGCGATCAGCACGTCGTCGCCGCCCTCGGGGAAGTCTTCGCCGGCGTCGATGGCATTCGCCATCTCGCCGATGCGGTCGATGACGGCGAGGACCGCGGTCACCAGCGCCCGGTCGGGTTCGCGCCGTCCGGCGCGGCATTCGGCCAGCGCATCCTCGGCCGCGTGGCTCAAGTGCTCGAGGCGCGGAAAATCGAAGAAGCCGCAGTTGCCCTTGACCGTGTGGACGAATCGGAAAATCGCGTCGAGCCGCGCGCCGTCGGATGGCTCGGCTTCCCAGGCGACCAGCTCGCCGCCGACCGCTTCCAGCATTTCCCGGGTTTCGGCGACGAAATCCGCCAGCAGTTCGTCCATGTCGCTTGCGCGCCCCTGTTACTTGGCGCCCGCTATGCCCGAGGATGGTTACCAAATCGTTTGGCATCGCGCGTTCCGCGCTGGGCTTGCCTCGCCGCGGCGAGCTATGCGATAGTGGGCCCTTGCGGCAGGAGAGACTCGATGGCGACGCAGGCGAAGCACGCGAACCTCAACTACGAATGCAGCGATGCCGAATGGCAGGCGCGGCTCGATCTCGCCGCCTGCTACCGGATCTTCGACCATCTCGGCTGGGGCGAGAGCATCTACAACCACATCTCGGTGGCGGTGCCGGGCGAGGCGGACACTTTCCTCATCAACCCCTTCGGCCTGATGTATGACGAGGTGACCGCGTCGAACCTCGTCAAGATCGATGTCGAGGGCAACAATGTCGGCGGCTCGCCCTATATGGTGAACAAGGCCGGGTTCACCCAGCACGCCTATTTCCACAAGGTGCTGGGCGAGCGCGCCGCGGCGATCTGCCATGTCCACACCACCGCCGCCATGGCGGTGTGCAGCCACGAAGGCGGGCTGCTGCCGACCAATTTCTATGCCTGCAGCTTCCAGGACCAGATCGGCTACCACGATTTCGAGGGCGTTACCGTGCGCCCCGAGGAAGGCGAGCGGCTGGTCCGGAACCTCGGCAACAAGCGGGTGCTGATGCTGAAGAACCACGGGCCCGTGGTGATGGGGCGCACCATTCCCGAAATTTTCCTCACGATGTGGAGCCTGCAGCGCGCCTGCGAGATCCAGGTGGCAACGCTGGCGATGGGCAAGCCCGTGACGGTGTCCCAGGATGTGGTGGACGTCCACCAGCGCGACCTTTCGGTGATGCAGTCGCAGGGCGGGGCGGGGCTGTTCGACTTCGAGGCCTGGAAGCGCAAGGTCACCAAGCTGGACCCGAGCTGGCAACAATGAAGCGTCTATAGACGCCCAGAGCAAACCCGACGTAGACCCGAAGCATAACCGGACGATGCCGATATGCCGCGAATGACCGTCAACGAGCGGCCGGTCGAGTTCGCGCTCGATCCCGCCACGCCATTGCTGTGGGCGCTGCGCGACGCGGCCAATCTCACGGGCACCAAATATGGTTGCGGCGTGGGCGATTGCGGGGCCTGCATGGTCATGGTCGACGGCGCCGCGCTGCGCAGTTGCCTCGTCACCATCGGCGAGGCCGAGGGACGGAATGTCGTGACGATCGAGGGACTTAGCCGTGACCGTTCGCACCCGGTGCAGCAGGCGCTGGTGGCCGAGCAGGCGATCCAGTGCGGCTTCTGCACCCCCGGCATCGCCATCGCGGCCGCGGCGCTGCTGGCGCGCAATTTCGCGCCGGGCGAGGAGGAGATCAAGGCGGCGATTCCCAACCTCTGCCGCTGCGGGGTCTATCCCCGGCTGGTCCGGGCGATCGAGCGCGCCGGGCGGGTGGCGCGGCGCGAGGAGCTGATCGCCGCGGCGCCAGCGCCGGGCATCGGCGTCGAGGACGCCGCCCGCGCGGTCCCGGCGCTCGGGAGGACGGAGAGCAGGCGATGAAGGCGACGATCTGGCACAATCCCGGCTGCGGCACCTCGCGCAAGACGCTGGCCTTGCTCGAGGAGCGCGGCGCGGAAGTCGAGATAATCGAATATCTCAGGCACCCGCCGGGCCGCGCCAAGCTCGCGCAGCTCTATCGCGACGCGGGGATGACGCCGAACGAGGGCCTGCGGTTGCGCGGCACCGATGCCGAAGAGCGCGGCCTGCCGGGGGCGACCGCCGACGAGGTGCTCGATGCGATGGCGGCCGATCCGCGGCTGATCGAGCGGCCGCTGGTCGAGACCGGCAAGGGCGTGCGGCTGTGCCGGCCGCAGGAGCGGGTCGAGGAAATCCTCTAGCTTCGCCGCTCGGCTTCGGGCACCGCGTCGCTCTCGAGCGCGCGCCAGCCCCAGCCCAGCACGGCGGCGCATAGCCCGCCGATCGCGGCGAAACCGATCGTCTCGTGATGGTTGTAAAGCCACACGCCGAGCGCGGGGGCGAAGATATAGGCCGCGCCGTTCAAGGCGGCGACGATGCCGCTCACCTGCCCCTGCTCGGCCCGGGATACCGCCAGGCTGGCGCCCGCGGTGAAGCCGGGGCGGTAGAGCCCGAACCCGAGCGAAGCGATGGCGAAGCCCAGCGCGATGGAATGGAGATTCTGTCCCAACGCGAAGAAGGTGGTCCCCACCAGCGCTAGCGCCATGCCCCACAGCACGGAGGTGCGCGGGCCGAGGTTGAGGTTGGGAATCAGGCCCCATTGCGCCAGCAGCGTCGCGCCCGCGCCCGCCATGAGCACCGTACCGACCGGCCCTGCGCCCGCGGCGGGGTCGCCCCGCAAGCCCAGGCGGTCGAGCACAAAAAAGCCGGCAAGACCGAGCAATGCCGCCTGCGCCTGTCCCCCAAGCAGCCCGGCGACGAGCCAGGGGCGCAGCCGCCGGTCGCGCCAATGCAGATCGGGAATGTCGCTCGTCAGCCCGTCCGCCTCGGGCGCGCCCGGCGTGCCTCCCGCGCTGGCGCCGAAGGGCGCGGTGGCGACCTCGCCGCGCGCGGCGTAGCTCGGATCGTCGTCGGGGAGGCGTAGCCGCAGCGCGACGAGCACCGCGATCCCGAAGCCGGCAAAGGCGAAGAACGGCCCGACCAGCCCGGCCGCGCCAGGAAGGATCAGCAGCGGCGCGATCGCCGGGCCGATCACGGTCCCAAGCCCGAAGCTGGAGGCGACGAGCGCGAGCGCCTTGGTGCGTTCGGCACGCGGGGTCCGGCTGGCGACATAGGCCTGCACCGCCGGCGGCGCGGCCGAGCCGAAGCCGCCGTAAAGGCCGCGCGCGACGGCGAAGAGCGCGAGGGTGGCGGTTGCCCCGATCAGCCCTTCGAGCCCCGCGACCAGCACCGCGCCGCACAGACCGAACGAGAGGATGAAACCGATCAGCCCCAGCGCCATCATCGCCTTGCGCCCGCGCCGGTCGGAGCGGCGCGCCCATAGCGGGGCGCAGATGACCCACAGCAGCGCCGACCAGGTGTAGGCGAGGCTGATCCACACGTCGGCGACGTCGAGCTCGGTGCCGATGGATGGCATCACGGACTGCATCGCGGTGTTGCCCGCGGCGGTGGTCAGCATCACCATGAACAGCAGCGCCATCCTCGTGCGCGAGATGGTGCCGGTGCGCCTCGGCGGCGCGAGCGCGGGGTCGGGTTCCGCCATGCGCGCCGCGCTAGGGTCCAGATCCATAACTGGCAATGGGGCCGGGATCGCCTGGAGAGGCCCGCCGGCCAGGAGCGCAGCGCAGTCGCCTAGCTGAAGCTAGGCGCAAGCAAGCGACGACGTCCGGCGGGCCTCTCCAGGCGACTGCTGCGCAGCGGGCGGCTTTCGGCGCGGGGCGGCGTCGCTCGTCGGCCACGATGCGGCAGCATCGCTTGCCTCCTCGCTTCTTGCCCCGCGCCGAAATCCGCTCCGTCACGGCCGTTGCCAGTTATGGTTCTGGACCCTCGTCGCGACCGGCCGAGCTTGCAATGCCGCTGCCAGCCGCTATCGAAGCGGGCTTGCCCGCCCCAAGTGGGCGCTGTCAGGGTTCCGCACTTGCCGATCGATCAATCCGTCGCCGCGCTTCGCCGCACCACTCTCGGCGAGCGCCTAGGTCGCCTGTTCGGGCAATGGGGCGTCTTCTTCCGCGGTTTCGTCGAGGAGCCGCGCATGGTCGGCTCGATCATTCCGTCCTCGCGCTTCACTGTCGATAAGATGCTCGCGCCCGTCGACTGGCATGCTTGCGACCTGTTCGTCGAATATGGCCCCGGCGTGGGCACGTTCTGCCGCCCGGTGCTCGACCGGCTGCGGCGCGACGGCGCGCTGATCGTGATCGACACCAACCCGCTCTATATCGACTATCTCAAGCACATGATCGGCGACAGCCGCTTCCACGCCGTGCTCGGCTCGGCCGAGGATGTGGAGGCGATCGTCCGGGCGCACGGCTTCGAGCACGCCGATTACGTGCTGTCCGGCCTGCCGTTCTCGACTCTGCCGCCGGGCGCGGGCCCTGCCATCGCGGCGGCGACCCACCGCGTCCTGAAACCGGGGGGCGCGTTCCTGGTCTACCAGTTCTCGGCCCGCGCGCGCGATTACATGGCGCGCCATTTCCGGCACATCGACAGCGGTTTCGAGCTGCTCAACGTCCTCCCCTGCCGGTTGTTCTGGGGCTGGAAAGCCGACGAAGACGCCGCAGCCTGACGGCAAGACCGGCAATGGCGTTCGACCATCGCGTACCGGACCGCGTGGCCTGCGGGGCGCCCGCCGGGGAAGCCGGGACGGGCGATTGCGGTGCGCGGCGACAGCCCTTATCGCGGGGTAATGCGGCGCGTCTCCGGTTTCCTGCTCAAACTCGCGCTGGGCTTCGTGGCCTTGAGCCTGCTGCTGACCATTCTGTTTCGCTTCGTGCCCGTTCCGGTCACCGCGACCATGCTGTTGGACGAGCGCGGCATGACCAAGGACTGGGAGCCGCTGTCGGACATCGACCGCAATCTGGTGCGCGCGGCGATCGCGGCCGAGGACGGCAAGTTTTGCACGCATGACGGATTCGACCGCGCGGCGATCGAGCAGGCGATGCGCCGCAACGCGCAAGGCGGCCGGGTCCGTGGTGGCTCGACGATCAGCCAGCAGACCGCCAAGAACGTCTTCCTGTGGCAAGGCGGCGGCTATTTCCGCAAGGGAGTCGAGGCCTGGTTCACCTTCCTGATCGAGAAGCTCTGGGGCAAGCGGCGGATCATGGAGGTCTATCTCAACGTCGCCGAGACCGGAATCGGAACCTATGGCGCCGAGGCGGGAGCGCGGCGCTATTTCGGCCATTCGGCGGCGCGGCTGAGTCCGGTGGAGGCGGGGCGGATGGCGGCGGCGCTGCCGCTTCCCAAGGAGCGTTCGGTCAAGAACCCCTCCGGCTGGCTGCGCCGCCACGGCAACCGGATTTCCGCGCGCGTCGGCGTGGTGCGTCGCGACGCGCTCGACGCCTGCGTCTACGAGTAGACACGATGGGAGTAGGGCACGCGCATCAGCAGAACAATTCGCCGGCCGATTTCGGCCGCGCCTTCGCCATCGGGGTGGCGCTCAACACCGGCTTCGTGATCGTGGAGACGGTGTTCGGCGTGCTGTCGGGCTCGATGGCGCTGGTGGCGGACGCCGGGCACAATCTGTCGGACGTGCTGGCGCTGCTGCTCGCCTGGGCCGCGAGCGTGGCGGCGAAGCGGCCGGCGAGCGCGCGCTATACCTGGGGCTCCAAGAGCTCCACCATCCTCGCCGCGCTTGCCAATGCCATGCTGCTGCTGGTGGCGGTCGGCATGATCCTGATCGAGACGCTAGGCCGGCTCGCCGATCCGCGGCCGGTGGAGGCGGTCACGGTGATGCTGGTGGCGGGCGTGGGCATCGTCGTCAATGCGGCGACCGCCCTGCTTTTCCTGCGCGGACGGGCGCATGACATCAACATCCGCGGCGCCTTCCTGCACATGGCGGCGGATGCGCTGGTCAGCCTGGGCGTGGTGGTCGCAGGGGCGGCGATCCTGGTCACCGGCGCGCTGTGGATCGACCCGGCGACGAGCCTGGCGATCGTGGCGGTGATCGCCTGGGGCACCTGGGGCCTGCTGCGCGACAGCGTGAAGATGGGGATGCTCGCGGTGCCGCGCGGCGTGGACGAGGCGGCGGTGCGCGCCTACCTCATCGGACTGCCTGGCGTTAGCACCGTTCACGATCTCCACATCTGGCCGATGAGCACCACCGAAACCGCGCTGACGGCGCATCTGGTGATGCCAGGGGGGCATCCTGGCGATGCCTTTCTGCATGAGCTGGCCGAGGAGCTGTCGCGCAGCCACGCGATCGGGCACGCGACCGTGCAGGTGGAGATGGAGCAGGAGTGCGGGGCCGGGTGCTAGCGGACTGGGCGGACGCTCAGTGCGTTTCGACCAAATCGAGCCGTTTTTCGATCCGGGCGACACGTTCGTCGATTCGGTCGAGGCGGCGTGAAAGCGACGCTCCATTTGCCTCGAGCGCCCCAAGCCGCTGCTTCACTTCGGTCTGATCGTCGAGCACCCGATCGAGCTTCTCATCGATTCGGCGAAGATGCCGCAAAACGAGGTTTTCGGGCTCCTCGCTCACGCCGCGACGTCCTTCTTGTCCTTCTTGCCGTCGCGGACCTGGACGGGGTCCTTGCGGCCCTCGACCACATCCTTGTCGACCACGATCTCGCTGACGCCGTCCATATCGGGCAGCTCGAACATGGTGTCGAGCAAGATGCCTTCGACGATCGAGCGCAGGCCGCGCGCGCCGGTCTTGCGGGCGAGCGCCTTTTCCGCGACGGTCTGGAGGGCGTCGGGGGTGAAGGTGAGCGCCACGTCCTCGAGCTCGAACAGCTTCTGATACTGCTTGATCAGCGCGTTCTTGGGCTCGGTGAGGATGATCACCAGCGCCGCCACGTCGAGATCGCGCAGCGTGGCGATCACCGGCAGGCGGCCGACGAACTCGGGAATCAGCCCGAACTTGAGCAGATCCTCGGGCTCGCTCTTCTCGAGCAGCTCGCCGACGCGGCGCTTGTCGGGATCGGCGACATGCGCGCCGAAGCCGATGGACCGCTTCTGCAACCGGTCGGCGATGATCTTCTCGAGCCCCGCGAAGGCGCCGCCGCAGATGAACAGGATGTTGGTCGTGTCGACCTGGAGGAATTCCTGCTGCGGATGCTTGCGCCCGCCCTGCGGCGGGACGCTGGCGGTGGTGCCCTCCATCAGCTTGAGCAGCGCCTGCTGCACGCCTTCGCCCGAAACATCGCGAGTGATCGAGGGGTTTTCCGCCTTGCGGGTGATCTTATCGATCTCGTCGATGTAGACGATTCCGTGCTGCGCCTTCTCGACGTTGTAGTCGCTGGCCTGGAGGAGCTTGAGGATGATGTTCTCGACATCCTCGCCGACATAGCCCGCTTCGGTCAGCGTGGTCGCGTCGGCCATGGTGAAGGGCACGTCGAAGGTGCGCGCCAGCGTCTGCGCTAGCAGCGTCTTGCCGCTACCGGTGGGGCCGACGAGCAGGATGTTCGACTTGGCGAGCTCGACCTCGCCCGCGCGGCCGGAATGCTTCAAGCGCTTGTAATGATTGTGCACCGCCACCGCGAGCACGCGCTTGGCGCGGTCCTGGCCGATCACATAATCGTTCAGTTGCGCGAAAATTTCCGCCGGGGTGGGGACGTCGCCGTCCTTCTTGCCGGCGATCCCGGCCTTGGTCTCCTCGCGGATGATGTCGTTGCACAGCTCGACGCATTCGTCGCAGATGAACACCGTGGGGCCGGCGATCAGCTTCCTCACCTCGTGCTGCGACTTGCCGCAGAAGCTGCAATATAGCGTCGACTTGCTATCGGTACCGCTCAACTTGGTCATTCCCGCTACGCCCTGGCCCGTTGATCGGGCGGGATGGGGAGGTAACGCCTTACCCCCCGCTTTTCAACGGCTGTAGGCCAAAAGCCCTTCGCAAACATGAACGGACCCCGCCGGACTCACGCCCGGCGAGCGACTGGCGGGGACCGAAACCGGATGGCGGCCCGATCCTATTCCGGCGCGCCGCCCGAGCCGTCGGCGTCGGTCGATTCCGTTTCCGGCCGGCTCTCGAACACCTTGTCGACGATGCCGAAGGCCATCGCCTCGTCGGCCTCGAGGAAGGTGTCGCGGTCCATCGCCTTTTCGATCTCGTCGAGCGTCTTGCCGGTGTATTTGGCATAGAGCGTGTTGAGCCGCAGCCGCATGCGCAGGATCTCGCGCGCCTGGATCTCGATGTCGGCGGCCATGCCGCGCGCGCCGCCCGAGGGCTGGTGGACCATGATGCGCGCGTTGGGGAGCGCGATCCGCATCCCTGGCTCGCCGGCGGCGAGGAGGAAGCTGCCCATGCTCGCCGCCTGGCCGACGCAGACGGTCGAGACGCGCGGCTTGATGTATTGCATGGTGTCGTGGATCGCGAGGCCGGCGGTGACCACGCCGCCGGGCGAGTTGATGTACATGCTGATCGGTTTGGAGGGGTTCTCGCTCTCGAGGAACAGCAGCTGCGCCACGATCAGAGAGGCCATGTTGTCCTCGATCTGGTCGGTCACGAACACGATCCGCTCGCGCAGCAGGCGCGAGAAGATGTCGAAGCTGCGCTCACCCCGGCTGGTCTGCTCGACCACCACGGGAACCAGGGCGCCGGTGACGGGATCGCGCGTGAACTGGCCCTGGGTGCGGTAGCCGTCGCCGCCGAGCAGATCGATCATGGGGTTAGGGTCCTCTCGTCTGGAAGTATGGCGCCCTATGTCGCGTCTCCCCGGATCAATTCAAGGTCTTTAACCCCGCGCGCCGGAACACTCTCGACTACAAATGTCGTTAGTCGCCGGGACAGGCGTGCTCGTCGAGACGGTGGCGACAGGCCGTTTTGTCTCCGCGACACGGCGCCATGAGCTTGGGACGCGATCTGTTTGCCGCGCGCTATTTGGCGGCGTTTCTTCTGGCCACGACCGCGATGCCGCTGGCGGCGCAGGATGCGCGCGCGACGGCCGATCCTCCCGCGTCCGGCGAGGCCCCGCCGCCCGAGGCGCCGCCCCCGGCGAGGGCGGAGGGCCGGCAGAGCTTCACCGCCGCCGATTTCGCCCGCTTCGCCCCCAAGAACGCGCTCGACATGCTGCGCAATGTGCCCGGCTTCCAGATCCGCGCCGACCAGTCGGGCGCGCGCGGGCTGGGCCAGGCGACCGACAATGTGCTCGTCAACGGCCAGCGCCTCGCGGCCAAATCGGACGATCTGTTCTCGCAGCTCGCCCGCATTCCCGCCGACAGCGTGGTGCGGATCGACATCGTCGACGGCGCCACCCTGTCTATCCCCGGCCTGTCCGGGCAGGCGGCGGACGTGATCACCAGGCCCGACGCCTTCTCCGGCCAGTACAGCTGGCGCGGCGAGGCGCGCCCCAATTTCGCGCATCCCGGCTACACCAATGGCGAGGTCTCGGTGAAGGGCACGGCGGGCAAGGTCGAATATAGCGCCGCGCTGGCGAACAATGCGGGCCGCGGCGCCTTCGGCGGCCCCTACCGCATTCTCAACGCCGACGGCACGCTACGCGAGGCGCGCGACGGGCGGCTGTGGTCGGACTACGAGGCGCCCAAGGTCAGCGCGGGGCTGAAGCACACCGCCGCCAATGGCGCGATCGCCAATCTCAACGCCTCGTACCGGCGCCAATACGAGGACTCTCGCAACGACGAGATTCGCGAACCGGTCGGCGGCGTGTCGCGCCGCCGCGATTTGGGCAGCGAGTTCCGCAGCTACAATTACGAGATCGGCGGCGACTACCAGTTTCCGCTGGTCGGCGGGAAACTGAAGCTCATCGGGCTCAACCGCTTCGATCGGAGCCGCTTCATGGAAACGGCGGTCACCACCCGTGCGGACGGCGGTGCGCCGACCGGCGGGCGCTATGCCCAGATCGTCGATTCGGGCGAGGTCATCGGCCGCGCCGAATACTCTTGGAAGGAGGGCAAGGCCGACTGGCAGATCGCGACCGAGGCGGCGTTCAACCGGCTCGACAAGGATGCCAGTCTGTTCGATCTCGATCCCTCGGGCAGCTTCGTGGAAATGCCCTTCCCGCAGGGCAACGGCGGCGTGCGCGAGGCCCGCTACGACGCCAGCATCAGCTATGGCAGCCCGCTGTCGGCGAAGCTTTCGCTCCAGGCGACGCTGGCGGCCGAGCATTCGACCATTGGCCAGACCGGGCCGCTGGGCATCGGCCGCAGCTTCTTCCGGCCCAAGGGCAGCCTCAGCCTGGCCTGGGCGCCCGAGAAGGGCCTCGACATCTCGCTCAAGGTTGCGCGCGCGGTGGGGCAGCTCAACTTCGGCGATTTCCTCGGGCGCGTGTTCCTCGACACCGGAAACCAGAACTCCAGCAATTTCAGACTGGTGCCCGATCAGGCCTGGAACGTCGATTTGGCGTTCAAGAAGGACCTCGCCAAGTGGGGCAGCACGAATCTGCGGCTGTTCTATCGCCGGGTGACCGATTTCGTCGGTCTGGTACCGCTGCCCGACGGCGGCGAGGGGCGGGGCAACATTCCCTCGGTGAAGCGCTACGGGTTCGAGTGGACCAGCACCTTCAAGCTCGAACCCCTCGGCTTCGACGGCGCCAAGATCGACAGCAATGTGATCCTGCAGACGTCCTCGTTGATCGACCCGCTGACAGGCGAGAAGCGCCAGCTGGACGGGTTGGGCTATCGCTCGATCGACGTCAATCTGCGGCACGACATTCCGCGTAGCGACTGGGCGTGGGGCGCGGGGTTCCAACATCTCGCGGTCACGGCCTATCACCGGCTCAACGAGGTCGGCCGCGACGTCGAAGGACCGATCTTCGATTTCTACTTCATCGAACACAAGGACGTGTTCGGCATGACCCTGCGGCTGGATGTCGTCAACCTCGCCAATGCGCGGCGCACCCTTTACCGGACGGTCTACACCGGCCGGCGCGACTCTTCGCCTGTCGATTTCATCGAGGACCAGTCGCGGCTGATCGGGCCGATCTTTCGGTTCGGGGTCAAGGGCAACTTCTGAAGCCTTGAACTGAACAGCCAGCCCGCGCATGATATGCGGCGTGAGGGTTCGCGCTTTTCGAACTGCCGTCGTCACCGCCTGCGGGCTGGCCGCCGCTCCCGTGGCGGCGCAGGGCACCCCCGGCGAGCATGTGCACGCCTATCTCGCGCGTATCGCGGCGCTCGACGACGCCGGGCCGCGGCTCGACGCGGTGATCGTGACCGCCGACGCCGATGCCGCCGCGGCCGCCGCCGATGCTGCGGTCAGGCTGCCGCTGGTCGGGCGGACGGTGCTGGTCAAGGACAATATCGAAACGCGCGAATGGCCGACCACCGCGGGCAGCCTGGCGCTGGCGAACAACCGCACGGGCCGCGACGCGCCCATGATCGCGCGGCTGCGCGCCGCGGGCGGCGTGGTGCTCGGCAAGACCAACCTCAGCGAATGGGCCAATATCCGCGACGATGATTCGACCAGCGGGTGGAGCGCCATCGGCGGGCTGAGCAGGAACCCCCACGCCCTCGACCGCAATCCCTGCGGTTCGTCCTCGGGCAGCGGCGCGGCGGTGGCGGCGGGGTTGGCCTGGGCGGCGATCGGGACCGAAACCAACGGCTCGATCACCTGCCCCGCCAGCGTCAACGGCGTGGTCGGGTTCAAGCCCACCGTGGGCATGGTCAGCCGGACGCATGTGGTGCCGATCAGCGCCACGCAGGACACCGCCGGGCCGATGGCGCGCAGCGTGGCCGATGCCGCGATGCTGCTGAACGCCATCGCCGGCAGCGATCCCGCCGATACGGCGACCGCGGAGGCCGATGCACGGCGGAGCGACTTCGCGGGTGGGCTCGCGGCGGCCTCGCTCCAGGGCGTGCGGATCGGGGTCCTGCGCAAGCAGGCCGGCAGCGATCCGAAGCTGACGGCGGTGTTCGAAACCGCGCTCGCCGATTTGCGGCGCGCGGGCGCGGTCCTGGTCGATGTAGACTACGCCTGGCCCGAGGGGTTCTGGGAGCGCTCGCTGCCGGTGCTGCTGTTCGAGTTGCGCCGCGACATGGCGCGCTATCTCGCCACACTGCCGGCCGCGGACATGCCACGCGACCTCGCGGCGGTGGTGGCCTTCAACCGCGCCAATGCGGGGCGCGAGATGCGCTGGTTCGGGCAGGATCTGTTCGAACAGGCGCTCGAGGCGACCGACGAAGCCGCTTACGTCAAGGCGCGCGACACCAATCTCGCCGCCACGCGCGAAGGCGGGATCGACAAGCTGCTTGCCGGCAACAGGGTGAGCTTCCTGGTCGCGCCGACCACCGGTCCGGCCTGGCCGACCGATTTGATCTATGGCGACAACTATCCCGGTAGCGTGGGCGCCGGCTCGCTCGCCGCGATCGCCGGCTATCCGCATCTGACGGTGCCGATGGGCGCGGTCGAGGGGCTGCCGGTGGGGCTCAGCTTCATGGGCGCCAAATGGTCCGACGCCGAGGTGCTCAAAGCCGGCGCCGCCTACGAGCGCGCGCGGACGGCGGTGCTCAAGGAGCCGACGTTCCGGCCGTGGCGGCCCGGAGGACAGTAGCGCGAGCGCCCTTCGACAGGCTCAGGGCGAGCGGGCGTTGAGAGTCATCACAACATCCGCTCGTGGTGAGCCTGTCGAACCACGACTGGCGCGACGTCAGCCTTTCTCGGCAGGCGCCTTCTTGGCCGCGGGCTTCTTTGCGGGCGCAGCGGGCTTGTCTGCCTTGGCCGGCGCGGGTTTTTCTGCCTTTGCCGGAGCCTTCTTATCCGCAACCTTCGCTGCCGGCTTCTCGGCCTTGTCGGCGGCGGGCTTCTTGGCACCGGCCTTCTTCGCCGGCGCCTTCTTCGCCGCGGGCTTCGCCTCGGTGTCCTCCTCCGCCTCGATCGCGGCCTCGAGCTCCTCGCGGGTCACCTCGCGCTCGGAAATCTCGGCCTTGTCGAAGAGGAAATCGACCACCTTGTCCTCGTAGAGGGGTGCGCGCAGCTGGGCGGCGGCCATCGGCTCGTTCTGGACGAACTGGATGAAACGCTCGCGGTCCTCGGCGCGGTACTGCTGCGCCGCCTGCTGGACCAGCATGTTCATTTCCTGGTTCGTGACCTGGATGTTGTTGGCCTGGCCGATCTCCGACAGCAACAGGCCGAGCCGGACCCGGCGCACCGCGATGCGGCGGTAATCGTCCTTCTCGGCCTCGATCTCCTTGCGCGAGGCGGCGGGATCGTCCGACCGATCGGCTTCCTGCTCGAGCTGCGCCCAGATCTGCTCGAACTCGGCCTCCACCATCTGCTCGGGGACCTCGAAGTCATGGTCGGCGGCGAGCCGGTCGAGCAGCGCGCGCTTCATCTGGGTGCGGGTGAGGCCTCCCAACTCCTGCTCGAGCTGGCCGCGCACCAGCGCGCGCAGCTTGTCGAGCCCGTCGAAGCCGAGGTTCCTGGCGAAATCCTCGTCCACCTTGCTTTCGGTTTCGGTCTTCACCGCCTGCACGGTGACGTCGAACTCGGCGAGCTTCCCGGCGAGCTCCTTGGCCTGGTAGTCCTTGGGGAAGGTGACGGCGACGGTCCTGGTATCGCCGGCCTTAACGCCCGTGAGCTGGTCCTCGAAGCCGGGGATGAACATGCCGGAGCCCAGAACGAGCGCGGCGCCCTCGGCCTTGCCGCCCTCGAACTCGACCCCGCCGGTGCGGCCCACGAAATCGATGATCAGCTGGTCGCCGTTGTCGGCCTTCTTGCCCTTCCTGGCGTCGGCATAGCTCTTGTTCTGGCCGGCAATGCGGGTGAGCGCCTCGTCAACCTCGGCGTCGCTGACGGGCACGGTCAGGCGCTCGATCGCGATCCCCTCCGTGCTCGGCGCCTTGACCTCGGGCAGCACTTCGAGATCGACCGTGAGCTCGGCGTCCTTGCCCTCGGCGTAATCGTCCTTGAGCGCGATTCTGGGCTGCATCGCCGGGCGCAGCGCCTTGTCCTTCATCAGCGAATCGACCGATTCGCGGATCGATTCCTGCACCGCCTGCGCGTGGAGCTGCTCGCCATGCATCTTGCGGAGCAGGTTCGCGGGCACCTTTCCAGGGCGGAAGCCGGGCATCCG
>JAIETR010000009.1 GCA_019745075.1 Qipengyuania sp.
TGACCCGGCTCAGCCACGGGCACATCCGCATCGGCAGCTTCCAGCGCCTGCTCGTGCTCAAGGAGCCGGACCACATGGCGCGGCTCGTCGATTATTGCCTCGCGCAGTTTCCGGGTCCGCCACCGCCCGACAGCGCTCCCGGTCGGAGCCAGCCGGCGGTGCGGTTGATGCACCAGGTGGTCGAGCGCCTCGCCGATCTCGCCGCCAGCTGGATGGTCGCCGGCTTCGTCCACGGCGTGCTCAACACCGACAACATGAACGTGACCGGCGAGAGCTTCGATTACGGCCCCTGGCGATTCCTGCCGCGCTGGGACCCGGGCTTCACAGCCGCCTATTTCGATCACGCCGGGCTCTACGCGTTCGGCCGCCAGCCGGAGGCGTTGCACTGGAATTGCGGGCAGCTTGCAGTGGCGTTGCGCCTGCTCGCCGACGCGCCGTCGCTGGTCGCGGCGATGGAGCGCTTCGGGCCGCTCTACATGGCCGCGATCGGTCGGCGCTGGTGCTGGCGGCTGGGGGTGGAGAGCGGGGGGCCGGAGGCGGACGCGGCTCTGGTCGGAGCCTGCGAGCGGGCTCTCGCCGAAAGCGGCATCCAGCCCGACGCGTTCTTCTTCCGCCATCGCTGGGGGAGGCATGCGGATGGCGGTCTGACCTCGGCTCTGGCCGATTTCGAAGCGGTCCCGGGCGATCATCCCTATTGGCGCGACGCCGGGCCCCAGACGATGCCGATCGAGGAAGTCGAGGCAATCTGGGCCGCGATCGCCGAGCGCGACGACTGGCGCCCGCTCGAAACGAAGATCGCGGCCATCCGGCGCATGGGCGAAGCCCACGGCCTTCCGCCCGCGCCGCAGGGCCACGCAGCAGCGAATTGACGCCCCGGCTTCGAGCCGTCACAGCCGCGCCGAGACGCAATTCAACAGGTTGGACCGGTGGCCGAAGAAATCATTTCCATCGAACCGGCGACCTGCGCCGAGCTCTGGCGCGGCGAAACGGGCGATGTCGCCGCGGCTGTCGCGAAAGCGCGCGAGGCGCTGCCGAAATGGGCGAGGGAATCGCACACCAAGCGGATCGAGCTGGTCCGCCGCTTCGCCAACCAGGTCAGGAAGCAGGCCGAGCCCTTCGCCGAGCTGATCGCGCGCGAGACCGGCAAGCCGTTGTGGGAAGCGCGCACCGAGGTCGAGGCGGTTACGGCCAAGGTCGATATCTCGATCCAGGCCTATGCCGAGCGCACGGGCTCGAAGAAGCTCGACAGCGCGCTCCTGGGCAGTGCCGCGCTGCGCCACAAGCCGCACGGGGTGATGGCGGTGCTGGGCCCGTACAACTTCCCCGCGCACCTGCCCAATGGCCACATTGTCCCGGCGCTGATCGCCGGCAATGCGGTGATCTTCAAGCCGAGCGAGAAGACCCCGGCGGTGGGTGCGTTTCTGGTCAAGTGTTTTCACGCGGCGAAGATCCCCGAAGGCGTGATCCAGTGCCTGATCGGCGGCCCGGCGGAGGGCAAGGCGCTGGTCGAGCACGAGGGCGTGGACGGCGTGCTGTTCACGGGCTCGGCGCGCGCCGGTATCGCGATCAACCGGCGCCTGGCTGACAATCCCGGCAAGATCGTCGCGCTGGAGATGGGCGGCAACAATCCACTCGTCGTCATCGACACGCCAAAGGTGGAGGACGCCGCCGTGCTGATCGTCCAGTCGGCCTTCACCACCGCCGGACAGCGCTGCACCGCCGCGCGCAGGCTGATCGTGGTCGCTTCGATGTTCGACAGTATCGTGCCCGCGGTGAAGGCCATGACCGAGCGGTTGATCGTGGGCGAGCCCTTCGCCGATCCCCAGCCCTTCATGGGGCCGGTGATCGACAACGCCACCGCCGAGCTGCTGATGGAAAGCTTCGTCGCGCTGATTCAGCGCGGCGGCACGCCGATCCTGCCGATGCGCCGGCCCCAGGCAGAGCTGCCGTTCCTCACGCCCGCGATCCTCGACGCGACCGAAATGAGCGACAGGCCCGACATCGAGCTGTTCGGGCCGCTGCTGCAATGCATTCGCGTGGCCGACCTCGACGCCGCCATCGCCGAGGCCAACGCCACGCGCTACGGCCTTTCGGCGTCGCTGATCGGGGGCAAGCCCGAGGACTACGAGCGCTTCTGGAACGAGATCCGCGCCGGGATCATCAACTGGAACCGGCCCACCAGCGGCGCCTCTTCCGCTGCGCCGTTCGGGGGCATCGGCCTGTCGGGCAATCACCGCCCTGCCGCCTTCTATGCCGCGGACTACTGCGCCTATCCAGTGGCTTCGACCAGCATGGATCAACCCCGCGCGAGCCTGGGCGTCGGCCTTGCCGACAGCGAACCCGAAGCGCCCAAGGTCTGGCGCAAATCGACCAAGGAATAAGGCGCCGCCTCCACCCTTCAGCCGGCAGGGACGGCGCCTCCGCGACTCGGTGGAAGCCGCGCTCCGGACCGTGGGTGGGCACGGCCGCGAAGTCTGTTGGTGTCAGCTCATCGGCAGCGGATCCTGCTGTCGATACTCTTGCCGAGCAGCGCGCCGCCTGCGGCGCCGACAATGGTGCCGAGCGTCCGATCGCCGTGGCCCGCGACCTCGCGACCGAGCAGTGCGCCCACGGCGCCGCCGATCAACAGGCCGGTGGTCCCGTCGGATTTGCGGCAATAGTAGCGATTGTCCTGCCCACGCCACACGCGGGTGTTGTGGTGCACCGGCTCACCGTAGTTGGCGGGATAGCCGTTGTAGTAGGCGCGCGACCGATGGGCCGGAGCGCCATAGCGCGAGTGGCTCCGATAGCGGGAATCGCGGCGGTCGCGCTTGTCCCAGCCGCGATGGCGGCCGCGGTCACGGCGGTCGTCGTCGTATGCCGCGGTCGGGGTGTCGTATATCGGCGCGGCGCGCGAATATGCGGACGCCTGCGCGTCCGGCAGCGCCGAGGCCGGGGCGGCGAGCGTCAGGCCGCCCGCGGCCAGCGCGAGCGAGACGGTGCGGAACGGTGCGGTCATCATCGACTTTTCCTTTCGTTTCGGGCGGCCAAGGCCCCACGCGCCCTCGTCACGCATTCATATATAAGGCGACAAATCTGAACCACCTGCAACGCGCCTGTCAGCTTTTCGACTTTTCGGCAAAGCGGGATTCGCGGGTGCCGAAACGAGCGGTTGCCACCTTTCCGCACCGTCACTAGCGCGCGGACGGTGGGTACGACGACCGACAGCAAACCGAAAAGCGGCCTCGCCCCGGCGCTGGGCGCCTATCTCATCTGGGGCTTCCTGCCGCTTTACCTGATGCTGGTGCGCGCGGTGCCGGCATTCGAGTTCGTCGCCTGGCGGATCATCTGGACCCTGCCGATCTGCCTCGCGATCGTGGCGCTGCGACGGCAGGGCCCGGATGTTCGCTCCGCGCTGGCCGACCGGCGCGCACTGGGCTGGCTCGCGGTCAGCAGCGCACTGATCGCGATCAACTGGCTGGTCTATGTCTGGGCGATCCAGAACGGCGAGGTCTATGCCGCGAGCCTGGGCTATTACATCAACCCGCTGATCAATGTGCTGCTCGGCACGCTGCTGCTGGGTGAACGGCTGTCGCGGGCGCAGTGGATCGCGGTCGCGATAGCGGCGGTGGGCGTGGCGCTGCTCGCGGGAGGCGCATTGACGACGCTATGGATCAGCCTGACGCTGGCGCTGAGCTTCGGCAGCTACGGCCTGGTGCGCAAGCGGGTGACGGTCGGCTCGCTGCCGGGATTGACGATCGAATCGGCGCTGCTGCTGATCCCGTCGCTCGCACTGGCGGGGTGGTACGCCGCAACGCAGGGCTCGGCGTTCTTCGTCTCCCCCGCGCTCAGCGCCGCGATCGTGCTCGGCGGCTTCGTGACCGCCATCCCGCTGCTGCTGTTCGCCATCGCGGCGCGGCGGATGCCCTATTCGATGCTCGGCTTCTTCCAGTTCCTCGCGCCCAGCATCGTCTTCGTGCTCGGGCTGACGGTGTTCGAGCAGCCGCTCCAACCGGCGCAGGCGGCCAGCTTCGCCTTCATCTGGCTCGCGGCGGGCATCTTCATATTCGACCTGGTCAGGCGGTCGAAAGCCGCCAGCTAAGCACTTCATCGGCATGAAACGGCACGATGGACGCTTCGCCGCCATCGACTTCGCCCGGCACGGCCACTTCCGCCTTCTCCAGCGTCACCGTCCCCTCGTTCAGCGGCAGGCCGTAGAACCGCGCACCATGCTCGCTGGCGAACCCCTCGAACTTGTCGAGCGCCCTCTCCTCCTCGAACACCGCGAGATAGCTTTCGAGGGCGAACGGCGCGTTGAAGATGCCCGCGCAGCCGCAGCCGCTCTCCTTGGCGTGGCGGTGATGCGGCGCGCTGTCGGTGCCGAGGAAGAACTTGGGGTTGCCCGAGGTCGCCGCCGTGCGCAGCGCCAGCCGGTGCGCCTCGCGCTTGGCGACGGGCAGGCAATACATGTGCGGCCTGATCCCGCCGACCAGCATGGCGTTGCGGTTGATGTGGAGATGCTGCGGAGTGACGGTGGCGGCGATGTTCGCCCCGGCGCTCTCGACGAACTGCACGGCCTGCGAGGTGGTGACATGCTCGAAGATCACTTTGAGCTCCGGGAGGCGCGCCACCAGGGGCGCCATCACGCGATCGATGAACACAGCCTCGCGGTCGAAAACGTCCACTTCCGCGTCGGTCACCTCGCCGTGGACGCAGAGCGGCATGCCGATGTCGGCCATGCGCTCGAGCACGCCCGAAATCTTCGCCACGTCGGTGACGCCGCTGGCGGAATTGGTCGTCGCGCCCGCCGGGTAGAGCTTCGCCGCGGTCAACACGCCGTCACCGAAGCCCACCGCCAGGTCGCCGGGATCGCTCTCGTCGGTGAGATAGGCGGTCATAAGCGGCGCGAAGGCCACGCCGTCGGGCACCGCATCGATGATGCGTTGGCGATAAGCCGCGGCGAGCACGCTGTTGGTCACCGGAGGCGCGAGATTGGGCATGACGATCGCCCGCGCGAACTGGCGCGCGGTCCACGGCACCACCGCGCGCATCGTCGCACCGTCGCGGAAATGGAGGTGGAGGTCGTCGGGGCGGCGGATCGTGAGCGTCTGGTACATGCGGCGTTGCCTATGCCGCCGCTCCGCCTATCTGTCACCCATGCCCGCCACACGTCTCGCCGACCGCGCGCTCGTCCGCCTGAGCCCCCACGACCAGAGCGAGGACGTCGTCGGCTTCCTCCAGAGCCTCGTCACCAATGACGTCTCAGGGGCCCTGCCCGTCTATGCCGGCCTGCTGACGCCCCAGGGCAAGACGCTGTTCGATTTCATCGTCTGGCCAGGCGAAGGCGGTTCGCTGCTGCTCGACTGCGAAGCTTCCGCCGCGGACGATCTCGTCCGGCGTCTGTCGCTCTACCGGCTACGCCGCAAGATCGCGATCGCAATCGCGCCTGAGCTGGCGGTGCATTGGGAAGCGCATCCTGGCGATGGCGGCGCGGCGGACCCGCGTCTCTCCGCTCTAGGCCAGCGTTGGTTAGCGCCGGCCGAAGAGAGCGAGGATTCCGCCGACTCGGCCTGGCTTGCACATCGGCTGAAGCTTGGCGTTCCCGAAGGCCGCGCAGAGCTCGGCGACGTGCTTTGGCTAGAAACCAATGCCGCCGAACTGAACGGGGTGTCGTTTTCGAAGGGCTGCTATGTCGGGCAGGAGAACACCGCGCGGATGAACTGGCGGCAGAAGGTCAACCGGCGGCTGGCGGTGGTGCCGCTCGAGCGTTCGGACGAAAAGCGCCGCAAGGCCGCCTATTCCGAACTGACGCTGGCGGTGGATCATCTGCGGGTGGAGGACATCGATCCGACGCAGCTGCCTGGGTGGCTAACCTAATAGCGCCCTGACCCGTTCGTATCGAGCGAAGGCCGCCAGGCCGTAGTCGAGATACCGCGGACCGGTGCGAGGGTGTCTCGACTTCGCTCGACACGAACGGACAAGTGAAAGTCGATCAGTCCACCCGCTCGAGCGCGCGCTCGAGCATCGCCTGCGCCCGGTCGCGCGCGGCGGTATCGCTGAGGCCCAGCGAGCGCGCCAGCGCTTTCCCGATCAGTGCGTCACCCATCGCCATCAGCACCAGCGCGAGCGTGTCCTCGTGCACCGCCATATTGCCGCGGTGGCTGGCCTCGTCGGCCGCGATCTCGTCAACCAGCGCATGGATCGTCTCGACGATCGGGGTGAGCGCGTCCTCGTTGCCGGTCAGGATCATCCAGCTTGCCAGCGCCCCCGCGCCTTCCTTGTCGAACGCGTCGAAGGCGAGATCGACCACTTCACGAGGGCTGCCGAGTCCTGCCCGGCTCGCGCGCACCGCCTCGGCGATGGTGGCGCAGACCGTCCTGGCGAGATGCGCGGCCAGATCGCGCTGCAATCCCGCCGCCGACCCGAAGTGGTGCAGCAGATTGGCGTGGGTCCGGTCGATTCGTCCCGCCACCGCCTTCAGCGTAACGGCCTGCGGACCGGCTTCGATCAACAGCAAGCGCGCCGCTTCGAGCGCGGCGAGGCGCGATTCTTCGGGTGGCAGCCGCCTTCTGGGTTCGGTCATGGAGCGACCCTACCGGGCGGTGGCGTGGATGCAAGACCCACTATTGACATTTGTGTCAGTAAAACTATTGACACGTTTGTCAGCAAAGGAATCGCCGATGAACGCCCCTGCCCGTTTTGACGACATCGCCGCTTCGGCGCCGCCCACGCCCGCGGACCTGACCATCACCGTGCGCGACGAGCGCTTCAATCGCGGTGGCAATCCCGCGCGCTGGTGGGCGGGCGAGCCTTTCGGCACCGCCTGGCACAATGCGCTCAGCGCGACTTTCCCGCGCGGCGAGGCCTTCTTCATCGAATCGGTGAAGGCGCACCGCGAGGGCGCCAGCCCCAGGCTCGAGGCCGAAATCCGCGCCTTCGTGCGGCAGGAAATCAACCACACCCGCGAGCACATCGCCTTCAACAAGCTCGCCGAGGCGCACGGCTACGACATCAAGGCGGTCGACAGGCGCGTCGCCGAGATGCTCAAGCTGATCGAGGGCCGCCCGGCGATCCTCAACCTCGCCGCGACCATGGCGCTCGAGCACTACACCGCGATGATGGCGGCCGAGTTCCTCGGCAATCCGGCGCATTTCGCCACGGCGGATCCCGAGGTGCGGCGGATGTGGGAATGGCATTCGGCCGAGGAAATCGAGCACAAGGGCGTCGCCTACGACACCTGGAACCACGCCACCCGCGGCTGGAGCGCGTGGAAGCGCTGGAAGGTGCGCAGCCTGATGATGCTGATCGTCACCGGCCGCTTCTTCCGCAACCGCTGGCAGGATTCCATGGAGCTGCTGGCCCAGGACGGCATCACCGGCTGGAAGGCGCGCCGGGGCCTGTTCGCCTATCTTGCCTGGAAACCGGGCGTGGTGCGGCGCATTTTCCCGGCCTGGCTGGCCTATTTCCGCCCCGGCTTCCATCCCTGGGACCACGACGACCGCGCGCTGATCGCGAAATACGAAGGCGAGTTCGGCGATGCATTGATGGCGTGACTCGATCCTCCCCATTTACCTCTGCGAGGAAAATGGGGAGGATCGTCGGTTCTCAAGCCGCTTGGGCCGGAAGTTCGCTGGCATCGAGGTCGAGCGAATAGATCGCGCAGGGCGTCGCCCCACCGCGCGCGAGGCAATCGCGTGTCTTGACCTTCCCCGTGGGCCGGAAGCCGAGCTTTTTGAGCACCCGGCCCGAAGCGGGATTGTCGAGATAGTGGCCCGCCTCGATCCTCGTGTGGCCGAGCAGACGCGCCACTTCGAGCACGCCGCGCGCGCCCTCGGTTGCATACCCTCGGCCCCAATAGGATCGCGCAATCCAGTAACCGAGCTCGGCATCCTCTCCGCGGTTTTCGCCGAGCCCGGCGCAGCCCACGAGCCGTGAACCCCGATTCTCGGGCAGCGTCAGCAGGAAGGCAGGGTAACGCGGATCCTGGCCGCGGCGGGCGAATTCGCGGGCGTGCTCCGGGAGATAGGGCCAGGGCGCCGTGGCAAGGTTCCTGACCACGCGCTCGTCGCCGATGCCCCACAGGATCATTTCCCAATCCTCGGGCCAGGCGGGCCGCAGCAGCAGCCGTTCGGTACGGTGGAACATGGCTCTTATCTCCTTTTTTCCACGTCCCGGGTTCCTAGGCCGGCAACGTGACATCAACATGGCGGCAAACCGGAATTCGCCGAACGGAGAGGGAGAAACGACAAGAGGGAGACGGGACGGGTCCCATCTCCCTCTTTGGCTGCCGGCTGGTGTGCCCGGCTGGGACCGTCCTGTCTGGACGATCCCGTTATCGGAGCGTCCGGTGTTATTCGGCGGCCTGGGCCATCATATCGACCGAGACGAACTTGCGGCCGAGCTTGCCCTTGTGGAATCGCACGATGCCGTCGGTGAGCGCGAACAGCGTGTGGTCCTTGCCCATTCCGACATTGGTGCCGGGATAGAACTTGGTGCCGCGCTGGCGCACGATGATGTTGCCCGGAACCACTTCCTGGCTGCCGAACTTCTTCACGCCGAGACGCCGACCGGCCGAATCGCGACCGTTGCGCGACGAACCGCCTGCTTTCTTGTGTGCCATCGTCCGGGCTCCTTACTTCTTCGCAGCCGGCTTCTTGGCCGGGGCATTCTTCGCGGCGGGCTTGGCAGCCGCCTTGGTCTCGGTGTCCGCAGCCTTGGGCGCGGCGTCCTTCTTCGGCGCGGCCTTGGTCGCTTTGGGCGCGGCCTTGATCTCCGAAGTGTCCTTCACTGGCTCGGCGGCTTCGGTCTTGGGAGTTGCTTCGGCCTTGGGCGCAGCCTTCTTCTCCGCCTTCGAATCGCCGACCGCGACGATGCGCAGCAGCGTCATCATCTGGCGGTGGCCGTTCTTGCGGCGATAGTTGTGCCGGCGGCGCTTCTTGAAGACGAGAACCTTCTCGCTCTTGGCCTGCGCGATGATCTCCGCCGAGACGACGGTCTTGGCCGCGTCGGCCAGCGTGTCGCCATTGCCGGCGAGCAGGACGTCGCCCAGGGTGATGGTGTCGCCGGCTTCGCCCGCGAGCTTCTCCACCGCGATCTTGTCTCCGGCGGCAACCCGGTATTGCTTGCCGCCCGTGCGCACTACTGCGAACATGGTGCTCGTCTTCCGTTCAAATTGCTGTGCCGCAGCCCCCCGAAGTCAAACGAGCAGTCGCGGCTTTTCCCGTCGGCCCGCCAAGACAGGCCCGGTAAGGACGCGTGCCGTTAGGGGAAAGGCCCCGCGAAGTCAACGGGCACCACGGGGATTTCTCGGGGTCCTCTGGCGCACTTTGCTGGCCGTGCTATCAGCGCCTGCGATGCGCCGTTTCCTCGCTCTCGCCAGCGTCCCATGGCTTGCCGGCTGCGCGACGACCGGCGACAAATACCCCTCGCTCGCGATCCGCGACGTCGAGCGCGCGCAGGGCCGGTTCGAGGCGGCGCCCGCGGCCCTGCTCGACGTTCCCGAGATCCCCGCCGCCAGCGGACCGCTCGCCGAGCGCCTCGCCGCGCTCGGCGCCGCGGCGGCATCCTCGCACCAGGCCTTTCTCGCCAGCGCCCCGCGCGCCGCGCGGCTGGCGAGCGCCGCCGCTGGCTCGGCCATCGGTAGCGATGCCTGGGCCGCGGCGCAGGTCGCGCTCGCCGATCTCGACTCCGCGCGCAGCGCCACCGCGGTCGCGCTTGGCGATCTCGACGCGCTGATGGTCGGCGCCGCGATCCAGGCGCGGGACGTCTCCGCGATCGAGATGGTTCGCCAGCAGGTGATCGCCCAGGTCGGCGATGAGGACGAGACGCTCGCCCGGTTGCGCGCGCAGGTGCGTTAGTCGCGCCAGCGCGCCAGAGCCGCGTAATCCTCGGGCCGCGGCGCGACCCAGCGCCAGCCATCCGCCCGCCGCTCGCGCTTCCACAGCCAGGCGGCGCATTTGAGATGATCCATCGTGAAATCGACCGCGTCGATCGCCGCGCGGCGATGGCGGGCGGCGGCCGATACGCAGACGATCGGCTCGCCGACGCGCATCAGGCCGATACGGTGCGCGATCAGCAGGCCCATCAGCGCGAAGCGGCTGCAAGCCTGCTCCGCCAGGTGCTCCATCCCCGGCAGGGTGAGCGGCTCGTAATGCGTCAGTTCGAGCGTCTCCACGCCGCCGTTCTCGCCGCGGACCTCGCCCACGAAGCTGCAGACGCCGCCGAGACCGGGATGCGCGCCGGTGAAGGGGCCGATCAGGCTTCCCGGATCGAATGGCCGGTCCAACAGGCGGACGTCGCGCATGGCCTCAACCGCCGCTGACGGGCGGGAGCAGCGCCACCTCGTCCCCGTCTTTCGCGGAAAGCGCGGTCTTGTCGGCGAGCACCCTGCCGGCGCAGGCGACATGCACGCGGTCGTCGCGCAGCCGATCGGCGATCGGCTCGCCGACCGCCTCCAGCAGACCGGCCCAGTCGAGCGGCCCCGCTACCTCGCGCTCGGGGCCAGCGGCCAGATCGCGCAAGGGACCGAGGAACAGGATGCGTACGCTCATGAGCTGCTCCCGACCGGGTTGCCGGCGCCCTCGCCGTCGCCTTCGAGATATTGGCCGGTGATCCCGGGGGCCGCCGACAAATAGTTCTCGAAGGCGTCGAGCACCGCGCCCGCGCCCGCGACCACATTTACCCGGCGCGGCCTATGCGCGCGGGCGAGCCCCGCTGCGAGCGCGCGGCGCCATTCGCGGTGCGTGTAATCCGCCGGTGCGAGCGTCACCATCACGTCCTCCCCGCCTTCGAGCAAGGATTCGATGTGCGGCAGCCAATGCTGGTGGATGACCCCCGCCGCCGCGAGCGGCTCGCCGGGCAGCTCGTCGACCGTCACCCGCCTCATCGAAGGCGTCACTGGCGCCGCTCGCGGTGCAGCGTGATGCCGATGGCCTCGCCCGCGCTGGCGATCGCCAGCTTGACGACCTTCACCGTCACCGCCTCCACGCGCGCGTCCTGCACGAACAACGTCTCGCAGATGTAGTCCGCCACGGCCTCGATCAGCTTGAAATGCACGCCCTCGGGCAGCGCGGCGGAGGCGGCGAACTTCAGGTCCATGTAGTTCTTCGAGGCATCGAGCGTGGTGTCGGGCGCATAGAAGGCCAGCGGCTTCATCCGCGCGCGGATGGTGAAGCGCAGCGGCTGCGGCTTGCCGGTCTCCTCCGAATAGATGCCGGTGAGCACGTCATGCTCGAATTCGGCGACCTCGAGATGCAGCGAATCGTCCATGCTCGGGGCTTAGCGCGGATTGCTCCAGCGCGCGAAAATGGCGGTGGGGAGCAGGCGGCCGCCGCTTTCCTCGCACACCGCCAGATCGCCGTGCTCGATCGTGCCTGGGAGGTCGGCAAGCGCCTCGTGAAGCAGTCCGGCGAGCGCGAGGCTGCTCAACCGCACCGCATAGACGGTGAGGAACAGGAAGCGGCTGTTCGCGTCGAGCAGCCGCCGGCAATCGGCGACGAGGTCGGGCAACCCTTCCTCGAGCCGCCACACCTCGCCCTCGGGGCCGCGGCCGAACTTGGGCGGATCGAGAATGATGCCGTCGTAACGCTTGCCGCGCCGGACCTCGCGCGCGGCGAACTTGGCGGCGTCGTCCACCAGCCAGCGGATCGGCGCCTCGGACAGGCCCGAAAGTGCTGCGTTCTCGCGCGCCTGCGCCACCGACTTCTTACTCGCGTCGACGTGCGTGACCCGTCCGAAGCGGCTCAGCGCCAGCGTGCCCACACCGGTGTAGCCGAACAGATTGAGTGTCCTAAGCTCCTCCCGTTGTCCCTTCGGGACAGCTTCGCTTCCAGGGGAGGGGTTGGGGTGGGGAATGTCGCGGCCACAGCCCCCACCCCCCGACCCCCTCCCCTGAACGGGAGGGGGGGTAAGCTGCTCGCCCATCCACTCCCACACCGGCGCCATGTCGGGAAAGAAGCCGAGATGGCGAAAAGGTGTGCATTGCGCGGTGAAGCGGACGCGCTCGTCCAAGGCGAGCGGCCAACCCTCGGGCGGAATCTCGGCGGAGAACTGCCACCGTCCGCCGCCGTCCTCGTCGCTGCCGGGGACGAACTCGCCGTCGGCATCCCACTCCTCGAGGCGTGGCGCCCACATCGCCTGGGGCTCCGGGCGGATGAAGCTGTGCGGACCGTATTGTTCGAACTTGCGCCCGCCGCCGCTGTCGAGCAGGCGATAGGCGTCCCAGCCCTCGCCCACCATCAGCACCGGCTCGGTCACGAGTTCGGCCATTACAGTGGGGTCGCAACCGCGAGAATATGCGCCCGAATCGCTTCGTAGTCGTTCGGGAGCCTGGCGCAGCGCTCCTCGCGCCCGAACAGATCGCCGACCCGCGCGGGCAGGCCGGGGCGAAAACCGGTGGCGCGCTCGACCGCCTCGCGGAACTTGGCCGGATGCGCGGTTGCGAGCGTCACCACGGGCACGCCCTCGCCCCATTCGAGCGAGCGTGCGGCGTGCAGCCCGATCGCCGTGTGCGGGTCGATCGCCTCGCAGCCGCACCGCTCCCAGGCCCAGCGCATCGCGCCCGCCATGTCGGCGGCGTCGGCGCGGGCGCTGGTGAACAGCTCGCGCGCCCCGGCGAGCTGTTGCTCGCTCAGCCGTATCGCCCTATATTGGTCGAACTCGGCCATCTGCGCCGCGAGCACCGCGCCATCGCGCCCGCCGAGATCGAACAGCAGCCGCTCGAAGTTCGAGCTCACCTGGATGTCCATGCTCGGCGCGGCGGTGGGCGTGACCGTGCCGGTCGAGTAATCGCCCTCGGACAGCGCGCGGTGGAGAATGTCGTTGACATTGGTCGCCACCACCAGCCGTTCGATCGGCAATCCCATCCTGGCCGCGACATAGCCCGCGAAGACATCTCCGAAATTGCCCGTCGGCACGCTGAACGCCACTTTTTGCTCGGGCGCGCCCAATTGGAGCGCGGCGGCGAAGTAATAGACCACCTGCGCCATCAGCCGCGCCCAGTTGATCGAATTGACCGCGCCGATGCGGTGGCGTGCGGTCATCGCCGGGTCCGCGAACAGGCGCTTCACCATCGCCTGGCAATCGTCGAAGCTCGCCCCCTCGACCGCGATGTTGTGGACGTTGGGCGCGCGCACGGTGGTCATTTGCACGCGCTGGACGTCGCTCACCCGGCCCGCGGGGTGGAGCATGAAGATCTCGACCCGCTCGCGCCCCGCCAGCGCGTCGATCGCGGCCGAGCCGGTATCGCCGCTGGTCGCGCCCACCACCGTCAGCCGGCTGTCGTCGCGCGCCAGGAACTCCTCGAACAGCAGGCCGAGGAGCTGCAGCGCCACATCCTTGAACGCGAGCGTCGGCCCGTGGAACAACTCGAGCAACCAGTGCCGCTGATCGAGCTGAATCAGCGGCGTAACCGCAGCGTGGGCGAAGCGGGCATAGGCCTGCGTGGTCAGCTCGCGCAGGCGCTCCGGCGCGAGGCTGTCCCCGACGAAGGGCTGCATGATCCGGGCCGCCAGCTCGGGATAGGGGAGACCGCGCAGGTTGGCGATTTCGGCCTGCGTGAGCGTGGGCCA
This sequence comes from Qipengyuania sp., assembly GCA_019745075.1. Lineage (GTDB taxonomy): Bacteria > Pseudomonadota > Alphaproteobacteria > Sphingomonadales > Sphingomonadaceae > Qipengyuania. Next base: position 13,548 of record JAIETR010000009.1, read on the forward strand.
CACCTCGGGCACATAGAGCCCGCCGTCGCTGGCCAGCCCCGCCAGCGTGACCGCGGCAAAATCGAGCGAAGGCGCGGCGCCGCGGGTGGAAATGTAGCGCATGGGCAGCGGCGGTTAGCGAGCGCGCCCCCCGCCCGCAAGCAAGCCGCGCTTACAGCGCGCAAAGCTCTGCGTTACGGGTGGCGCCCGATTGCAAGAAGACAGCCCTGCCACGGAGTTCAGCGCGCGCGCCAGCGGCTCCGCAACGCGAGCGCATAGATCGCCAGCGCGGTCGCCGCGAACAGGAACCACTGGACCATATAGGACCACGAGCTGTTGGATTCGTCCGCCGGGTCGGGTTGCTTCGAGGGCGCGAGCCCCGGCGCGGCGCTCTCGGCCACGATCATGAGGCGGCGCGGCGGGGCTGGGCCGAACAGGCGCTCGAAGGCGCCACGATTGTCGGGCTCGCGGATGGCGCGCCCGCGAACCACACCGCCGGCCCATGCGACCTCGCCCGCCGGCCGGGCGGCGATTCCAAGATCTGCGAGAAAGGTGGTGCCGAGCGGCGACCGGCAGCTTGCGATCCGCCGCCACCCTGTCGGTCCATCGGCCCTGACCCCGGCGCGGGTCTGCCAGCTTGCAACGCGCTCGCATTGCGCCGTCACCCGGCGAAACAGGAAATCCTCGTCCGCCGGGGTGCGATAAGGATATTCGGCCTCCGGCAGGTCCAGCCGCTCGATCAGCCGTTCATGCAGCCGGTCGCGCTCGCGGGCGCGACCGAGCTGCCAGAAGCCGAGCGCGATCATCGTCGCGGCCGCTGCCGCCACGACGAGCGTCGCAAATACGGGAAGCCGCCGGGTCATCGCCCGCGCGGCGCCATCAATGGTAGGCGGCGCCCCAGCCGCCCCAGACATAGACGACCACGAACAGGAACAGCCACACCACGTCGACGAAGTGCCAGTACCAGGCCGCCGCCTCGAATCCGAAGTGCTGGCGCGGGGTGAAGTGGCCCTTGTAGGCGCGCACCAGGCACACGGTCAGGAAGATCGTGCCGACCAGCACGTGGAAACCGTGGAAGCCGGTCGCCATGTAAAAGGCCGAACCATAGGTATTGCCGCCGAAGCCGAACGGGGCATGCGCGTATTCATAGGCCTGAATGGCGCTGAACAGCACGCCGAGGGCGATGGTGGCCCACAGCCCCTTCTTGAGCCCGTCGCGGTCGCCGTGGATCAGGCTGTGGTGCGCCCAGGTCACCGTGGTGCCCGAGCACAGCAGGATCAGCGTGTTGAGCAGCGGCAGCGCGAAGGGGTCCATCACCGCCTCGATGGCCTTGGGCGGCCATTGTCCGGCGACAACCTCGCTCAGCTGGTTGGGGAACAGCGCGAAATCGAACCAGCTCCAGAACCAGCCGACGAAGAACATCACTTCCGAGGCGATGAACAGAATCATGCCATAGCGCAGGTGAAGCTGCACAACCGGCGTATGGTCTCCCGCGTGCGCTTCCTTGATGATATTGGAAAACCACGAAAAAAACGTCGCGATCAGGCCCGCGATGCCCAGGCCGAGAACTAGCTTGGCGCTGGCCATGTCGTGCATGAACAGAACCATGCCGCTGGTGAAGGTGAGCGCCGAGGCGGCCCCGATCAGCGGCCAAATGTCGGGAGCGAGAATGTGATAGTCGTGGTTCTTAGCGCCGGCCATGATGTGTCCTGCCTGTTCGTTGTCCCGGCCCTTAATGCGGCGGTGGGCGCCGCTCAAGTGCTAGGGCGCGTCTTTCGCCTGGTGGAAGGTATAGCTGAGCGTCACCTGCTCGACATCGGCCATCAGCGGATCGTCCTTCGCCTTGGGGTCGATGTAGTAGAGGACGGGCATGCGCACTTCCTCGCCCGGCTGGAGTGTCTGCTCGGTGAAGCAGAAGCACTGGATCTTGTTGAACCAGGGCGCGGCCTGTTCGGGCTCAACATTGTAAGTGGCGCGGCCGGTAATCGCGCGATCCGAATTGTTGCGCGCGGTGTAGAAGGCCATCTGCCGCTGGCCGATCGCCACCTGCTGAGTGCTCTGCGCGGGCCGGAAGCGCCACGGCAGGCCGCGATCTTGCGAGGCGTCGAAGCGCACCGAGATCGTCCCCGCCCCCGCGCTTGCCGCCAGCCGCTCGGCCAGCGCCGCATCGCTCTCGGTCGCGCGCATCGTGGTGCCGCCAAAGCCGGTCACTTGGCAGAACAGGCGGTAGAGCGGCGCCGAAGCGAAGCCGAGCCCGAGCATGGCGAGCGCGAAACCGGCCGCCATGAACGCGACCTTGGCGTTACTACGCTGGGTAGGGGCGGCGGCGGCCATCAGCCCATCCGCGCGATGGTGATAGCGTAGAACAGCAGCACGAAGAAGGCGAGCACGAGCGCCAGCGCGATGTTGCGGCTCTTCCGGCGGCGACGGATTTCGGCGGTTTCTTCCGGGGTCATGCGGCAGCTCCCACGAGCATCCGGTCGGCAACCAGCGCCGCGAACAGAGCGAACAGGTAGAGGATGCTGAACTTGAACAGGCGCTTCTCGGGCGTCATGGCGTCGGCCGCCGTGCTCGTTCTGAGCCCCACCGGGACCGACAGCGCCACGAACGCCAGCGACAGCGCCAGCGCCGAGACGCCGTAAACCGCACCTGCCCCCCGAATCCACCAGGGGGCCAGCGTGACCGGCAGCAGCACGACGCTATAAGCAAGGATCTGCCGCCGCGTCGTGCGCTCGCCGCGCACCACTGGCAGCATCGGGATGCCGGCATTGGCGTAATCGCTCTTCACGAACAGCGCGAGCGCCCAGAAGTGCGGCGGCGTCCACAGGAATATGATCGCGAACAGGAGCAGCGGCATGGCGGTGATATCGCCCGTCACCGCAACCCAGCCGATCAGCGGCGGGAAGGCCCCCGCCCCGCCGCCGATGACGATATTCTGCGGCGTGCGCGGCTTGAGCCACAGCGTGTAGAACACCGCGTAATAGACGATCGAGAGCGCCAGCAGCCCGGCGGCGAGCCAGTGCACCGCCACGCCCATGATCCCCACCGAAGCCACAGCTAGCATGACGCCGAAATCGCGCGCGTCCTCGCGCCGCATCCGCCCAGAGGGAATGGGTCGTCCTTCGGTGCGCTTCATCCTGGCGTCGATATCGGCCTCGAGCCACATGTTGAGCGCGCCAGACCCGCCCGCGCCCAGCGCTATGCACAAGATCGCGGTGAATCCGATCACCGGATGGATGTTCCCCGGCGCGGCCAGCAGGCCGCACAGCCCGGTGAACACCACCAGGCTCATCACCCGCGGCTTGGTCAGCGCGAAGAAATCGCGCCACTCGGCCGGCAAGGGCGTCGCTGAGGCGGTCGCGGTCATCACACTCATCGCTTGAATGTCCAAGGGCGCACCTTGCGATGCGCCCCCTGTCAGGTCTGGTGCCGGTCGTCAGGCGTGGCTTGGCCGCCCGTGTTCACGATCATGGGCGGCCTTGTTGTCCTCGATCACCGGCAGCGTTTCGAACTGATGGTACGGCGGCGGGCTCGACAGAGTCCATTCGAGCGTGGTCGCGCCCGGCCCCCAGGGATTGTCCGGGGCCTTCTTGCCCGCGAGCAGCGCGTAAAGCACGTTGACGAAGAAGATCGCCATCGAGGCCGCCATGATCATATAGCCCACGGTGGCCAGATGATTGAACTCGGTATAGGCCGGGGTGTAATCCGGATAGCGGCGCGGCATGCCCTGCAGCCCGAGGAAGTGCATCGGGAAGAAGATCAGGTTCACGCCGACGAAGAACACCCAGAAATGCAGGTGCGACAGCAGTTCGGAATGCATCCGCCCGCTCATCTTCGGGAACCAGTAGTAGAACGCCGCGAACAGGCTGAACACCGCGCCCATCGAGAGCACGTAGTGGAAGTGCGCGACCACGAAATATGTGTCGTGCACCACGTCGTCGATGCCGCCATTGGCGAGATAGACGCCGGTGACGCCGCCCACGGTGAACAGGAAGATCATCCCGATCGCCCACACCATCGGGCTCTTGAACTCGATCGAGCCGCCCCACATCGTCGCGATCCAGCTGAAGATCTTCACGCCCGTGGGCACCGCGATCACCATCGTCGCGGCGGTGAAATACATCTTGGTGTTCACGTCGAGGCCGACGGTATACATGTGGTGCGCCCACACCACGAAGCCGACCACCCCGATCGCGACCATCGCATAGGCCATGCCGAGATAGCCGAAGACCGGCTTCCTGGAGAAGGTCGCCACGATCTGGCTGACCATGCCGAACCCCGGCAGGATCATGATGTAGACCTCCGGGTGGCCGAAGAACCAGAACAGGTGCTGGTAGAGGATCGGGTCGCCGCCGCCGCCGGCGTCGAAGAAGGTGGTGCCGAAATTGCGGTCGGTGATCAGCATGGTGATCGCCGCGGCCAGCACCGGCAGCGCCAGCAGCAGCAGGAAGGCGGTGACCAGCATCGACCACACGAACAGCGGCATCTTGTGCAGCGTCATGCCCGGCGCGCGCATGTTGAAGATGGTGGTGATGAAATTGATCGCCCCCAGGATCGAGCCCGCGCCCGCGAGGTGGAGCGAGAAGATCGCGAAATCGACCGCCGGCCCGGTCGAGCCCGAGGTCGAGAGCGGGGCATAGGCGGTCCAGCCGATGCCCGCACCCTGTCCGGTTCCGCCGGGCACGAAGGTCGAGAGCATCAGCGAGGTGAAGCCGGCGACCGTCAGCCAGAAGCTGATGTTGTTCATGCGCGGGAAGGCCATGTCGGGCGCGCCGATCATCAGCGGCACGAACCAGTTGCCGAAGCCGCCGATCATCGCCGGCATGACCATGAAGAACACCATGATCAGCCCGTGCGCGGTGATCAGCACGTTCCACATGTGCAGATTGGCGTCGAAATTCGCCTCCCCGCCCATGAGCTGGACCCACCAGCCGAGGTACTGGATGCCGGGAGCGGCCAGCTCGGCGCGCATGATGCCCGAGATCGCGCCGCCGACGATACCCGCGGTGATCGCGAAGATCAGATAGAGTGTGCCGATGTCCTTGTGATTGGTGGACATGAACCAGCGGGCGAAGAAGCCCGGCTTGTGATCCGCGTCATGATGCGCGCGCCCATGCTCCTGATGGGCCTGAAAGGTGTCGGCGGTGGTGGCCATGATCGGGTCTCTATCGTGAAATTCAGGAAGCGGCGGGCGTCGGCGTGGCGGGCGCCACCGGCGGGGCTCCGGCGCCGGGCGCGTTCGGGACCGCGCTTTCGGGATCCTGGGTGGGCGCCACGCTCGGGGCGGCGGCGGGCGCGGCCTCGTCCTTGAAGGTGCCGCCCTGCGCGCGGACCCAGGCGCGCCACTGCGCCATCGGCAGCGCCTCGACCACGATCGGCATGTAGCCGTGGCGCGCGCCGCACAGTTCGGAGCACTGGCCGTAATAGACGCCGGGGCGCTCGATCTCGAGCAAGCGCTCGTTGAGGCGGCCCGGGACGGCGTCGATCTTGAACCACAGGCTCGGCACCGCGAAGGCGTGGATCACGTCGGCGGCGGTCGCCTGGAGGCGGATCGGAACTCCGGCGGGCACGACCATGCGGTTGTCGACGCCAAGGTGCTCGGGCTCGCCGCGCCTGGTCGCCTCGCCCTCGGGCAGCATGTTCGAGATGACCTCGAAATCGCCGTTGTCGGGATAGCTGTAGCCCCAGTACCACTGATAGCCGGTGGCCTTGATCGTCACCGCGTCCTTGGGCGGGCTGCGGTATTGCTGCGACAGCAGCGAGATCGAGGGGAAGGCGATTGCCGCGAGCACCAGCGCCGGAATGATCGTCCACGCGACTTCCAGCCCGACGTTGTGCGTTGTGCGCGAGGGAACCGGGTTCGCCTTCGCGCGGAAGCGGATCATGACGAAAAGCAGCAACGCCAGCACGACTACGCTGATGACCACCATCACCCACACCAGCGCGACGTGGAACTTCTGGGCATAGCGCCCGGTCGGCGAGAACTGCTGCTGGACGTCGAGGCGGCCATCGACCGGCATGCCGATCCCGGGGGTGGGCTTCATCGGCGTGTAGGCGGCCGAACCCGCCGCGGCGGCGCCAGTCGAACCCTCGGCAAGTTCCGCCTGCGCGGGCCGAGCGCCCGGCGTGGTCCGCGCGGCGGCGGTCGCGACTTCATTGGCGGAGGCCGGGCCGGTTTGCGCGGCGACGGGTGCGGGAGCCACGACTTGCCGAGCCGCCAGCGGCCCGACGGCGATGGCCAGCGCCAGAACCAGCGCCACCGCGGCCAGCATCCGCCCGATGCGAGTGCGCGTGAAGTCGAAGATCGCCGTGGACATTCCTGTTCCGTCTCGCTGTCGCTGGCCGGCCGCGAAGGCGGCCGCCGTCTGAAGGTCGGGGGCCGGGCACGGCTAGGCCGCCCGCCTTTCGGTCCCTGTCGCGCGCCCTATAGGCAGGGTTCGTGCGCGTCTCAAGCGCCCCCGCGGACAAATTTTGCAAAGCCACTGCTTCGCGCTTGCATCGCGCCTGCCGAGGCGCTTTCAGAGCCCGCTATGACCGACGACGACATCCTCGCCGAATTCCGCGCCAGCGGCGCCCTGCTCGAAGGGCATTTCGTGCTCTCCTCGGGCCGCCACTCGGCAAGCTATCTGCAATGCGCGCGGGTGCTGATGAACCCGGAGCGCGGCGACCGGCTGGCGCGCGCGCTGGCGCAGAAGCTGCCGCGCGAACTCAGGAGCGAGATCGAACTGGTGGTAAGCCCGGCGATGGGCGGCATCGTCATCGGTCACGAAATGGGCCGCGCGCTCGGCGTCGACGCGCTGTTCCTCGAGCGGCCCGAGGGCGTTTTCCACCTGCGCCGCGGCTTCCGTCTAGAGCCCGGTCAGAAGGTGCTGATGGTCGAGGATGTCGTCACCACCGGCCTCTCGAGCCGCGAGGCGATCGAGGCGGTGGCGCGCGAGGGCGGCGAGGTGATCGCCGAGGTTGCGCTGGTCGATCGTTCCAATGGGTCCGCCGACCTGGGCGTGCCCTTCTTCCCGCTGATCGCCATCAGCGTTCCGAGCTACGCCGAGAATGAAGTGCCGCCCGAACTCGCCGCCATTCCCGTGACCAAGCCGGGGAGCCGCAAGGCTTGAACACCCGCCCCCTCCGCCTCGGGGTCAACATCGACCATGTCGCGACGATCCGCAATGCGCGCGGCGGGGATCATCCCGACCCGGTGCGCGCGGCCGAGATTGTCGCGGCGGTCGGCGCGGACGGCATCACCGCGCATCTGCGCGAGGACCGCCGGCACATCCGCGACAGCGACCTCGCGCGCATCCAGGCCGCGACGGGGCTGCCACTGAACCTGGAAATGGCGGCGACCGAGGAGATGCTGGCCATCGCGCTGGCGCACAAGCCGCACGCCGCCTGCATCGTCCCCGAGAAGCGCGAGGAGCGCACCACCGAGGGCGGGCTCGATGCCGCAGGTCAGCACAACAAGCTGGCCCCCATCGTCAGCCGCCTCGCCGACGAGGGTATCCGCGTCAGCCTGTTCATCGAGGCCGACGAGCGCCAGCTCGAGGCCGCGATCCGGCTGCGCGCGCCGGTGGTCGAGTTCCACACCGGCGAATACGCCCATGCCGAGGGGGAGGCACGCGCCCGCGAATTGAAGCGCATTGCCGATATGGCCGCGCTTGCCGCCAGGAACGGCATCGAGCCGCACGCCGGCCACGGCCTCACCTTCGCCAACGTCCAGCCGATCGCCGCCATCCCCCAGCTCGCGGAGCTCAACATCGGGCACTACCTGGTCGGCGAGGCGGTGTTCGTGGGCCTCGCCGAAGCGGTCCGGCAGATGCGCGAGCTGATGGACGCCGCGCGGTGAGGGGTGCTTGCAAGTTATGCTTGCATGGTTTACTCAATCTCCATGAACAAGATGACGCCCATGCCGCGGCATCGCCAGGCGGCAATTACGATCCGGTCCAATGAAGCCGCTCGATTGCTGGCACAGTTGACTAGAGATGGACGCAGTCAGGCGCAGGTCATCGAGGACGCGCTGAAGCGGGAAGCCGAGGCGGCGCCCAAGCTCACCCCGGAACAGTTCATAGCTGAAATCGACGCGATCGTGCGCCCCCTTCACGGTCTATCCGGCAAGACCTTCAAGGAGATCGATGACGAGATGTGGGACGAACACGGGCTGCCCATTTGATTATCGATACGTCTGCGCTTGCTGCCATCGTGCTTACCGAACCAGGCTGGGAGCCGCTTCGCTCGGCGATCGCGCGATCGGAATGCGTGGTACCGGCGCCGGTCGTCCTGGAAATGAAACTTGCGATGGCGAAGCACGGCGACGCGATTGCCGCAGGTGCGAACGAATTGCTCGATCGCCTGCTGCGCGCTGGCGCGATGATCGCGACGTATGAGGACCGCCATGCCATGCTGTCCCGATCGGCGAGCGACCTCTACGGAAAGGGAAACGGCCGCGGGGGCCTTCTGAACTTCGGCGATTTGATGGTTTATGCCATCGCGAAGGACCGGGGCGAGGCCTTGCTGTGCACCGGGCGCGACTTCGTCTCGACCGATCTCGAAATCCATCCGGCGTCGAGGCTGGATTCGTGATCGTCGGCCTCGGTTCCGACCTCTGCAATATCGAGCGAATCCAGTCGTCTCTCGACCGTTTTGGGGAACGCTTCGAGCTGCGCTGCTTCACCGACGTCGAGCGCGCCAAGGCGGCCAGGCGCCCCTTCACCCGCGCCGGCACCTACGCCAAGCGCTTCGCCGCCAAGGAGGCGTTCTCCAAGGCCGTCGGCACCGGCTTCCGGCGCGGCGTGTTCATGAAGGATATCGGCGTGATCAATGCCCCTTCAGGCGCGCCCACGCTCGCACTCACCAACGGCGCCGCAATCCGCCTTGCGGAATTGACCCCGCCGGGGCATGAGGCGCGCATCCATCTCACCCTCACCGACGATCACCCCTGGGCGCAGGCCTTCGTGATCATCGAGGCGATCCCCCTATGAGCAGCGACACCCTTCCCGTGACCGAACCCGATGCCGGAAAGCCTGATAAAAAGGCCAAAGAGAAGATCGACTGGATCGCCGAAATCCGCGGGCTGGCGCTGATGCTGCTGGCGGTGCTGGCGTTCCACAGCTTCATCGCCAAGCCGTTCTACATCCCGTCGGAATCGATGATGCCCAATTTGCTGGTGGGCGACCGGCTGGTGGTGACCAAATATCCCTATGGCTACAACTGGACCTCGCTGAGCTTCCATCCGCTGGCGCGCGACGACTGGCGACTGCTTCCCGGCACCCCGCAATATGGGGACATCGTGATCCCGGTCCCGCCGCACGAGGACGTCGACTACATCAAGCGCGTAGTCGCGCTGCCCGGCGACCGGATCGCCGTTCGCAACGGCCAGATCGTCCTCAACGGCAAGCCCGTCCCGCAACGGGTCGAGCCGGCGATCGAGATTCCGGTCGACCTCAACAGCCCCTGCGACGAATTCAGCTATCCCGGCATGCGCGTGACCCGCGGCGATGGCAGTTTGGTGTGCCGGATGCCCGTTTACCGCGAAACGCTGCCCAATGGCGCGACCTATCTGGTCATCGACCATCTGACCCAGCCGCTCGACGATTTCGCCGAAATCGTGGTGCCCGACGACGCGGTCTTCGTGATGGGCGACAACCGCGACCATTCGGCCGACAGCCGCGCCCCGACCTGGGAGAAGGGCCTGGGCGGCCCGATCCCGCTCGCCAATATCGGCGGGCGGGCGGAATTCATCACCTTCTCGCTCGACGGCAGCACCAACATCAATCCGATCAGCTGGTTCACCTCTCTGCGCGGCGGACGGGCCTTCACCACGCTGCGCCCGGCCATCGCGGCGGACAATCCGGCGCCGGCCGAACGCTGAGATGGCGGCGGACGCGCCCGAGGCGGAGTTGGACGGGGCCGAGGCGGGGCCGCACGATCTGGGCACCAGCCCCTCGCGCATCGGCGATCCGCGCCTCCGGCACGAATATACCCGCGCTTTCATCTGGGCGGTGACGATCGGCGCCGTCGCGCTGACGGTCTATCTTTCCAGCGCGCTGCTCGCGCTATTCGGCGCGATGGTGTTCGCCGCGATGATCGACGGCGGTGCGCGCCTGCTCGGCCGCGTCACGCCGCTCGGACGCGGCTGGCGCATCGGGATCGTGCTGATCGCGACCCTGCTGTTCCTCGTCTGGCTGGGCTGGTTCGCCGGATCGACCATCTCGCAAGAGGCGGCGCAGTTCCCCGCCCTCGTCGAGCGCCAGCTGGCGGAGCTGGCGGCCTGGGCGAGAGGCCAGGGCGTGGACATCGGCTTCGAACAGATCGAGGCGCAGGCGAGCCGCCTGTCTGACGGAATGGGGACGGTCACGCGCGCGCTGGGCGGCATCCTGGGAGGGCTCACCACCGCCCTGCTGATCGCGATCATCGGCATCTATATCGCGCTCGAGCCGCAGCTCTACCAGCGCGGCTTCGCGTGGATGCTGCCGCGCGAGAAGCGCGGGGAATTCTACGAGACGGTCCGGCGCATGGGGTTCACCATGCGGCGGCTGATGGCCGGGCGCCTCGTCGGCATGGCTTTCGAGGCGCTGCTGACCTACGCCATGCTCGCCTGGGTCGCCCCGCTGGTGCTGGGCCAGGCGGTGCCAATGGCCGCGCTGCTGGCGATCCTCACCGGCCTGCTCGCCTTCGTCCCCAATATTGGCGCGATCATCTCGGGCATCTTCATGGTCCTGGTCGGCTTCTCGGGCGGCGCCGAGATGGGCGTCTACGCCTTTGTGGTCTATTTGATCATCCAGAACTTCGATGGCTATATCGTGGTGCCGATGATCGCCAGGAAGACGGTCGATCTCGCGCCCGCGCTGGTGCTGGCGATGCAGCTGATCATGGGGATTTTGTTCGGCGTGCTGGGATTGCTGCTCGCCGATCCGCTGCTGGCGATGATCAAGATCGCGCTCGAACGCCGCGCCGAGGCCAACGCGGACGACGAGCACACCCATGCGGTGCTGAAGGCGGCCGGTGGCGCGTAAATTTCTCTATGCGATTGCCGGCATCGTGGTGCTGATCCTGATCGGCGCGCTGGCGCTGGCGATGTGGTCGCGCGAGGCGACCGAGATCGCCTTCGTGCCGCGCGGCGAGTTCGTGGCGCAGGAGCCGCTCGCCGCCAATGCCTACAACGACCCGGCGATGTGGTATTCGCGCCCCGGCATCGGCATCTCCGATCCGGCCCGCTACGAGCCCGCCATCGCCGAGACTGTCACCGACCCCGCGGCCCGAACTCCATCCTCCGAAAGCCCGGCGGCCGAACGCGGCCTCGCCGGCAGCAGGCTCGCTGTCGAATCCTCGCGCATCGGCGACGCCGCCCGCGCCGACGACGCCCCGCCCTTCGCGGTCTTCTTCGTCCATCCCTCCAGCTACATCCCGCTGGCGCTGACCGAGCAGGCGAACTGGAACGCGGCACCGGGCGATGTCACCGCCGAAACGCGCGCGCGGCTGTTCATCAAGGGAATGGCGAGCGCCTTCAACCGCGCCGACGAGATCTGGGCGCCGAAATATCGCCAGGCGGTCGCGGGCGCCTTCCTGACCGACAAGCCGGAGGCGAGCCAGGCGATCGACGCCGCCTATGCCGATGTGCGCGAGGCGTTCCGGTTCTTCCTCGCCAGCGCGCCGAAGGACAAGCCGATCGTGCTCGCCGGGCACAGCCAGGGCGCGCTGCACATCCTGCGGCTGCTGCGCGACGAAGTGGCGGGCAAGCCGGTGCGGCGGCGGATCGCGGCGGTCTATGCGGTGGGCTGGCCGATCTCGATCGAGCACGATCTGCCCACGCTTCCCTTGCCGGCCTGCGCCGCGCCAACGCAAGCGGCCTGCATCGTTGCCTGGTCGAGCTTCGCCGAGCCCGCCGACCCGGCCCTGCTGCTGTCGCGCTACTCGCGCACGCCCGGCTTCGACGGACAGCCGCGCGGCGAAGGGCCGATCCTGTGCGTCAATCCGCTCACCGGCGGCACGGGCGGGACCGCGCCCGCCAGCGCGAACCTCGGCACGCTGGTGCCCCGCGACGATTTGTCGGGCGGCGATCTGGTGGCGGGCGCGGTCGGCGCGCGCTGCGACGCGCGGGGACTGCTGCTGATCGGCGATCCGCCGCGGCTGGGCCAGGGCGTGCTGCCGGGCAACAACTACCACGTCTACGACATCCCGCTGTTCTGGAAGAATCTCCAGGGCGACGTGGTGCGGCGGGTGAGCGCGTGGACTCAGAGCCGCGCATAGTCGAAACCGCGCGCGATTTCGTCGCCCTCCTGCCAGGCGGCGGCGCGCTGCTCGGGCTCGATCTGGGCACCCAGACCATCGGCGTCGCCACTTGCGATGCGGGCTGGATGTTCGCCACCGCCGCCAAGACGCTGGCGCGCGGCAAGTTCGGCGCCGATGCCGCCACGCTGGCCGAGCTGGTGGAGGCGCGCGCGATCAAGGGCGCGGTGATCGGCCTGCCCCGCAACATGGACGGCAGCGAGGGCCCGCGCGCCCAGGCAAGCCGCGCCTATGCCCGCAACCTCGCCGCCAGGTTGGCCCTGCCGGTGCTGCTGTGGGACGAGCGCTGGTCCACCCAGAGCGCCGAGCGCGATCTCATCGCGCAGGATAGGAGCCGCAAGAAGCGCGGCGAGGTGATCGACAGCCACGCCGCGGCGGTGATCCTGCAAGGCGCGATCGACGCGCTCGCGGGCGGGATGCTCTACTAAAGAGCGCCTTCGAGAGCTTCCGGGGCAGGTGTGCGGCGATAGCGCGCCTCCCAGGGCCGCGCGAGCTCGCCCCATACTCCGCGCGTGCCCTCGGCGATGCCGGTCGCGCATCCCAGGTGCGGCGCGGGATCGAGCCAGGTTCCGAACAGCCGGTCCCAGAGCGTCAGCATATTGCCGTAATTGCTGCCCATCAGCGTCTCGTCGCGGATGTGGTGGAGCCGGTGCGCGGCGGGGGAGACCAGGATCTCGCCCAGCGGACCCAGCGTCCAGGGCACGTCGGAATGAATGAAATAGCCCCACCAGCTGCGGAGCAGTTGCGCGGCGACGATGCTCCAGGCGGGAAAGCCGAGCAGCAGCACCGGCAGGCTGTCGATCAGCAGCTCGAGGAACTTGCTCACCGGATGCTTGCGCAGCACCGAGAGCCAGTGGAGCTCCTCGTCGGCGTGATGCGTGGCGTGGAAGCGCCACAGCCCCGGCCGATGCTCGATGCGGTGCCGCCAATAGGCCGCGAGCTCGATGAGCAGGATCGCCAGCACCAGCAGCAGCAAATCGGGAAGCGCGCTCCACAGCTCGGCCAGTCCTGGCGACACCGGAAGCGCTGCGCGCACCGCGAGCACCGGCATCAGCATGAGCGGGGCGAACAGGATGTAGTTCACGATCAGCAGGCCGAGATTCGTCGCGGCTTCCCTGCGGCAGCGCAGCGCAGCGGCCATCGCCTCGCCGCGCTTGGTCGCCAGCGCCACCAGCACGAACACCGCCGCAACCGGCAGCATCGTGGCCGCGACGTCGCGCGCGATGGTGAGGTAGGCGGGCATCGCTCCATCCTGCCCCGGACGTGGGAAAGAAACCGTTAAGCGGGCCGCTCGGACGGGGTCAGTCGAGCGCGGAAAGGCCGAGGAAATCGGGGCGCGGCCCGTTCCATTCGCCCGGCGCAGCGGGCTCCTCGGGCGCCGGACGCGGCTCCTGACGGCGCGGTTCCGATCGCTGTGCGGGACGCGGTGGTTCGCGCTCTGGGCGCGCGCGAGTGTCATCGCGGCGCGACGAAGGTCTCGGGCGGCGCTCGCGACGCGGCTCGGGCGCTTGCTCGGGGCGTTCGGGCCCCTCCTCGGTGCGCGCGTCCCGCTCGGGCGCCTGTTCGCGCTGGCGCAGTTCGACGCGCACGTCCTTCTGCCCGAACAGCGGGATCACGCTGCCGGTCAGCTTTTCGATGTTTTCGATGGCTTCGGCGTCCTCCTTGGCAACCAGCGTGAAGGCGCGGCCCTTGGCGCCGGCGCGCCCCGTGCGCCCGACGCGGTGGACGTAGTCGTCGGGATGCCAGGGGGTGTCGAAGTTGAAGACGTGGCTGACGCCCTTGATGTCGAGCCCGCGCGCCGCGACATCGCTGGCGACGAGAATATTGATGGCGCCCGCCTTGAACCGGTCGAGTTCGCGGTTGCGGCTCGCCTGGTCCATGTCGCCGTGAATCTCGCCCGACGAAAAGCCGTGGCTTTGCAGGCTCTTGTTGACCTCTCTTACGGTCGTCTTGCGATTGGCGAAGACGATCGCGCTTTCGACCAGATCGTTCTGGAGCAGCCAGCGCAGCGTGTCGCGCTTGGCGCGGCTGTCGGTCTTGACCTTGAAGGCGGTGATATTGACGTTGTTCGACGCCGCCCGGCTGACCTCGATCCGCTTGGGAGACTTGAGGAACTTCTTCGCCAGCTTCTCGATCGGCGGGGGCATGGTCGCCGAGAACAGCATCGTCTGGCGGCTCTCGGGCAGCTTGGAGCAGATGAACTCGATGTCGGGGATGAAGCCCATGTCGAGCATCCGGTCCGCCTCGTCGATCACCAGCAGGTCGCAGCCGTTGAGGAGGATCTTGCCACGCTCGAACAGGTCCATCAGCCGCCCCGGCGTGGCGATCAGCACATCGACGCCCTCGTTGAGCGCCTTGACCTGATCGCCCATCTGCACCCCGCCGATCAGCAGCGCCATCCTGAGATCGTGGTTCTTGCCGTATTTGACGAAGTTTTCGGCGACCTGCGCGGCCAGCTCGCGCGTCGGCTCGAGGATCAGGCTGCGCGGCATCAGCGCGCGGCGGCGGCCGTGGTCGAGGATGTCGATCATCGGCAGCACGAAGCTCGCGGTCTTGCCGGTGCCGGTCTGAGCGATGCCGATGATGTCCTTCATCGCCAGCACCGCGGGAATGGCCTCGCGCTGGATGTCGGTGGGCACCGTGTAACCCGAAGCGTCGACCGCCTCGACGAGCTTGGGAGAAAGGCCGAGGTCGGCAAAGGGCATGCGGATGGATTCGCGATCTTGGTTAGGGCTGGAAATGCAATGGATGGCCGGCGCCGTGCTCACACGGCGACCGGGCGCGCGCGCCCTTCGTCGAAAATTCGACGAAAGTCAAGAAATGCCGCCCGAAGCCGCCACGCGGGCGCGCTCGTCAGTCGTCGGCCACCAGCAGGCGGAACGAGGATATCTCGCAGCGCGCGCCGCTGCGCGCCAGGATGCGGTCGCGGTCGGCGCACAGCTTGCCGTCGGCATTGGGCTTGTCGACATAGAAGCCCGAATAGAAGTCGCGCGCCGAACAGGCTTTCTCGAGGTTCGCGGCCACCAGCCGCCGGTCGCGCAGGAACAGCAGCAGCCGCGAGCCGCCCTGCGGCCGCCCGCCGGCGATCCAGCTCATCGGGACGCAGTCGCCCATCTTGCGCTCGATCATCCGCGGCGCGCTGGGCGCGCTCGGGGCGATTGCCATCATGCTCTCGCGCGCCGGGCCGGGAATCGGGGCGATGCGCCAGATGATGTGCTGCTCGATCCGGACCTGCGCGGCTTCCGCGGGGAGAAAGCCTTCCGCCAGCCGCTGCCAGACCGCCAGGGGATCGGCACCTGTCTCGGCGGGCGCCGCCGCCGTGGGCTCAGTCGCCGCCGCGCCATTCGCCGGCGCGGGCCAGGCCGCCAGCAGGCTGGCGAAGAAGGCGGAGAGGGCGGACATGGCTATTCGGTGTGGCTCGAACCTGTGACGGAGGGGACTCGCGGGATCCTGGTCGCAGGGCGATGGCCGCTCCCGCTTGAACACCTCCTTAATTGCCGTGCCGCGCCGCGCCCGGCAATGATGCCGTCGGCGGGGGATAGCGCATTGGCGCGGCTATGTGGCATGGGAGCCGCATGAGCGACCCGATCGATCCCGCCGACTTCGCCGCCGAAGCGGTCTCGCTGCTCGGGCCCCGGGGCTTCACGCGCGACCCCGAGTTGATGGCGCCCTGGCTCTCCGACTGGCGCGGGCGCTTCCACGGCCGCGCGCTCGGCATGGCCTCCCCGGCGTCGACGCGCGAGGTGAGCGCCTTCGTCGCGCTGTGCGCCCGCCACCGCATCCCCATCGTGCCTCAGGGCGGCAACAGCGGCATGTCGGGCGGGGCGACGCCCGACCCGAGCGGGTGCTCCGTGCTGCTGTCGCTGCGCCGGATGGACGCCATCCGCGCGCTCGACCCGGTGGCGCGGCAGGTCACCTGCGAGGCGGGGGTCATCCTTCAGCGCCTGCACGAGGCCGCGGCCGAGCACCGGCTGCGCTTCCCCCTGACGCTGGGCGGCAAGGGTTCGGCCACCATCGGCGGGCTGGTGGCGACCAATGCCGGCGGCACGCAGGTGCTGCGCCACGGCACCATGCGCGCGCAGGTGCTGGGGCTGGAAGCGGTGCTGGCCGACGGCGGCGTGATCGACACGCTGACCCCGCTCAAGAAAGACAACCGCGGCTTCGACGTGAAGCAGCTCCTGATCGGCTCGGAGGGCACGCTCGGCATCGTCACCGCCGCCACGCTGCGGCTGCTGCCCGAGTTGGGCGGGCGCGCGGTGGCCTGGGCGGGCCTTGCCTCGATCGCCGACGCGCGGCGTCTGCTGGTGGCCTGCGAGGCGACGGCGGGCGAGGTGCTCGAGGGATTCGAGGTCATGCCGGCGCAGTCGCTGGAAGCGGTGCTGGCGCATGTGCCGGGATCGCGTGCCCCGCTCGCCAGAGAGCACGCCTGGCACGCGCTCGTCGAACTCGCCGCGCCGCAAGGCGAGGCGGAGCGCCTGCCCGCGCTCGCGGAATCGATTCTGGCGACAGCGATGGAGGATGGGCTGGTCGCCGATGCGGTCATTGCCGCCAACGACAGCCAGGCCGAGGCGTTCTGGCGGCTGCGCGACGAGATCGCGCCCGCCGAGCGCGCGCTCGGCCCGGCGATGCAGCACGACATCTCGGTGCCGGTCGCGCGCATGGCCGATTTCGTCGCCTTCGCGGTGCCGGAGGTGGAGAAGCGCTTCCCGGCCACCCGGGCGATCGCCTTCGGGCACCTGGGCGACGGCAATGTGCATTTCCATGTGCTGGCTCCGGCCGGCGCCGAGCGCGGCGCGTGGGAGCAGGCCGAGGGCAAGGCGATCGGCGCCTTCGTTCACGATCTGGTGACGCAATGGGGCGGTTCGATCAGCGCCGAGCACGGCATCGGCCAGATGAAGGTCGAGGAGCTCGGCCGCCTGGACGACCCCGTCCGGCTCGCCCTGCTGCGCAGCGTCAAGCAGGCGCTCGATCCCGCCGGGCTGCTCAATCCGGGCAAGCTGGTGCCGCTCGCACCTCAGCGGGTTGCGGAGGGCCGCGCGACCTCGTAAAGCGCGCCCCGGTCGCGCCGCGCCGCCGCTCTCCAGCGCGGAGGCCGCGGGCCCGGCAGCCCAATTCACACGCGTTTTCCCGGAGAGCTTTCATGGCCAGTGCGCCGCAGCCCACCCTGCCCCTGTTTTACAACGATCTGATGCCGCTCAACAGCCGCGACCACGCCGCCTGGCGGACCCGCGGCATCGATTCGGCCGAGTTCCTCAAGGGCGCGCATGCGATCCCGCTGACCGTGGACGAGTTCGTCGAGGCGCAGCGCGACCTGCCGATCGTGTTCTCGGCGGGTCCGGACCCGCTGCCGCTGGCGCTGATGGGCCTCAACGAAGGGGTGAACACCTTCGTCGACGACAAGGGCAAGATCGCCGATCCGGTCTATCTGCCCGCCTATGTCCGCCGCTACCCCTTCATGCTCGCCAAGCTGACGCCCGAGGCGAGCGAGTTGTCGCTGTGCTTCGACCCGACCTCGGAGGCGGTGGGCGCCTATTCGGAAGGCGAGCCCTTGTTCGGCGGCGACAGCCAGCCCAGCGACAACACCAGGCGCATCCTCGAATTCTGCGATTCCTTCGAGCAGGCGGGCCAGCGGACCAAGGCGTTCATCGACGAGTTGAAGGCAAACGACCTGCTGATGGACGGCGAGATCGCGATCACGCTGAACGACAGGCCCGACCAGTCCTTCACCTATCGCGGCTTCCAGATGGTCAACCGCGAGAAGCTGGCCGAAATTCCCGCCGAAAAGCTGGAGACCTGGAACAAGAACGGCTTCCTGATGATCGTGTACGCGCATCTTTTCTCGCTCGACCAGATGCGCAAGATCTTCGGCCGCCAGGTCGATCAGGGCAAGGGACCGAGCCTCGAGGCCGTCGCCGCCGCCCCCGCCAGCTGACCAATTCTGGCCGCGCCTGCGGCGGATCGTTCCGGGGACGCGCCATTCGGGGTAGCCCGCGGTCGCCGCGGGCCTTGCAATCGGCGGCCGCCCGCCCCATTTCCGTGGCACCGGGCGGCGCTACCCTCATGGCCCGCCCGGCAGTGTACGCGAGTGCACTTCCTCCCTGAACCTCGGCCACCTCGTGCTCCGCACGAGGTGGTTTTTTCAAGAGCAGGCTCTACTGGGCGGCCTGGCGGTGGGCGTCGGGGTTTCCCAGCGCCGCGACCTCTTCGGCAAGCGAGCGGACCAGCCCCGCCAGCGCCTTGGCGACCGCGGGCAGCCGGGGGCCGGGCTGATCGAGCCGGGCGTCGAGATAGATCGAGCGGCAGACTTCGACCTGCATCGCGTGGACGCCCCGGCGCGGCGCGGCGTGGTGGTCGAGCGCGTAGCCGCCCGAATAGGGCCGGTTGTGCGCCACGCGCCGGCCGGCACGCGCCAGGTGCCGCAACGCATGCGCCGACAGGCCAGGTGCGCACGAGGCGCCGAAGCGATCGCCCACCACGAATTCCGCCCCCTCGCCCGCGTGCCCCGGCTGCCGCAGCGGAGGCATCGAGTGCAGGTCGATCAGCAGCGCCGCCCCCCAGCGGTCGCGCAAGCGATCCAGGGTTTCGGAAATGGCGCGATGGTAGGGGCGATGGATGGTCTCGAGCCGCGCATCGAGATCGGCGAGCGCGAGCCGCTCCTTCCACACCTCGCCCAGTCCCGGCAGCCGCCGCGGCACCAGCCCCAGCCCGCTGCGGGCGCGGCGGTTGGCGGCCGAATGCGGCGCGCGCCGACCGCCCGCCCCGGCGACCATGCTCCAGTCGACATCGTCGGGGGCGCGGTTGAGATCGATCATCGCCCGCGGCGCCCGCGCCACCAGCAGCGCGGCGCCGGTCGCCCGCGCCGCGGCCTCGCCCAGCAGGTCGACGAAACGGTCCTCGAGCCGCGCCGCGCCCCAGGCGGGCTCGCGCATGGCGGCGGTCAGGCTTTCCGGATAGCCACGGCCGGCATGAGGAACCGCGATCAGCACCGGTAGCGGCAGGGCGGCGGGTACCGCCAGCGCGAAAGCCGCCGCCCCGCAAGGCTCGCCCGGCGCTGCGACACTGTCCAAGGGAGCGGCGGGGCCGGTCATCGCCGCCAAGCTTGCCGCTTCGCATGGCGAAGTCAAAGCCTTCGCGTGCCACCGAGGCTTTTTTGCAATCTAACCGAAGATTTTTTAACGCCGGTGCGTTATGGGGCACCATGACCGACCCGCATCGCGCCCGTATCCTGCTCGCCGAAGACGATGCCGCGATGCGCACCTATCTCGAACGAGCGCTGCACAATGCCGGTTTCGCGGTCGATTCGGTCGATCGCGGCACCGCCGCGCTGCCGCTGCTCGAGGACACGCATTACGACCTGCTGCTGTCGGACATCGTCATGCCCGAGATGGACGGGATCGAGCTGGCGCAGAAGTGCAACGAGCTGAGCCCCGAAACCAAGGTGATGTTCATCACCGGCTTCGCCGCGGTCACGCTCAAGGCCAGCCGCGAACATCCGCAGGCCAAGGTGCTGTCGAAGCCGTTCCATCTGAAGGACCTGGTTCTCGAGGTCGAGCGTGTGCTCGGCGACCGGCTTTCGGCGTCGTTGTAGGCGCGTCGCAGCCCCCTTGCAGAGCAGGTGAAGCGCCGCTAAACGGCCCGCCTGTCCCGGACCCGATCCGGGGCCTGCCGACCGGCGGTGCGGGCGTATAGCTCAGTGGTAGAGCACTATGTTGACATCGTAGGGGTCGCAAGTTCAATCCTTGCTACGCCCACCACCGGTTGTTCGGGCGGTTCTCAAGAATACCCCCGCAAGGCACTGGCCTCGCGGGGTTTTTCTTTTCTCAGGCGGGCCGACGGGCGAACACGCCGAAGCCCATGACGATCGCGTAGCACAGCGCCGGCAGCGTCAGCGCCGCCGCGAGCCCGACCTTGTCCGCCAGCGCCCCGTAGAGCGCCGGGACGATCGCCCCGCCGGCGATCGCGACATTGATGATCCCCGAGCCATCGGCGGCGCGCGGACCCAGCTTCTCGCAGGCCAGCGTGAAGATGGTCGGGAACATGATCGAGTTCATCAGCCCCACCGCGAGCAGCGAATAGCCCGCCACCTCGCCGGTCGTATTGGCGGAAATCGCGATCAGCGCGATCGCCCCCGCGCAGACCGCCGCCAGCAGCAGTCCGGGGCTGACCAGCCGCAACAGGCCCGAGCCGATGAAGCGCCCCACCAGCGCCCCGCCCCAATAGAGCGAGATCAGCTTGCCAGCGTCCTGCTCGGGCAGATTCAGGACCTCGGCCTGCATCAGATAGTTGACGATGAAGCTGCCGATCGCGACCTCCGCGCCGACATAGAGGAAGATGCAGGCCGCGCCATAGCCGAAGCGCGGGCGCCCCAGCAGCGCGAGCCCCTCGGCGAGCGTGGTGGTTTCGTGCCGCTCGCCCTTGAGCCGATTGCGAAACAGCCACACCACCCCTGCCACCACCCCCAGCGCCGCGGCGAGGCCGAGGTAGCCGTTGACGATCGCCTGGCTCTCGGCGGTGCGATAGGCGTCGAGCTCGGCGCCCGAAAGCTCGGCAGCGGTGACCGTGGCGAGGCTGCCGAGGATCAGGATCGAGCCGACGTAGGGAAAGATTGTGGTGCCCAGCGAATTGAACGCCTGCGCGAAGGTCAGCCGGCTGTGCGCGGTGCGGGGCGGGCCGAGCACGCTGATCAGCGGATTGGCGACGATCTGCACCAGCACCACGCCGGTCGCGAGGATGAAATAGGCGAACAGGAACACCACGAACAGCGCCGACTGGCTGGCGGGGATGAACAGCAGGCACCCCGCCATCATCGTCAGCAGCCCCGCCACCGCCCCGCGCATGTAACCGAGGCGCTTGACCAGGCGCGCGCCGGGAATGCCGACCACCGCATACGCGATAAAGAAGCAGAACTGGACCAGGCTCGCCTCGAAGTAGCTGAGCGTGAACAGCTCCTTGAGCTTGGGGATGATGACGTCGTTGAGGCTGGTGATGCCGCCGAAGGTGAAGAACAGCGCGAACACGAAGTAGTTGAGGCCGGGCGCCGATACCGGCTCGCCGCCGTCCTCGATCGGGTTGGGATCGGTGCTCGAACTGACCTCGGGTGCTATCGCCATTCGCCTGTCCTCCCTTGCGGTCTCTTGCCGCCAACTGCCCTTGTGGCGGCCGATGTTAACGTTCGCAAGAAGCAAGTTCGCGATCGCCCGTTTGGCCGCGCCGGCCTCGCCTTGCGCGCGCCCTACCCTCTGCTAAAGCGCGGCCAATCCGAAATCCAGCCCACGGGAAAACAATGCAGAAGATCAAGGTAGCCAACCCCGTCGTCGAATTGGACGGCGACGAAATGACCCGCATCATCTGGCAGTGGATCCGCGAGCGGCTGATCCTCCCCTACCTCGAGATCGACCTCAGATATTACGACCTCTCGGTCGAGAAGCGCGACGAGACCGACGACAGGATCACCATCGACGCCGCGAACGCGATCAAGCAATACGGCGTGGGCGTGAAATGCGCGACCATCACCCCCGACGAACAGCGGGTGGAGGAGTTCGGCCTCAAGAAGATGTGGAAGAGCCCCAACGGCACGATCCGCAACATCCTCGGCGGCGTGGTGTTTCGCGAGCCGATCGTGATCGACAACGTGCCGCGTCTCGTCCCCGGCTGGACCGACCCGATCGTGGTCGGCCGCCACGCCTTCGGCGACCAGTACCGCGCCACCGACACCAGGATTCCCGGCCCCGGCAAGCTGCGTCTGGTGTTCGAGGGCGCGGACGGCGCGAACATCGATCTCGATGTCTTCGACTTCCCCGCGAGCGGCGTCGCGATGGCGATGTACAACCTCGACGACAGCATCCGCGACTTCGCCCGCGCCAGCTTCAACTATGGCCTCAACCTCGGCTGGCCCGTGTATCTGAGCACCAAGAACACCATCCTCAAGGCCTATGACGGACGCTTCAAGGACCTGTTCCAGGAGGTCTTCGACAGCGAGGGCTTCAAGGAGAAGTTCGCCGAGAAGGGCATCCACTACGAGCACCGCCTGATCGACGACATGGTGGCGAGCGCGCTCAAGTGGAGCGGCAAGTTCGTGTGGGCATGCAAGAACTACGACGGCGACGTGCAGTCCGACGTGGTGGCGCAGGGCTTCGGCTCGCTCGGCCTGATGACCAGCGTACTGATGAGTCCCGACGGCAAGACCGTGGAGGCAGAAGCCGCGCATGGCACCGTCACCCGCCACTACCGCCAGCACCAGCAGGGCAAGGCGACCAGCACCAACCCGATCGCCAGCATCTTCGCCTGGACTCGAGGGCTGATGTATCGCGGCCGGTTCGACAACACGCCGCAAGTGGTGAAGTTTGCCGAGACGCTCGAGCGGATCTGCATCGAGACCGTCGAGAGCGGCAAGATGACCAAGGATCTCGCCTTGCTGATCGGCCCCGACCAGGCGTGGATGACGACCGAGCAATTCTTCGAGGCGATCGTGCAGAACCTCGAGAAGGAAATGGCGGGCTGGGCGTAACGGCCGCGCTCAGGGAGCCGTGTCGATCGCTTCCCCGCCGCTGGCGATGCCGACCATGCGGCGGGCGATCTCGCGCTCGCCGTTGACCGTCACGGTCGCTCCGAGCGTCTCCAGATAGGCCGCCTCGGCCGCGCTCTGCGCACGCGCGACGATTTCCAGGCTGGCGTTCGCCGCGCGCGCCTGTTCGACGATCTGGCCGGCCTCGAACATGTCCGGGATAGCCACGAACAGCGCCTTGGCCTTGTCGATCTCGGCCCGCGCCAGCACTGCCGGGCTGGCGGCGTTGCCGATGATGAGAGAGCCGCGCAGCTCTTCGGGCATGGCGATGTCGCGCTCGGCTTCGATCACGGTCAGCTTCTCACCGGCCTTGACCAACTCCGGCCCGACCTGCGAGCCCACGCGGCCGAACCCGATCAGGACGACATGGCCCGTCAGGGGCGCCGGCGTCGGGGACGGCGTGCCCATCGAATTGATCTCGGGCAGCACGAAGCGGTCGATCAGCACGAACAGCAGCGGGTTGAGCATGATCGAGAAGATCGCGCCCGCCAGGATCAGGTCGCGCCCGGCCTCGGGCAGGATCTCGAGCCCCACCCCCAGCGTCGCGAGGATGAAGGAGAACTCGCCGATCTGGGCCAGGCTCGCGGCAATCGTCAGCGCGGTGTGCTTCGAGCGGCCGAAGGCGATCACGATCAGGAAGGCGGCCACCGACTTGCCGATCACGATGATCGCCACGGTCGCCGCCAGCGCCAGCGGCGCCTCGATAACGATCGAGGGGTTGAACAGCATCCCGACCGAGACGAAGAACAGCACCGCGAAGGCATCGCGCAGCGGCAGCGTCTCCTGCGCGGCGCGCTGGCTGAACGGCGATTCGGCCAGGATCATGCCGGCGAAAAAGGCTCCGAGCGCGAAGGACACGCCGAATAGCTTGGCCGCCCCGAAGGCGACTCCGAGCGCGGTCGCCAGCACGGCGAGGCGGAACAGTTCGCGGGAGCCGGTATGCGCGATGGTGTGGAGCATCCATGGCACCACGCGCCGCCCGACGATCAGCATGAACGCGGCGAAGGCCCCGACCTTGGCGACGGTGATCAGCAGCGGGAGGGTAAGATCGCCCCCGCCGGCCATCACCGGAATAAGGACCAGCGCCAGCACCATCACCAGATCCTCGACGATCAGCCAGCCCACCGCGACGCGGCCGCGGTCGGTGTCGAGCAGGCGGCGATCCTGCATCGCGCGCAGCAGCACCACGGTGCTGGCGACGGAGAGCGCCAGGCCGAACAGGAAGCCCGCACCCAGCGACCAGCCCAGCCAGGCAGCAAGGCCCATGCCCATCGCCAAGGCAGCTCCGATCTGCACCAGCGCGCCGGGGATCGCGACGGCGCGCACCGCCAGCAGGTCGCGGAACGAGAAATGGAGCCCGACGCCGAACATCAGCAGGATCACCCCAAGTTCCGCGAGCTCGATCGCCAGCGAGGCGTCGCCCACGAAGCCCGGAGTGAACGGCCCGATCGCGATCCCGGCCAGCAGATAGCCGATCAGCGGCGAGAGCCGCAGGCGCTGGGCAAGGGTGCCGAGAACGAACGCGGCGCCGAGACCGACCACCATCATCGCGATAAGGGGGGTATCCTGCTCCATCCCGCCTGTTGTAGCGCAGCAGGCACGCCGGGGAAAGCCGCATCGGACCTCGGCGGCGCTTTTGTGAGTGACAAGCCTGCCGGTTGCGGCAAGAGTCCGGCCTCGCGCCGGGCGCCGGTAGGCCCGCGTTTCTCGAGGGTTTGCATGACGTCAGCGGAGTTCGGCGCCGGGTTCAAGGACGGGATGGTGATCCTGGGCGCGGCCGGAATCGTGATCCCGCTGTTCGCGCGCATCCGCATCACCCCGGTGATCGGCTTCATCCTGATCGGGGTGGCGGTCGGGCCGTTCGGTCTCGGCCGCCTCGTGGCCGACTTGCCGTGGCTCGGCTACATGACCATCGCCGATCCTGCGGCGCTAGCGCCCTTCGCCGAATTCGGCATCATCCTGCTGCTGTTCGGGATCGGACTGGAGCTATCGTTCAAGCGGCTCGCCGCCATGCGCCACGAGATCTTTCGGCTCGGTCCGATGGAGCTGTTCGGAGCGGCGGCGTTGATCGCGCTCGGTCTGGTTGGGCTTGGCAATTCACCGGCGACCGCGCTCGCGCTGGGGCTGGCGCTCGCCTTATCCTCGACCGCGCTCGTGCTGCGCATTTCCGATCACAAGACCCCTGTCGGCCGCGCCGCGCTCGGCACGCTGCTGTTCGAGGACATCGCGATCGTCCCCATCGTGTTCCTGCTTGGCGCGATGGGAAGCGGGGGGACGGAAAGCGACGGTGGCGGCTTCCTTTCGACCCTGCTGTGGGGTTCGGTTGTGATGGTCGGGCTGATCGGCGCCGGGCGCTACCTGCTGCCGCCGCTGTTCTCCCAGGCGGCGCGCACCAAAAGCCCCGAGCTGTTCCTCGCCGCCAGCCTCATCGTCGTCATCGCCGCATCGCTCGCGACCTCGGCCGTGGGGCTTTCGCCCATCGTCGGCGCGCTGGTGTCCGGCCTGATGATCGCGGAGACCGACTATCACTCCGAAGTCGAGAGCATGATCGAGCCGTTCCGGGGACTCGCGCTCGGCGTATTCCTGATCACGGTCGGCATGGCGCTCGACCTTGCCGTGCTGTGGGCGCGGCTGGGCGAGGTGCTGGTGGCGCTGGCCTTGGTGCTGGTGGTCAAGGCGGCCGTGACCACGCTCATGCTGCGGCTCGGCGGCCTGCGCTGGGGCAATGCGACCGAGGCGGGCATCCTCTTGTCCAGCCCTTCGGAAACCACGCTGATCGTGCTCGCCAGCGCGCTCGCGGTCGGCCTGATCGTTCCCGACGCCGCCGGATTCTGGCAGATGGTGACCGCGCTCGGGCTGACGATCACGCCCGTTCTGGCGGCCTTTGGCCGTTGGCTGTCGCGGCGGGTCGAGCAGGGCTCCACCAACGAGCGGAGCGAGAGTTTCGGAGACGGCGACGGTGCTCGCGTGCTCGTGATCGGCGGCGGGCGTGTCGGGCGGCTGGTCGCCGACATGCTGAGAACGCACGGCAAGCCCTACCAGATCGTCGAAAGCGACGACGACATCGTGCGCGCCCTGCGCCGTGACGGCTACCGCGCGGCGTTTGGCGACGCCGCGAGACCCGATGCGCTCGAGCGAATGGGCGCGGGCGAGGCCGCCGCGGTGGTGCTCACGATGGATGTGCCGGTCGCGGCGCGGCGGGTGGTGCACCAGCTCCGCCGGGCGCATCCCGAGCTGCTGATCGTCGCCCGCGCGCGCGACGTGGCCCATGCCGCCGAACTCTATCGCGCCGGGGCCAGCCATGCGGTGCCCGAAACGCTCGAAAGCTCGCTGCAACTGAGCGAGGCGGTGCTGGTCGACATCGGGGTGGCGATGGGCCCGGTGATCGCCTCGATCCACGAGAAGCGCGACGAGTTCCGCGCGGAGATCGAGCGCGAGGGGGCGCTGGATTACCGGCCCAAGCTGCGATCGGGCACTCTCGGGGGATAGGCGCGTTGATCACGCGAAGGAGATTTTCGCATGGCCGACCACCCCGGCAAGCAGACCCCCGACAAGCAAAAGTTCGCTCCGAAGAACGTGACCGCCGACCCCAAGGCGAACGACGACCACCGCGCCGACCTGAAGGGCCGCGATCTGCCGCGCGGCAGCGAAGTCGAGACGCGCGAGGCGAGCGGCGGTCGCGGCTGATCGCGGCGGCTCAGGCCGCGACCTTGGCGAGCGCGTCCCTGACCGCCGAGATGGCTTCGGCCGCTCTGGCGCCATCGGGCCCGCCGCCCTGCGCCATGTCGGGGCGGCCGCCGCCGCCCTTGCCGCCAAGCGTTTCGACGCCGATGCGGACGAGATCGACCGCGCTGTAGCGGGCGGTGAGGTCGTCGGTGACCGCGACCGCGAAGGCGGCCTTGCCGTCGTTGACCGCGCAGATCGCCGCCACGCCCGTGCCCATGCGCTGCTTGGCCTGGTCGAGGAGCGGGCGCAGCTCGCGGGCGTCGAGGCCATCGATGACCTGGCCCGAGAACTTGACGCCGGCAATCTCCTCGTCGGCCTGCGCGGCAGATGATGCACCGCCCCCGCCGCCCAGCGCGAGCGCCTTCCTCGCGTCCGTCAGCTCCTTTTCGAGCCGCTTGCGCTCCTCGACCAGGGCGGCGACGCGCGCCGCCGCCTCGTCCGGGCTCGCGCGCAGCGCGGCGGCGATGGCGCGGACAGCCTCGGCGCGCGCGTTGAGCCAGGCGAGCGCCGCCTCACCGGTAAGCGCCTCGATCCGGCGCACGCCCGAGGACACCGCGCTCTCGGAGACGATCTTGAACAGCCCGATGTCGCCGGTGGCGCGGACGTGGGTGCCGCCGCACAGCTCGACCGAATAGTTCCGGCTGCCGTCGGACTGGCGGCCCATCGAGAGCACGCGGACCTCGTCGCCGTATTTCTCGCCGAACAGCGCCAGCGCGCCCGCGGCGACCGCTTCGTCGGGGCTCATCAGCCGGGTGCCGACCGGTTCGTTGGCGCGGATTTCGGCGTTCACCTCGGCTTCGACCGCGGAGATGTCCTCGTCGCTCAACGGCCTGGGGTGCGAGAAGTCGAAGCGGAAGCGGTCCTCGGCGACCAACGAGCCCTTCTGCGTGACATGCCCGCCGAGCCGGTGGCGCAGCGCCGCGTGGACGAGGTGCGTCGCCGAATGGTTGGCGCGGATGCGGTCGCGGCGCTCGGCGTCGATCTCGAGGTGGACCGCGTCGCCGACCTTCATCCCGCCCTTCGTCACGCGGCCTTTGTGCGCGTGTAGCCGGCCCAGCGGCTTGTTGGTGGTCTCGACGGTGAATTCGAGGCCCTCTGGCGTCCAGATGCGGCCGGCGTCACCGGTCTGACCGCCGCTCTCGCCGTAGAACGGAGTCTGATTGGTGAGCAGCGTCACCTCGTCGCCCTCGGCCGCGCTTTGCACCTCCGCTCCGTCGTGCACGATCGCGACCACCGCGCCTTCGCCGGTCGTCGAGGTATAGCCGGTGAACTCGGTCGAGCCCTCGCGCTCGGCGATGTCGAACCAGACCTCCTCGCTCGCCGCCTCGCCCGAGCCTTTCCAGGCCGCGCGCGCCGCGGCCTTCTGCTCGGCCATCGCCGCATCGAAACCGGTGCGATCGACGGTGAGGCCGCGGACGCGCAGCGCGTCCTCGGTCAGGTCGTAGGGGAAGCCATAGGTATCGTAGAGCCGGAAGGCGGTGGCCCCGGGCAGTTCGCCACCCTCGCCCATGCCCGCGGTCGCCTCGTCGAGCAGCCGCAGCCCCTTATCGAGCGTGCGGCGAAACTGCGCCTCCTCGCGCTCGAGGACGTCCTCGATCAGCGCCTGGCCGCGCAGCAACTCGGGATAGGCCTGGCCCATCTCGGTCACCAGCGCGGGCACGAGCCGGTGCATCAGCGGGTCCTTGGCGCCGAGCAGATGCGCATGGCGCATGGCGCGGCGCATGATCCGGCGCAGCACATAGCCGCGGCCCTCGTTCGACGGCAGCACCCCATCCGCCAGCAGGAAGCTGGTCGAGCGCAGGTGATCCGCGATCACCCGGTGGCTCGCCTGGCTGGAGCCCTCGGCGCGGGTGTGCGTCAGCGTCTCGCTCGCCGCGATCAGCGCCTTGAAGGTGTCGGTGTCGTAGTTGTCGTGGACGCCCTGCAGCACCGCGGCGAGGCGCTCGAGCCCCAGTCCGGTGTCGATGCTCGGCTTGGGCAGCTCGCCGACGATTTCGTCCGCGACCTGCTCATATTGCATGAAGACGAGGTTCCAGATCTCGACGAAGCGGTCGCCGTCTTCGTCCGGGCTGCCCGGCGGGCCGCCGGCGATGTGGTCGCCGTGATCGTAGAAGATTTCCGAGCAGGGGCCGCATGGACCGTCGCTGCCCATTGCCCAGAAATTGTCCTTCGTGGGTATGCGGATGATCCTGTGGTCGGGAAAGCCGGTGAGCTTCTTCCACAGGCCGAACGCCTCGTCGTCGGTGTGATAGACGGTGACGGTGAGGCGCTCTGGCGCGAGGCCCCATTCGCTGGTCAGCAGGGTCCAGGCGTGGTGGATCGCCTGCTCCTTGAAATACTCGCCGAAGCTGAAGTTGCCGAGCATTTCGAAGAAGGTGTGGTGGCGCGCGGTGTAGCCGACATTGTCGAGATCGTTGTGCTTGCCTCCGGCGCGGACGCATTTCTGGCTGCTCGCGGCGGTCGGCGCGGGCGGGCTTTCGAGGCCGGTGAAGGCGTTCTTGAACGGCACCATGCCGGCGTTGACGAACATCAGCGTGGGATCGTTGTAGGGCACCAGCGGGGCCGAGGGCACGACGGCGTGCCCCTCGCGCGCGAAGAAATCGAGGAAGCCCCTGCGGATGTCGTTGGTCGAGGTCATGGCTGCCAGTTAGGTTATGCTGCGCTGCGTCACAAGCGGGCACGCGCTACGGCGCGCGGGCGGTGACGATCCACGCGGCGGCGGGCATGGTGACCTGGCTGGCGCGATGGTGCGCCGCGATCATGCCGCGCAGGCGATCGAGCGCCGCGGGGCGCCCATCCGCGGGCATTTCGCGCAAGGCTCGGGCGGCGGGGCCGATCCGCTGGAAATAGGAGAGCGCCTCTTCCACCGCGCCTTCGCCTTCGCCCGCGATCATCGCGTAATCGAGCGGCTCGAAGGCCACCTCGGTCCAGCCCGCCGCGCCCAGTATGCCGGCGACCCGGTCGCGTTCGGCGAAGGCGAAGGGGCCTGGCGCGTCGGGGGCGGCCGCCGACGGCGGCAGAGCCAGCGCGGCGTCGAGCGCACCGGCCCAGGCATTGTCGGCGCGCGCACGGAAACAGGAAAAGCGCAGCGTCGCGCCTGGAGCGCATTGGGCGCGCAGATGGGCGAAGGCGCCCGGCGGATCGGCGAAGAACATCACGCCGTGGCGTGAAACGAGCAGATCGAGCGCCTCGCCCGAGGCGGCTTGCCATTGCGCCGCGTCGCATTCGGCGAAGCGCGCGTTGGGAAGGTGCGCGCAGCGCGCGCGCGCGACCGCGAGGAGTTCGGCGGAGATGTCGAGCCCCGTCACCCGCGCCCGCGGATGCGCGGCGGCGAGACGCTCGACCAGCTCGCCCGCGCCGCAGCCGATGTCGAGCGCCCGGGCGAAGCCGCCGATGGCCGCGGGATCGAGCAGCCGATCGGTGAGCGCGCCGAAGCTGCGGTCGGTGCGCCGCCACTCCCGTGCCCAGGCGGTGCCGACCGGGCCGGTCCATTCGCTGCTGTCGGTCATTCGTCTACCATCCAAAATAGGGACCGCCGCGCTCGCGCGCGCGCTTCCACGCAGGACGCGCGTGGACGGCCGCGACGAAGGCGGCGAGCCGGGGCGCGCGGTCGGCGAAACCCTGCATGACCGCGATTTCGGCGGGGAAGCTCATCATCGCGTCGGCGGCGGTCCAGTCGTCGCCGACGAAATGGAGCGAGGGGCGGATGTTGTCCTCGGCGAAGGCGACATGGGCGGCGAGTTGCTCCTCGATGCGCGGGGCGAGCGCCGCCCCTGCCTCGCCGAGCCGCGCGGTGTAGAGCTTGAGCATGACCGGCACGAAGAACGAGCTCTCGCCGAACTGCATCCATTCGAGGTGGCGGACATGGTCCCCGGTTATGGGATCGGGCAGCCAGCTGGCGCCGCCGTGGCGCTCGCACAGATATTGAATGATCGCGCCGCTTTCGGCGACCCTGAGCCCATCGTCAAAGATCAGCGGGGACTTGCCGAGCGGATGCGCCTGCCTGAGCTCGGGCGGGGCGAGATTGGTGACGGCATCGCGCCGGTAGGGGACGATCTCGTAATCCGCTCCCAGCTCCTCGAGCAGCCAGAGGATGCGCTGCGAGCGGCTGTTGTCGAGGTGGTGGACGGTAATCATCGGCGTCTCCCGGCGGCGCGAATCGCGTCAAAGGCTACACAAAGGAGACACCTACCACAGCCGCGACTGCTGTCCCGCGCGCCGCCATCGATCCGCTCGAAAGGCAAAGAGCCGGCGCGAGCTGCGGGAGCGACCCGTAAATCTCGCGCCGGCCGTGAAGCGGGCGGTTCGTCCCCGGAGCGGTTTGGGACAGGTCGGGGGAAGGCCGGGGTGTGGCCGGACGATCCGCCTTGCTTCAGTGCCCTTTGGCCTCGCGGAGCCTGGCGAGACTGCGCTCGGCGCCCGGGCGGGTATTCTTTCTGGCGTTCCTCGGCCCTGTCGGGCCTCCGGGGCGGCCGTTCGCCTAGCGGAACCCTGCGGGTTCCGTTTGGCGGGTCATCTATTGCTCGCTCTACTCGCCGTCGTCGTCGGCCCCAGAGCCGGTCATCATCTCCTCGGCGACCTTCTCGGTGCGCTGGCGGATAGCGGCCTCGAGCCGGTCGGACATCTCGGGATTGTCCTTGAGGTATTGCTTGGCGTTCTCGCGGCCCTGGCCGATGCGGACGCTGTCGTAGCTGAACCACGAACCCGACTTCTCGACGATCCCGGCCTTGACGCCCAAATCGAGGATCTCGCCGATCTTGGAGATGCCCTCGCCGTACATGATGTCGAACTCGACCTGCTTGAACGGCGGCGCGACCTTGTTCTTGACCACTTTCACCCGAGTGGTGTTGCCGATGATGTCGTCGCGGTCCTTGATCTGGCCGGTGCGGCGGATGTCGAGCCGGACCGAAGCGTAGAACTTGAGGGCATTGCCGCCGGTCGTGGTCTCCGGATTGCCGTACATCACCCCGATCTTCATGCGCAGCTGGTTGATGAAAATCACCATGCACTTCGAGCGGGCGATCGAGCCGGTGAGCTTGCGCAGCGACTGCGACATCAGGCGCGCCTGGAGGCCGACGTGGCTGTCGCCCATCTCGCCTTCGATCTCGGCCCGCGGCACCAGCGCGGCGACCGAGTCCACCACCAGCACGTCGATCGCGTTCGAGCGCACCAGCGTGTCCACGATCTCGAGCGCCTGCTCGCCGGTGTCGGGCTGCGACACGATCAGCTCGTCGATGTTCACGCCCAGCTTCCTGGCATAGACCGGGTCGAGCGCGTGCTCGGCATCGACGAAGGCGACCGTGCCGCCGTTCTTCTGACACTCGGCCAGCACATGCAGCGCCAGCGTGGTCTTGCCCGAACTCTCGGGCCCGTAAACTTCGATAACGCGGCCCTTCGGCAGCCCGCCCACGCCGAGCGCGATGTCGAGCCCGAGCGAGCCGGTCGAGATCGTCTCGACCTGCATGGTCTCTTTCTGGCCCAGCTTCATCGCCGAACCCTTGCCGAACGCGCGGTCGATCTGCGCGAGCGCGGCGTCCAATGCCTTCTGACGGTCCGTGTCCACTTCCCTGCCTTCTACCAGCTTCAGATTGGCCGCCATGGCTTATGCTCCTCCGGTTGGCGAGAGTCCCCAAACGACTCTTCAACAGGAGCTGTGTAGCCCTTTTGTTCTTGGGGAACAAGAGGAGAACGAACTTTATTTTGGAGACCTGCTCGTTGGGCAGGGATCGGAAGCTTTTTTGTTCACACAAAGACACGAAGACCACGAAGGGGTTCCGCCAGCGGCGCAGCTGCAAGCAGGAAAGTGCTTTGCGCAGAGGACGCAGGGAAAAGAAGGTCGCAGAGAGATTGGCTCTTCTCCGCGGCCTCTGCTTCCTCTGCGCGCTCTGCGCGAAACAAATTGCCTGCGGCGCAGGGGCCCTCTTCGTGTCTTCGTGTGAACAAACCGGCAAGCCGCGCCTTTTGCGAGTTCAGTCCGGCGTGCGGCGCACCCTCCAGGTGAACCGCTTGCGGCTGTTGGCCGGCAAGCGCTGCTCGACGATCCATTGCCCGTCCTTGATCCGCGCCCCGCGCACGCCCGACAGTTGCCACTCGCCGCTCCAGCCGAGGCGGAAGCGCACCGTCACCGGCACCGGATTGGCGTTGCTCGCCTCGGCCGAGAGCGTCGCCCAGCGCTTGCCCTCCTCGTCCGGCTCGCTGCCGGCGGCGCGCGCAGCCGGCGAAGACCTGTGCGCTGGGCGCGAGCGCCAGTTCGACCTCCTCCCCCTTGGCGAAGTCCCGCAGTCGGGTTTCGGCGACGAGCTGGTCGCCAGAACTCGCCGGCTCGTAGAGCGTCAGCCCGCCATTGGGCAGCGCCGCGCCCAGCCCGCGCCGTTCGCTGTTTTCGCTGGCGAACAGGATGCGCGCCGGTTGCGGAGCTTTTGCGGGGCGGAGATATCGAGGGTTGCGCGGTCTTGGGCGTGGAGCGGGCTGGCGCCTGCCAGAGTGGCGAGAATGGCGAGCGGAGCCCGTCCAAGCCAACCCCTCTCCCCTTGCGGGAGAGGGGAGGCGGCGCCAGCCGCCGCTGGCGCGGCGGACCCCTCTCCCAACCCTCTCCCACAGGGGGAGAGGGCTTTGACCAGGCGGCCAATCATGCCATTCCGCCTTAGTACCGCGTCTCGAACACGACCGTGACCGTGCGCTTGCCGTTGGCGGGCACGCTCACCGTCCATTCGCGGCGGTCGGCTTCCTGCGCCAGCGCCGAAATCCCTGTCCGTCCCTCATGCGATTCTCCCCTTTTGCCGGCTCAGGCGGCGACGGTCTGCGTGCTCAGCACCTCCGCCACCTTGGCTCCGATCTGCTGCACCGAGAACGGCTTCGGGATGAAGTGCATGTTCGCGATGTCGATCTGGTTGCGTAGCTGTTCCTCGGCGTAACCGGACATGAACAGGATCGGGATATCGGGCTTCACCCGGCGGATCGCCTTCGCCATCGCCGGCCCGTCCATCGCCGGCATCACCACGTCGGACAGGACCAGGTCGAACTCGGCCCCGCCCTTCGCCGCGTTGTTGGCGACCAGGCCGAGCCCCTCCTCGCCGTCGCGGGCACTGGTGACGGTGTAGCCGGCGCGGGTCAGCGCCCGCTCGGCGACGGCGCGGACCATGTCCTCGTCCTCGACCAGCAGGATGTTGGCGCCACCGGTCCATTCGCTCGCGCGCGGGGCGATGGCCGGCGCGGCGGGCGCGAGCGGCATCTCGCCGCGGTGGACGGGAAGATAGACGGTGAAGCGCGCGCCGGCGGGCGTTCCGTCGGCGGCACCGTCGGTTCTTGGGACATTGTCGGCGAAGATGAAGCCGTTGGACTGCTTGACGATGCCGTAGACGGTCGAGAGGCCGAGCCCGGTGCCCTTGCCCTGCTCCTTGGTGGTGAAGAACGGTTCGAAGATCTTGTTGATCACGGCGTCGGGAATGCCGCCGCCGGTGTCCTGCACGATCAGCGCGGTGTAATCGTCGGCGGGCATGATATCGATGCCCATCTTGCGCACGTCACGCGCCGACACGCGGCGGGTGGCCATCGTCAGCCGGCCAACGGCGTCCTTGCCCAGCCTGGCGGCCTGGCTCTGCATCGCGTCGCGCGCGTTCACCGCCAGGTTGATGATCACCTGCTCGAGCTGCTGCGGATCGGCGCGGACCGGGCCCAGCTCGCGGTCGTGGCGCACGCCGAACTCGATCGCGGGGCCGAGCAGGCGTTTCAGGAGCTGGCTGACCTCGCTCACCACGTCGGGCAGCTGGAGCACCTCGGGCCGCAGCGTCTGCTGGCGGCTGAAGGCGAGCAATTGGCGCGTCAGGCTGGCGGCGCGATTGGAATTGGCCCGGATCTGCTGGATGTCGTCGTAATCGCTGTCGCCCGGCGTGTGGCGCAGCAGCATCAGGTCGCAATAGCCGATGATCGCGGTCAGCACATTGTTGAAATCATGCGCCACGCCCCCGGCGAGCTGGCCCACCGCCTGCATCTTGGTCGCCTGCGCGACCTGGCGGCGGAGCCGCTTTTCCTCGGTCGAATCGCTGATCGAGAGCAGCACCGCCGCATCGCCCAGCCCGCGCACCCCGGCGAGCCCGATCGAGACCGGCTCCTCCTTGTCGCCCGCCAGCCGCACCGCCATGTCGCCGCTCGCCGCCACGCCCTTGGCGAAGCGGCGAACCGAGTCGGCGATCGCGGCCTTGTCCTCGCGCACCACCAGATCGCTCGGGAAGGCGGGCAAGCCCTGCTCCTCGCGCTCGACCGCGCGCAGGAAGGCCTTGTTGGCGAACATGAAGCGGCCGTCGCGGTCGGTCAGGGCGAGCCCCAGCGGCAGCGCCGAGAGCAGCGTCTCGAGCTGCGGGAAGCCCCCGTCGCCCTCGCCTTGCCAGCCCGCGCCGATGCCCACGCCGCTGTCGATCAGCAGCATCAGCGAAGGCGCCTGGTCGGCCTGCGCGCCGCGGCTGCTGCGCTCCTCGAGCGGGATATGCACCAGCGTCTGCGGCGCGCCCTGCTGGCCTTCGCGGGCGAAGAAGATCCGCTCGCGGTCGTCGGAGCGGAGCAGCTGGACGAATTCCTCGCCCACCAGGCTGGCCTTGCCGTCGCCGCTGGCGCGCTCGGCCAGGCCGGGGGTGTGGCCAAGCACGATCCCGTCGGGTCCGACGAAAGCGAATTCCAGGCCCGAGCGGCTCATCATCCGTCCCATCGCCCCGCCCAGCCGCTGCGCCAGCCCGTCGTAGCTGCGCTCGACCGGAATCTCCGCGAAATGCCAGACCAGATAGTCCTCGCCCCGCCCGGCGCGGTCGATCGCCAGGCTGAAGGCGCGCTCCTCGCCCTCGCGCACCAGCTTGGGCGCCTCGCCCGATCCGTCGCGCCAGGCGCCGCGCGCCGCCATCGCCAGCGCCTCGCCGCTCGCGCCCGCGAAACCGAGCTCGCTCGGCGGCGCGATCGAGGCGAACCAGCGATGATAGGTGCTATTGGCGCACACCAGCCGGTTGGCGCGGTCGGTCACCGCGATGGCGCGGCGCGGATTGTCGATCGCGGCCGCGGTCAGCGTCCAGTCGGGGAGCGCGGCCTCGCCGTCGTCCCCCTTGCGCCCCAGCCTGGTCGAGAAGGCCAGCGCCAGCACCAGCACCGCCACTCCGCCAGCGTAAGCCGCCGCGATCGACGCGCTGCCGGCCGCCAGCCACACCAGCAGCACCGAACCCAGCACCGCGCCCGCGAGCGCCACGCCGAGACGAGCCGGCGGCGCGCCCTCGATCGCGGCGATACGGTCCGCGAAGCTGGGGTGAGTACTCATATCCCGATCATGCCGCGCGCCCCGACTCGGTGGCGGGCGCGGGCGCAACAGCAGGCGAGTGCCCCTCGTGCCGCCGAGCGAGCGCGGCGTGGAGACGGCGCTTGCGCCGCCGCGCCACGACCGGCCGCCAGATCATCCCCGCGATGACATAGCCGAGCGCGGCAGCCCCCACCGACAGCACCGCCAGCCCCACCAGCACCGCCGGGGCGGCGTCGGAGAGGAACCAGCGCACCCACTCGGCCGGCGCGGCGCCGCGGTGGACCATGGCGTAGACGGTCGCGGTATCGGCATGGAAGCCGAGGAAACTGCCGATCAGCGCCGAGAGGATCAGGATCAGCGGCGTGGTCGCCGGATTGGAGAGGAAGGTCATCGCCACCGCGACGGGAATATTGCCGCGGGCCGGCACGCACAGCAGCGCCGCGCCCACGATCTGGACGCCCGGAATCAGCGCGAAGATGCCCACCAGCAGGCCCACCGCGACCCCGCGCGGCACCGAGCGGCGAGTGAAGCGCCACAGCTCCTGCCGCCGCGCCAGCGGGCGCATCCAGCGATTGCCCTCGAGCTGTTCGCGCGTGGGCATGTTCCTGCGGATCATGTCCGCAAGCCAGCTTTTCGAATGGGATCCCGTCATCGCACTGCCCTTGCAATGGGCGGGGCCGAGTCAAAGCACAAGAGGGTGGAGAAGCGGCTTTGCGACAAAGCGGGCGCGCCCGGCGGCAAGGTTCAGCGCGGCGACCTATGCCTCCGCCTCAGCCCTTCTCGCGCAGCAGCCGGGCCTTGTCGCGCTTCCAGTCGCGGTCCTTGATGGTGTTGCGCTTATCGACCGTCTGCTTGCCCCTGGCCAGCGCCAGTTCGACCTTGGCGCGGCCGGTGCGGTTGAAGTAGATCGACAGCGGCACCAGCGTCATGCCCTTGCGCTCGACCGCGCCCAGCAGCTTCTCGATCTCGCGCGCGTGGAGCAGCAGCTTGCGCGGCCGCCTGGGCTCGTGGTTCAATCGGTTGCCGTGCGAATATTCGGGGATGTTGGCGTTGACCAGCCACACCTGCCCGTCGCGCACCTCGGCATAGCTTTCGCGGATCGTCGCCTCGCCCGCGCGCAGCGCCTTGACCTCGGTGCCCGACAGCGCCAGCCCGGCCTCGAGCGTGTCCTCGACGAAATAGTCGAACCGCACGCGCCGGTTGTCGGCGACGGTCTTGACCTTGTCGAAGGCGAGGGGCTTGGGCCGGACCATAGGGGCGCGGCATTTAGGCCTATTGCGCGCGGAGGGGAAGCCGCCCGGAAACGGCGCTTGCGTGGGCGCGCACATTCCCTAAGATTACCGGTGGTTGAGAGGGTTATCGGGGTGGTCGCCTTGCGTATTTCGACAAATGGGCTGGCGCTGGCATGCGCCGCGGCATTGGGTTTGCCCGTCACCGGCGCGGCCCTGGCCGGCGATGCGGCGCCCGCTGCGTCAGCCGCCACGGCCCCCGCGCCGCCGCCCCTGTCGGCCTATGGCAAGCTGCCCGATATCGAAGATGCGGCGCTCTCTCCCGATGGCAGCCGCATCGCCATCCTCACCACGGCGCGCTCGGGCGAACGCGCGATCGTGCTGATGACCGCGGATCTCGAAGCTCTGCGGCATTTCGGGATCGGCGATTTCAAGGTGCGCGGCATCGCCTGGGGCAGCAATCGGGAACTGATCGTCCAGATCGGCTCCACCGAGCGCCTGATCGGCTTCAATGTGGACAAGTTCGAATTCACCAACACCAGCATCGTCCCGGTCGAAAGCGCCAAGGACACCGTCAGGGTGTTCGGCAATCGTCGCAATATCGTGAATGCGACGTTCGGCAACTACGGCGTGCGCCAGGTCGAAGGTCGCTGGTACGCCTATTACGGCGCCGTGGAACTCACCCGGATTGCCACCGAATATGAGTACAATCACGGGCGGCCGGCGCTGTACCGGGTCGACGTCGCCACCAACAAGCCGGAAAAGGTCGAGGGGCCGAGCGGCGAAGGCGGCTGGCGCGACTGGATCGTCGGCCGCGATGGCCGCGTCGCCGCGCGCCTCGATATCGACAACAACGACGGAAAATGGCGGCTGCTGTCCGCCGGACGGACGATCGCGACCGGCCAGTCCCCGCGCGGCGACATCGGCCTGATCGCGCTGGGCAAGGACGGCACCACGGTGCTTTATGCAACCCGCGACGAGAACGATGTCCGGCAATGGTTCCAGGTTCCGCTCGCCGGCGGGACGCCCACGCCCTTTTATCCCGATGTGGATATCGAGCGGCTCTACGTCGATCCGCTGAGCGGCCAGGTGCTGGGGTTCCAGCCACGCGGCGGCGACGGGCAGCCCAAGCTGTTCGACCCCGCGCACCAGTCCGCGGTCAGCAAGATCCGCAAGGCCTTCGCCAAACTCGACATGCGCTTCATCGACTTCACGCCCGACCTCAGGCGCGCGGTCGTGCGGACCAGCGGCAATGGAGACAGCGGGAGTTGGTTCATCGTGGACATCGCCAATCTCAAGGCGACGGCCATTGGTTTCGAGCGGGTCGAGGTGGGGCCCGGCCAGGTCGGTCCGATCTCGACAATCGCGTATAAGGCGGGAGACGGGCTCGAGCTGGACGGGGTTCTTACCCTGCCACCGGGGCGCGAGGCCAAGGGCCTGCCCGTGGTGATGCTGCCCCACGGCGGCCCCGCCTCGCACGACCGCGTGGCGTTCGACTGGTGGGCGCAGGCCTTCGCTTCGCGCGGATACGCCGTATTCCAGCCGAATTTCCGTGGTTCGACCAACCGGGACGACCAGTTCCGCCGCGCCGGTCACGGCGAATGGGGCGGCAAGATGCAATCCGACATTTCGGACGGCCTCGCGGCTCTCGCCGCCAGAGGCATCGTCGATCCCGAGCGCGCCTGCATCGCGGGGGCCAGCTATGGCGGCTATGCCGCGCTGGCAGGGGTGACGCTGCAGCAGGGCCTCTATCGCTGTGCGGTCGCGGTGGCGGGCGTCAGCGATCTGGGCGACATGTATGCCGAGGACTATCGCGGCAGCGGCGAGGCGCGCGTGTCGAAGATGGCTCTGCTCGAGGAGCTGGGCCCGCGCGACCGCTGGGCGGCGCGCTCGCCGCGCCGGCACGCGGCGAAGGCCGACGCGCCGGTGCTGCTGATCCACGGCAAGGACGATACCGTCGTCCCCTTCGGCCACACCCGCCGGATGGCCGATGCGCTGAAGGATGCCGGCAAGCCGGTCGAGGTGGTGACCCTTGCCAGCGAGGATCACTGGCTATCGCGCGCCGCCACGCGTCAGCAAATGCTGGCGGAAGCGGTCGCATTTGTGGAAAAGCATAACCCGCCGCACTGACCGCGCCTGTTCAAGAGCGCACGGTCGCCGCGGCGGGTGACGCGGGGGAGATGCGCTTGGACCAGCCGTCGATGCAATCGGCACCGTTCGAGATCGCGGGCGAAACCGTCGCGCCGGGCGAACGGCGCACGCTGGCCATACCGGTCAGCCGCCAGCTCACCGGTCTCGCCGCCAGTCTGGCGCTCCAGGTGCTCCACGGCGCGCGGCCCGGCCCCTGCGTGTTCGTGAGCGCGGCGATCCACGGCGACGAGATCAACGGCATTCCCATTATCCAGAAGCTGGCGCGGCAGCTCGATCCGGCCGCGATGGCCGGCACGCTCATCCTCGCCCCGGCGGTGAACATCTACGGCCTCGTCAACCACGCGCGTTACCTGCCCGACCGGCGCGATCTCAATCGCAGCTTCCCGGGCAGCGCGCGCGGATCGCTGGCCGCGCAGCTCGCCAACACCTTCCTCGAACACGTGATCGCCAAGAGCACACTCGGCATCGACCTGCATTCCGCGGCGGTGCACCGCTACAATTTGCCGCAGGTGCGGATCGGCGCCGACAATCCCTATCTGGTCGAGCTGGCAATGGCCTTCGGCGCGCCGGTCATCATCGAGAGCCCGCTGCGCGACGGGTCGATGCGCGAGCTGGCGCAGCAGCGCGGCACCCCAATGCTGCTGTTCGAGGCCGGCGAGGCGCTGCGCTTCGACCGGCTCTCGATCGACATCGGGGCCGAGGGAGTCGAACGGGTGCTCGCGCATATCGGCATGATCGAGGCCGACGACGGTCTCGCCAGCGTCGGCATCCCCGCGCGCGCCAACAGCTCGAGCTGGGTCAGGGCCCCGCGCGGGGGGATCAGTCACCGCATCCGCAAGAGCGGCGACACCGTGCACCGGGGCGAGCTGCTCGCCACGGTTACCGGCCTGTTCGGCGAGGACGCGATGGAGATGGTCAGCCCGATCGACGGCATCGTCATCGGCCACGCCACCCTGCCGGTGGTCAACCAGGGCGACGCGATCTTCCACGTGGCCCAGGTCGCCAATCTCGAACACGCGGGCGAGGCGATCGACACCATCACCGAGGCAATCCGCGCCAGCGAGCCCGCGGGCGCGGCGCAGCCGCTGCTCGACGAGGACGAGGTTTTGTAGCCGGGCGGGAACTTGGCGGCCGCTGCGTCATCCTCTCGGCAGAGGAGACGATTCATGCCCCAAGGCGACAAGAGCAGCTATACCGACAAGCAGAAGCGCAAGGCCGAGCACATCGAGAAAGGCTACGAGAAGCGCGGTGTGAGCAAGAAAGAGGCGGAGGCGCGCGCCTGGGCGACGGTCAACAAGGACAGCGGCGGCGGCAACAAGTCGGGCTCGGGCCGCGGCAAGAAGGACACCAACGCCGCCAGCGCCCGGGGCGGGCGCGCGCACAAGTCCGGCAGCGCGGAACAGCGCAGCGCCGCCGCGCGCAAGGGCTGGGACACGCGGCGGAAGAATGCGAAGGACTAGCTTTCGAGGAGTGTTTTGAGCGTGTGGTGAGGCTTGTCGACCAGTGGATTGACCACTGTTAGTCCGCGTACGGTGAAGCCATCCTGCATGTCCTCCGACAGCAATATCGAGCAGCCACTTTCGATTGATGCAGCAAGGATCATCGAATCCCAGAACTGCAAGCGACGATTGCCTGTCAGCTCGAGTGCCAGGCGAAGGGTCGAACCTTCCGACGAGGGATTGTCGCTAGGTCTCATCCATTGGTGAACAAATGTTGTCGCCCGGTCGTTCGTCACTCCGTTGCGCTTCAGGACGACCACAAGTTCTCCCAAAACTTGAACGGGAACAACCACCTCGGCCCTATTTCGCAGCGTGCGCAAGATCTCGAACGAACGTGCCGTCTTCGCTAGATCGGCGGGTTCTCGTGAGGCTTTCGCAAGGTAGACAAGGATGTTGGTGTCGAGACTGACGCGGCTCAATCGTATAAATCCTCGCGCTTCCAAGGCTTAATCTTGATGGGAGGCTGCTGTCCGAGAAACTCAAGCAGCTCATCCAGCCTGCGTCGGCGTTCCTCGACATTGGCCGTGACGGGCGTGACCCGTGCAACGGGCCTGCCGCGGGACGTTACGGTAAAACTGTCACCACCCGACACATCGCGCAGCACTTCCGAGAAGCGCTGGTTGGCTTCGGTGGCGGTGATCAGGCGATCCATGCCAATAATCTAGGCGATAACACTAGATCACACAAGTCCCGCATGCGCCAGCGCCTCGTCAACCGCCTTCTTCGCACGCTCGGAACATTCCACCAGCGGCAAACGCACCTCCGGCGTGATCCATTCGTGCACCCGGCTGAGCGCGTATTTGACCGGCGCGGGGCTGGCGTCCCCGAACATCGCACGGTGGAGCGGATAGAGCCGGTCGTTGAGTTCGCGCGCCAGCGTCAGGTCGTCGGCGCCGCAGGCGGCCTGGAATTCGGCGCATAGTTTCGGCGCGACATTGGCCGTGACCGAAACGCACCCCGTCGCGCCGGCGGCATTGGCCATCAGCGCCAGCTCGTCTTCGCCCGAGAGCTGGCAGAAATCCTTCGAGATGCCCATGCGGTGATCGACCACGCGCGACAGATCGCCGCTGGCGTCCTTGATGCCGCGGATGCGCTCGGGGAACTTGCGCGCCAGCGCGCACACCGTCTCGGGCTCGATGTCGGTCACCGTGCGGCCGGGCACGTTGTAGAGGACGATCGGCAAGTCGCTGTTTTCAGCCAGATGGCTGAAATGCGCGATCAGCCCCGCTTGGCCCGGGCGGTTGTAATAGGGCGCCACGCAGAGCGCGGCCGCCGCGCCCGCCTTCCCGGAAAAGCGCATGTGGAGCAGCGCGTTGTTGGTGTCGTTCGAGCCGCAGCCCGCGATCACCGGGACGCGGCCGCCGGCCTGGTCGATGCAGACCTCGATCACGCGGTGATGCTCGGCGTTGGAGATGGTCGAGGCCTCGCCCGTCGTGCCGCAGGCGACCAGCGCGCTCGACCCCTGCTCGATCTGCCAGTCGATCAGCCGCCGGAATGCGGCCTCGTCGAACGTTCCGTCGCGGAAAGGAGTCACCAGGGCTGGAATCGAGCCTGAGAACATTGCGTTAGCTCCGATGTCGGGACACAAAACCGCACGGGGGGCGTGCGGGGATGTCGTTCACCGCCTGATAAGGAGGCGCGGGGCACGATGTCCAGCATGGTTAGGACGACAGTTGGACAGTTCCTCCTCGGCGCCGCGGCGCTGATCCTGCCTGCGTCGGCGCAGGCGCAGGACGGGACCAGCTGGGACCGGGCGCGCGGCAATCTGGTGGCGCAGGGCCCGGGGCGGATGGCGCCGGTCATTTCGCGGTGGGAATATCTGACCGCGCGCGACAACCTCGGCTTCGGCGACTACGCCAATTTCGTCGCCAGCTACCCCGATTTTCCCAAGGCCGAGACGTTGCGCCGCCGCGCCGAGGCGGCGCTCGAGCGCGACAGTCCTTCTCCCGAAGCGCTTGCAATCTATTTCGCCAAGGCGCCGCCGCTGACCAATCCGGCGCGCGCGCGCCATGCGCTGGCGCTGGCGACGCTCAACCGCCCCGAGGCCTTCGCCACGGCGCGGGCCGCGTGGCGCGGCGGCACGATGAGCGGCCCGGTCGAAACCACGCTCGCCAGCCTGTTCGCCACCCGCTTCACCCCCGAGGATCACGCCGCGCGGATGGACGCGCTGATGTGGCAGAACGACGGCGAGGGCGGCGCGCGCCAGGTGCTGCGGCTGTCCGGCCCGGCGCGCGACATCGGCATGGCGCGGCTCGCTCTGGTCCAGGGGCAACTGCCCGAAGCCGCGGGCCTCACGACCCCCGCGAGCGCGCTCGGCGACCCCGGCTATGCCTACAACCTCGCGCGCTACCACCGCACCACGGGCAATCTACCCGCGGCGATATCCTTGCTCGCCAACCGCCCGCGGGCCTCGAAGCTGCCGTTCGATCAGGAGGCGATGATCGCCGAGATGCTGCGCGTGGCGCGCGGCGCGGGCGCGGATTCGGCGGCGCGCATCGCCACCTCGGCCGAGGACCTGTTCGCCCCCGGCGCGGATCTGCGCGCGTCGAGCTACAAGCTGCGCGACGACTACACCTCGCTGATGTGGCTGGGCGGGACCAAGGCGCTGTGGGAGCTGGGCGACGGGCGCCGTGCAGCCCCGTTGTTCTACCGTTACGGCGCCGCCGCAAAAACGACGCAGACG
Organism: Qipengyuania sp.; assembly: GCA_019745075.1. Taxonomy (GTDB): domain Bacteria; phylum Pseudomonadota; class Alphaproteobacteria; order Sphingomonadales; family Sphingomonadaceae; genus Qipengyuania. The sequence continues at coordinate 56,932 of JAIETR010000009.1, forward strand.
CGTTCCAAGGGCTTCTTCTGGGCCGGACGCGCGGCCGCGCGCGGCGGCGACGCGGGCGGCTCGGCACGCTACTACGGAATGGCGGCCGACTATCCCGACCGCTTCTATGGCCAGCTCGCCTTGAAGGAACTCGGCCGCCCGCAGCCCGGCTTCGCCGCCGGCACCCTCGCCGTGCCGAGCGCCGCGCAGCAGGCGGCCTTCGCCGCCCGCCCGCTGGTGCGCGCGGTGCGCGAAGTGGCGCGCGACGCGCCGTGGCGGACCGGGGTGCAGTTCTACAAGGAACTCGCCGAGCAGGCCGACACGCCCGAGGAACTCGCGATGGTCTCCGCGCTCGCGCGCGAGATCGGGCGGCGCGACCTCGCGGTGATCCTCGCCGACGCGGCGGGAAGCATCGGCCTCGGTCAGTTCGTGGCCCAGGGCTATCCGGTGGTTCCGGCGCCCGCCGGCACCGACTGGACCTTCGTCCACGCGATCTCGCGCCAGGAAAGCCAGTTCGCCGAGAACGCCATCAGCCACGCCGGGGCGCGCGGGCTGATGCAGCTGATGCCGGGCACGGCGCGCGAGCAGGCGGGCAAGATGGGGATTTCCTACTTGTCCGCCGACCTCATCGGCTCGGTCGATACCAACATCCGCCTCGGCGACGGCTATTTCGGGCGCATGATGGACTATTACGGCGGCAGCTATCCGCTGGCGGTGGCGGCCTACAACGCCGGCCCGGGCAATGTGAACAAATGGCTGCGCGCGAACGGCGATCCGCGCACCCGCGCGGTCGGCTGGATCGACTGGCTCGAGCGGATCCCGGTTTACGAGACCAAGAACTACGTCCAGCGCGTGCTCGAGAACGCCGCCGGCTACGAGCAGCTCTATCCCCAGCGCGCCCAGGCAGGGCCACCGCGGACGGTAAGCGACTTCCTGCGGTAGGCGAGGTTTCCGCCAGCGGGATTCGACCAGCTCAACACGAGCGGGTGTAGAAGAATGGCAAGGTCCGCTCGTCCTGAGCCTGTCGAAGGACGGGCCGCGATGCCTCCGAAAAGGTCAAACCTCCAGCGGCACGCCCGGTTCGTGCTTGCTGGTGCGGATGGTCAGGCTGGTCTTGACGCTCGCGACATTGGGCGCGGGCGTCAGCTTGCTGGTGAGGAATTCCTGAAAGCTCTGAAGATCGCGGCTTACGATCTTGAGAATGAAGTCGATTTCTCCGTTGAGCATGTGCACCTCGCGCACCTCGGGCAGATCGCGCATCGCCGCCTCGAAGGCGCGCAGCGATTCCTCGGCCTGGCTCTTCAGGCTGACCATGGCGAAGACGGTGATGGTGAAGCCCAGCTTGGAGGCGTCGAGATCGGCGTGATAGCCGCGAATGATGCCGTTTTCCTCCAGCGCGCGCACCCGCCGCAGGCACGGCGGCGCGGTCAGGCCTACCCGCTGCGCCAATTCGACATTGGTAATCCGCCCTTCGCCCTGCAGCTCGCGGAGCAGCTGACGGTCGATGTGGTCGAGATTAGCCATGCGATCCGGCCCCTGTCAGGCTACGCCGGCTTCTCGGCCGGCGCATGAATTTGCGCAAGCTTCGGCACGCAACCGGCAGCAGCGCAATAACTTTATTTTCATGCCATTGCGCGTCCCGCTTTGCAACGCGGGGGAAAACTTTTGTCCGGGCTGGCGCGCGTTGCGCTATGGCGCTTGAGAGAGGGAGGAGCGCGCGGCGCCGGAGTCATTTGGCGGATCGCGCCGCCGCGCTCGACAAAGGTATTCATGCATTTCGACGACCGTCTCGCCACCGTGCTGCATCACCGCGCCGCGGGCGCGCGCGCGGCGCGTGTGCAGTTCCGCCAGCTGCTCGACCTGCTCGGCGAGCCTGCCGGCAGCGCCGATCCGGGCCTGACCCGCGCCGCCTATCGCAGGCTCGAGGCGCTCGCGCCGATGATCCCGCTCGCTCAACGCGAACGGATCGCCGCCGAATGCAGCGCGCGGATCCGCAATCCCCTGCTCCTGGCCTGGTTCGCGAGGGCCGAAACCAGAGTGGCGCTCGCGGCGCTTTCGCGCGCCTCGCTCGACGAGGATCACTGGGCGATGCTCATTCCCGAGCTGCCGATGCATGCCCGGGGCCTCCTGCGCCACCGCCGCAATCTGCCGCGCGCGGCGCAGCAGCTGCTCGACCGGCTCGGGGTGCGCGACCGCGTGTTACCCGAACCGGGTCCGGCTCTCGACCTCGCCGATCGCGCCCCCGCCGATGCCACCTTGGGCCCGCCCGCGCTCGATCTCGGGAGCTTCGCCGAAGAGGACTACGTCCTCGCGCAACCCGAATCCGCGCCAGCGCCGGCTGGTGCGCAGCCACGACCGGCGAGCGTCCCCGATGCCGCGAATCTCGGCGCGTTGCTGCGCCGTATCGAAGCGTTTCAGCGCGCCCGCGAGCGGCGCGGCCACGGGGACGGGCCCGACGCACCCCGGCTGCCCCTTGGCGGGGAGGCGGCCGAGGATCGCGGCGAGCCCGCGCTGTCGGTCTTCCTTTTCACCGCCGACGAAAGCGGCCGGATCGACTGGGCCGAACCTGGCGCGGCGCCGCTGGTGGTGGGCACGCTGCTCGCTGCTCCCGGGACGCAGTCCTCGGGGGAATTCGCGCGCGCCTTCGCGCTGCGCCGCCCGGTGACCGGCGCCCTGGTGGAGCTGGAGGGCGCCGAGCGGATCGCGGGTCGCTGGACTCTCGATGCGGCGGCGCGTTTCGCTCCGGGAAGCGGGCGTTTCACCGGCTATGTCGGCCGCTTGCGCCGCCCCGCCGCGTCCGCCGCGGGCAGCCGCGCCGAACGCGCCGCCGACCGCGTGCGCCAGTTGCTCCACGAGCTGCGCACCCCGGTGACCGCGATCCAGGGCTTCGCGGAGGTCATCCAGCAGCAGACCGTGGGGCCCGTGCCGCATGAATACCGGGCGCTCGCGGCCGAGATCGCCAGCGATGCGGCGCGCATGCTGGCGGGCTTCGCAGAGCTGGAGCGGCTCGCCCGCCTCGAAGCCGGGACGCAGGATCTCCCCGAGGGCAGCTCCGACTTCGTCACCGTGGTGCGCCGCCAGGTCGCGCAGCTTCAGACCGTGCTGTCGCCGCGCGTTTCGCGGATCGAGGCGAACTGGGCCCTGTCCGAAGCCACCGTGCCGCTGGCGCCCGAAAGCGCCGAGCTGCTGGCGTGGCGCTTTCTCGGCACGCTGGCCGCCGCCACGGCCGCGGGCGAGAAGATGACGCTGACACTGGGGGGGGCGGCCGCCGATGTCCTGCAGCTGGCGGTCCAGCTCCCCGCGGCGCTGGCGCAATCGCCCGACGTCTTCGCCGGAGACATCCGCTCTGGCGGCGGGGCGCTCGGCACCGGGCTGCTCGGGGCCGGCTTCGCGCTGCGGCTGGCGCGGGCCGAGGCGCGCGCGGCGGGCGGCGATCTCGTGCGCGAGGGTCTCGGACGGATGATCCTGACGCTGCCTCTGGGGGCGGCGTTCGCGGCACCCGGAACGGAGCCGCATCGAAGCTTTGTCCGCGCGACCCGGTAATGGGCGCCGCGGTGCGCTTGCCCTGGCCGCCCCTGCCCGCTAGGCGCCCTGCCTGCCGGCGCGCAACCGGCGGGCCTGTAGCTCAGCGGTTAGAGCTGGCCGCTCATAACGGCTAGGTCGCGGGTTCGAATCCTGCCGGGCCCACCGGTCGCGCTGACATTGCTCGCTAAGGATTGCCGATCGGCACTTTAACGGCTGCTCGGCAACTTAAGGGGCGCATCAGGAGCGATTGCCGGACCGAACGCCTCCCGTCCGCTCGGCATCGCTCCCCACCTCGTCATCGCCCGCCCGATCCTCGTTGATCAACTGATTGCCATCGACGGAGTAGGTCGAGAAATGCTCACGCTCGAAATCAGCGTAGAATCCGAGCAGCCGCTTCCAGCGAATCACGGCCAGCGCGGCGTTCAGAGCATTCAGCTCACCGACCTGAATGTTAGTGGAGTAGGGATCATCGCCGCGCTGGCCGGCCATCGGGATCCGATCCCGGTCCCAGACGTGGTCGCGCATAGCCGCCGTGCTCGTGGTGACCCGGACCGTTCCCGTCAGCCCGGCGTCGGTCTCATGAAGACCCATGCCGACGTCGATGAAGCTGGTCCCGTCAGCTTCCAACCGTTCAACGATCATGGCTTTGCCCGCCGCGTCGTCCATGCAGAGGAACACGAAGTCGAAACCTTCGAGCAGCCGGAGCGTCGGCGACCCTATCCGGACCCGATGCGGCACGATGCCGCGATGGATCCGGGAATAGATGCGGTCAAAGTGGTTGACCTTCGGCCGGCGTTCGGCCAATTCCTCCCGAGACACGGCGCCCGGTGCGCGAAAGGCGTTGTGCTGGAGGAGCAGGTCGTCGTCGAAAAGATGAATGCGCGCCACCGGTGTCTTGCTGACGAGATCCAGGACGTAGCTGCCGGTCCCTCCGAGCCCCACTATAGCCACATGCTGTCCGGCCAAGCCCTCCCAGAGCTTCCCGATTCCGCTTCGGGAGGTGGCAGTGTCCACATAGTTGAAGGGCGAATCCTCAGCCGAGGCCGCCACGACGCGGCGGGTGCGCGCGGTAGCGGCCGGGTCGATCGCCATGGCATGGTTCGAGATCTGCGCCACGAAGGTGACCATCTTCTCGTGAAAGTCCGAGAACTCGCGCCCGAGAGGACGGCTGCACAGCCAATGGTCGACCTTCAGCCCGCCGCCCAGGTCTCGCCCGTGATGGGCGTGGAGCATCCCCAGCAGCGGCCGGCCTTCTCGGTCGCACGGAAGCGATCCCGCGAACCAGGCCTGATGATCGCTCGGCGGCACCGTCCGGTCGCCAGCCAGGTCGAGCCTCGACACCAGCGTCCCGCGTCGCACACGGCGGTGGTGATCGACGTAAGGCACGTCCCGCACCAGGAGATGGCCGGCAACGACGTCAACGTCGTAGCCGTCCTCCACCAGGCGCCGCAGATCAGGGCTAAGACTTATCGGTCGACGTGACACTGAACACCTCGCCCCGGCGCACCTTGATCGCCTCGCGCGAGACCAGCGACCCTTCTGGGCGGTCTGGCGGCCCACGGCGATAGGTGACGGTCAGCGAGCGCATGCCCGGGTTCGCCGGATCCGAACCGGGAAAGGCCAGCCCGACAAGATCCTCGAAGCTCACCTCCGGCCGGTCGAGGGTCACGGAGCGCCCGTTGATGACGACCGGCACCCGCTCGTTCGGCGCCGCCGCCTGGCGGACCTCGATCTGCGGCGGCCACGGGGTGGTGAGATCGACGACGCTGCCGCTTCGGATCGGGGCCTCGTCGCCTTCGATGAACAGCGACTGGTCGGAGCCGATGTCGGCGATCCCGCGGATCTCGTGCTCGGTGATGGCTGGCGCCCCCCATTCCCAAAGCAGACCATTGACGCGCAGGTGATGGATAGCGCCATCGCGGAATGTCCGGAACTCGGGCGCCGCATCCGCATCGAGACCCACCGGCTGCTCTGGCGCGAAGTGAGAAGCACGACCGCCGTGGATCCGAACGACCACCCCATCGCCAACAATGCCGGCGAGTTCGAGCACGTCGGCTGCCGTGATCGGACGGGAATCTATTTCGATCAAACGACCATCGGCAACGATGACGGTCTTATCATCCTTATCCATGTTCATAGGCTCCTTGCTGTTAGTTTCGTCATTCGATTGCCGTCCGCACCCAATGCCGTGCGGACTCGTAGAGGCGTGCGGTCGAGCGCGAGCCGGATGCCCGCTGCAGATGGATCAGACCCTCAGCGACGCGGTGCTCGACCCGATCGATGACACCCGCATCAATGGCGGCCTCGGCCAGCACCTCCGCGAGGTGAAGCGGGAGCTCGTGCGGCTCGGGCCAATGCAGTTCGACCCGACTGAGAAGCCCGAGCAGTGCAGGCGAGATCATGCTGGGATCCCGGCATTGCACGATCCAGCTAATCTGCCGGAGGTCGACCGTGCTCCTGGTCGCGAAATCCACCCACCGAGCCCCGGTGCGCGGATCGATCATCTTCGCGAGTTCGCCCTGCGTCTCGAGGTCTGCCCCGTCCAGGCCCGCAATGCTGATCACCGGGTTGGCACATCCGCTTACCGCCATTGCGAGCACCGGGAGCGAGGGAAGCACCAGGTCGGGACCGCGCGGGCGCTGCCTCAGCTGCTCGGTCCCTGCCGGGTCAGACAGATCAAGCCCGACGTGCGGCAGCCCGGCGAGCTGGGCGAGCCGCCTAGCGAAGTGGGTGCGTCCCACGCCAGCCGCTCCGCATACCAGCAGCGGCGGCAGCGTGAACCACGGCGAGGCAGCATCACCCGATCTTCGGATCGCGCGATGGACATAGGGCAGCAGCTGCGACTGCCAGCAGAATCCGAGCCCCAGATGTAGGCGAGACTGAGCCTCAGGGTCGCCGCCGCGGAGGGACAGAGGTAGAGCAAGGCCAAGCGGAACCGGAATGGATGAGAGGCTCTCCGCGACGATCATCGCGGCCGCCGTCGTCGCATCCCCTCCCCCCGTGGAGGCGACGAGAGCGCCACATTGCGAAAGCCCTTCCACCGCCGAGCCGCTCATTCGCCCCTCCAGAAGCGGAGGGGACGCCTGCCGCGCGAGGCGAGACCGCGGGTCCTTATTTCGGCTTCCGTTGCCCGCATGCCGGCGATGACCAGGCGCTCAAGGGCGACGGGTCCCTCTGCTTGGAAAAGATCACGAAATTCGTGAAAGCGGTGCTTTTGCCAACGCAGCCAGTCGAGGACCCGTTCGCGCTCCCACTTCTCGCTGAAGGACATCAGGAAGAACGGCTTCTTCTCGTCACCGCTCTGGAGGGAGAGCCCCGGCCGCTTGCTCTTCGGATCCAGGATGTAGAGGTCGATCTGGCGGCGCAAACGAATCCGCTCCTCCTCTTCGAGGCGAGCCTCTTCCGCCTCGATTGCCGCTTTCTCGGCCTCCCGTTCCGCAGCGGCGATCACCACCGAGCGGACCGCCTCCTCACCGAACAGGTAGGCCAGCCTGCCCCAGAGCGGCCAGTCGCCGGGTCGCAAACACATCCAGTCGAAGATCGAGCGAGCCCGCCCGCCGCCGACGTAGGTGCGGAGGATCACGATCTTCCCCGTTGGCTCGATGTCGGCGGGCATCGCCCGCATCAGCAGGACGGACTCGGTATCCAGATCGAGGGCCGGCCAGCAGGTCTCGCCGCAACGGTCCGGCTCGATCATCGCGGCCGCGCCGCTTGCGCCCGCGCGGCAGCCGAGACGGGAGGCACGCATCAAAGGAACCTCGTTGTGGCCGAGACTTCCTCGAAGGTCGGGCCGAGCGCCCTGGGATTTGCCGACATCCGGTAGACATTGCCGGCGAGCCAGAACTCCTCCGGCATCCGCTCATTATCGGTAACTTCGATCCACCAGCACTTGCGACCAGGATCCCATCGATAACCGCGGCCCCGGAGCAGATCCTTGACGGAGAAGTCCGCGCCGACGGCGCGAATGATCCAGCTCGGACGAGCTGCGCGCTCCAGCAGCATGGACAAGGCGGTGCGGTCATCGCCAAACCGGTGCCGCAGCAGCTGGATCACGGCGTCGACATCGGCACGGGCGCGGTGTCCGTCGTGAAACCACCCCGCCTGGCACAGAAGGAAGCCGAGACCGCGTCCGTCGAAGCCGCCCGCGCGCCAGTCGATCTGCTCCATGGAGCAAGCCCATGCCAAGCCTTCCGCGCCCGGGAGCCGGCGCTCAACCCAGCGGCGGTCGAAGCGGCTATGATGCGCGATCACGATCGACGCGGACCGGAGCAGCTTAGTCGCACACTCATCATCAATGGACCGGCCGGCCACGTCGGCATCGGTCAGGCCGGTGATTTCGGAGATCTCCGGCGGGATTGGCTTGCCCGGATCCTCGACCCATTCATAGGCTTTGTCGATGTGGGTGATCACTCCCTCCGCGTCGTAGCGGACCCGACGGATGGCGAGTTCGATGATAGCGTCACGCTCAACGTCGAGACCGGTAGTCTCCAAGTCCAGCACCAGGGCCACGTTCGGGCCCGTTCCGACGCCTTCGCCGGTGGCTCCCTCGCGGACATCGAGGCGATGCAGGATGCGGACCGCGTCTGGCGCATCATCAACGGGCGCGACATCGCACCCGCCGTTCACGTGCGGCATGGCTCATTCCTCCTATTCAAAGGTCGGTTCTTTGGCCGGCCACGGGACTCCCGCGGCCGAGGCGGATCAGGAAGACAGTCGCTGCTCGACCGTGATGTCGAGACCGGCGAGGGAAGGCCGGCGGGGCCGCCGGCCGGCTTGGGTCAAGGTGTCGACAATGGCCGGCGGGACCATCCCCAGGGTTGCTGGGCAATCGGGGTCGAAGCCGACGCGGATCTCGGCCTGCGCGGCAGCCGCCGAGCCGAAGCGCACCCGGATGCGCTCCCGCACCACGGCGGCCGACGGGGCGATCGAAGCATGGAAGGCGTGGAGAAGCTCGCCGCCCCGCGCCACCACGATGGTGGCGCTATACAAGCGCAGGCGGCGGCTGCCGGGGGCGCCATCGAACGAGCTCTCGCGATCACCGCCCGACCAAGGCTCGTCTGCCCGATCGGGGCTCGGGTCGTCGGCGAGCAGCGCGTCGATGGATGCAGGCGTAGCATCGAGGCCGAGGGAAAGGCCGTGCAGAAGGATGGCCCGGAGACAAGGCTCCCGCTCGAGGCACGCCTCCAATGCGGTGTCCCCATTGAACAACCTGCGCGTGCTCAGCAGCCACGCCATGGGATCATGGCCGACAGCCTCGCGCTGGAAACGCGCGCCCGTCTCGGCCGCCACGAGAGCGAGGCGGGTGAGCCCCCGCCGGGACGTGGAGACGACGACATCATGCACCTCGTCCGGCTCAAGCGGATCCTCGTAGCACCGGAAAGGTCCGACGACCGCCTGGTTGACCCGGGCGCTCGCGGAAGTGAGAGTAATGGCGTTCATTTGCCCTCCTCCTCGTCGCCTGGATCGACATGCGCGGCGGCGACGAACCGTTATCGCGAGCACAACATAGCTGCTGTGCAACATCGTTTCAATAGTTCTCGAAACATCGATATGACGATGGACGCGGGGAGCGTGGGTCGAGGGCACGCCTTGTTGCGGAGGCTGGGGGAGGTCTATCGTATAGGAGTGGAAAAGATGCAGGCGATCCAGATCATGAGCGCGTTGGCCCAGCAGACGCGGCTGCAGGTGTTCGCGGAACTCGCGCGCGCAGCGCCCGATGGACTATCCGCTGGAGCCATCGCGGAGCGGACAAGCACGCCTGCAAACACGATGTCCGCGCACCTTGCCATCTTATCGCGTGCGGGACTCGTCACCTCGACCCGAAGCGGGCGGAGCATCGTCTACAAGGCTGTCGAGGAAGCGGTGCGTGGCCTTGTCGCCTTCCTCGTCAACGAATGCTGCGACGGCAATCCTGAGCATTGTCAGGACATCATCGAAAACCTGCGTCTCGATCTGGGTAGCCCAAAGCCAGAGGCGACCTGACACCCCAGGCGTCTTTCCTAGTTGGTGTCACGGATCTCAAGAGCACAAGCCGACATCCCGCGCGAGCCAAAGGGACTAGGCTCCCCAGCAGCCGCTCGTGGCACTGCGGTTCTGACCAAGCGGAGCAACTGCCTATCGAAGTGAGCGACGGCCAATAAGAAACGGCAGTTAAACGGTTTTGCGAGCGAGTGCAGCCGCCCTATAACTATTGCGCGCAGGTGGTCAGCGCATTGGGAATTGCAATGAACGAGAGGGGGACGAAGGCTACGCTGCTCGCGCATGCGCGCACGACCGCTCGCTCGCTCGCCAAGCGGGCGACCACGCCGCAAGCCCGCGCCAACATGTGCCTCGACCTGCTCGCCGACATCGGTGAGCCCAGCCTGGACGTGTTCCGCCGGGCGCTGCGGGCACTCCCAGTCGACGAGCGCCACTACTGGGTCGGCACTCTCTACACCCTGCTGCTGCCGACCAGAGTTCGCCGATCGCAGGCCACCTACTTCACGCCTCCGACCGTCGCCGACGCGGTGGTGGACCTCGCTATCGACGCCGGGTTCGACATCGAGGCGGACAGCGTGCTCGATCCGGCGGCAGGCGGCGCGGCTTTCCTGTCGACCCTGGCCGGTCGCATGGCCGCCGCCGGGCTTGATCCCAATGAGGTTGCATACCGCCTCAACGGCATCGAGATCGACACGGGCCTTGCCACGCTGTCCGGGTGCCTGATCGCGGAGCGCCTGGGATCACCCCTCCGCCGCGAGGTGATCATCACCGGCGATGCGCTCCGGGTCACCATCCCGGCCTCATATGGTCTCGTGATCGCCAACCCGCCCTACGGCCGCGTCGGTCTCGACGACGTTCGTGGCAAGGCCTGGCGCAAGGTCGCGCACAGCGGACACGTGAACAAATACGCGCTCTTCGCGGAACTCTGCTTCCGGCACGCGAAACCCGGCGGGATCGTCGCGCTTGTGATCCCGTCGAGCTTCCGCGCCGGACCGCTATACGACCGCATGCGCGCATTCATCCGCTCGCAGGCGGAGGTCCTCGCCGTAGGCTCGATACCGGGCCGCGACGGCGTGTTCATCGACGTGGCGCAGGACATCAGCGTGCTGATCGCCCGAAAGGGCAAGTCGCACGACGCGGCGGCGGCCGTCCGCTTCCCTGTGGTCGGCGCGATGCCGTCGGCCGCCCCGGTCACCGAGCAGACGCTACCGTCGGAGCCGGGTGACGCCTGGCCACTACCTGCCATCGCTCCGACCCTGGTCGGCGGCTCAACGCTTGCCGACTACGGCGTGACGGCGCGCGCCGGATACTTCGTGTGGAACCGGGAGAAAGGCCGCCTCGTCGCCAAGCTCCGCCGAGGCCAGCGCGGATACCCGCTCATCTGGGCCAAGAACGTGCGGCCCGGCACAACGTGCCTGCCGCTCGGAAAGAAGAACGCGGGCACCGACTTCGTCACCTTTACCGAGGACAGCACCGCCATCGTCACCAGCGCCGCCGCAGTCATGCAGCGCACGACCAACGACAAGCAGCCCCGGCGGCTGGTCGCGGCAATGGTAGACCCGTCGGTCAAGTCGAAGTGGGGCGGCTTCGTCAGCGAGAACCACACCATCGTGCTGACCGCAGACGATCCCGAAATGCTGGACCTGGCGGTCAAGCTGCTCAACACCGCCGCTGTCGATCAGCGCTACCGCCGGGTATCAGGCACCGCCGCGGTGTCGGTGACGCTGCTGCGACAACTCGACCTTCCATCCCCGGCGGCATTTGCCGACGCGCTCGAGGAGGCCGATGGCGATTCCGAGGCCGCGGCCAGCGCCGCATACCGGCACGTGCCGGAAACGATCGACGCCTGATGTCCCGGGACCGGCCATTCCAGAAGCCGCCGGGCATGGGCCTCGACGATCGCGCCGAGCAGCGCCGGGCCACACTCGACAAGCGCCAGGCCCTGCTGTCGGAGATGGCGAAGGCGAGGGCCGCGCGCGCTCAGTCGGCGAGTTCAGCACCGACGAAGCCAGCCGTCCCCGCGCGCAAACCGCGGGACATCGAGCGATACATGGCAGCGCTCGCCGCCCAACCGTTCCACCAGTTGGCATTGAGCGAGGTGGCCGCCGTCACGCCCGCTTACCAACGTCTCGTCCGTTCGGCCGCCGAGGTCGCGTCGGACGGCTCGGTGCAGGTGGTGATGCCGTGGCCGCCGGTTCGAATATCCCCGTCCGCCATCGCCGGACTGTTGACGATCGCGGCGGTCGGCAGCGCCGACGCGGAGCGGGTAGTGTCGCAGGGCGCGAGCGAGAAGGTGCGACGCCGGTCGGACGAGGTCCGCGCGGTCGTCTTCCCCTATGCGCGCAGCACCCATGCCCAGGCCCGACAGGTGCAGGTGGACCG
>JAIETR010000008.1 GCA_019745075.1 Qipengyuania sp.
GCCTGCGCGCTGCGCCGGTCGCCTGTCGCCAGCGCCTGGCGCAGGCCGGAGACGATGAAGCCGCGGACCCCCGCCGCGTCGCGAAACCGGACCTCGGTCTTGGCGGGGTGGACGTTGACATCCACCTCCTCGGCCGGAAGTTCGAGAAACAATGCCAGCACCGCGTGCCGATCGCGCGCGAGCATGTCGGCATAGGCGCCGCGCACCGCGCCCACGAGCAAACGGTCCTTCACCGGCCGACCGTTGACGAAGAGATACTGATGGTCGGCGACGCCGCGGTTGTAGGTCGGCAGCCCGGCAACACCGGTGAGGCGCATTGCGCCGCGTTCGATATCGATGGCGACGCCATTGTCCTTGAGCTCGCGCGCGATCAGCTGCGTCACCCGCTCGGCGAGCGCCTCGCCCGATTGCAGCGCCAGCACGCGGCGCCAGGAATCATTGGCGCCATGATCGAGGCTGACCGCGACCTCGGGCCGGGCCATCGCCAGGCGACGCACGACGTCGAGGCAGGCGGCATATTCGCTGCGCGCCGAGCGCAGGAACTTGCGCCGCGCCGGCACGCGCGCGAACAATTGCTCGACCCTGGCGCGCGTGCCAGAGGGCAAGGCGGCGGGGCCTTCCTCGACCGGCGCGCCGTGATCGACCACGCGCCGCCAGCCCTCCCCGGCGCCCCGCGGACGGCTTTCCAGCGTAAAGCGCGCCACGCTCGCGATGCTCGGTAGCGCCTCCCCGCGAAAGCCCAATGTTGTCACCTGCTCGATCGCGTCATCGGGCAGCTTGGAAGTCGCGTGCCGCTCGAGCGCCAGCACCATTTGGTCCGGGCTCATCCCGCAGCCGTCGTCGGTCACCTCCAGCAGGTCGAGCCCGCCTTCGCTCAGCCGCACCGCGATCCGCGCCGCCCCCGCGTCGAGCGCGTTCTCGACCAGCTCCTTGAGCGCCGCCGCCGGCCGCTCCACCACTTCGCCCGCCGCAATGCGGTTGACGAGATTTTCGGGCAAGCGGCGGATCGTCGGCATGGAACGGTCGAGCCTAGCGACGAAGCGCCGCGATTTCGAGACCGGCTCCGAGCCAATCCCCCGCGCGCGTTTGCAAAATTTTTGGCATTTGCGGTCACCTAACGCTAAGGAACCGCCTTCGCAGGCACTCCCGGTCTCGATCGTGCATCTCTTGGCGCGCCCAAGCGCCTTCATTCTTTTACGGAAAATGCGCTCAAATGGGCTTCTGGCAAAATCTCTTCAAGTTCGGTTCGCAGAACATGGCGATCGATCTCGGCACCGCGAACACGCTCGTCTACGTCCAGGATCAGGGGATCGTGCTCAATGAGCCGAGCGTGGTGGCGATCGAGACGATCAACGGCGTGAAGCGCGTCAAGGCCGTCGGTGACGATGCCAAGATGATGATGGGCAAGACGCCCGACAGCATCGAGGCCATTCGCCCGCTGCGCGACGGCGTGATCGCCGACATCGAGATCGCCGAGGAGATGATCAAGCACTTCATCCGCAAGGTGCACGGCCGCAAGAGCCTGATGCGCTATCCGGAGATCACCATTTGCGTGCCCTCCGGCTCGACCAGCGTCGAGCGCCGCGCGATCCGCGACGCGGCCAGCAATGCCGGCGCCAGCCAGGTGTTCCTGATCCTCGAGCCGATGGCCGCGGCGATCGGCGCCGACATGCCGGTGACCGAGCCGGTCGGCAGCATGGTGGTCGACATCGGCGGCGGCACGACCGAAGTGGCCGTCCTCTCTTTGCGCGGCCTCGCCTACACCACCTCGGTCCGCACCGGCGGCGACAAGATGGACGAGGCCATCGTCAGCTATGTCCGCCGCCACCACAACCTCTTGATCGGCGAAGCCACCGCCGAGCGGATCAAGAAGGACTATGGGATCGCCCGTACGCCCGCCGACGGTGTGGGAGAGACCATCACGCTCAAGGGCCGCGATCTCGTCAACGGCGTGCCCAAGGAAATCACCATCAACCAGGGCCATATCGCCGAGGCGCTGGCCGAGCCGATCGGCGCGATCGTCGAAGGCGTACGCATCGCGCTCGAGAACACCGCGCCCGAGCTCGCCGCCGATATCGTCGATCAGGGCATCGTGCTCACCGGCGGCGGCGCGCTGATCCAGGGGCTCGACGATTTTCTCCGCGAGGAGACCGGCCTGCCCGTCACCGTGGCCGAAGACCCGCTCACCTGTGTGGCGATCGGCACCGGGCGGGCGATGGAAGACCCGGTCTATCGCGGCGTATTGATGACCGCCTAACCGCCGAGGACTTGGGTATGGCGCCAAGCGCGCAGCGCCACGCGGGATTTTCGAAGCGGGCGCAGTACACGCTGTTCACCGGCTATATCGCCGCCGGGCTGGGGACGCTGCTCGGTGCGATCCTGCTCGGCGTGTCGCTGTGGCAGCCGCGGTTCCTCTCCGGCCTGCGCGGCGGCGCGCAGGATGTGGTCGCGCCCGCCACCGGCGCCGCCGCCACCGCCCGCACCGAGAGCAAGGGGCTCATCTCCACCATTCGCGGCTATCTTCGCGCCGGCTCGCAGAATGCCGCGCTCAAGCGCGAGGTCGAGATCGCGCGCATCCGGCTGAAGGAGGCCGAGGCGGTGCGGCAGGAGAATGCCCGGCTCAAGGCGCTGCTCGCCATCCGCGACGGCGAGGTCAAGCCGGTCGCGGTCGCGCGGCTGGTGGGCTCGACCGCCGCGAGTACACGCCGCTTCGCCTATCTCGGCGCGGGCAGCGCGCAAGGAGTCGCGGTGGGCATGCCGGTGGTCAGCCCCCGCGGAGTCGTCGGGCGCATTCTGGAGGTCGGGCGCAATTCCTCGCGCGTGCTGCTTATTCTCGACAGCGAGAGCGTGCTGCCGGTGCGCCGGTCGGGCGACGAGCTCGTCGCCTTCGCCGAAGGCCGGGGAGACAGCCTGCTTCGCATCAAGCTCATCAACCTCGGCCTCAACCCGCTCAAACTGGGCGATTTGTTTCTGACCAGCGGAGCGGGCGGATATTATCGGCCCGGCACCGCGGTCGCGATCCTCACTCACAAGAGCGCCGACGGGGGCCTCGCGCGGATCGTCAGCGACCCCGCCGCGACCGATTTCGTCGCGGTGATGCCGATCTTCGAACCCGAGGCGGTCGAAGTCGCCGACACGCCCATCGAGCGGGCCGTCGGCGAAACCGGTGAGCGGCGCTAGATGGAACGCTACGCCCCGCGCGCGCGCAGCGATGCCTATGGCCGGCGCATCAATCGCGCGCATTCGCCGCTGGTCGCACTCGCGCTGCCATGGCTCTCGATCCTGCTCGGCTCGCTGCTGCCGATGTTTTTCATCGCGACCGCTCTGCCGCTGATTCCGCCGACCGGCTTCCTGACGCTGCTCGCCTGGCGGCTGGTGCGGCCGGGTCTGCTGCCGGTTTGGGCGGGGGCTCCGCTGGGCCTGTTCGACGATCTGTTCAGCGGCCAGCCACTGGGCAGCGGGGTATTGCTGTGGTCGCTGACGATGATCGCCATCGAACTTCTCGACCGCCGCCTGCCGTGGCGCAGCTTTGCGCAGGACTGGATCGCCGCGACGCTCTCGCTGCTCGGCTATCTGCTGGCTGCATTCCTCGTCTCCGGGGCAACCGCGACCGCTCCCGCGCTGGTCGCGCTCGGGCCGCAGGCGCTGCTGTCGGCGCTGCTGTTCCCCGCCGCCGCCCGGCTGGTCGCCACGCTCGATCGGCTGCGACTCACGCGCTACCGGGTCACGGCATGAGGCTGGGCCGCGCCCGCCGCGCCAGGCGCCGCCCCTTCGTCAGCGCGACGACGCTCGACAGCGCGTTCTCGCGCCGCAGCTTCGCCATCGGAACGGCGATGGGCGGGATCGGCGCGCTGCTGGCCGGTCGCCTCGCCTGGTTGTCGATCGCGCAGAACGAGAAGTACCAGCTCGAATCCGAAAGCAACCGGGTCAATCTGTCGCTGATCCCGCCCCGCCGCGGCTGGATTCTCGACCGCGACGGCGCGCCGCTCGCCTCCAACCGCGCCGATTTCCGCGTCGATGTGGTGCCCGAGCGGATGGCCGATGCGCAGGCCACGGTGGCGAAGCTCGGCGAAATCCTCGCGCTCGCGCCCGACGTTCTCGCCGATGTCCAGAAGCGGGTTGCCGGGGCGGTGGGCAATCAGCCCGTGGAAGTCGCGACCGGGCTGGATTACGAGCAGTTCGCGGCGATCAGCGTGCGCCTGCCCGACATGCACGGGGTCATCCCGCAGCGCGGCTTCTCGCGCTTCTATCCCACCGGGCCGAGCGTCGGCCATCTGATCGGCTATGTCGGCCCCGCCAATGCCGAGGAATACGCCCGCGACAAGAACCCGCTGCTGATCACGCCCGGCTACAAGATCGGCAAGGACGGACTGGAGAAGCAATTCGAGCGGCGCCTGCGGGGCGTGCCTGGCGCGCGGCGGGTCGAAGTCACCGCCGCGGGCCGGATCGTGCGCGAGCTCGAAACCCGCGAGGATGTTCAGGGCAAGCCGATCCAGCTCACCATCGACGGCCCTTTGCAGGACTATGCCGCGCGCCGCATCGGGCTCGAGAGCGGCTCTGTGGTGATGCTCGACTGCGAGACCGGCGAGATGCTGTGCATGGCCTCGATGCCCAGCTTCGATCCGAACAGCTTTTCGGCCGGGATCGGCAGCGTCGAATACGCCATGCTGCGCGACGACGAGCGCGTGCCGCTGCGCAACAAGATCCTCAAGGGGCTCTATCCGCCCGGCTCGACCGTGAAGCCGATGGTCTCGATGGCGTTCCTCAAGGAAGGTCTCGACCCGAAGCAAACGGTGTTCTGCGGCGGCGGGCTGAGGGTCGGCAATCGCGTGTTCCGGTGCTGGAAGCGCGGCGGTCACGGCACGGTGGACATGGCCAAGGGCATCTACCAGTCCTGCGACGTCTATTTCTATCACTTCGCGCAGGCGATCGGCATGGACCCGATCGCCGCGATGGCGCGGCGCTGCGGCATGGGTCAGACCTTCGACCTGCCGGTCGCCAGCCAGTTCTTCGGCACCGTGCCCGACCCGGCGTGGAAGCTGAAGAAATACGATCGGCCCTGGGCCTCGTTCGACACCGTCAACGCCACCATCGGCCAGGGCTACATGCTCGCCAATCCGCTCCAGCTCGCGGTGATGGCGGCGCGCATCGCGACGGGCCGACACGTCGAGCCGAAGCTGGTCAAGAGCGGCAAGCGCGCACCCTTCGCCGCCGCGGATTTCTCGCCCGAGCATGTCGCCCTGGTGCGCCAGGCGATGAGCGATGTGGTCAATGGCCCCGGTACCGCGGGTCGAGCGAAGCTGCCTGTCCCGGAAGTTCTCATGGCGGGCAAAACCGGCACCGCGCAGGTCGTCGGTCTCAATCTCTCGGACGGCAAATCGGGCCCGTGGAAATACCGCGACCACGGGCTGTTCATCTTCTTCGCGCCCTTCGACCGGCCGAAATACGCCGGCGCGGTCGTGATCGAGCACGGCGGCGGCTCGGGCGCCGCCTATCCGATCGCGCGCGACGTGATGACCTTCCTGTTCGATCCGGCCAAGGCGTTGGACGCGCTGCGCGGCTTCGAGGAAGGCTGGGGCGGGACCGCGCAGCAGCGGCTGGCGACGAAATACGCCGCCTATGCCGCGGCGGCGGGCATCGAGGCGGCCCCACTGCCCCGCAGCGAGGCCGACATCTTCGCGCGCGTCGATGCCGAGGCGCGCGTCCAGGCCAACCGGACCGAGCAGCAGGGCGGGCGCACCTTCGAACCGCGACCGGAGGCCAATCCGGTCTCGACGGGCACGATTCCGGGCGCGGCGCCCACCGTGCCCGCGGCGGGCGCGGGCGGGAACGCGATGTGAGTATCGTCCCCGCCCCGGTGGCCCGCCAGCCCTGGCGCATGCTGATCCCGCTGATCGCGCTGGTGATCTTTGGCGCCCTGGTGCTCTATTCCGCTGGGGCCGGCGACTGGAATCGCTACGCCACCTCGCATCTGATCCGCTTCGGCGTGTTCCTGGTCATGGCCGCGATCATGACGCAGCTGCGCCGCGAGTTCGTCCAGTTCATGGCCTATCCCGCCTATGTCGTCGTGCTGATCATGCTGATCGCGGTGGAGGCGATCGGGTTCGTCGGCGGCGGCGCCCAGCGCTGGCTCGATCTCGGCTTCATCCAGCTCCAGCCCTCGGAACTGATGAAGCCGGCGATCGTGCTGGTGCTCGCGCGCTTTTACGGCGCCCTGCCCCACGGCCTGATCCCGACCTGGCGCGCGCTGGTGCCGGCCGGCGCCATCGTCGCCTTCCCGATGGCGCTGGTGCTGCTCCAGCCCGACCTCGGCACCGCGCTGGCGATCGGCTTCGGTGGGGTGACCGTTATGTTCCTTGCCGGCCTGCCGCTGACCTGGTTCGTCGGCGCCGGCGCCGCGGCGGCGGTGATCGCCCCGCTCGCCTTTTTCTTCGGCCTCCACGAATATCAGCAGAAGCGCGTGTTCGTGTTCCTCGATCCCGAAAGCGATCCGCTGGGCGATGGCTATCACATCACCCAGTCCAAGATCGCGATCGGCTCGGGGGGCGGGTTCGGCAAGGGCTTCGGCGAAGGCACGCAAAGCCACCTCAGCTATCTCCCCGAACCGCACACCGACTTCGTCTTCGCCACCATGGCCGAGGAATGGGGCTTCGCGGGCGGGCTGTTCGTGCTGTTCGTGTTCGCGATGGTGCTGTCATGGGGCCTATCGGTGGCGCGGCGCTCGAAGGATCGCTTCGCCAAGCTGCTGGCGGCGGGGATGACCGCGACGATCTTCTTCTATGTGGCGATCAACCTGATGATGGTGATGGGCCTTGCCCCGGTGGTGGGCATCCCCCTGCCCTTCCTAAGCCACGGCGGCAGCTCGATGATGACCAACATGATCTGCGTCGGCACGCTGATGATGGTGAACGTCTGGAACCGCCGGGCGCCGCGCGGCGGGCTGACGGCGTGACGACGCAGCCACCCCTTCCATTCCCGCAAGGCCCCGCTATATGCGGCGCCTTCCCCGATTCGAGCCGACGGTTCTTTTCGGATGCCGCAAGCCGGCAGTGGACGCATAGCTCAGTTGGTAGAGCAGCTGACTCTTAATCAGCGGGTCCTAGGTTCGAGCCCTAGTGCGTCCACCATTTTCTTCCCAACCATTTGCCCGCGCAAGAATCCTGCTCGGACGGGGCAATGGCCTACGTTCCCACGCCGGACATCGGAGGCTTCGCGGCGGGGGCGATGACGGAGACCTCGACTCGCTGCTCGCCGGCCTTTTCGAACGTTAGGACCAGCGGGAAGGTCTCTCCGGTCCGGAGGGGCCGCTTCAGATCGGCGAGCCAGACGTGCAGCCCGCTCGCGTTCAGGCTGACCGGAGCATCCGCCGGAAGGTCGATGGCGGCCAGATAGGCCATGCCCATCGCGCCGTCGCTGGCTTCCATCGTCATGAGATCGGTTTCCTTCGCGATGGCGGCCGAGGCGCCGAGCAGCCGATCCGCTCTCGGCGAGGTTATGGTCATGAAAACCGCCGCGCTGGCCGTCCGGCCGACGCTGTCGCGCGCCCATGCGTCCGCGACCTCGACCTCGCCCCGCTGCGCGCAAGCCATCAGCGGAAGCACGAAAACGAGCGCTGCCCACAATCTCACGACAAAAACCCCCCGCCATTTCACAGCCTCGTTTCGGCTCATCGACAGATCGGTCTTGGACTGCAATAGCGAATGCGGGGCGAGGGGCCCCGGTGGTAGCGCTAACGCGACGATGGCAGACGGATCTTCCTCCGATTCACCCGATGTCGGCCCCGATCGCAAGGTCGATCGGCGGCTGCTGCTGCGCGGTGCGCTGGCGACCGGCGCGCTCGCCGCCGCCGCGCTGCCGGTGCGCCGCCTGCTGACGGCGCGCGACGCGGTCGATCCGGTAGCTGTCGGAGGGCTGGCGGTGACCTGCAATCTCACGCTGCCGGTCGCCTGCGCGGCCAACGAGGCGGCGAACCCCTTCGGAACCCGCGACGCGGCGCGGCTGGCGTTCGGCTTCAGCCGCTACAATGGCTGGCCGGAGCTGAAGGAATCGCTGATGTCGGGCGATGTCCAGGCGGCCTATATGCTGGCGCCGCTGGTGATGGACCTTGCCGACAAGGACGTCCCGGTGAAGATCGTCTCGATCGGACACCGCTCGGGCGCGGTGATCATGGTTCACGCCGATTCCCCCTATCGCCGGTTCCGCGATCTCGCCGGCAAGCGGATCGCGATCCCCAGCCGGTTCGCGGTCGACTTCCTGTTCCTGCGCAAGATGCTGGCGAACGAACGGATGACGGTCGACGATGTCGAGGTGGTCGAAATGGCGCCCGCGGACATGCCCGCGGCGCTCTATGTGAAGGGGATCGACGCCTACTGCACGGGCGAGCCCTTCGGCGCGGCGGCGCAGAGCGCCGGCTATGCGCGCGTGCTGCGGATGACCCGCGACGAGTGGCCGCGCTACATGTGCTGTGTGCTGACGGTGCGCGAGGAGCTGATCGGTGCCAACCGGCCGCTGGTGCAGAACATGGTCAATTACGTGCTGGCCGCCGGGCGGTGGCTCGACGGGCAACGCCAGAACCGCGAGAAGGCGGTCGCGATCGCCGCCCAGCCGCGCTTCTTCAACCAGGACCCCGAAATCCTCCGCTTCGTGATGAACAACCCGTCCGACCGCGTCACCTATGGCGATCTGCGCATGATCCCGCGCGAGTTCGAGGAGCTGATGGAGCTCGCGGTCGCGGCGGGGGCGCTGACCCGCCCGGTCCCCTACACCAAATATGTCGATGAGAGCTTCGCGCGTGCCGCTCGGCCGGCGTCGATCGCGCTGTGAGCGGCACGCGGGTCGCGAGCCTGGCCGCGGCATTGCTGGCGATGGTGCCGATCGCCGGCGCCGCGGTGCTATACTCGGCCCGGGGGCCTGCCCGGACGGACGGACTACGCGCCGGAGAATACGATCCGCCGCGAGCCGCGCCCGAATTCTCGCTCGCCGGTTCGGACGGGAGGCCGGTGACACTGTCGCGCTATCGCGGCAAGATCGTGCTGCTGACCTTTGGCTTCACCTATTGCGCCGCGGTATGCCCGACCACGCTGGCGACGCTGGCCCAGGCGCGCAGCCGGCTCGGCAAGCGCGCGGATGCGGTGCAGGTCGTCTTCGTGACGGTCGATCCCGAGCGCGACGATGCCGCGCAGATGCGGAGCTACCTCGCCGCGTTCGACACCGGCTTCGTCGGCGCGACCGGCGATCCGAAGGCGCTCGCGGCGGCGCGCGCGGGCTATGGCGTCACCGCTGTCAGGGAAGGCACGGGCCCCGACTATGCGATGGTCCACACCTCGTCGATCTTCCTGATCGACCGGGCGGGAAGGTTGCGGGCGATGATGCCCTTCGGGCGCGACGCCGAAGACTTCGCGCACGACATCGGCGTCCTGCTGGAAGCGTAGGGCCCACGATGCCCACGCCCCGGAGCAAAGCCCCGATGCAGCGCGTGGTCGCGGCGATGCTGGCCGCGCTCGTGTTGAGCGGCCTTGGCTGGGCGGCGTTCGCGCCGCTCGAGACCGGCTCCGGCGAGGTGCTGTTCGCGATCCCGGCCGGCACCTCGGCGCGGCGCCTGGCGGGCGAGGAGCTCGCGATCCTGCCGCGGACCATCCGGCTGGGCGTCCAGGACGTGCTGGTGCTGAGAAACGCGGACAATGCGCCGCACATCTTCGGCCCGACGCTGATCATGCCCGGCCAGACGTTCCGCCTCCCCTTCACGCGAGCGGCGACCTACAGCTTCCTGTGCACCGCCCATGCCGACGGACAGCTGAGCGTGATCGTGGAGCCCGCGCCCGCCGCGGGGTGGGAAAGATTGCGCTGGCGCTGGCGCATCCTGGCGAACCGGGGGTAACGGCTCGTTGGCGGGCATGAACGGGGCGGATGCAGAGGGGATGATGGCGAGGATGGAAAGTCGACTGGGGCGGATCGTCCCCCCTGTGGTACTGATCGCACTCTTGATCGGCATATGGTGGATCGTCGTCGCTCGCGGCGACAATGCCATTTTCCCGACACCCGGGCAGGTCGCCACCGGGGCCTGGGCGCTCGCGCAGGACGGCACTTTGTGGGAGCATATCGAAGCCTCGCTCTTCCGCGTCGAGATCGGCTTCGGGCTGGCGCTGCTGGTCGCGGTTCCGCTGGGCCTGTGGATGGGCTGGGTCTCGAGCGCCTTCCACACGCTCAACCCGCTGTTCCAGATGCTGCGGCCGATCTCGCCCATCGCCTGGATTCCGGTCGCCATCCTGTGGTTCGGTGTCGGCGATTTCTCGCCGATCTTCCTGATCTTCCTTT
Organism: Qipengyuania sp.; assembly: GCA_019745075.1. Classification (GTDB taxonomy): domain Bacteria; phylum Pseudomonadota; class Alphaproteobacteria; order Sphingomonadales; family Sphingomonadaceae; genus Qipengyuania. The sequence goes on from JAIETR010000008.1 coordinate 10,315, forward strand.
CCTCGGTGTTCCCCATGATGGTGCAGACCACCGTGGGCGTGCGCACCATCGACCGCCGCTATTTGCGGGCGGCCGCGAACTTCGGGGTTTCGCGCTGGGTGCTGTTTCGCCGGGTGGTGATCCCCGCGGTGCTGCCGGAGATCATCGTCGGCATGCGCATCGGCCTGGGCGTGGCGTGGCTGGTGGTGGTCGCCGCCGAGATGATCGCGCTGAACTCCGGCCTGGGTTACCTGATCATCGATTCGCGTAACGCCGGCAACCGCTACGATCTGGTGATCGCGAGCATGATCATCATCGGCGTCATCGGCCTGCTTCTCGATGGGGCGACGCGCCTGCTCGAACAACTCGACACGGTGAAGTGGCGCTATGTCCGATAAGCAGATCGCCGTCGAAGGCGTCAGCAAGAGCTTCGGCCACTTGCCGGTGGTCGAAAACGTCGGCTTCGAAGTCGCCGACGGCGAGTTCGTGGCGATCGTCGGCCCTTCGGGCTGCGGCAAGTCGACGCTGCTCAATCTCATCGCCGGATTCGAGCGGGCGGACCGCGGCACGATCGGGATCGATGGCGTCGCGGTGAGCGGGCCGAGCCGGAACGGAATCATGATCTCGCAGCAGGGCTCGGTGTTCCCGTGGCTGACCGTGCGGGACAATGTCATGTTCGGGCTGAGCGGCGCCAGCCACGTCGAGCGGACGGAGCGCGCCAACCGCTATATCCGGATGGTCGGTCTGAGCGGGTTCGAACAGGCCTATCCGCACGAGCTGTCGGGCGGCATGCTCAAGCGCGTCGAGCTCGCCCGGGCATTGGTGGTGAAGCCCGAAATCCTGTACATGGACGAACCGTTTTCGGCGCTCGACGCGCTGATGAGCCTGAGGATGCAGATGGAGCTCCGGCGCATCCTCGACGAAGAGCGACACACGGTGCTGCTGATCACCCACGATGTCGAGGAAGCCATCCATCTTGCCGATCGCATCCTGGTGCTGTCCCCGCGCCCGGCAAGAATCCAGGCCGTTTTCGAGATCGAGCTGCCGCACCCGCGCAAGCTCTCGCATCCCGAGGCACAACGGTTGCGCGAAGTGCTGCTCAAGGAGCTCGGGCTCTGAGGCGCGCCGCTTGGGGGCAGGACGCCGCTCCTCTGGCGAGGGGTGGCAACCGCCCGCGACGTGAACCTCGCTCGGCTCGGGCGGGGCACTCATTAACCGGCTGCGGTTCAATCGAAAAAATGCAAAATGTGATCGCCGCTGGCGTATCACATTCGGGTGTGATACGCCCCCGAAATGACCTCGGTAAAGTCCCGAATCGCCGCGATCGTACGCGGGGGCGGCATGACGCGCAGCGGGTTGGCGCGGGCGGCGGGGCTGCACGCCAACACCTTGCGCGATTGCGGCGAGGAGGGGTGGAACCCGACCACGGAAACGCTCGCCAAGCTCGAGCGGTTTCTCGAGGCGCACGACGACAGTCCGGTGCTGGCGCCGATCGAGGCGATCATCGACGAGGCGCGCAACGGGCGGATGTTCATCCTCGTCGATGACGAGGACCGCGAGAACGAGGGCGATCTCATCGTTCCCGCGCAGATGGCGACCCCCTCGGCGATCAACTTCATGGCAACGCATGGCCGCGGGCTCATCTGCCTCGCGCTGACCCGCGGCCGCGTCGCCGCGCTCGGGCTCGAGCCGATGAGCCGCAACCATACCGAGGCGATGCAGACCGCCTTCACCGTCTCGATCGAGGCCAGGGAGGGCGTCACCACCGGCATCTCCGCCGCCGACCGCGCGCGCACCATCGCGGTGGCGACCGATTCCGCCAAGGGCCCGGCGGACATCGTCACCCCGGGCCACGTCTTCCCGCTCGCCGCACGCGAGGGCGGCGTGCTGGTCCGCGCCGGGCATACCGAGGCGGCGGTCGACATCGCGCGGCTCGCCGGCCTCAACCCCTCGGGCGTGATCTGCGAGATCATGAACGCGGACGGCAGCATGTCCCGGCTCGAGGATCTGATCGGCTTCGCGCGCCGCCACAGCCTCAAGATCGGCACCATCCGCGACCTCATAGCCTATCGCATGAAGCACGACCATCTGGTTGAAATGGTGAGCGAAAGCAGCCTCGCGTCCGACTATGGCGGCGACTGGCGGGCGATGACCTACCGCTCCAAGGTCTCGGGCGCGACGCATGTCGTGCTGCAGAAGGGCCACGTCGATCCGGCACGGCCCACGCTGGTACGGATGCACGCCATCTCGATCTTCGACGACGTCCTCGGCCAGACCGGGCCCAGGAAGCGCCAGCTCCAGCGCTCGATGGACGCCATCGGACGGCGCGGCGCGGGGCTCATCGTGCTCCTCATGCCCGACCGTCCCGAACGCCTCCAGGCCGAGATCGGCCGCCACCCGCACCCCGAGAGCGAGCTGCGCGACTATGGCATCGGGGCGCAGATCCTGGTCGACCGCGGGGTCAGCGAAATGGTGCTGCTGTCGGACAGCGAGCGCACGGTGATCGGGCTCGAAGGCTATGGCCTCAAGGTCGCCGGGCGCGAATCCATCCCCGCGTGAGGAGACGAAATAATGGCGCGATTCCTGATTGTTGAGGCCCGTTTCTACGACCATTTCAACGATCTTCTGGTGGCCGGCGCGCGCGCCGTGTTGGAGGCGGCGGGGAACGAAGTCGAGGTTGTGACGGTCCCCGGCGCGCTCGAGGTTCCCGGCGCCATCGCGCTCGCCGCGGAGAGCGGGCGCTACCACGGTTTCGTCGCGATCGGCGTCGTAATCCGCGGGGAAACCTGGCATTTCGAGATCGTCGCGGGCGAGAGCGCGCGCGGGATCATGGCGCTGACGATGGACGGCATCGCCATCGGCAACGGCATCCTGACGGTCGAGAACGAGACCCAGGCGCTGGTCCGCGCCGACCCCGCGCGCAAGGACAAGGGCGGCGAGGCGGCCAAGGCGGCGCTGGCGCTGCTGGCGCTGCGGGAACGCTTTTCGCGCTAAGCTGACCAGTCCTTTTCAATGCCTTGCACCACCCTTGATCGATGACGTGCCCAAACGATCGGGAAACAGCGCCGAACGATCGCGAACACACCGCCAAACGGCGCGATCTTGGCATGAAATCGATCGCCTGGGCGGCGAGGATCGTCCGCAGTTCCGCAGCTGGGAAATTGGTCCGGGACACATCTCTCCGCCACTTTGAGCCGCTGCGGCATCACATTCTCACATTGTAATGGTCACATTCGGGCCAATGGAACCGATGGCGCGCTGCTCCGTCTCTGGCGCATGAAACGGGGACACGGGCAGTGAACGGCCCACTCGAATGGATCGCGGCGCTCGGCACCATGCTCGCCGCCGGCTTCATCGCCGCCGACCTCGGCCGCCGCGCCACCGGCTGGGGCTTCGTGCTGTTCTGCGCGGTCTCGGCGATCTGGATCGTCTCGGGCCTCACCACCGGCGCCACGCCCATCGCGGCGATGAACGCGGTGCTGCTGCCGATCAACGCCTGGGGCGTGTGGAGCTATCTGCTCAGTTCCAGGAACAGACGGGTGATGGAGCGGATGGCGCCGGTGCAGGAGCGAATCGAGCGGGAGGTCGAGGCGGAGGTGGAAGCCGAGCGGGACACGACCGCGCGCTGACCGCGAGCTCAACCGTCGTAGCGGCGGATGGCGTCTCTATCGAGCTCGGAGGCGGGCACCAGACGGTAGTGCCGTTCGTCGACCACCTTGACCTCGTCGTCCTGAAGGGTGAGCTCGAATAGAGCAACCGTCCCGCCGGCCATGAATTGGGCCGCAATCGCGCGACAGCGCACCCCCGGAAATTTCTGCTCGACGAATGCAATGTCCTGGCTCGTCTGCACGACTCCGATTCGATCCTTTCCGCCCTTGGCCTGAACGGGAATGACATAGTGGCAACCGTGCCTGTCGAGGCCGATGTAAAGCTCGTCGATCTCGATCTGCCCCACGTTCTTCACCTTGGTTCGCAGATGATTTTGCAGGCTGAAGGTGGTGAGGCCGAGGAAGGTATCGATGAGGCGATTGTAACGAACGATGGCGAGCAAGGCCTGCTCGTCGTCGAGCGCGTAAGCGCGGATTATTTCTGGCGTCGCGTCGGGAATCGCAATTTTCACCAGCTCGTCCCGGGGGCGGATGTGCGTCTCCTTGACCAGCCGAAAGCGGTATCTTGCGTCCCCTGCTCCGGCGATGATCCACTCCCGACCCGGCGGCTGGGTTTCGAGAATCCTCGCTGGCAGCGCTTTTCGGTAACGAAAGCTGTAGATGACATCGCCAAGGTTCTTCGGGAGCCGGATCCCTAGCTCTTGGGCCTTTCGCTCTATTGCCACACGGTCGAACTCGAAGGATTCGACACCCTCGTCGTGCAGGTCGAAAAAAATCCCTTCGATCAGAGAGCTGTAGCTGCTCGTGCGCGATGCCCTAGCCATGCGCGGCAAGGCCCCAGGACCGGCGCTGGGTTTCGATTTCCTCCTGCTTGCGCTTGGTCGCGCCGCTTTTCATGGTTCTTCCCGAACGTGGCGCATCGATGCCGAAATATGCGGCTGCTTGAGTCACGGTCATGCGCAGTAAATCGGGATTGCCCAGCTTCCATTCTTCCAGGGGCGGCACGGCGTGGCTTCCCAACGCCTCAGCCACACGAGTGGCAACGGCTCTTGCTAGGGGCGGAGGTACGGAATTGCCGATCTGACGCGCTCCATGCCATTTCGTCTCGTTGAAGCGGAACCAGTCGGGATATCCATGTAACCGTGCCATCTCCCGCACGGTGATGCAGCGGTTCAGATTGGGATGGATAGGGCGCGGGCTCGTGAATGCCCCGCGCGCTCCATCGGTTCCAGCTCTGAGAGTGTTGCTCAGCCCGTTTGCCTTCAGCTTGTAAAACCTCGAGATCGGCTCGGTCCGGCCCCCTTCGGTAGCCTCAAAACGCCCCCGAGAAATGGCGGTGTGAGTCGTGCGGGCGCTAGAGGTGAGAACATTCGGGTTCCAAACTCTTCTATGTCCGCGATGCCAGGCCGAGTTTGTCAGACAGCGAAGCTCTTTCGCGTAAGTGCTGGCATCGGACCAATCGGTCCATATCGCCTCGTCGGTGCGTTCGAGTTCGGGGAAATCTTCCGCGTCGGGCAGATCGAGCAAGGCATCTCCGGCGGTAGGTCCTCTTTCAAGGCCGGGCACCCACTTGCCCTTGCCGTCCGCGGGATTTGTCCAGAGTTCGGGATATGTCGGAAGCGTTGCATTCTTCCTGGCACCGAACAGAATCAGTCGTTCGCGATGCTGCGGGACCCCGAAGTTTGCAGCATCCAGCACTTTCCAAGGCATCCGCACGGCGTATCCCAGCTCGTCGGCATATTCGACAAATTCATCGAGAAATTTCCGATGCTTGCCTACGGTAAGCCCCTTCACATTCTCGAACACGAAATAGGTGGCGCCGAGTTCGCTCGCGATTCGAAGGAAGTCTCGGACCAACCGGTTTCTTGGATCGTCCAACACCCGCTGACCGATCATCGAGAAACCCTGGCAAGGCGCCCCGCCAAATACGACATCGACCTTTCGCGTTCCAAGCTTCGATTGCAGCCGAATCTCGCTTCCTGTGAGCCTCTCGACCGAACGAGGAATCACCGCGCAGTACGGGAAATTGAACTTGTGCGTCGCGCAGTGGACAGGATCGATCTCGACTGCCGCGACGACATCGAAGCCGGCCTGCTCGAAGCCGAGGCTCATGCCGCCCGCTCCGGCAAACAGATCGATCCCGATAGGCCTCATGGCGTTCTCCCTTGCGAATCCAGCCAGAACACTAGCAGAACATTTAGCGAATGTCGATCGCCTTCGGTGCTCCAAGAAAATTCCGCAGGCGCGCTTCAAGCGATTGGAAATCCTTGAGTTCGCATTGCCAGACCTCCTCGACGGCCCAGCCTACATGCTCCAAATTGGACCTGATCTCTCGATCTCTCGAGCGGTTCCGCTCGATCTTGGCTTTCCAGAATACCTGATTCGATTTCGGGAGCTTGCCGATCCTGCAACCGTGACCATGCCAAAAGCACCCGTGAACGAAGATCGCCTTCTTGCGACCGATGAATGCGATGTCCGGACGCCCTGGCAGATCCTTTCGATGGAGCCGAAAACGATAGCCCAACCGATGAAGGAGCACGCGGACGGCCAGCTCGGGCTTGGTATGCTTCGAGCCTATCCGCGACATCAATCGGCTACGGCTCGCCGCTGTTCGGTTATCCACCATGACGAGCTGCTCTATCGTCCATGGTCCGACAGTGCGCGCCAGCGGACGCGGGCGAGGCGCAGATCGCACCCCAACCCGCCACCTACCGCGCCAACCTCCCAAAACACCCTCCGCTCGCATAGACCGCGCTGTCGCCCAGCTCTTCCTCGATGCGGATCAGCTGGTTGTATTTCGCCAGCCGGTCGGAGCGGGCGAGGCTGCCGGTCTTGATCTGGCCGCAGTTGGTGGCCACCGCGAGATCGGCGATGGTGGCGTCCTCGGTCTCTCCCGAGCGGTGGCTCATCACCGCGGTGTAGCCGCTGGTCTGCGCGATCCGCACCGCCTCGAGCGTTTCGGACAGCGTGCCGATCTGGTTGACCTTGACCAGCAGCGAATTGGCCAGCCCCTTCGCGATCCCGTCGCGCAGCCGGGTGGGGTTGGTGACGAACAGATCGTCGCCGACGAGCTGGACGGCTCCGCCGAGGCGGTCGGTCAGCGCCTTCCAGCCTTCGAAATCGTCTTCGCTCATGCCGTCCTCGATCGAGCGGATCGGGTAGGCCTCGCACAGCTCGGCGAGCCAGGCGGCGTTCTGTTGCGGAGTGAGCGAGATGCCCTCCCCGCTCATCGCATAGCGCCCGTCCCTGAAGTATTCGGTCGCCGCGCAGTCGAGCGCCAGAACGATCTCCTCGCCGGGCCGGAACCCGGCCTCGACGATCGAGGCCATGATGAAATCGAGCGCGGCGCGGGTGCTGGCGAGGTCGGGGGCGAAGCCGCCCTCGTCGCCGACGGCGGTGCTCAGGCCCTTCTGCGACAGCCCCTTCTTGAGCGTGTGGAACACCTCCGCGCCCCAGCGCACGCCCTCCGCGAAGCTGTCCGCGCCCAGGGGCATGATCATGAATTCCTGGATGTCGATCGGGTTGTCGGCATGCTCGCCGCCGTTGACGATGTTCATCATCGGCACGGGCAGGACATGCGCGCCGACCCCGCCGACATAGGCGTAGAGCGGCAGGCCGCGCGCATTGGCCGCCGCCTTGGCGACCGCGAGGCTGGTGCCGAGAATGGCGTTGGCGCCGAGCGTGCCCTTGTTGGCGGTGCCGTCGAGCTCGATCATCGCGCGGTCGATGTCGCGCTGGTCCTCGGCGTCGAGGCCGAGGATGGCGTCGGAGATCGCGCCATTGACCGCGTTCACCGCCTTTGTGACGCCCTTGCCCAGATACCGGGCCTTGTCCCCGTCGCGCAGCTCCACCGCCTCGTGCGCCCCGGTCGAGGCGCCCGAGGGGACGCCCGCGCGCCCGAAGCTGCCGTCGTCGAGCAGCACGTCCACCTCGACCGTCGGATTGCCCCGGCTGTCGAGGATTTCGCGGGCGTGGATGTCGACGATCGCGGTCATTTGGCGGAGGCTCCGGAGCAGGTGTTGTATTCCGATATGACACCCCCTAAATAGGGTCTGTCGCGATCGTGCGGCGGCTCCTATGCAACGGAACATTGCCGTGCAAGCGGCGTTCAATCGGGAACAACCGGCGGGCATGCGCCTTGGGCGCGCATGCGCCTTTCGAGGGAGACCATCATGGCCGACGATTCTGCTCCACCCGCCCCCAGGAAGCGCGCGGCTCCCCGGAAGGGCGCATCCGCGTCCGGAGCGGCGCCCCGCCGGGCGCCATCGTCGAACACCGCGAAAAAGGCTCGAACCATGAACCAGACCACCACCGACACCTCCGCCACCGCCTCGAACACCGTTACCGGCGCTTCGGCGCACCGCAGCGAGGCGAAGTCGCGGTTCAACGCCGCCGTCAGCGAAGCCAGGGCCGGCGCCGCCGCGCTCCGCGCCGAGGCGAGCGAGCGGGCCGGGCTCTACCGCGAGCAGGCCCAGAGCAAGAGCAAGGACTGGGCGAGCGAGGCCCGCGCCTATGGCGACGAAGCCAGGGTCAGGGGCAAGGAACTCGCCGCGCAGGGCAAGGGCAAGGTCAGCGAAGGGCTGACCGCGCTCGGCCAGGCGGTGGCCGACAGCGCCCAGGTCGTGGACGAGAAGCTGGGCGCCAGATACGGCGACTATGCCCGCACCGCCTCGCGCGGCCTGCGGGACGCCGCGACCAGGCTCGACCAGAAGAGCATCGACGATCTGGGCGAGGACGCGCGCGCCTTCGTCCGCAAGAGTCCCGGCGCCGCGGTCGGCATCGCCGCGGTGTTCGGCTTCCTGCTCTCGCGTCTGCTCCGCCGCTAGGCCCGGCCTGCGGGGGTGGACAGTCCCGACGCGGACCTTAAGGGCGGAGGCGTGACGCTTCCGCCCGACCTGCCCGACGAACCCGATCCCGAGACGGCCGCGTCCGCGGACGCCAGCGAGACCGGGGGCCCTTCGCTGATGGAAGATATCGACGCGCTGATCGCGGACGGCAAGACCTATCTCGAGGCCGAGTTCACCTATCAGAAGACGCGCGCGGGCTTCGCCGCCAATCGCCTCAAATGGACCGCCATCTACGGCGCGGCGGCGTTCGGGCTGCTCCATCTGGCGCTGATCGCGCTGACCGTCGGCGTGGTCATCGCGCTGGTGCCGCTGGTAGGGCCGTGGACCGCCACGGCGCTCGTCGTCGCCACGCTCCTGCTCGGCGCGCTGGTGTTCGTGCTCAAGCTGCGCGCCAAGATCGGCGACATCCGCGACGTGTTCGAGGACGATGCGGCATGAACCGGAGCCGCGAACAGCTGCTCGAGGATCGCCATATGCGCGATGCCGCGCGCGCGCTGGTCGAAGCCGATCTCGAGAACCTTCGCGCCGATCTGGCGCTCAAGGGCCTCGGCGAGCGCGCCGTCGATCGCATCGCCGGGGGCGCGAGCGAGGTTTACGAGGAGGCGATCGAGGTCGCCGCCGATCACAAGGGCGCGCTGGCGGCGATCGTCGCCGCGCTGGTGTTGTGGTTCGCGCGCCATCCCATCCTCGAGGCGCTGTTCGGCGAGGACGAGCCCGGCGGCGGCGATTAGCGCTGACAGGAACCCCCGTCCCTCCCCGCCGTTCGGAAGCACAGCAGATTTTTCGGAGATCCACGATGGCCAAATCCACCGACAACGCCGGCGCCAAGACCTCGGCCAAGACCCCCGCCAAGCCGCGCGCGAAGCCGGCCAAGACCGACGCCGAGAAGCGCGAGGCGCTGCGCGGCAAGATCGCCGCCGGCGAGCGCCGCAATGCCGACCGCGGCTTCGCCGACGGCGCGCTCGAATACGTCAAGGCCAATCCGCTCAAGGCGGTGGCCGGAGTGGCCATCGGCGCGCTCATCGTCGGCGCCTTCACCCGTCGCGGCCGCAAGCTCGGCAAGAAGACCGGCAAGCTCGCCGGCGTCGCGACCGAGGCGGCGCTCGCCTACGGCCTGGGCTTGCTCGAGACCGCGGGCAGCGCGGCCGGCAAGGGCCAGGACAAGCTCGCCGATCTGGGCGAAAGCGTGGGCGACAAGGCGCGCGCCTGGCAGACCGCCGCCGCCCGGGAAGGCAGCGCGCTGTCCGATTATCTTGTCGATGCGGCCAAGCGCAGCGGCAAGCGCGCCGGCAAGACCATCGACGGTCTGCGCGGCCGCCTCCAGCACTGACCTTCGCGATATGTCGGCAAAGCGGCGCGGCGGGCTTTCCCTGCCGCGCCGCTTTTCCTATGGGGCGCCGCGCGCAATCCCGAAGCGAACGGACCACGATGACCGAGACACCGACCAGGCAGCTGCTCCACCTCGTGATGGGGGGCCGCGTGAAGAACCCGCAGACGCTCGAGTTCGAGAACCTCGCGGAGGTCGATTTCGTGGGCGTCTATCCCAACTATGCCGGCGCGCTCGAGGCCTGGCGCGGCGCGGCGCAGCGCACCGTGGACGACGCCGAGATGAAATATGTCATCGTCCACCTTCACCGCCTGCTCGAACCCGAGGGGTAAGGAGCGCGAGCGTGTCTCGACTGCGCTCGACACGAACGGAGCTCGTTTGATCCTACCCCAATATCCGTTCGTATCGAGCGCAGTCGAGATACGTCGCACTACCCTCTAAACGTCGTCAGCCCGGCGATCGCGGCGCTGACCGCGCCCAGCGCCAGCAGCGCGAGCGCGCGCTTGCGCTGCTTGCCGCGGCGCTCGTCCCAGGCGATCTCGTCGAGCCAGAGCGCCCCGTCGCCGCCCTTGACCACCCCGACATCGCGCAGCCGCGCCAGCGCGCGCGCGTGGCGCCAGCGCATCGGCGCGAAGCCCATCGTCCTGTCGGGGGCGACCGCGCCGTAGCCGCGCAGATGCGCGGCGACGGCGCGTTCGGCGATCGGGCGGGGCGGCGACGCCATTGGCGTATCGCTCCCCGCGCCGCGCTCAGATGAACTCGATCTTGTCGACGAGGTAGAATTTGTCGCCCGATGGCACCGTGACCTCGACCTCGTCTTCGACCTGCCGGCCGATCAGCGCGCGGCCGAGCGGGGAATTGTAGCTGATCCGGCCCCGGTTGGCATCGGCCTCGGTCTGGCCGACAATCTGGTAGCGGACCGGCTTGTCGTCCTCGTCGATCAAAGTAACGGTGGCGCCGAACACCACCTTGTCGCCCGAGAGCGTGGTCGGATCGATGATCTGCGCGCGCGTGACCTTGTCCTCGATGTCGGCGATCTGCATCTCGACCTGGCCCTGGCGTTCCTTGGCGGCGTGATACTCGGCGTTCTCGGACAGATCGCCGTGGGCGCGCGCTTCCTCGATCGCCTCGACGATCCGGGGCCGTTCGGCCCGCAGCACCTTGAGATCCGCCGTCAGCTTCTCATAGCCTTCGGCCAGCATCGGCACCTTTTCCATCGTCGCCATAGTTCCCTTTTCCTCGCTCCCGCTCCCCGGCAATTCGCCGCCGTTCCCGGCAGAAGGGCCTGGATGGCGGGCTATGTCGGGAAGGATGAATGCGTGTTCAGCTATAATAGTCTTGCAAGCTGCGCACTTCAAGCCGCGCCGCCTCGACCTCGGTTATCGCGCGGGCGACCGCGAGGCTGGCGGCGGCGGTGGTGTAATAGGGCAGCTTCTTTTCGAGCGCGCTGGCGCGGATCGATTTGGAATCGAGCAGCGATTGCCAGCCCTCGGTGGTGTTGAAGATCAGCGCGATCTCGCCGTCGATGATGGCATCGACGATATGCGGGCGCCCCTCGGCGACCTTGTTGACCGGGGCGACGTCGAGCCCCTGCGCGGCGAGATAGCGCTGGGTGCCGCCGGTCGCGACCGCCTTGAAACCGTGGTCGAGCAGCGCCTTCACCGCCGGCACGATCACCGGCTTGTCGCTGTCCTTGACCGAGACGAACAGCGTGCCGCGATCCGGCAGGTTCATGCCCGCGCCGAGCTGGGACTTGAGAAAGGCGGCGGGAAAATCCCTGTCGATTCCCATGACTTCGCCGGTGCTCTTCATCTCCGGCGAGAGCACCGGATCGGCGCCGGGGAAACGGCTGAAAGGGAACACGGCTTCCTTCACCGACATATGCGCCGGCCGGATGTCGAAAGGCTCGAAATTGGCGAGCGGCTCGCCCGCCATCACCCGCGCCGCGATCTTGGCCACCGGGCGCCCGATCGCTTTGGCGACGAAGGGCACGGTCCTGCTAGCGCGCGGGTTGACCTCGATGAGGAACACCTCAGAACCCTTGACCGCGAACTGGACGTTCATCAGCCCCTGAACCTTGAGCGCCCGCGCCAGCGCCTCGGCCTGGCGCTCCATCTCGGCGATGACCTCCGCGCCGAGGCTGTAGGGCGGCAGCGTGCAGGCGCTGTCGCCCGAATGGACGCCCGCCTCCTCGATATGCTGCATCACCCCCGCGATCCGCACCTCGCCGGCGCTGTCGGCGATCACGTCGACATCGCATTCGATCGCGTCGCGCAGATACCGGTCGACCAGCACCGGGCTGTCGCCGCTGACATTGACCGCGGTGGCGATGTAGTCGTCGAGCTGCGCCTCGCTATCGACGATCTCCATCGCGCGGCCGCCGAGCACATAGCTGGGGCGCAGCAGCACGGGGTAGCCGATGGCGCGCGCCACCGCGGCGGCCTCGTCGCGGCTCTTGGCGATGCCGTTGCGCGGCTGGCTGAGCTTCAATTGGCGCACCAGCCTGGCGAAACGCTCGCGGTCCTCGGCAAGGTCGATCGCGTCGGGCGAAGTGCCCAGGATCGGGATGCCTTCGCGCTCGAGCGCGGCGGCGAGCTTCAATGGCGTCTGCCCGCCGAGCTGGACGATCACCCCCACCAGCTCGCCGCGGCTCATCTCGACGCGCAGGATCTCGAGCACGTCCTCTTCGGTCAGCGGCTCGAAGTAGAGCCGGTCGCTGGTGTCGTAATCGGTGCTGACGGTCTCGGGGTTGCAGTTGACCATGATGGTCTCGAACCCGGCTTCGGACAGCGCGAAACAGGCGTGAACGCAGCAATAGTCGAACTCGATCCCCTGGCCGATGCGGTTGGGCCCGCCGCCCAGGATCACGATCTTGCGGCGGTCGCTGGGGTCCGCCTCGTCCTCCGGTTCGCCGAAGCTCGGCGCCTCGTAGGTCGAGTACATATAGGGCGTGATCGCCTCGAACTCGGCGGCGCAGCTGTCGATGCGCTTGAACACCGGCAGCACGCCGAGCCGGTGGCGCAACGCGCGCACCTCGGCTTCGCTGGTCGCGCCCGCCATGGCGCGCAGGGCATCGTGGAGCAGGCCCGAGCGCTTGGCCTGGGTCTCGCCCAGCCCGCCCGCGACCCCGACGCTGCGCACCGCCAGCGTGGCCAGGCGCCTGTCGGAAAAGCCCATCGCCTTGAGCCGGCGCAGGCCCTCGGCATCGGTGGGGATGCCGTTCGCGCCGATCTCGGTCTCCTCGGCGACGATCGCCTCGATCTGGCGCAGAAACCAGCGGTCGTAGCCGGTGAGGGTGTGGACTTCATCGACGCCGAAGCCCTCGCGGAACGCTTGCGCCACCTTGAGGATGCGGTCCGGGGTGCGTTGGCTGAGCGCGGCGGTGACGACGTCGCGGCGCACGCCCTCCAGTTCGGGCACGCGGTTGAAGCCGTCGAGCCCGGTTTCGAGCCCGCGCAGCGCCTTCTGCATCGATTCGGCGAAGCAGCGGCCGATCGCCATGACCTCGCCGACCGATTTCATCGCGGTCGAAAGTTCGGCCTTGGCGCCCTTGAACTTTTCGAAGGCGAAACGCGGGATCTTGGTGACCACATAGTCGATGGTCGGCTCGAACGCTGCAGGTGTCGCGCCCGTGATCTCGTTGGTCAGCTCGTCGAGCGTGTAGCCGACGGCCAGCTTCGCCGCGACGCGCGCGATAGGGAAGCCGGTAGCCTTGGAGGCGAGCGCCGAACTGCGCGACACGCGCGGGTTCATTTCGATCACGATAAGCCGACCGGACTTCGGATCGACTGCGAATTGGACGTTCGAACCGCCTGTCTCGACACCGATTTCGCGCAGGCAAGCGATACTCGCGTTGCGCATGATCTGGTATTCCTTGTCGGTCAGCGTCAGCGCCGGGGCGACCGTGATGCTGTCGCCGGTGTGCACTCCCATCGGATCGACGTTCTCGATCGAGCAGACGATGATCGCGTTGTCCCTGCGGTCGCGCACCACCTCCATCTCGAACTCTTTCCAGCCCAGCAGCGATTCCTCGATCAGGACTTCGGTGGTGGGGCTGGCGTCGAGGCCGGAGCGGACGATCGCCTCGAACTCGGCCTTGTTGTAGGCGATGCCGCCGCCCGTGCCCCCGAGGGTGAAGCTGGGGCGGATGATGGCGGGCAGGCCCGTGCGCTCGAGCACCGCGAAGGCTTCCTCGACATTGTGCGCCACGCCGCTGCGCGCGCTTTCGAGCCCGATCCTGTCCATCGCCTCGCGGAAGCGCTGGCGGTCCTCGGCCTTGTCGATGGCGTCGGCATTGGCGCCGATCATCTGCACGCCGAACTTCTCGAGCACGCCCATCCGCTCGAGATCGAGCGCGCAGTTCAAGGCGGTCTGCCCGCCCATCGTCGGCAGCAGCGCGTCGGGCCGCTCCTTGGCGATGATCTTGGCCACGATTTCCGGCGTGATCGGCTCGACATAGGTGGCGTCGGCCATCTCGGGATCGGTCATGATCGTGGCCGGGTTGGAGTTGACGAGGACCACGCGGTAGCCCTCCTCCTTCAACGCCTTGATCGCCTGCGTGCCCGAATAGTCGAACTCGCACGCCTGCCCGATGATGATGGGTCCGGCGCCGATGACGAGGATCGAGGAAATGTCAGTGCGTTTGGGCATCTAGTTCTTTTTCTGGCCGAGCAGGCGGCCCCACAGTGAGGGTTTTGCGCTGGTCGGGGGCCGCGAAACTTCTGCGCCTACGACGAAAGTTTCCCAGCCATCGTAGACCACTCCAAACTCTTCGGCAGTTTCCAGCAACAACGGCGTGAGATCGCGAAAGCTGGTCATGTCGGCTGACGATTCAATCGTGAGTACGACGCCAAAGGGATCTTCCAGCCAGTGATCGACAGCAAACCCGACACCCAAAAGGCGCTTCACCGCCTGATCAAGCCCCTGACGTTCGCCATAGAGCCAGAAATCGATCTTCCTAGGGATAGCGCCATCGTCTCCTTGCTCGGCAAGGCTCGCCATCACGCCGCGATCACCGTTAAATTGGGTGTCGAGTTTGGTCGGTGAGACGAAGTCTTGATAAACGTCAAAGTCCAGGTCACTAAACTCTGACAGAAGTGCAACGTCGCTCGGAATGGTGCTTAGGATCGCGGCAAGATCCAAATCTGTGTCTGCCGCCACATACAGCACTCGCCTCCCATCGCCCGTCGCAGAGGCCGTATGGAACGCGGGAACACCTGAATTCGCGATCGTCGCGATGATCGTATCCTCAAGAGCGTGGAGGTCATCTAAGCAACTCGGGAAACCGTCGTCACGAACATGCTGCGGAAGCACATCACAGATTACAGCAACGACCCCGTGGGCCGCGGCGAAGCTCGTAACTGTTGGGTTGATCCGGGACCGAACAATAAGAGACAAGTTCTCAGCTGAGACGCGCTCCAAAAGCATCCAGCGATCGTCGTCGCCAGCGACTGACAGATCCAAATCACTCACCCCAACATCCCCACGAACTTCTCGAACAGATAAAAACTGTCCTGTGGGCCGGGGCTCGCCTCCGGATGGTATTGGACGCCGAACGCCCGTTTCCCCGTGATCGAAATCCCGCAATTGGTGCCGTCGAAGAGCGAGACGTGGGTTTCCTCGACGCCGGGCGGCAGGGTCGCGTTATCGACCGCGAAGCCGTGGTTCATGCTGGTGATCTCGACCGCGCCGTCCGCCAGGCGCTTCACCGGATGATTGGCGCCGCGGTGGCCCTGGTGCATCTTGGCGGTCCTGGCCCCGGCGGCGAGGCCGAGCATCTGGTGGCCGAGGCAGATGCCGAACAGCGGCAAATCCGCCTCCAGCAGGCCCTTGATCACCGGCACCGCGTATGTCCCCGTCGCCGCCGGATCCCCGGGGCCGTTGGAGAGAAAAACGCCATCGGGATTCAGCGCCATGATCTCCGCCAGCGAGGTGCGCGCGGGCACCACCGTCACCTTCGCGCCGGCCCGAGCGAGGTCGCGGAAGATGTTGTCCTTCGAGCCATAGTCGATGGCGACGACGTGGGGCTTCTTCTCCCCCTCCCCTTCAGGGGAGGGGGTCGGGGGGAGGGGGCTGTCGTCGGAGCCGCGACTTGCAACAGGCCCCACCCCAACCCCTCCCCTGAAGGGGAGGGGCTTTTCGGCATACCCCTTGCCGAGCGTCCAGGCGCCGCCGCCCCACGCCTCCTGTTCCTGGCGCGTCACCTTAGGCACGAGGTCGAGCCCCTCCAGCCCGCTCCATTCCCGCGCCTGCCGCCGCAACGCCTTGAGGTCGAACTCGCCCCTGGGGTCGTGCGCGATCGCCACATTGGGCGCGCCCTCGAGTCGGACCTTGCGGGTCAAGGCGCGGGTGTCGACCCCCGCCAGTCCGATCTTGCCCTGGCCCTTGAGCCAGTCGCCGAACTCTTGCCTTGCGCGGAAGCTCGAATGGGGCGTGATCGTCTCGCGCACCACGCAGCCGACCGCGCCCAGCCCCTTGCTTTCGACGTCCTCGGGGTTCGCCCCGACATTGCCGATATGCGGGAAGGTGAAGCAGACCACCTGCGCATCGTAGGAGGGATCGGTCATCACCTCCTGGTAGCCGGTCATGGCGGTGTTGAAGCACAGCTCGCCCACCGCCTGCCCCTCGTGCCCGAAGCCCTGGCCCCAGATCACCGTGCCGTCCGCGAACACGAGCACGCCCGTGGCTCCGGGAGGTTGCGCGTGCGGAGAGGCGGATCGGGCCATGGGCGCTCCGTGTCGGGTTTGCGGCGATGTGTGCTAAGTGGCGGGCGCTATAGGCCCCCTCCCCCCGCGTCAACTGGCGGGGTTGGTTTTGCGGCGGGCGGGCCTATGGGAACGGCAACCCATCCACAGAATAGACCGCACCATGATCCGCGACACCATCAAGACCGCCACCGTCACCGCCATGAAAGCGGGCGACAAGCAGCGCACCGCCGCGCTCCGCCTGATCGGCGCCAAGATCAAGGACCGCGACATCGAGCTGCGCACCGCTTCGCAGAAGCCCGAGGACGACGCTCTGGTGGTCGAGGTGCTGATGAAGATGGCCAAGCAGCGCCGCGAATCGATCGGGATGTTCGAAAGCGGCGGCCGCACCGAGCTCGCCGACCAGGAGAAGGGCGAACTCGCGGTGATCGAGGAGTTCCTGCCCCAGCAGATGAGCGAAGCCGAGACCCGCGCCGCCATCGCCGCGATCAAGGCCGAGCTGGGCGCGACCAGCGTCAAGGACATGGGCCGCGTCATGGCGGAGCTGAAGGCGCGCCACGCCACCAGCCTCGACATGAGCAAGGCGAGCGGGCTGGTGAAGGAGGCGCTGTCCTGATGCGGCTTTCGGTGCTTCCCGCGCTGGCGCTGTTCGCCGGGTGCTCGGCCGAGCCCGCGCCGGAGGCCGCCCCCTCGCCGACACCCACGCTCGCCGCGCCGCGTACGCTGGTCGCCGCCGATTTCGACCCAGCGATGCTCGGCGCGCATGTCGCCGGCATGGAACCGACCAATGTCGAGGTGGGCGACGGAGTGGCGCGGGTAACCGCCTTCGTGGCCTGTCCCAAGGGAACGATCGCCTGCGATCCCGCTTCGCTGCCCGAGGGGGCCGTGTTGACCTATGTGCTGACCATCACGCCCCGGGCGCATGAGCAGCCCCGGCCCGTTCCGTCGCCGGTTGCCTCCCCAGGCGCGGGCGAATCCCCGCTCGCGCCGGTCGAGGCGCCCGCCGAACTGGTCGGGATGACCCGCGCCGCGCCCGGCTTCGAAGGCGCGGTCGGCTTCTCCCGCGCCGAAGCGGCGGCGGCGCTGGGGGCGGAGGACGCGCTGACGGTCATGCTCGACGAGAATCGGCTGATCTGGCGGGTGACCCAGGGCAGCGGCTGGCGGGCGGGCCAACCGATCACGCTGTGGTGGCAATCGACGCGCGCGCCGGGGAAACCGGTGGCGGCGTACCGCATCGAATACGCGGGCAAACACGCCGAGGTCACGGCGCCCTTCCCGGCGGAACAGGTGGAAAACTCGCCCTGACGGCCTCTCGACTTCGCTCGAGGCGAACGGCAGAGTAGGTTCCTTCCAACTTCCGTTCGTGTCGAGCGAAGTCGAGACACCTGACCCGGACTGTCCTATGCCCATCTGGTGCTACATCCTGAAATGCGCCGACGGGAAATATTACACCGGGCACACCGATGACCTCGAGCGGCGGTATGCCGAACATGTTCACGGCGGATACTGCGGGTTCACGACCAGGCGAAGGCCCGTAACCTTGATCTGGGCGCAGGAGTTCGCGACCCGTTACGAAGCGCTGTCGAGCGAGCTGGTGGTGAAGAAATGGTCGCGGGCGAAAAAGGAAGCGCTGGCGGCACAGGACTGGGCAAGTTTATCGCACTTCGCCAAGCCGCCGCGCGAGCGTGTCTCGACTTCGCTCGACACGAACGGGGAGGTTAGTGCTGGATCTCAGACCTCTTCGTGTCCAGAACAACCTCCGTTCGTGTCGAGCGAAGTCGAGACACAAAGAGCAGAACCGCCATGCTGACCCCGCAATGGCTCGATGCGCTGCGGGCGCGAATCACGCTGTCGGCCGTGATTGGGCGAAGCGTGCGGCTGACCAAGGCCGGCCGCGAGTTCAAGGCGTGCTGCCCGTTCCACGACGAGAAATCGCCCTCGTTCTACGTCAACGACGCCAAGGGCTTCTACCATTGCTTCGGCTGCCAGGCGCATGGGGACGCAATCCGCTGGCTGACCGATCACCAGGGCCTGGCTTTCATGGACGCGGTCAAGGAGCTGGCGGCGGAGGCCGGGCTCGAAGTGCCCGCACCCGATCCGCGCGCCGCGAAGCAGGCGGAAAGGCGCGCCGGCCTGACCGATGTCACCGAGGCGGCGCAGGCCTGGTTCGTGGAGAAGCTGCGGTCCAGCGATGGCGCGGAGGCGCGAAGCTATCTCGCGCGGCGCGGGATTTCGGATGCGACCGCGCGCGAATTCGGCTTCGGCTATGCTCCCGACGAGCGGCAGGCGCTGAAAGCCGCGCTCAGCTTCGACGAGGCCTTGCTGGTCGAGGCGGGGATGCGGATCGCGCCCGAGGAGGGAGGCAAGGAACATTACGATCGTTTCCGCGGCCGTCTGATGCTGCCGATCCACGACGCCCGCGGACAGGTCATCGCCTTCGGCGGGCGCACGCTCGCCACGGACGCCGCCAAGAACGGGGGCGGCGCGAAATATCTCAACAGCCCCGACACCCCGCTCTTCGACAAGGGGCGCACGCTCTACAACCTCCACCGCGCCGCGCCCGCCGCGCGAAGGAGCGGGCGGATGGTGGTGGTCGAAGGCTACATGGACGCGATCGCGCTGGCGCAGGCGGGAATCGCCGAGGCGGTGGCGCCGATGGGCACCGCGCTGACCGAGCACCAGATCGAGCTGCTGTGGCGCCAGGTCGAGCGCCCGATCCTGTGCCTCGACGGCGACGCGGCGGGCCAGCGCGCGGCGATGAAGGCCATCGCCCGCGCGCTGCCGCTGCTGCGCCCCGGCCATAGCCTTGGCATCGTGCGCCTGCCCGCCGGGCTCGATCCCGACGATCTGATTCGCCAGCAGGGCGCGGGCGCGATCGAGGCGTTGCTCGCCGCGCCCCAGCCGCTCGCCGATGCGCTGTGGCAGTTCGAACGCTCGGCCAGCCCGCTCGCCTCGCCCGAGGACAAGGCCGGGCTCAAGGCGCGCTTGCTCGAACTCGTCGACACTATCCAGCACCCCGACATTCGCGCGCTCTATCGCCGCGACCTGCTCGAGAAATTCTCCGCCTTCGCCTTCCCGCCGCGTCCCGCACGCGAGTGGAAGCCCGGCCAGCGCCATGCCGAAGCGCCGCGGCGATCCTCGCCCGCGATCACCGCGCGGCTCCAGCAGCTGGCGCGCGGCGGCGCGAGAGACAGTTTCGCCGCCGCGGTCCTGGCGGGTCTGGCGCGCCATCCGCGCGAAATCGCGCGCCACGAGGAGGCGCTGCTGAGCCTCGCCCGGCGTGACAGAAATGTCGCCCCCGCGATCGATGCGTTGCTCGAGCTGTCGGAATCGCTTGATTCGCGGGACACATCGCCCATATCGGGGGCAATCGGCCTGCCTGCCCTACCGGACAGAAATCGCTATGCCTTCCTCCATGAAGGCACTTCTCCGGACGAAGCGCGCGAGGATTTGGCCGAGGCCGTGTCGCTGCTGGTCGAGAGGCCCGCGCTGGAAGCCGCGCTCGCGGCCGCCACCGCGCGTTTCGAGCACGACCCGGAAGGCTCGATCGCCGAACAGGGCGGCCTGCGCGAGCGGCTGCTGGCCCTGGAAGCGCGGTTGAAGCGTTTCGGGCGCAAGCGCGCCGCCACGGCCCGCCAACCTCTTTGTGCTCCCCCCGCCCCGGCGGCGGAAGCGCCCGCTACGGATTGAACCACGCATGGCCACCACCAGCAAGCCCACCGACGATGGCGACGCGCCGCTGATCGAGCTCAACGACGCCGATATCAAGAAGCTGATCGCGAAGGCCAAGAAGAAGGGCTACGTCACCTATGACGAGCTCAATTCGGCGCTGCCGCAGGGCGAGATGAGCTCCGATCAGATCGAGGACATCCAGTCCGCGCTCAGCGACATGGGCGTCCAGATCGTCGAGAGCGACGAGGAAGGCGAGGCCGAGGGCGACCGCGACGACGAGGTCGAGGAGGTCTCCGCCGGCGACGATGGCGAGGACGAGGATGCCGGGGGCTCCGAACGCAAGCCGACCACCAATGTCACCCGCAAGCTCGCCGCGGGCGAGCGCACCGACGATCCGGTGCGCATGTACCTGCGCGAGATGGGCGCGGTCGAACTGCTGAGCCGCGAGGGCGAGATCGCGATCGCCAAGCGCATCGAGGCCGGGCGCGACATGATGATCATGGGGCTGTGCGAAAGCCCGATCACCTTCCACGCCATCATCCAGTGGTCCGACGCGCTCAACGCCGGCGAGATGCAGTTGCGCGAAATCCTCGACCTCGATGCGATGCTTTCCAAGGAGCCGCCCGCCGACAAGATGGCGGACGACGCCGAGGAAGAGGACGACGACGGCGAGATCTCCGAAGCCACCGCCGGCCCGACCATCCGCGAAGAGGAAGAGGTCGAGGACGAGCCCGCGCAGCGCGACGAGGACGACGAGGATGGCGAGGCTCCGCCGCCGCGGCGCGAGGAGGACGAGGAAGAAGACAACACCATGTCGCTCGCCCAGATGGAGGCGGCATTGAAGCCCGAGGCGCTCGAGCGCTTCGCGCGCATCGCCGACTATTTCGGCAAGTTCGAAAAGCAGCAGGCCGAGCGGGTCGAGGTGCTCGGCCGCGGCGAGATTTACCCTCCCGCCAAGGAGAGGAAGTACGAAACGCTGCGCGAACAGCTCACCGCCGAGGTCGAGAGCGTGCAGTTCCACGCGACCAAGATCGAGTTCCTGGTCGACAACCTCTATGCCTTCAACCGCCGGCTGACCGCGCTGGGCGGGCAGATGCTGCGCCTGGCCGAGCGCCACAAGGTCAAGCGCGGCGAATTCCTCGACGCCTATATCGGCAACGAGCTCGACGAGGGCTGGCTGACCGATCGCGCCGGCAAGGACAAGAAATGGGCCGCCTTCGCCGACAAGGAGGGCGATGCGATCGAGCGCATCCGCCTCGAGATCAGCGACATCGCCAGCCAGACCGGCATGTCGCTCCCCGAGTTCCGCCGCATCGTCAACATGGTCCAGAAGGGCGAGCGCGAGGCGCGCATCGCCAAGAAGGAAATGGTCGAGGCGAACCTGCGCCTGGTGATTTCGATCGCCAAGAAATACACCAACCGGGGCCTGCAATTCCTCGACCTGATCCAGGAGGGCAACATCGGGCTGATGAAGGCGGTCGACAAGTTCGAATACCGCCGCGGCTACAAGTTCAGCACCTATGCCACCTGGTGGATTCGCCAGGCGATCACCCGCTCGATCGCCGATCAGGCGCGCACCATCCGCATCCCGGTCCACATGATCGAGACGATCAACAAGCTGGTCCGCACCAGCCGCCAGTTCCTCCACGAGGAAGGCCGCGAGCCCACCCCCGAGGAGATGGCGCAGCGCCTGTCGATGCCGCTCGAGAAAGTCCGCAAGGTGATGAAGATCGCCAAGGAGCCGATCAGCCTCGAAACCCCGATCGGCGACGAGGAGGACAGCCACCTCGGCGATTTCATCGAGGACAAGAACGCGGTCATCCCCGTCGACGCCGCGATCCAGGCGAACCTCAAGGAAACCGTGACCCGCGTCCTCGCCAGCCTGACCCCGCGCGAGGAGCGCGTGCTGCGCATGCGCTTCGGCATCGGCATGAACACCGACCACACTTTGGAAGAGGTCGGCCAGCAGTTCAGCGTGACGCGCGAGCGGATCAGGCAAATCGAGGCAAAAGCGCTGCGCAAGCTGAAGCATCCGTCGCGGTCGCGGAAGATGCGCAGTTTCCTGGATCAGTAGGGGCGCTGGAAATTATCCTCGCGCTGCGCTAGATGCAAACCGTGGCAACGGCGCATAACCCCAAGGCTGTCCCTGAGGCCTTGATCCGCAAGATCGGCGCTCTGCCGCGCGCCCGCGTGGCCGAGGTCGAGGATTTCGTGGACTTCATCGGCCAGCGCGAAAGTGAAATCGCGCTCCGCACCGCCGCCCGCGACGCCAGCGCGCCCGCCTTCGCCAGAATCTGGGCAAACCCGGAAGACGACGTCTACGATGCCCTCTGACACCGGCGCGCTCGCGTTCGGCGATATCGTGCTCGTGCCCTTCCCCTTCACCGATCAAACCTCTGCCAAACGGCGCCCCGCGGTCGTCATCAGCGCAGAGGCGTATAACGCGCGCCATCCGGACGTGATCTTGATGCCGGTGACGAGCCAGCTTCGTGGCGATGCGCGCCCGGATGATGTTGTGATCGATGGCTGGCAGGAAGCTGGTTTGCTCAAATCCTCCGCGATCAAGCCAGTCATCGCAACGCTCGAAGGATCGCTTGTCATTCGCCGCCTCGGAATGCTGGCCGAGCGAGATTGCAATACGCTGAGCGAGACATTGAACGCCATCGTGGGAACCGCCTGACCCCGCGCGAGGGACGCGTGCTGCGCAAGCGCCCTTCGGCGCTGCTCGGGACAGGCTTCGGCATCGGCATGAACACCGACCACACGCTCGAGAAAGTGGGCCAGCAGTTCAGCGTGACGCGCGAGCGGATCAGGCAAATCGAGGCAAAAGCGCTGCGCAAGCTGAAGCACCCGAGCCGGTCGCGGAAGATGCGCAGTTTCCTGGATCAGTAGGACTCCTGCGAGTCGATTACCATAGACATTGCCGGCGCGCTTTCCGACGTACTTGACCTGGAGAACAATGGGGGTACAACCCTAGGCATGAGTTCCCGCGCGCTCGACCAATTCTATACGCAAAGAGACATTGCCGCCGGATGTGTTGCCGATGTTCGGCGTTTCCTGGCATGTCGCCCGGATAGCTGGTTGTGGATCGAGCCTTCTGCCGGAGACGGAGCGTTCCTCGAGGCCATGCCCTTTCCTCGCATTGCCATAGATGTCGCCCCCAAGAGCCGCGACGTCTCCTGCATGGATTTCCTTCTGTGGAATCCTGGCCGCGCGACGCGAAAAATGGTTTTCATAGGGAACCCGCCATTCGGAAAGAATTCTTCGCTAGCGAGGCGGTTCTTCGATCACGCGGCGCGGTTTGGCGATATCGTGGCGTTCATTCTGCCGCGTACGTTCCAGAAGCAAGCGTTCATCGACAGGCTTCACCCCAATATGCACCTGATGTTCGAACGAGTCCTGGCGGAAGATTCGTTCCTCTTCGAGGACGAGGTGTATCGGGTTCCGACGGTTTTCCAGATTTGGGAAAAACGGTCGCTGGCGCGGCCAAAGATCGCTCGCCGATTCAGTCACGACCACTTCTCGTTTGTCTCGGCCTCGATCGCGGATTTCGCGTTCCAGCGAGTGGGGGCGAGGGCCGGCCTCGTGTCGCGCGAAGGGCTCGCGAAATCTCCGCAATCTCACTACTTTCTGAAGAGTCACATTGCCCCGTCAAATCTCTTCGAACGGCTCGCGGCACTGGATTGGAACGCGGTGAAGTGGCGAACCGCCGGCAATCCCAGCATCGGGAAGGGCGAACTCGTGGCGGCTTATGCACAAAGCCACGGTTGATGGCTGACCAGTCCCACGGAAAGCGGTTCGAGGATTTCGTCAAGGCCAGTGGTCTGTTTCCCGGATCGGCGGACCAGGGCCGCTCGCCCACATCGGGATTCGACATCGAGGCGCGGTTCGATCGGGAGAGGGGTCTGCCGACCAGCGT
The DNA here is from genome assembly GCA_019745075.1 of Qipengyuania sp. GTDB lineage: Bacteria > Pseudomonadota > Alphaproteobacteria > Sphingomonadales > Sphingomonadaceae > Qipengyuania. The sequence goes on from JAIETR010000008.1 coordinate 34,371, forward strand.
CAAGACAACCGGCAACAAGGTCGTGGCGCTATCCGACGCGCGGCGATTTTTCGACAAAGGCGGGCCCTACCGCATGATCGTGGGCAGATACCTGCAAGTAGCGGACCGCAAGGAATTTGCCGAGGTTCACGAGTTCATCCTCACACCTCAGGCTCTCGCGTATTTGCAAGGATCATTGACCTCGCAAGTGGTCAACGATTTCCACAACGGCTTGCTTCTGAGCCGATTTCCCCTCGGAGCGCATGTCGAAGCGAGGCGCTGGGCGCGGGAACAGCGTTCACTTCTCGCGGCCCGTGCAACGCAAATCGTCCTCAACCCGAAAGTCGATTCGCAAAGTCAGCGCAGGCTCCAATGTTCGGTCAGCCTGGCATCGCTCTCGGAGGCCGCGAGGAGCTTTGGCGAGTATCGGCTGCACGCCGAGTCCTTTGGGAACTGGGTTTTGCCCATTGTCCAGAACAGCCCTCGCAGGCGCTTCAAGCCGCGATAGGTCCTGCGCGATGTCGGCAGCCCGTTTCGGGTAGCGAGGGACCATGCCGCCATCGAGCTCAAGGCGGACGTGCGCGAATGGCTGCTCGAGCCGGTCGCGGAAGATGCGGAGCTTTCCGGACCAATAGGCCGGGAGGTCGCGCGCCCGGTCAATCGAAGGCCTGTGCCGGAGCCGGCCGGCCGAAGAAGTAGCCCTGCCCGTAATCGACGCCGAGGTCGGCCAGCACGGCTTTCTCCTCGGCGCATTCGATTCCTTCCGCGATGACTTTGGATCCCATATCGGCCGCGAAGCGCACCAGGGCCCCGGCCAGCGCGCGGCGCGCTGCGTCGAGATGCACATCGCGGGTCAGGCTCATGTCCAGCTTGAGCAGATCGGGGCCGAGATCGACGAGGTGACGCAATCCCGCATAGCCCGCGCCGACATCGTCGATAGCGATCCGGGCGTGAGCTGAAAGGCGGGAAAGCGCCTGACGCAGCGCGTCGAAATTGCTCACTTTCTGGTGCTCTGTGACCTCGAGTACCAGCCGCATCCGGTCGGAGCCTTCGAGCAATTCCTCCAGCTGCCCCGACAAAATCGCTTCCGGCGAAGCGTTGAGGGAGAGATATTGGCCCGGCGGTAAAGTTGCGCCCGTGGCCAGCGCCAGCCGCATGGCCAGCAGCTCGAGTTCCGGCCCCCGCCCGATCTCCGCCGCCTCGTTGAACCAGGCGTCGGGGCCGCGCAGCGCCGAATCGGCAAAGCGCGCGAGGCATTCCACGCCGCGTGCTTCTTCGGACACCAGCTCGACGATGGGCTGATGGAAGATGGTGATCGCCTCGCTCGCGAGCACCCCGCCGATTGCCGTTTCGAGCGTAAGCCGGCGAGCGTCCCCTTCCACGGACGTCTCGATTTGCTCCACCGCCAGTGCTGCGAAGGCGCGCAAAACGCCCAGGTCGCGCTCGGTCAGGCTGCGATCCGCCTTGCGGCTGAGACAGCAGAAGCTGCCATACAAGGTGCCGTCGGAAAGCCGCAGCGGCGTGTTGAGATGGCATCCCACGGGCAGAAATTCGGTGATCGCCATCGTCTTGGTGAACGGGAAATCGGCCGCGTCCTGGATCAGCTCGGGAAGCCGGCCTTCGGCGATGTGCCAGCAATAGCTGTCTTCGCGCCGGTCGACGAAACCCGGCCCCATCGGGAGTTCGAGATCGGACACCACGTTGGTGAGTTCCTTCATCCCACCATCGACGTAGCGCGAAACAAAAGCGATCTCGGCTCCCAGATGCTCCCGCACCGCAGCCAGGATACGATCGATCGAGTCATTCTCGACTGGCGCCAGCCGGGTGCCGGCGACGTTGAGAATTCGAGGCGATGGATGAGCGCTCATTCGTCCTGCCGATCTTATAGCGTGCAACCTGCCCCAGAAAGGCTAACGAGCCACTAACCTCTGTCGAAGAGAACGATTGCCTTCGCTGGCCCCGACCAGCCGGCAACCCGGAGCGACTCGGCGGCGCCTGGGTCATGCTCGGCTCGCGCGACGACCGTGCATACATGTTGGAAGGCAGAGAATTGCGCCATCAGGGTGGCGGGACGCGTCACCCTGCACTATGGCCACCCCATGCGCATCGCCATCGCCTCCGACCATGCCGCCATCGACCTCAAGGCGGACCTGCGCGAGTGGCTGCTCGAGCAGGGGCACGAGGTCGCCGACCTCGGGCCAGGGACCGCCGAAAGCGTCGATTATCCCGACTTCGGCTACGATCTCGCCGCGGTGGTGGCCGAAGGCACCGCCCGGTTCGGCGTGGCGCTGTGCGGCAGCGGCATTGGTATCTCGATCGCGGTCAACCGCAATCCGCTGGTGCGCTGCGCGCGGGTCAGCGAACCGCTCTCGGCCGCGCTCGCCCGCGAGCATAACGACGCCAATGTCATCGCCCTGGGCGCGCGGCTGACCGGGCCCGACATGGCCAAGGCCTGCCTCACCGCCTTCTTGGGCACCGAATTCTCCGGCGGGCGCCACCAGCGCCGCGTCGACAAGCTCGGCACCCCGCCCCACCCCATCGACAGGATCGAACCGCACCAATGAGCGCAGCCGACATATCGACGCCTTCCAAGTCCTTCGAGACGGCTCGGACTTCGTCCTCGCCTCCTCAGGACGAACGGAGAGGGGGACAGATGTCTTCCAATTCCGTTCGTGCTGAGGAGGGGCCGAAGCCGAAGGCAGAGGACCTGTCTCGAAGCACATTGCGCGACGCTCCCGACCGCTTCTGGACCGACACGCTCGAGGCTGCCGACCCCGAGGTCTTCGCCGCCGTGCGCGGCGAGCTGAAGCGCCAGCAGGACAAGATCGAGCTGATCGCGAGCGAGAACATCGCCAGCCGCGCGGTGCTCGAGGCGACCGGGAGCGTGTTCACCAACAAATATGCCGAGGGCTATCCGGGCAAGCGCTATTATGGCGGCTGCGACTATGCCGATGTGGTCGAGACGCTGGCGATCGAGCGCGCGAAACAGCTGTTCGGCTGCCGCTTCGCCAATGTCCAGCCCAACAGCGGCAGCCAGATGAACCAGGCGGTGTTCCTGGCGCTGCTCCAGCCCGGCGACACCTTCATGGGGCTCGACCTCAACTCGGGCGGCCACCTCACCCACGGCAGCCCCGTCAACATGAGCGGCAAGTGGTTCAATCCGGTCAGCTACGGCGTGCGCAAGGACAACGAGCTGATCGACATGGACGAGGTGATGGCGGTCGCGAAGGCGAACAGGCCCAGGCTGATCATCGCCGGCGGCACAGCCTATTCGCGGATCTGGAACTGGGCGGCGTTCCGCCACGTCGCGGACGAGGTCGGCGCCACGCTGATGGTGGATATGAGCCATATCGCCGGGCTGGTGGCGGGCGGCGTGCATTCCTCGCCCTTCCCGCACGCGCATATCGTCACCACCACCACGCACAAGAGCCTGCGGGGCCCGCGCTCGGGCGTGATCCTGTGGGACGAGGAGGAGCTGACCAAGCCGCTCAACATGGCGGTGTTCCCCGGGCTCCAGGGCGGGCCGCTGATGCATGTGATCGCCGCCAAGGCGGTCGCCTTCCGCGAGGCGCTGCGGCCCGAGTTCAAGCTCTACGCCCGCCGCGTGGTCGAGAACGCGCGCGCGCTCGCCGCCAGTCTCGAGGAGAATGGGCTGCGGGTGGTCTCGGGCGGGACCGACAACCATCTGATGCTGGTCGATCTTTCCGCGAAGAATGTCACCGGCAAGGATGCCGAGAAGGGCCTCGACCGGGCCTGGCTCACCGCCAACAAGAACGGCATCCCCTACGACACCAGGAGTCCCTTCGTGACCAGCGGCATCCGCCTCGGCACGCCGGCGGGCACCACCCGCGGCTTCGGCGCGGGCGAGTTTCGCGCGATCGGCAAGCTAATCTCCGAGGTCGTCGAGGGCCTTGCCAAGAACGGCCCAGAGGGCGATGGTCAGATCGAGGAAAGCGTGCGCACCCGGGTGGCCGAGCTGTGCGCGCGCTTCCCGGTCTATCCGGGCCTGTAACCCCGAAACCTGAGGACGGAGCTATGGACGAGAACAATCCGCGTGGGCCAGAGCGGGGCAACGATTGGGTCGAGGACGCCAAGAACGAGATTTCGGGTATGGCCAGGCAGGGACTCGACCATCCCTCGACCAAGCCGGTGCTGGCGGGCGCCGCGATCGGCGCGGTGGCGGGCGCCCTGCTGCCGGTGATCAGCCTGCCGATCGGCGCGCTGGTCGGCGCCGGCTTCGCGTTCTACAACAGGATCAAGAAATAATAGGGTGCTTTGAATGCGCTGTCCGTTCTGCGCCCATGACGACACCCAGGTAAAGGACAGCCGCCCCGCCGAGGACAATGCGGCGATCCGTCGCCGCCGCCAGTGCGGCCAATGCGGCGCGCGCTTCACCAGCTTCGAGCGCGTCCAGTTGCGCGAGGTCACGGTCGCGAAATCGGACGGCAAGCGCGAGCCCTTCGACCGCGGCAAGCTCGAGCGCTCGCTCACGCTCGCCTGCCGCAAGCGCGGCGTCGCGCCCGAGCGGATCGACCAGCTCGTCAGCGGCATCCAGCGCCAGGTCGAGACCGCGGGCGACAGCGAGGTTTCCTCCGAGCGGATCGGCGAACTGGTGATGGAGGGCCTGCGCCAGATCGATCCCGTCGCCTACATCCGCTTCGCCAGCGTCTACCGCGATTTCTCCGAGCCGCGCGATTTCGAGGCATTCGCGAGCTCGGTGCAGGACGCGAAGGAATAGTTGAAGCGGTCTCGATACGCTCGGGACGAACGGTTGGGTAAGATGCAACCTCATCCCGTTCGTCCCGAGCTTGTCGAGGGACTATGCCGAGCGAAGCCGAGGCCCTAAGCTCGGCCAATGTCTTTTTTGACCTACATCCTGCGCTGCGCCGACGGCACCTATTACGTCGGTCACACCGACAACATCGACAAGCGCTGGGCACAACATCAATTGGGCGAGCTTGGCGGCTACATCTCCGAGCGCCGGCCGCTCGAGTTCATGTGGGCGGAGGAAATGCCTACGCGCGAGGAAGCCCTCGCCGCCGGACTGCGTATCAAGAAATGGTCGCGGGCGAAGAAGGAAGCGCTGATCGTGCAGGACTGGGATCGGCTTTCACACTTCTCCATCCCGCCGAAAGAGCGCGGATCGGTCTCGGCTCCGCTCGACCGGGCCCCTCGACTTGGCTCGGGACGAACGGAGGAGGGGGATGAATTTCCTCCCGTTCGTTCTCAGCTTGTCGAAGGACAGGTTCCAGCAAAGCCGAGAACCCAAAAACCCGTCATCGTCCTTGTCCGTCCGCAACTCGGCGAGAACATCGGCAAGGCGGCTCGCGCCATGCTGAATTTCGGGCTGACCGAGTTACGCCTGGTCGAGCCGCGCGACGGCTGGCCCAATCCCGCCGCCGGCCCCGCCGCCTCGGGCGCGGATGTGGTGCTGGAGCGGGCACGGGTGTTCGCCACCACCGCCGATGCGGTGGCCGACTGCGCACACATCTATGCCACCACGGTCCGCAAGCGCGGGGTGACCAAGCCGGTGCAGAGGCCGGAAGATGCTGCACGGAACATCCACCGGCAACCCGGACGAAGCGCGATACTGTTCGGGCCGGAGCGTTCGGGGCTGGAAACCGCCGACGTCGCCCTCGCCAGGACTATCATCACCGTGCCGATCAATCCCGCATTCGGCTCGCTCAATCTTGCGCAGGCGGTGATCCTGGTGGCCTACGAATGGTCCAAACTCGCGGAGCTCGCGCAGCCTACAGAGGAGGAATTGTTGCCTCCTGCGCCGCAGGGCGAGCTCGAGGGATTGATCGCTCACTTCACCCGGCTGCTTACCCCTAAAGGCTATTTCCTACCGCTCAGCCGTGCGGAAGCGACCCAGACAAACCTGCGCACGATCCTGACGAAACCGGGCTGGAACCATCTTGAGGTACGCACCCTGCGCGGCGTCCTCAGCGCGCTCGAGCGAACGCCCTTGCCGCCGGTGAGCCAGGAGCGATCTTGAATCGCCGCCTTACAAATGGTATGAAAATCGCAGCTATCCACCACATGAGGGTCTCGACGATGAAAATCTCGGCCAGCTTCTGTTTCGCCTTCGCGTCAATTGCACTGATCGGCACGCCCGCCGCCGCGGCGACGCAGGACGCGCCCGCGCGTCTCGCCCCGGCCAACGATCCGGCGGTGAAGAATCCGGACACGGTGGTTTGCAAGCGGATAGATCCTCCGGTGGGTTCGCGCCTCGGCGGTGGCAAGCGTGTGTGTCAAACGAATCTCGCCTGGCAAAAACAGCAGGAGGCCGCGAAGGACGCCGCGAGCGAAAGCCAGCGCACCGGAATGTTCCGCCGCCAGCCAGGCTAATCCTCTGTCACTTGGTTCGGTTGCGGCTGTCCCACTCGGCCAGCTCATAGGCGATCGAGACTTCCACCAGCCGATCCCAGATCGCCGCGAGCTCCTCGGCAGGTAACCCGCGGGCCCGGGCATCGCCACGGGCATTGGCGATTACCTGCGCCTTGCGCGCTTCATCCCGCACCGTGCCGCGGTCGGGCTTGATCCGGGCCGCGGTACGCATGTAACCGAAGCGGCGGTCGATGAGCGCCATCAGTTCGCGGTCGGTCGCATCGACACCGGTCCGGACTTCGGTCATGGTCTTGCAAGCGTCAGGTAGCAGGTAGTGGGTCATGCCGCGCGCCCTGCCCGCAGCGGCCCGTACTGTCGAGGCTTGCCTTTCGCGCGCATCCTGCTAAGCGCGCGCCTCGCATTTGATCCCGCACCCCGGTGAAGCGGCGATCGCGGTCGGCACGTAGCCGATCGGGCGAGACCGGGTTCAAGGCGGACCACAGGGGTTCGCACAGCAAATCGAAGGATACGACATCATGTCGAAGCGCCAGAGCGCCAAGTACAAGCTCGACCGCCGGATGGGCGAGAACATCTGGGGCCGCCCCAACTCCCCGGTCAACAAGCGCTCCTACGGTCCCGGCCAGCACGGCCAGCGCCGCAAGGGCAAGACGAGCGACTTCGGCCTGCAGCTGCGCGCCAAGCAGAAGCTCAAGGGCTACTATGGCGATGTGACCGAGAAGCAGTTCAAGAGCACCTACCAGGAAGCGAGCCGCATGAAGGGCGACACCTCGCAGAACCTGATTGGCCTGCTCGAGCGCCGCCTCGACATGGTGGTCTACCGCGCCAAGTTCGCGCCGACCATCTTCGCCGCGCGCCAGCTCGTCAGCCACGGCCACATCCGCGTCAACGGCGTGAAGTGCAACATCGCCAGCCGCCGCGTGAACGTGAGCGACGTGATCAGCCTGGGCGGCAAGGCCAAGGACATGGCGCTGGTGATCGAGGCCCAGGGCCTGGCGGAGCGCGACATCCCCGACTACGTCAGCCCCGACGGCACCGACAAGATCACCTTCACCCGCGTTCCCCAGCTCGACGAGGTGCCCTACCCCGTCACCATGGAGCCGAACCTGGTGGTCGAGTTCTACTCGCGCTGATCGGGACCTTCACCGGTATTCAGGAAGGGCGGTCCTTCGCGCGAAGGACCGCCCTTTGCCGTTGGTGCGGTGGCTATTCCGCCAGGCCGAGGTTCTTGCGCAGGAAGGCGTCGCTTTCCGATAGTATGCGGGTCCGCGCCGCGGCGTCGGCGATCTGGTGGTCGAGTCCCGGGAATTCGACGTAGATCGGGGCCTTGCCGGCGTCGGTCAGGCGATCGTGCATCAGGCGCGGATGGCTGACATCGACGTTGAGATCGCGATCGCCGCTGAACATCAGCACCGGCGCCTTGATCTTTTCGACGTTCTGCGCCGGCGAGCCCTCGGCCACATGCGGACCGCTCCCCACGAAGCGGGCGACGATGGGTCCGTTGGTGTAGGTCATCGCATCGGCCTTCAGCTTGGCCAGATCGACCACCGGCGCGATCGCGACTATGGCCTTGTAGAGCGCCGGATCGAGCACCGCCGACTGGAGCGCCGCATAACCGCCATAGGACCAGCCGACGATCGCCAGCTTGCCAGGCGCCGCGATGCCTTGCGCGACGAGCCAGCGACCGGCATCGTTGACGTCGCCGATCGCCGTGCGCCACCCCTGGAAGCCGTTCTTCTGGAAGAACGCCGACCCGTAGCCCGCCGAGCCGCGATAATTCGGCTGGAGCACGGCGAAGCCGCGGCTGGCGTAGTATTGCGACAGCCAATCGAAGCCCCACTCGTCGCGCGCGCTGGGCCCTCCATGCGGCATGACGATTGCGGGGAGGTTCTTGCCGGTGCTCCCCTGCGGTAGGGTCAGATAGCCCGGGATCATCGTCCCGTCCGCCGCCTTGAACGAGATCGGCTGCATGGTCGCGAGCTTCGCGCCTTCCAGCTCGGGCCGGACCGGCAGCACTTCCTCGAGCGCGCGCTTGGTCTTGTCGTAGAGATAGAACTGTCCCGGCAAGGTGTCGCTCGAGGCGATCACCAGCAGCTTGCTCTCGTCCTGGCTCGCATCGACGATGTCCACCGACGGCTGACCGGGCAGCGCGCGCCTGAGCTGCTCGCTCAGCTTGCGCAGGTCGGGATCGAAATATTCGGTCTCGCGCCGCTCCGTCGCGTAGCTCGCGCCCACGACCCGGCGGTTGCGCCCGATGGTGATCAGGCTGTCGACATCGAAGCCAGGCTTGCCCAGCACCTTGGTCTTGGCGCCGGAGCCGTCGAGCGCCGTGGTGTAGAGCGAACGATAATCGCCGTCGTCATCGAACCCGTAGGCGACGTTCTTCGCGCCATCGACCAGAACCGGAACGAAGCCGCTGCCGTTTTCCCGGCGCACCGAGAGACGCTGCCAGTTGCGCTCGCCGGGCTTGCGGAAGAAAAATTCTTCGTCACCCTTCAGATAGCCGCTGCTGTTGTCGCTCGCGGTCCCCATGACGCGCACCGTGCCGTGTCCATCGGTGATGTAGGCGAAGGCGTCGTCATTGGCCTTTTCGACCGAAACGCGCTTTCGCGTCAGCGTATCGACCAGATCGACGCCGAGGCCGCGGCGCGCGGAGCCAAGCCGGGTGCCGATGGTATCGTCGGGCAGGACCTGCCGTGTCATCAGCACCGAACCCTGCTTGCCTTCGACATCGAAGTCGATGATGCGGCCCCCGTCCTGGTAGCTTCCGCGTGCGTTGGAGCTGAGCGGCGCGGTGACCTCCACCAGGTTCTTTCCGTCCGCATCGACGGCGTGCATGCGAGTTGCGGAGATGAGCCCCTGAGGCGTCGGGATCACGTAATAGGCGCGGCAGACGAGGCGCGTGGCGGCGGACCAGGAACAGCTCGTGATCCGCCCGGAGCTGCGCGCCAGCGACATGACCCGCGTCAGCTTGCCCCCGGCATCGAGATCGGCGACATAGACGACCGTCCCGATGGTCGCCTCGCTGGTGAAGGCGACCTTGCCCCCGTCGGGCGAGAGGCTGGCCTGGGCGACCGTTTCCAGCGCGCCGAACTTCTTCGCCAGTGCCCCGGCGTCCGCCTGCGCCAGCGCGCCGCTCCCCGCGCAGGCCAGCAGCATGCCACAAACCTTGGTCAATATCCGCATGGCAACCCCCTGTTTCCCCGGCACGATTTTGCCCACCGCGACAGGGAAATCAAGTCCCGAAATGCGAGCCGCCGTCGAGATAGGCGTGGCGGAAATTCCCGGCGAAGGCCGCGAAGCGTCCCGCGCCGATCGCGTCGCGCATGGCCTGCATCAGTTGCTGATAGAACGCGACATTGTGTTCGCTCAGCAGCATCGCGCCGAGGATTTCGCCGGCCTTGATCAGGTGGTGGAGATAGGCGCGGCTGTAGGTGGCGCAGACGCTGCACGCGCAACGGTCGTCGAGCGGCTCGCTGTCCTCGGCATGGCGCGCATTGCGCAGGTTGAGCGGGCCGGCCCAGGTGAAGGCCTGGCCATTGCGGCCCGAACGGGTGGGAAGCACACAGTCGAACATGTCGATCCCGCGCTCGACCGCGCCGACCAGATCGTCGGGCTTGCCCACGCCCATCAGATAGCGCGGAGCATCGGCGGGCAGCATCGCGGGGGCGAAGTCGAGCGTGGCGAACATCGCCTCCTGCCCCTCGCCGACCGCCAGCCCGCCGATCGCGTAGCCGTCGAAGCCGATCGCGGTAAGCGCCTCGGCCGAGCGGCGGCGCAGGCCCTGGTCGAGCGCGCCCTGCTGGATGCCGAACAGCGCCGCGCGACCGGCGTGCTCGCCGCCGGCGTCGAAGGCGTCGCGGCTACGCTTCGCCCAGCGCATCGACAGTTCCATGCTCTTCTCGATCTCGGCGAGCGGGCGGTCGGCGCGCGGGCATTCGTCGAAGGCCATGACAATGTCGCTGCCGAGCAGGCGCTGGATTTCCATCGAGCGCTCGGGGGTGAGCATATGCCGGCTTCCGTCGATATGGCTGGCGAACTCGACCCCTTCTTCGGTCAGCTTGCGCAGGTCGGACAGGCTCATCACCTGATAGCCGCCGCTGTCGGTCAGGATCGGGCCGTGCCAGTTCATGAACTTGTGGAGCCCACCGAGCCGCGCAACCCGCTCGGCGCCGGGGCGCAGCATCAGGTGATAGGTGTTGCCGAGAATGATGTCGGCGCCGGTGGCGCGCACGGTCTCGGGCTTCATCGCCTTGACGGTGGCGGCGGTGCCCACGGGCATGAAGGCGGGCGTGCGGATCGTCCCGCGCCGCATCTCGATCGCGCCGGTACGGGCCCGGCCGTCGGTCGCCGCGACGGTGAAGCGGAACCGCGGTGCTGGCATTAAAAGCCGTACACCAGCGTGACGCGGGAGATGGTGTCGGTGCTCACCTTGCCCGCGGGAGGCTGGCTCGCGTAATCGACCTGGTAGGCGAAACGCGAACTGAGCTTGCCGGTGATGCGCGCCTCCAGCCCGGTCACCAGCGCCAGCGTGGTGTTGCGGGAATCGAAGATGACCGTCGCCGCCCCGCCCGTCTCGGCGACCATATTGGTGTTTTGCGTCAGCTTGACCCCCTCCGCGAAGGTCCAGTCGAAATCGAAGCCGAGCAGACCGGCGAGGCGGGTGTCGGTCTCGCCGGTGGTGAATTCGGTGCGCCGCAGCGCCGGCCCGGCCTTGAGGGCGAGGTTGAGGTCGGGCCGGCGGACGGCCTGCCAGCCCAGCCCGGCCGAGACCGCGTAGCGAGCATCGTACCCCTGGATCGTGTCACGCTCGAACTGGCCGAGCCCATAGGCGAACAGGTCGCTACCGATCTGGAAGCGCGGCTCATAGGCGGCGAAGTACTTCTCGCGGGTCACGATCCCGCCGGTGCGCTGGTAATCGGCGCGGGCGCGCAGGCTGTGGGTCCAGTCGATCCCCTCCCGCTTGATGTCGAGCCCGGCGGCGAGGCCGAATGAGGGGCTGTTGCCGGTGGCGCGCGAGCCGCCGAGTTCGCCGCGTCCCTTCCAGCGCTCGAGCAGGCCCGCCTCGCGGATCGCGGCGATCCGGCGGGCCTCCGCCTGCTTCTGCTGCTCGCGCCGGTCGGCCAGGAAGGCGGCGTCGATCGCCTCGATCTCGGAAACGTCGGCGGGATTCGTCGCCTTGGCCAGCTCGACCACCGTGCGCACCTTGCCCTCGTCGCCGGTCGCGATCGCCGCGTCGATCATCGCGCGCACGGGCTGCGGCAGTTCGGCGGCGGCAGGAGCGGCGACAGCTGCGAGCACAAGCATGGGGTATGCGGAACGGGCCATCGCCCGGTTGCTAGCGGCTGCGGCGGCGCGGATAAACCCCCACGAAGCTCACGTCCTGAGCCGCCAGCCGGTGCGGAAGATGAAGGCGATGACCACCACGCAGAGCGCCAGGAAGCCGACCGTGATGCCCAGCGAGAGGCCGAAGCTCACGTCGGAAGTGCCGAAGAAGGCCCAACGCAGCCCGCTGACCAGATAGACGATCGGGTTGAACAGCGCGATCGTGTCCCACGGCTTGGGCAGCATGTCGATCGAGTAGAAGGTGCCGCCGAGGAACGTCAGCGGGGTCAGGAACAGCATCGGGATGATGCCGAGCTTCTCGAACCCGTCGGCCCAGATGCCGAGGATGAAGCCGAACAGCGCGAAGGCGGCGGCCACGAGCACGATGTAGACCAGCGCCAGCAGCGGATGGGCGATCGAGTAATCGACGAACAGCCGCGCGGTCGCGAGGATGATCGCCGCCAGGATCAGGCTCTTGACCGCCGCCGCGCCGACGAAGCCGAGCAGCGTTTCCGCCGTGCCGACCGGGGCGGAAAGCAACTCGTAGATCGTGCCGGTGAAACGCGGCATATAAATGCCGAAGCTGGCGTTGCTGGTCGTCTCGCCGAGCAGCGTGAGCATCAGCAGGCCCGGGATGATGAAAGCGCCGTAGTCCACGCCGCCGAGATCGGGCATCTGGCTGCCGATCGCCGCGCCGAAGACGATGAAATAGAGCGAGGTGGTGAGCACCGGCGCCAGCACCGACTGGAAGGCGGTGCGCAGGAAACGCAGCAGCTCGAAAGTGAAAATCGACCACGCGCCGCGCCCATTGAAACCGGCGTTGAACCCGCTCATGCCGCCACCTTGTCGCGGTCGATGAGCTGGACGAAAATGTCCTCGAGGCTGCTTTCGTGGACGTCGATGCCGGTGTAATCGACCCCCGCGGCGACCAGTGCCTTGCTCACTTGCGCCACCTCGGCCTTGCCCTTGCCCGTGCCGTCACCACCGCGATAGATCAGCACCCGACCGTCCTTCTCCAACTCCACCGGATAGTCCGCCAGGACAGCAGGTAGTTGGGATAGAGGCGCGGCGAGCGTGAAAAGCGCCTCGGTACGGCCGAGCCTGGCCATCATCTTGGCCTTCTCGTCCACCATCAGCAGCCGGCCCTTGTCGATGATGCCGACCCGGTCGGCCATCTCCTCGGCCTCCTCGATGTAGTGGGTAGTCAGGATCACGGTCACGCCCTCGGCGCGCAGCGCGCCGATCTGGCGCCACATGTCCTTGCGCAGCTCGACATCGACGCCGGCGGTGGGTTCGTCGAGGAACAGCAGCTCCGGCTCGTGCGCCAGCGCCTTGGCGATCAGCACGCGCCGCTTCATCCCGCCAGAGAGGTTGCGGATCTGCTCGTCCTTCCTGCCCCACAGGCTGAGCGAACGCAGGATCTCCTCGATCTTGGCCGGATCGGGAGCGAGGCCGAACAGCCCGCGCGAATAATTGACCGTGCGGATCACCGGCTCGAACATGTCGGTGGCCATCTCCTGCGGGACCAGACCGATGCGGCGGCGTGCTGCGCGCCAGTCATGCGCGAGATCGTGCCCGAAGGCGCGAATCGTGCCACCGGTCGGGCGCACCAGCCCGCAGACGGCGCCGATCAGCGTGGTCTTGCCCGCGCCGTTGGGGCCGAGCAGCGCGAAGATCTCGCCCTTGCGGATCGACAGATCCACGCTGTCGAGCGCCTTCAGGCCGCCGGGATAGATTTTGGAGAGGCCCTCGATTTCGAGGATCGGTTCGGACATGCGACGCGATTTAGGTGCGCGGCCTCACGGAAGCAACAGCGAGGAATCGCCATAGGAATAGAAGCGGTATTCCCGGGCGATCGCGTGGGCATAGGCGGCCTGCATCCGCTCGCGCCCCATCAGTGCGGAAACCAGCATGAACAGCGTCGATCTGGGCAGGTGGAAATTGGTCATCAGGCCATCGACCGCTTTGAAGCGGTATCCCGGGGTTATGAAGATCGCGGTGTCCCCTGCGAAGGGGCGGATCGTGCCATCTTCGTCGGCGGCGCTTTCGAGCAGGCGCAGGCTGGTGGTGCCGACCGCGACGATCCGCGCTCCTTGCGCGCGCGCGGCATTGAGGCGCGCGGCGACATCGGGCTCGATCCGCCCCCATTCGCTGTGCATCGCGTGGTCGGCGGTGTCCTCGGCCTTGACCGGCAGGAAGGTCCCCGCCCCGACATGCAGCGTCAGCGTTTCGCGCGCGACCCCGGCGGCATCGAGCGCGGCGATCAGCTCGGGCGTGAAATGCAGCGCCGCGGTGGGCGCGGCGACCGCGCCGTCCCGGGCGGCAAACATGGTCTGGTAATCGGCGCGGTCGGCCTCGTCGGTCCCGCGCTTGCCCGCGATATAGGGCGGCAGCGGCATCGTGCCCGCGCGCTCGAGCAGCACCTCGACCGGTTCGTCGCCGACGAAGGCGATCGTCCAGCTTCCGTCGGGATGCCGCGTTTCCGCGCCGGCGGAGACACCGGCGGCGAAGTCGATCCGGTCGCCCTCGCGCAGCCGTTTGGCGTTGCGCACGAAGGCCAGCCAGCGCCTGAGGTCCACTCGCTTGTGCAGCGTCACGCCGACCTTCGCGTCTCCGCGCCGGCCTTCGAGCTGCGCGGGGATGACGCGGGTGTCGTTGAACACCAGCACATCGCCGCGCCGCAACAGGCGCGGCAGGTCGCGCACGCCCGCATCCTCGAACGGCCCTTGCGGCCCCACCACCAGCATCCGCGCCGCATCGCGCGGCCGCGCGGGCCGTAGCGCGATCCGCTCGGGCGGCAGGTCGAAATCGAACAGATCGACGCGCATTTCACCGAGTCCCCGCGGAGGCGGGGATCTCCATCGGCCAAGCGCCACCCCGACCGAGGTCCCCGCCTTCGCGGGGACTCAATAGGTCGTCAATTGCCGATCGGCTTGTTGAGATCGTCGGCGGTGATCGCCGGAGCCGGCGGCACGACCGCAGGAACCGACTTGTTCTCGCTCGCCAGCGAGGCCTGGACGATCCGCGTCGGGTTCTCGGGCGGCTCGCCGCGCTGGATCGCGTCCACCGCGGCCATGTTGTCGATCACGCGCCCGAACACGGTGTATTTCTTGTCCAGGCTGAAGCGCGGATAGAAGACGATGAAGAACTGGCTGTTGGCGCTGTCGTCGGTCGCGGCGCGGGCCATCGAGACGGTGCCGCGCAGATGCGGCTGCGGGTTGAACTCGGCCTTGAGGTCGGGCAGCTCCGACCCGCCCTGTCCGGTGCCCGTCGGATCGCCCGTCTGCGCCATGAACCCGTCGATCACGCGGTGGAACACGACATTGTTGTAGAAGCCCTGGCTCGCCAGCGCCTTGACCCGCGCGACATGCTCGGGCGCCCATTGCGGCATCAGCCTGATCTGGACGCGCTGCCCGTTCGACAGGTCGAGCACCAGGATGTTCTCGCGGTCCTGGGTGAGGTCGTAATTGACGGGGGCATAGGCGCCCAGAGTGGCCGGATCGGCCGGCGCGGCGGCTTCGGCGGCGGCGTCCCTGCGCTTGGCCAGCGCATGGGCGGGCGCGGCGGCCAGCGCCGCCAGGGTCAGGAACGCGAGGGAAGCCTTCAGCATCGAAAATCCGTGAATTGGGAGCGAACGGGAATGACCGCGCGCTCTAGCATGGCCCGCTGTCGGCGCAATGAATAGCTTGGCGCGATGGCTGTGATCCCACCCCGTTCGTGTCGAGCGAAGTCGAGACACGCGCACATTCCGCACCGTATCTCGACTACGCGCTACGCGCTCCGCTCGATATGAACGGGCATGTTCGGCCAACAACGGCAGCGTTAGGTCAGCAATCGCCCTTGCGGCCGATGCGCCCGACGCGCGCGACCACATCGTCGCACACGGCCTTGCTCACGAACGGGGCGATGTCGCCGCCGTAGATGGCGATCTCCTTGACCAGCTTGCTGGCGATCGGCTGGAGCGAAACGTCGGCCATCAGGAACACGGTCTCGATCTCGGCGTCGATCTGCTGGTTCATGCCCGCCATCTGGTATTCGTATTCGAAGTCGGCGACGGCGCGCAGGCCGCGCACGATCATGCTCGCTCCCTGCGCCCGGGCGAACCTCATCAGCAGGGCATCGAACCCCACCACCTCGACATTGCCGAGGCCGAGCGCCGCGACCTCGCGCCGGACCATCGCGAGCCGCTCCGCGGCGGTGAACATCGGATCCTTGCCGGGATTGGTGGTCACACCGACGATCAGGCGGTCGACCAGGTGGCTGCCGCGCCGGATAATGTCGGCATGTCCCAGCGTGATGGGATCGAAAGTGCCGGGATAGACCCCGATGCGATCGCCGGTTCCCGGGCTCAACGGTCGCGCTCCACGATATAGCGCGCGATCGCCTGGAGCAGGCGCGCCTCCGCGCCGTAACCCGCCAGATGCCCCGCCGCCTGCTCGACCAGCATCCGCGCCTGCGCGCGCGCCTTGTCCGCGCCCATCAGCGTGACGAAGGTCGCCTTGCCCTGCCCTTCGTCCTTGCGCAGCGCCTTGCCCGCCAGCGCGGCGTCGCCCTCGACGTCGAGCAGGTCGTCGGCGATCTGGAAGGCGAGTCCGATATCGCGGGCATAGGCGCGCAGCGGCCCGCGGCCCTCGGGCGGCAAGCGGCCGAGGATCGCGCCCATTTCGACGCTCGCCGCCAGCAGCGCTCCGGTCTTGAGCTGCTGCAGCCGGGTCACCTG
Organism: Qipengyuania sp.; assembly: GCA_019745075.1. Taxonomy (GTDB): domain Bacteria; phylum Pseudomonadota; class Alphaproteobacteria; order Sphingomonadales; family Sphingomonadaceae; genus Qipengyuania. Next base: position 50,743 of record JAIETR010000008.1, read on the forward strand.
CGCAAGATCGTAGCCCTCGTCCGGGGCCGCCATGTCCATCATCTGGCCGCCCGCCATGCCCTCGTGCCCGCTCGCCCTGGCCAGCGCGGCCACTAGTTCCCCGCGGACGAAAGGATCGGTGCTGGTGTCGGGCTGGGTCAGGATGTCGAAGGCCAGCGCGTGGAGCGCGTCCCCCGCCAGCACCGCGGTCGCCTCGTCGAAGGCCCTGTGGACCGTCGGCTTGCCGTGGCGCAGGGCATCGTCGTCCATGCACGGCAGATCGTCATGGACCAGCGAATAGCAGTGGATCGCCTCGACCGCGCAGGCGGCGTTGACCGCCGGCGTGCGCGCCACGCCGAACAGCTCGGCGGTGGCGGTGAGCAGCAGCGGCCGGACGCGCTTGCCGCCCCCGATCGCGGCGTGGCGCATCGCTTCGACGAGGCGCGCCCGGCTGTCCGGCGGCACCGGGAGAAAGGCGTCGAAAGCGCTGTCGATCTCCCGCTGGATCCGGAGAAAGGCGGGCGCCAGCAGGTCCGGCGCCGTTATCTCCACCACCTCGTTCATGAGTCCGCGTCGAAAGGAACGGTGCCGGCCGGCCGGCCTTCGGCACTCAGGACGATCTTCTCGATCCGCGCCTGCGCCGCGTCGAGCCGCGCCTGGCAATGGGCGCGCAGCTTCTCGCCCTGTTCGTAGAGCTCGATGCTCTCGTCGAGCTTCGCGTCGCCGCTTTCGAGCCGGCGCACAACCTGTTCGAGCGCACGCAACGCATCCTCGAAACTCAGCGCGGCGATGGCCTCGCCGTCCAGCCTGTTCCCCTGCCCGTCAGTCATGACAGGGACTTGGACCAAGCGCGGGAAGCCGGTCAAGCCATGAGCGCGATATTCGGATTGTTCGCCCCCCTTGGGATTGATTCTTCCCGCGACTGTCAGACCCGCATCGGCATCAGCACATAGAGCGCGGGACTGTTCTCGTCCTTGCGGATCAGCGTCGGGGCGCCGGCATCGGCGAGGTGCATTTCGACCGTGTCGCTGTCGATCTGGCCGAGGATGTCCTTGAGGTAGCCGGCGTTGAAGCCGATCTCGAACGGATCGGCGCTATATTCGCTGGCGACCTCCTCGGTCGCGGTGCCGTTGTCGGGGCTGGTGACCGTGAGCGTCACTTTGTCCTTGTCGAGGCCCATCTTGACGGCTCGGGTCTTCTCGGTGGCGATGGTCGCGACGCGGTCGACCCCTTGGTAGAAGCTGCGCGGATCGAGCTTCAAAAGTTTGTCGTTACCCGTCGGGATCACGCGTGAATAATCGGGGAAAGTGCCGTCGATCAGCTTGCTGGTCAGCACCACACCGCCCTCGCCCCCGAGCGTGAAGCGGATCTTGCTCGCCGACAGGTCGATCTCGACATTGCCGTCGAGCGCTTCCTCGAGCAACTTGCGCAGCTCGGCCACGGCTTTCCGCGGCACGATCACATCGGGCATGCCCGCCGCGCCCTCGGGCCGGGGTAGGGTGAAGCGCGCTAGGCGGTGGCCGTCGGTCGCGGCGGCCTTGAGCACCGGCTGGTCCTCGTCCGAGACGTGGAGGAAGATGCCGTTGAGGTAGTAGCGCGTTTCTTCGGTCGAGATCGCGAAGCGCGTGCGGTCGATCAGCTCGGCGAGCGTGCGCGCGGGCAGCTCGAAGCTGGTCGGCAGATCGCCCTCGACGATCACCGGAAAATCGTCGCGCGGCAGAGTGGGGAGCTGGAAGCGGCTACGCCCGGCTTTGACGGTCATGCGGTTGTCGCTTGTCTCGAGACTGACCTGGCTGCCCTCGGGCAGCTTGCGCGCGATATCGAACAGCAGGTGGGCGGAAACGGTGACCGCGCCCGCCGCCTCGACCGATGCCGCCGCCATGTGCTCGACCACCTGGAGATCGAGATCGGTCGCCATCACCTTGAGGTCGCCGTCTGCGCTCGCGTCGATCAGCACGTTCGACAGGATCGGGATGGTGTTGCGGCGCTCCACCACCGACTGCACGTGAGACAGGCAGCGCAGCAGCGTCGCGCGTTCGATTGTGGCCTTCATGGCGTGGTCCAAGCCCTCGATAAAGGCGCGCAAAGGGCCGGAATCGCCCCGCAAGCGCCGGAATACGGATAATCACCCTAGCGGGGCTGCGGGAACGGGCAAGCGCGGGCGCCGAGAGCGCCCGATTCCTTGGGGAAAACCGCGCCTCAGCTCAGCATCGCCATGCCGCCGTTCACATGCAGGGTCTGGCCGGTGACGTAGGCCGCTTCCTTGCTGGCGAGGAAGGCGACGGCCGCGCCGATCTCCTCGCCCTCGCCCATGCGGCCCGCCGGGATGCGCGCGTTGAGCGCGTCCTTCTGGGCGTCGGGAAGGACGTCGGTCATGGCGGTGCGGATGAAGCCGGGGGCGACGCAATTGGCGGTGACGCCGCGGCTCGCCAGCTCCTGCGCCAGGCTCTTGGTCATGCCGGTGAGGCCCGCCTTGGCGGCGGCGTAGTTCATCTGGCCGGGATTGCCGGTCGCGCCGACCACGCTGGTGATGGCGACGATGCGCCCGAAACGCGCCTTCATCATCGGCCGGGCGGCGGCGCGCATCAGCCGGAAGGCGGCTTCGAGGTTGATGCGGATCACCTCGTCCCATTCCTCGTCCTTCATCCGCATGGCGAGGTTATCGCGGGTGATGCCGGCGTTGTTGACCAGGATGTCGATCTTGCCGAGCGTATCGACGGTGGCCGGGATCAGCTCCTCGACCTGGGTGGTGTTCGAGAGGTCGCAGGTGATCTCGACATGATCGCCGCCGATCTCGTCGTTGAGCTGCTTGCGAAAGGCGCGCAGCTTGGCCCCGTTGGAGCCCGACAGCGCCAGCCGCGCCCCCTGCCCGGCCAGAGCCCGCGCGATCGCCGAGCCGATGCCCCCGCTCGAGCCGGTCACGAGCGCGGTCATTCCCGTCAGGTCGAACATTCAGCGGTCTCCTTTTGTGCGCTCGCAAAGGCGCAAAGGCGCAAGGGGTCAAGGGGTGTGGTTGTTCACGACCCGGCGAATCCCTTCTTTCATCGTCTCGCCCGAAAAGTTGAGCAGCAAACCCAGGGATCGGTCGGTCAGGCGCAGATAGGTCAACAATTGTTTGGCATGGAGATTGGTCAAGCGTTCGACCGACTTGACCTCGATGACCAGCGCCTCGCTCACGAGCAAATCGACGCGAAAGGCGCGCGGGAAACGCATACCATCATACTCGATGTCGACCGGCACTTGCCGGTCAACCTTAAAGCCATGTCGAACCAAGGCTCCGGCGAGAACAGTTTCATAGACCGACTCCAGCAAACCGGGACCGAGTTCGCGATGTATGCGAACACATTCATTGACTGTTATCCGGGCCAGGGATTCGATGGCGATTGTCATCCTTGCGCCTTAGCGCCTTTGCGAGCCCATCAAACTGCTCTGCGTCTCTGCGCGCAAAATCAAATCTCCTTCGCGAAGGTTTCGAGGTCGGACATGGTGACGAGGCTCGTCGTGCGGGCGTCTGGCGCTGTGCGGGTGACCATCGGAGCGAGAACCTTGCCGCCGAGCTCGACGAAGTGTTCGACCCCCGCCTCGGCCATCGCCAGCACGCTTTCACGCCAGCGGACGCGGCCGGTGACTTGCCGGACCAGCAGATCGCGCTCCTCGCCAGGATCGGTGACGCGCCCGGCGGTGACATTGGCGTAGAGCGGCACCGCGAGCGCGCCCGGCGGCGTGGCGTTCAGCGCCTCGGCCATGCGCTCGGCGGCGGGCTGCATCAGCGAGCAGTGAAAGGGCGCCGACACGGGCAGCTTGATGCCGCGCTTGATGCCGTGATCCTTGACCAGTTCGATGGCCCGCTCAATCGCTTCGAGGTGGCCAGAAATCACGACCTGCGAAGGATCGTTGTCGTTGGCTACTTCGCAGACCTGGCCTTGGGCGGCGGCTGCGGCGAGCGCGGTCGCCTTCTCAATGTCGGCGCCAAGCAGCGCAGCCATCGCTCCGACGCCCACCGGCACTGCCGCCTGCATCGCCGACCCACGCAGCTTGAGCAGTCGCGCAGTGTCGGCGAGCGAGAAAGCGCCCACGGCGCAGAGCGCGGTGTATTCGCCGAGCGAATGTCCCGCCACGCAGCCGGCGCGATCGGCCAGCTTCACGCCGAATTCGCGTTCCAGCACCCGCAGCGTGGCGATGGCGTTGGCCATGATCGCGGGCTGGGCGTTCTCGGTCAGCGTGAGCTGGTCCTCGGGGCCCTCGCGCATGATCGCCGAGAGCTTGAGCGACAATGCGTCGTCGACCTCGCCGAACACCTCGCGGGCCTGGCTGCTGGCCGCGGCGAGGTCGGCGCCCATGCCGATTTTCTGGCTCCCCTGGCCTGGGAAGATGAAGGCTTTCATCGCTCTCTCCTCGAGTGGAGCGAGCGCTTATGCCCCGTCCGGGTCGCGGGCAAGCCCGAAGGGGACGATCCTGTTGGCGGCGCTGTGGCCGATCTGCGCCCGCCCGAGAAAGGGGATGCCCGCCCGCGCGCACCAGTCGCGCGCGATCCCTTCCGCGTCGGCGCCGAATCGACGGTCGTTCTCGGGGACGTCGGTCACCTCGCCAAGCCGCAGGCCCGCCAGTTCGGGCAGCTGCGCGGTGACGTGGAAGAACAGGCGGTCGATTTCGTAAAGATGCTCCGCCACTTCCTCCACCATGAGCACATGACCGGTCAGATCGGGCATGAAGCGCGTGCCCGCCAGCATCGCCAGCGTGGTGAGGTTGAAGGCGGCGGTGGGCCGTTCGTCGCGATGCGGCTCGAGACCGGAGCCGTCACCGCTCAGCCAGCGGAGCGTCCGCCGCACCGCCTCCGCCCCGCCCTCTCGCCGGATATCGGTGGGCATCGGGGCATGGACCTGGCGGCCGATGCCCGCGCCATAGAGCGCGCCCAGCAGAAACCCGCCGTCCGAGTAGCCGAGGTAGGTCTTGTCGCGCGCGCAAGGCCCCAGTCCGTCAAGCGCCCGCGGCAGCAGCCGGTTCGAGCCATAGCCGCCCTTGGCGAACCACACCGCCGCGCTGCCGGGATCGTTGGCGCAGTCGAGAAAGGCCGCGAGGCGCACCGGGTCGGCCCCGGCGAAGTGACCGTCCTGGAGGAAGCATTGTTGGTGAAAGGCCAGTTCGAGATCGGGAAACTCGGCCGCGGCCAGAGCCGTCACGGCATCCGCGTGCTCGCGCAGGATCGGCGTCGCGGGGGCGCAGATGGCGATGCGTTTCGTCACGCCGTGGGCCCTAGCCAACTTGCCAGCCACGCCGCAACGCAATAGCGCCGCGGCCCGATGAGCGACTTTCCCAGCCCCGACGAACTGCTGTCCCGCCCGTTCTTCTTCGTCGGCATCGGCGGCTCGGGGATGCTGCCGCTGGCGCAGATTCTCAAGGGCCGCGGGGCGCGGGTCGCCGGCTCGGACCGCAGCCGCGACCAGGGGCGCACGCCCGAGAAATTCGCCGCGCTCGAGCGCGATGGCTTTGCCCTGTTCCCGCAGGACGGCAGCGGGATCGCCTCGCCCGAGCAGGTCGTGGTCGCCAGCGCCGCGGTCGAGGACAGCGTGCCCGAGATCGCGCACGCCAAGGAACTCGGCTGCTTGCGCGTCACCCGCGCCCAGCTCAATTCGATCCTGTTCAACACCAGCGGCGCCGGGATCGCGGTCGCGGGCACCAGCGGCAAATCGACCGTGACCGGCATGCTCGGCTGGATTCTCCACGCCGCGGGCCGCGCGCCGACGATCATGAACGGCGCGGTGATGAAGAACTTCGTGACGGCCGAGCGTCCCGTCGCCAGCGCGGTGGTCGGGAGCGAAGGCCTCTATGTCAGCGAGGTCGACGAAAGCGACGGCTCGATCGCGCTCTACCGTCCCGCAGTCGGTGTGCTGCTCAACGTCAGTCTCGACCACATGGGCATGGACGAGCTGCGCGCGCTGTTCGCGGATTACCTCGGCCGCAGCCGGATCGCGGTCATCAATGCCGACGACGCCGAGGCGCTCGCCCTGTTGCGTCATGCGAAGGAGGCGATCGCCTTCGGCATCGACCAGCCGCGCGCGCAGATCGGCATCGCGCCCGGCGGTGTCGCCGAAGGGCCGATGCAGCAGGCCGCGCTGGTCATCGATCGCCACGATGGCAGCGAGCACGCGCTGCGCCTGCCGCTGCCGGGGCGGCACAATCTGTCCAATGCGCTCGCCGCCATCGCCGGGGCGGCCGCCGCGGGCATACCGGTCGCGAACTCCGTCCGATATCTCGCCGACTTCAAGGGATTGGCCCGCCGCTTCGAGATCGTCGGCACGAGCCCGTCCAACATCGCCGTCATCGACGATTTCGGCCACAACCCGGAGAAATGCGCCGCCACGCTGCGCACGCTCAAGGCCCATCCGGGCCGCGTGCTCGCCTTCTTCCAGCCGCATGGCTATGGCCCGCTGCGCCAGATGGGCGCCGAGCTCGCCGAGACCCTGGCCCGCGAGCTGGGTCCGGACGATCGCGTCATCCTGTGCGACCCGGTCTATTTCGGCGGCACCACCGACCGCAGCGTGGGCAGCGAGCGCGTCGTCGAGCTGATCGAGGCATCGGGCGGCCGCGCCGAACATGTGGCCGCGCGCCCGGACGCCGGCGACCGGCTGGTCGAGATCGCCCGGCCCGGCGACCGGATCGTGGTGATGGGCGCGCGCGACGACACGCTCAGCGCCTTCGCTGCCGATATCCTCGCTCGGCTGGCCTGAGGGCCTTCCAAATGCGAACCTATTCCTCTCCGTTCGTGCCGAGGAGCCGAAGACGTAGTCCGAGGCGTCTCGAAGCACCGCGCGAGTCCTTCGAGACGGCGCTTCAGCCGTTCGGCTTCAGCGCCTCCTCAGGACGAACGGGCGCTGGTTGGAAGTCGATGCCTCACTCCGATACGCAGCCCAAGAAGATGGCTCAACTGGCCGCGAATTCGCAGCGGTTGCGGCCGCCGTCCTTGGCCCGGTAGAGGGCGTCGTCCGCGTCCGAGAAGGCGACGTGCATCAGCTGCCCTTCGCCCATCACCCCGCCCACGCTGATGGTGATCTCTGGCATGTCGTAGGCCGATGCGGCGTCGGCGCTTTCCTCGATCGCCCGGCGGATCGCTTCCGCGAGCGCCTCCATCGAATCCGAGCCTCCGGCGCTGAACAGCACCGCGAACTCCTCGCCTCCTAGCCGGAACACCTGGCCCCCGCCGTGCTCGGCAACCACCTTCTCGATGACCCGCGCGGCATGGCACAGCACCGCGTCGCCGCGCTGATGGCCGAAGCTGTCGTTGATGGTCTTGAACCGGTCGATGTCGGCCACCAGCAGCGCCTTGCCGGTGGTGAGGCGCCGGTTCTGATCGAAGGCGCGGCGGTTGAGAAGTCCCGTCAACCCGTCGCTGTTGGCCATCGCGCCGAGCTTCCTGGCAGTGATGCGCGCGCGGTCGCGCTCGCCCTTGATGATCAGGAAGCGGTCGCCCACCCTCGCCGAACTGCCTACCACCAGGATCACCAGCGCGACATAGACCGCCTCGTCGACGGTCTCCGACAGCTCGAACAGGCCCAGGCTGGCGAAAACCTGCGCCGCCCCCGCCACGATCAGACCGGCATAGGCCGCCGCCAGGAAGGTGGCGGCGCGGCTCTTCTGCAGCAGTGCCGCGGCCAACACCGCGACCAGCGCCGCGATAACCGGCAGAACGCTGAGCAGATACAGCGGCAGCAGGCGCATACGCAGCACCTCGAGGTCGAGGAACAGCAGGCCGGCCAGCACCAGGTTCACCGCGGCGGACCACAGCAGCGCTCGCCGCAGGGGCCGCGAGATCAGCCCTTCCTCGAGCACCTGGAGCGAGAACTGGGCCATGCACAGGACCGTGACCGACATCGCGAAGAATAGCGCGGCGAAGCGCAGCCGGCTGGGAATATCGGGCCAGATCACCATGATGAGCCCGGAATTGAACAGCACGTAGAGCAGCGTCCCGACCGTCATCCCGAGGTGCCAGATCATGAAGCGAGCGCGCAGCACGCGATAGAACAGCAGGTCGTAGACGATCGGGACCAGCAGCGTGCCGCAGATCAGCATGTAGAGCAGAATGCGGCTGTAGTTGCGACCCGCCGCCTCGCCATGGCTCGACAGTTGCATCCGCAGGAACACCGCCGCCGACTGGGGCCGTTCGACCACCACGTCGATGGCGGTCAGCGCGCTCGCTTCCTGCTGGATCGGCACCCAGAAATTGCCGTTGGCGTCCCAGTTGCGGACCGCCATCTGCGAATCGACATCGACCAGCCGCTGGCTGCCATCGGCATAGTCGAGGCGGATCAGCATCGAATCGAACGCGGTGGGATCGGTCTGCCAGACCAATTGGCCGGGGTGCAAATGCCCGATCTTCGAAAGGTCGATGCGTCCGCGCACGAACCGGTCGCGGCGATTGAAGCGGCCGGCGCCGCAATCGAGCCGCGCATCCGCGATCCCGAATGCCGCCTCGGCGCTATCCGCTCCGCCGGCGCAGGTGGCGCCGGCCAGGGCGATCGGACGCGCGGCGGCGGATCCCGCCACGGCGAAACCGGCGAGTGCGGCGGCCAGCGCGAACGCGGCCCACAGAAACAGGCGTTTGACCCCCAACTACACGTCCCTCGTTCGCCACTCCTCCGCCGCACCCGGATGACAAGTGGTAAACTGGCGCGAACCCTCTCAATTTACCGTGAACGCGGCAAGCGAAAAGATCGCGACGGGCGCTATAGTGCTCCGCCCATCGGCAAATCCGCCGGGCATTCGCTATCCTCGTGTTGGAGCGCCGCCGCCTCCCGGTCAGGCGTGGCCTTTTTCGCAAGCCCCACCATTTCTTTGGCGATTATATACCTTACAAACACAGATGGATTGAGGCATGAGCTCCTTACAGGAAGTTAGGTCGATGTCCGCCCTTTCCCGCCCCGAGTTTCACAGCGAAACCGCCGCCTTCGCCCACTTGGAAAAGATCATCTGGGCGGGCGCTCCGGTATGCCCGCACTGCGATAGAACGCGCTAGCCACGACATCCGCCAGTTGCAGCCCAGCTCGCGCATGGTGAGGGTGATCTTCCATATAATCCGTGGTTAGCGTGTCGGTATCCGGGATCCGCTTCTCCAAGAAGATCGAGCCAGCTTGCTGTCGATGACGAAGATACAGCGAATAGGCACGGGTTTGGCTGTAGCGATGCCCGCCGCGTCGCGAGACACGCTCACTGACATGTGTCGCAACGCCGCTACAAACGGTGCCGACCACTCGTCCTGTTCGCCACGCCAATCCGTGTCCATCGCCAGCCCTTCGAAAAGCTGGCTCCCTATGAATCACCGGAATCCTCCCTTGGGAATCCCAAAAATCACAAATCTGCCAATGTAGTGCTAGCGACCTCTTCCCGTTCGTATCGAGCGGAGAACGAAGTTCTTGGTCGAGATACGCAAGCGCCGTGCCAGCGTGTCTCGACGGGCGCGAGCCTGCGGCTCGTTGCTCGACACGAACGGGATTGAACGACTTTAGGCGTTGCCCACGACGAAGCAGGCGACCGCCACCAGCGCGCCCGCCACCCGGTTCGAACGGAAACGCGCCAGCGGGTTGTCCGCGTCCGCCGGATCGAGCGTCGCGACCTGCCACAGCAGGTGCAGCGCGGCGGGCAGCAGCGTCAGCAGCGCGATCCAGTCCGGGCGCAGCAGCCAGAAGGCGAGCGCCCACAGCGCCACGGCGGCCCCATAGAACAGCCCCACTCCGCCGCGCACCCGCTCGCCAAGCCTGAGCGCGCTCGAGCGGATGCCGACCAGCGCGTCGTCCTCGCGGTCCTGCAAGGCGTAGATCGTGTCGTAGCCGATCACCCAGCACACCGCCCCGGCATACATCGCCGCCAGCACCTCCCAATGGTCCCAGCGCAGCTGCGTCCAGCCCACCAGCAGCCCCCAGCTGAACACCAGCCCGAGCCACGCCTGCGGCCACCAGGTGATCCGCTTCATGAAGGGATAGGCGGCGACCGGCGCCAGGCTCGCCAGCGCCACGATCCGCGCCTCGAAGCGCAGTTGCAGCAGCACCGCCAGCCCGACGAGGCACAGCGCCAGCAACCAGCCCCAGGCCAGCTTGCGCGAAACCCGCCCGCTCGCCACCGGGCGGGTGGCGGTGCGCGCCACCTGCCGGTCGAGATCGGCATCGACGAGATCGTTGTAGACGCAGCCCGCCCCGCGCATCGCGATCGCGCCGAGCAGCAGCCAGGCGACCACAGCGAGCTGCGCCCCCGCGCCGGTCAGCCAAACCCCCCAGGCGCAGGGCCAGAACAGCAGCCACCACCCGATCGGGCGGTCGAACCGCGCCAGCATCGCGAGATCGCGCGGGACTCGCGGCAGGCGGGCGATCAGCCCCCGGTGTTCGCTGTCGGGGACGATGGTTTCGGGGCTCGCGGTCACGGGCTTGCTCCGTAAAGTGCCGCGTGCCACCTGCCTAGCCATGCCCGCCACCCCCGCCTGGCCACCGAAATCCGCCCCGCGCCTGTTCGTGGAAGAGGCGCTCGCAGCAGGGCATCGCGTGACGCTCGAGGGCAACCAGGCCCACTACCTCGCCAAAGTGATGCGCATCGAGCCGGGCGGTACGGTCCTATTGTGCGACGATTTGACCGGGGAATGGGCCGCCATGGTGATCGAAGCGGGCAAGCGGCACGTCACGGTCGAGCCTGTAGATCGGCTGCGGGATCGCGAGGCGGTGCCCGATTTCTGGCTCTGCCCGGCGCTGCTCAAGAAAGACCGCTTCGACCTCCTGCTGGAGAAGGCGACGGAATTGGGCGTGGCCGAAATCCGCCCTGTCGTGACCCGCCGCTGCGTGGCCGACAAGCTCAACGCCGGGCGGGCGCGAAGCATCGTGACCGAAGCCGCCGAACAATGCGCTCGCACCGCGCTGCCCGTCGTGGCCGAACCGCAGCCGCTCGCGAAGCTGCTCGCAAGCTGGCCCGAAGATCGCACGCTGTTCTTCGCCGACGAGCTCGGCGGCGAGCCGGCGGCGGAAGCCTTCGCCGGAAACGCAAGAGCAGCCCTCCTCACCGGCCCCGAAGGCGGCTTCGACGAAGCCGAGCGCGCCGCCATTCGCGCACTGCTCCAAGTCCGCCCGATCACCCTCGGCCCGCGCATCCTGCGGGGCGAGACGGCAGTGATTGCCGGCGCCGCGCTGTGGATGGGCGTAGCGGGCGACTGGCACAATTCGCTGGCGCGCGGGTGATCGGTTTTCTACCGCAACCGGTATGAGCACCCGCGAAGCCTCGAGCGCCGAAGATCCGATCATCGAGAGCCGGGAGCAGCTGGTCGCGCCGATGATCGCTGGCGAGAAGCCGAAAGATGACTGGCGCATCGGCACCGAGCACGAGAAGCTGGTCTTTCGCGGCCCCGACCATCACGCCCCCGCCTATTGCGAGGACGGCGGCATCCGCGACATCCTCTTGGCGCTGACCGAGTTCGGGTGGGAGCCGGTGGTGGAAGGCGGCCAGGTCATCGCCATGCGCGGGGCGGACGGCACCGTCAGCCTCGAGCCCGCGGGCCAGCTCGAACTCTCGGGCGCGCCGCTCGAGAATCTCCACCAGACCTGCGCGGAGACCGGTCGCCACCTGGAGCAGGTCAAGGCGATCGGGGAACGTTTCGGCGTCGGCTTCCTCGGGCTCGGAATGTGGCCGGACAAGCGCCGCGACGAGCTGCCGATCATGCCCAAGGGCCGCTATGAGATCATGCTCCGCCACATGCCGCGCGTCGGCAGCATGGGCCTCGACATGATGCTGCGGACTTGCACCATCCAGGTAAACCTCGACTATTCGAGCGAGGCGGACATGGCGCACAAGTTCCGCACCAGCCTCGCGCTTCAGCCGCTCGCCACCGCGCTGTTCGCCAATTCGCCCTTCGCCGAAGGCAAGCCCAACGGCTTCCTCAGCTACCGCAGCCATATCTGGTCGGACACCGATCCCCACCGCACCGGCATGCTGCCCTTCGTGTTCGAAGACGGCTTCGGCTACGGCCGCTACGCCGACTACATGCTCGACGTGCCGATGTATTTCGTGTTCCGCGAGGGCAAGTATATCGACGCCGCGGGTCAGAGCTTTCGCGACTTCCTCAAGGGAGAGCTGCCCGCGCTGCCCGGCGAACGCCCACGCGCCAGCGACTGGATCGACCACCTCTCGACCGCCTTTCCAGAGGTGCGGCTCAAGAGCTTCCTCGAGATGCGCGGCGCCGACGGGGGGCCGTGGAGCCGGATTTGCGCGCTGCCCGCCTTCTGGGTCGGGCTGCTCTACGACCAGGGCGCGCTCGACGCCGTCTGGGCGCTGGTCCGGGACTGGACGATGGAGGAGCGCGAGGCTCTGCGGAACGCGGTGCCCAGGCTGGCCCTCGACGCCCCCATTCCCGGGGGCCGCAAGCTGATCGACCTCGCCCGCGAGGTGCTGCCGATCGCGCGCGCCGGGCTGACCGCGCGCGCGCGCCTCAACGCCAGCGGCGACAACGAGACCGGCTTCCTCGACACGCTCGAGGAAATCGTCGCCAGCGGCAAGGCGCCCGCGCAGCGCCTGCTCGATCGCTATCGTGGCGAATGGCAGGGCGACGTCAGCCGCGTCTACGAAGACAGCTTCTGACCGGGGACGCGTTGGGCCGACAACAGAGGTCCGCGGAACGTAGGGTGCATTGAGGCAAAGCCGAAATGCACCGCAAACCTCAGCGGAAGGCGCTGATTCGGCCGCTGTCGTCGAGGATGTAGAGCGTCTGGTTGGCGACGATCGGCGCCAGGCTGATCGGCTGCTTGAACTCGGTGAACATGGTCGCCTCGCCCTCCGCCGGGCTAACTCGCCACAGCTCACCTTCCGAGTTGACCACCCACAGCGAATCGCCCGCCAGCACCGGGCCCTGCCAGAAGATCGGATCGCTCTTCTTCTTCTCGTTGCGATAGCGCGCGAGCTGCGAAATCCAGCGCACCTTGCCGCTGGCGCGGGCAATGGCGAGAAGGCGCGCGTCGTCGGTCAGGGTAAAAATCCAGTCGCCCGCCAGCGCCGGCGTGGAAATGCCCGCGAGGTTGAGCTCCCAGATGCGCTGGCCCGTGACGAGCTCGTAGGCCGCCATGCGGCCGCCCTGGCCGAGCGCGTAGACGCGGCCCGAATCGATGATCGGATCGGCGTCGATGTCGTTCAGCGAGCCGACCTGGGTCGAGATGTTGGTGCGCGCCAGCGCATCGGCCCACAGGCTGCGGCCGTTTTCGTAGCGGTAGGCGACGAGCTCGCCCGAGCTGAAACCCGCGATCACGGTGCCCTGGCCCGCCGCCGGCGCGGCCACGCCGAAAACGCCCGAATCGGTGGTCGAAGCCGATTCCTGCCACTGGAGCTTGCCGGTGGCGGCCTCGAGCGCGATGATCTGGTTGTTCTGCGTCATCACATAGGCGGAGCCGAAATCGACCGTCGGGGCGCCGCGCAGCGGCCCGGCGGGCTTGACCTTCCACACATGCGCGCCGGTCGCCGCGTCGAGCGCCATGACCTCGCCCGCTCCATTGGTGGCATAGACCCTGCCCCCGGCGAAGCTCACGCCGCCCCCGAACACCACGCCCCTGAGCTCGCTGGCGAATTCGGGGGCATGGACCCACACCGGCGCGCCGGTGGCGGCGTCGAAGGCGCTGATCGCGCCGTCGCTCCCGACCGCATAGAGCCGCCCGTCGCCCACGACCGGCGACGAGGCGAGCCGCACGCGCTGGGTCGAGCCCGCGATCTGCGCGGTCCAGACTTGCTGCGGGCTGGCGCCAAGGGCATAATGCCCGGCGGCCTTGCTCGCGGATCCGCCGGTCTGCGCCCACTCGGGATTGACCTGGGCGGCGGGCAGCGCGACCGCGACGCCGGCAAGCGCCGGATCGACCTTGGCACCGCTTTCGATGCGCGACAGGATCGGGACCCGGTTGCCGAGCGTGGGCGTGCTCTTCTTGCCGCCGCCGCCGAAGAGCCCGCCGGCGCAGGCGCTCAGGCTGAACGCCAACACGACGCTCGCGGCGATACGAAACGACGAAGGGGTGCGGGTGGCCGGCATCGGCGAAAATCCTCGGTTGTAGGTCAGGCCGCCGGTTGCGGCGCAGTGGCTGCGCCGCGGGCGGCCGCATCGCTCGCCTGCTGGCGCTGGCGTTGCTGTTTCAGGAACTCATCGACGTCGGGAATGGCGTCGACGCCGAGCACGCCCGCCATCTGGCGCGCCCGCGAACGGATCGGATCGGGCACGGTTTCGCTGCGCGCGATCTCGGCGAACAGGCGGCCGGCTTCGGTGCGCTTGCCCTGCTCGACATAGGCCATCGCCAGCAGCTCGCCCGCGCTGCCGAACCAGGGATTGCCTGGCTGGACGAGCGGGCCGAGTTGCGCGGCGACCTGGGACTTGTCCATCGTGTCGAACTGCATCGCCACCAGCCGCAGCCGGGCAAGGTCGCGCATCGGCGCGGGCGCCGAGGCGTCGATGGACAGAGCCGACAGCAGCCTGATGGCCTCGTCGCGCCTGTTCCGCGTCATCGCCGCGCCGGCGGCGAGCAGCCGCGCGCTCGCATTCGGCCCCGGTGCGCCATCCGCCAGCAGCGGCTGCGCGCCGCTCGCGGCGGCCGGAAGATTGCCGGCCTGCGCCTGGTCGAGCGCGGCGATCAGCGTTTCCGACTGCGTCTCGCGCGCCGCGTCGCGGCGGCTTTCCCAGAACAGATAGCCGCCGAAGCCCACCACGACCACGCCAGCGGCGACGATCAGAAAGCGGCCATAGCGCTTGCCGAAGTCGAGCATGTCGTCCTGGCGCACGGCATCGTCCACCTCGCGCAGCAGCGCATCCTCCTGCGCGGCGCGCCGGCGGGCGAGCGTTTCTTCGCGGGAGGCAGGTGAGTCGGTCGGCAGGGCCACGGGGGTCGGTCTATCCGTCTGTTGGTTGGGCTTTCGCGCGGGTCTTTAAGTGCGCGGGCCGGACAGTTCAATGGGGCGCTCGCCGCCGTCCCCGAAGTGGCGCGACGGGGGTGAACGGCGGCTGAAAGCGCGTGCGGTCAAATCGTCTCCCGTTTCATCGCGCTGGCATAGAGGCGGCGATAGGCCGAGATCATCTCCGCCTCGCCGCGCTCGGCCGCGGCCTTGTCGCGGTTGGCCTCGCCGATCGTCCGGCGGAGATATTCGTCGCCCGCGAGGCGCTCGAGATCGTCGTTGCCGGGTGCCGCATTGTCGGCCGAGAGGACCGCGGCCGCCTCGGAGGGATCGAGACCCGTCACCGGCTTGCCCGCCGCCATCGCCTCCAGGACACCGAGCGGAACCGGCTCGGCGCCTCCAGGGGCGGCCACGATGTCGAACAACGCCAGCGCGACCGCACGATCGGGCGCGGCGCCGACGAAATGAACCCGGTGATCGAGCCCGAGCCGGGTCGCCGCTGCTTCCACCTCCCCGCGCCGCGGCCCGTCGCCCGCCATGACCAAGTGCCAGCATTCGTCGAGCGTCGCCAGCGCTTCGAGCAGCGGGTCCAGCCGTTCGCTCGCATCGAAGCGGGCGAAGCAGCCGATCCAGCGTTCTCCCGACCTCTTGAGCAGGCGCGCGATGCCTTGGGAGTTCGGCTCGCGCGTGAAACGCTTCGGATCGATGCCGTCGGGAATGAGTTTCACCCGGCCCATCGGCTGCTGCCAATCGTCCAGCGCAACCGCTTCCATCGTTTCGCTCGGCACCACGAGCCCGGAGGCCCTGCCGAGCCCCAGCCGCCGCAGCCACTTGCTGCGCAGCTTCCCTCGCTCCCGGGCGGTCTCGTCGCTGCCGTCCTCGTGATGGATCAGCGGCGGCAGCGCGTGGACTTCGCCGAAGGCGGTATGCGCCAGCGCCGCGCCGATCCCACCGCGGCCATAGGTCAGCACGAGGTGACAATCGACCATCGCGCGCGCGAGCCGTTGCAGCCGTCCGGGCAGCGGCAGGGCCGGGACCGGCGGGAACGATGTGCGGCATTCGACCGACACGCCCTTCGCGATACCCGCGAGCGCGGAAAAATCGCCGTCGGCGGCGACCATCGTGTGCCGGAGCCGCCCGCCGAACGCCGCGATCAGCCGCGCGCAGCGCTCGGCTTGCGGGTCGCCCCGCGCCAGCGTGCGGTGGATGTGCAGGATCCGCGGGATCCCCGCCTCGCCCGCCTGGCCGCTCATCGGACCTCGGCCAGCATGGCGTCGATCGCCGCGCGCACCTCCGGCTCGTCGAGCGTCGGCGCGTGGCCGGTCGCGGGCACTGTCACCGTGCGCGCGCCTGGCAGCGCGGCGGCCATCTCCTTCAGCGTCGCCGCCGAGAGAATCGAGGACAGCGCGCCGCGCACCAGCACCGCCGGCCGGCCCGCCAGCGCGCGCAGCATGGGCCACAAGTCGGGCGGCACCGCCGCCCGGTCGCTGGCGAAAATCGGCTCGGCGATTTTCATGTCATAGTCGAAGGCGATGCGCCCGTTGCTGACCAGCGTCATCGTCCGCTTGGCCATCGCCAGCCAGTCCTCGAGCCCATGACCGGGATGCGTTTCGCCGTGCAGCTCGGCGAGCGCGCGGGCGGCGTGTATCCAGGTAGGAAAGCTCCGCCCCTGCCCGACATAGGCCTTGATCCGCTCCAGCCCGGCCGGCTCGACGACCGGCCCGACATCGTTGAGCACGATCCCCGCGAACCGCTCGGGCGAGACCGCCGCCAGCGCCATCGCGATCAGCCCGCCCATCGAGGTGCCGATGGCGACGAACCGCTCGATCCTCTCCTGCGCGAGCAGCGCCAGCAGGTCGGCGGCATAGGTGGGCACCGCGTAGCTTGCGGGATCGGGCGCATAGGCGCTTCGGCCCCGTCCGCGCATTTCGGGCACCAGCACCCGCCAGCCCTGGCCGGCGATATGCGGCGCCAGCGCCTCGAAGTCGCGCGCATTGCGGGTCAGCCCATGGAGGCAGACCACCGGGGGACGGCCGGAGCCGCCGGGATAATCGCGGAAATGCAGCGCCAGGCCGTCGGCGCTGTGCCAGTGCTTATGGGTAAAGGGCTTGTCGGTCACGGGCGGAAAGATTGGGTTCGTCCTGTGCGGGGAGCGCCGCCCCTTGCGCCGCCCTGCCCCTGCCCGCACTATCGCGGGATGCGCGACGAACCGCAAGCCGCGAGCTATCGCACCGACACGCCGATCCTGTCCCTCGCCCACTGGCTGGCCGATCCGGTCGAGGCGGCGGATTTTCCCCAGACCCGGCTTCGCTTTCGCAACGACCGGGCGGCGGCGGACGTGGGGCTGGGGGAATTGGACGATGCCGGCTGGCTCGCGCATTTCGGTCGCTTCGCCGCCCTGCCGGAAAATCTGCCGCG
>JAIETR010000001.1 GCA_019745075.1 Qipengyuania sp.
TCCCGCACGTTCTCCGCGATCCTTCGCTCCAGCTCGGGACGGAAGTGGCGGATCAGGCCCTGGATCGGCCAGGCGGCGGCGTCGCCCAGCGCGCAGATGGTGTGGCCCTCGACCTGCTTGGTCACCTGCTGGAGCATGTCGATCTCGTCCACATGCGCGTCGCCGGTGCGCAGGCGCTCCATCACGCGCCACATCCACCCCGTTCCCTCGCGGCAGGGGGTGCACTGGCCGCAGCTCTCGTGCTTGTAGAAATAGCTCAGCCGGCCGATCGCGCGGACGATGTCGGTCGATTTGTCCATCACGATGATGCCCGCGGTGCCGAGGCCCGAGCCGACGTCCTTGCAGCCGTCGAAGTCGAGCGGCATGTCGGGGCACATCGAGGCGGGCACCAGCGGCACGGACGAGCCACCTGGAATCACCGCGAGGAGATTGTCCCAACCGCCTCTAATTCCGCCGCAATGCTTCTCGATCAACTCGCGGAAGGGAATGCTCATCGCCTCCTCGACCACGCAGGGCTTCTCGACATGGCCCGAAATCTGGAAGAGCTTGGTGCCCTTGTTGTTCTCGCGCCCGAAGCTCGCGAACCAGCTCGCGCCGCGCCGCAGGATGGTGGGCGCGACCGCGATGCTCTCGACATTGTTGACCGTGGTCGGGCAGCCATAGAGCCCGGCGCCGGCGGGGAACGGGGGCTTGAGGCGCGGCTGGCCCTTCTTGCCCTCCAGGCTCTCGATCATCGCCGTTTCCTCGCCGCAGATGTAGGCGCCGGCGCCGCGGTGGAGGAAGACGTCGAAGTCGTAGCCCGAGCCGCTGGCGTTCCTGCCGATCAGCCCGGCGTCATAGGCCTCGTCGAGCGCCTTCTGGAAGACCTCGGCCTCGCGGATGTATTCGCCGCGGATGTACACATAGGCCGCGCGCGCGCGCATCGCGAAGCCGGCCACCAGCGCGCCCTCGATCAGCTTGTGCGGATCGTGGCGGATGATCTCGCGGTCCTTGCACGAACCGGGCTCGGACTCGTCGGCGTTGATGACCAGGAAGCTCGGGCGGCCGTCCTTGCTCTCCTTGGGCATGAAGGACCACTTGAGGCCCGTGGGGAACCCCGCCCCGCCGCGCCCGCGCAGCCCGCTCGCCTTGATCTCCTCGACGATCGCATCCGGGCCACACGCGAGCAGCGCCTTGGTGTCGTCCCAATCGCCGCGCTGACGCGCCGCCTTCAGCCCCCAGTCCTGGAAGCCGTAGAGATTGGTGAAGATGCGGTCCTTGTCGGCGAGCATTACGACACCAGACTCCGTTCGCCTCGAGCGAAGTCGAGAGGCGTTGCGCGGGGTGTCTCGACTACGCTCGACACGAACGGAGGGGGGATTGTGAAAGTCACATGCCCCCCTGCGTCAGGAACCAGATCGCGGCCACGACGACGAGCGCGATCAGGCCGAACTTGACGATCCCGGTCAGCACCTTCCAGGCGATGAAGACGAGCACGAGCGCGACGATCACGGTGGCGATTTCCATTAGGCAAGCCTCGCGCTGAAGGTGGTTCGCGCAGAGAGCGCAGAGGAAGCAGAGCTCGCAAAGATGTCACGCGCGCCGCAGGCGCTGGTAAATCCATCAAACGCGATGAAGCTCGGCTTCGCCGAGGGCCCGACCCCTCCGCGCCCTCTGCGCATTCCTTCTCCGCGCTCTCTGCGCGAAACAAAAAACATCACCATTCCCCCCGGTAATCGTGGTTGGCGGTGACCATTTCGCGCAAGGTCGTCGGCCCGCCCGCAGGCTCGCTGGTATGGCGCCCCGGCTCCTGCGTGCCGGTCCTGGGCTGCCGCCCCGCCGCCAGCGCGTCGAGGATCGCGTCGAGGCGCTCCGGCGTCAAATCCTCGTAATTGTCGTCGTTGATCTGGACCATCGGCGCGGTGGCGCAATTGCCCATGCACTCGACCTCGGTCAGCGTCCACAGCCCGTCCGCCGAGACGTGGCCCTTCACCATCCCGCGCTTCTTGCAGGTATCGAACAACCCGTCCGAGCCGCGCAGCATGCAGGGCGTGGTGCCGCAGACCTGCACGTGGAAGCGGCCGACCGGCACCAGGTTGTACATGAAGTAGAACGTCGCGACCTCGAGCACGCGGATCACCGGCATGTCGAGATAGTCGGCGACATATTCGATCACCGGCAGCGGCAGCCAGCCCTGGGTGTTGGTTTCCTCGCCGACCTGCCGCTGCGCGAAATCCAGCAGCGCCATCACCGCCGAACGCTGGCGCCCTTCCGGATAGCGCGCGATCGCCGCGTCCGCCCGTTCGCGCCAGGCGGCGGTGAACTCGAACCCACCCCACCGCTCGCGCAGCTCCGGGGTGTCGGGAGCGGGGGAACGGTCAGCCAATGTCATTCTCCAGCGGGTCACCGAAGATTTCACGGATTTTAGCATCGCAAGGTCCGGCAGCGACCGGAACACTTCCAGCGGTTCGCGCAACACAGGCAATTCGGATTAGTTCAGTACCCTTTACGCCAACGATCGTGGCAGTGGGTGACTCGTCACCGATCTTGACTCGGACAATAGCGAGCCGATGGCCGTAACGTTCGAGCAAGACGCTCTCGCCGACTAACGCTCGATCAGCTTGGGGCACTGCGGCCGCATCCCAATATTTGGCAGCGTTCGCAGCGGTTCGTTCGAGCGTCCACGCTTCCAGGTTTGCTAGGAACTGCTGATCGAAATCAGCTTCCGTCACGCCCTCGGAGTCTTGGCGAGATACCAACACTTCGATGTCTGAGAAATCAGGTTGTGGAGGCAGCCGTGTGGGTTCTTGCTTGGCTGTCGCTTCGCCAATAGTCCGTCCAAGATACTGTGAGATGGGAATAACTGCGATCATCGCAACGACCGCCAACGCCCACTGGCTTCCTTTGTTTTTCACCGGTCACACTCCCCGAACACCACGTCGATCGCGCCGAGGATGGCGGTCGCGTCGGGGAGCATGTGGCCCTTGGCCATGAAGTCCATCGCCTGGAGGTGGCTGAAGGCGGTGGGGCGGATCTTGCAGCGATAGGGCTTGTTGCTGCCGTCGCTGACCAGATAGACGCCGAACTCGCCCTTGGGGCTTTCGGTGGCGACATAGACCTCCCCCGCGGGCACGTGGAAGCCCTCGGTGTAGAGCTTGAAGTGGTGGATCAGCGCTTCCATCGACTGCTTCATCTCGGCGCGCCTGGGCGGCACGATCTTGCGGTCGTCGCTGCACACCGGCCCCTCGGGCATCTGCGCCAGGCACTGCTTGATGATCTTTGCGCTTTCGTAGACTTCCTTCACGCGCACCATGAAGCGGTCGTAGCAGTCGGAGTTGGTGCCGACGGGCACGTCGAACTCCATCCGGTCGTAGACGTCGTAGGGCTGGCTCTTGCGCAGATCCCACGGGAGGCCGGCGGCGCGGATCATCGGGCCGGAGAAGCCCCAGGCGATCGCATCGTCCTTGCCGACCCTGGCGATATCGACATTGCGCTGCTTGAAGATGCGGTTGTCGATGACGAGGCTCATCGCGTCGCCGAACAGCTCGGGCAGGCGCGTGTCGCACCAGTCGCCGATGTCGGCGAGCACCTTCAGGGGAATGTCCTCGTGCACCCCGCCGGGGCGGAACCACGCCGCGTGCATCCGCGCGCCCGACACGCGCTCGTAGAAGTTCATGCAGTCTTCGCGCAGCTCGAACAGCCACAGGTTGGGCGTCATCGCGCCCACGTCCATCACGTGGCTGCCCAGGTTGAGCATGTGGTTCTTGATGCGCGTCAGCTCGGCCATCAGCACGCGCAGATATTGCGCGCGGATCGGCACCTCGAGATTGAGCAGCTTCTCGATCGCGAGGACGTAGCTGTGCTCCATGCACAGCGGGCTGCAGTAATCGAGGCGGTCGAAATAGGGCAGCGCCTGGAGATAGGTCTTGTGCTCGATCAGCTTCTCGGTGCCGCGGTGGAGCAGGCCGACATGCGGATCGATCCGCTCGATGATCTCGCCGTCGAGCTCCATCACCAGCCGCAGCACGCCGTGCGCCGCGGGATGCTGGGGCCCGAAGTTGATCGTGTAGTTGCCGATCGCCTCGTCGCCCGTGGTGGGGGAGGTTTCGAGATGCATGCCGGTGCTCATGCGCAGACGTAATCTCCGACGATCGCCTTCCGGTCCTCGCCTTGCGCGATGGTCATCATGGCCTGGCCCTTGCCGGTGGGCTGGATCTGCACGCTGAAGCCTTCGCCGGTGAAGGTCGTGCCACCCTCGATCGCCTCGAGCCCGCCGGGCGGGGTGTCGAGCTCGATCAGCTTGCCGCCGATGCGCACCACGCCCTTGCCGGGAAGGGCGCGGTCGGCCGGGCCGGCGGCGACCAGCATCTCGGTGCCGGCGGAGGAGAAGGTGCAGCCACCGGCGCGCGGACCGAGATCGACGCCGGAGATATCGCCCAGCTTCTCCAGCGCGAAGACATCGGCATTGGCGGGGGGCGGGCCCTTGGCGGCTTTGGTCTCGACCGGCGCTCCGGGTTGCCCCGCGCCGGGGGTGGCGTTCCCCGCGCCGACGCGGCTGGCGAAATCGCTCTCGCTGCCGTCGGTGCCCGAGCGGTCGGAGCAGGCGGCGAGCGCCAGCAGGAGGAGCGGGAAGGCGGCGCGCATCATGTCTCGTCCTTCGGTTTGGGCATGCGTTTGCGCGGGGGCCGCGGCTTCGCGTCCGGCGCTGTTTTCGCGGCGGCGGAAGTGCCCCTGCCCCGGCCCTTGCGCGGCGCCCGTGCCGGCCGGCTCTCGGTGGGATCGGGGGCTCCGGGCGCCTCGGTGGCGACCGGCCGTGGAACGGGCTCTTCCTGGCCCTGCCCGGCGACCGTGCCGCCGGCGGCCGCCGGCGCGACCTTCTCGGTGGCCTTGCTGTCGGTCGGCTCGCCGGCCCCGCTCACGCCCTTCCTCTCGGTCACCTTGGGCTCGGCCACCGGACTCGGCGCCGGATGCCGCGCCACCTTCTCGTCGCCCGGCAGCACATAGTCCGCGCCTTCCCACGGGCTCATGAAGTCGAACTGGCGCAGTTCCTGAGGCAGATCGACCGGCTCGTAGACCACGCGCTTCTCGCTCTCGGAATAGCGCAGCTCGGTGTAGCCGGTAAGCGGGAAGTCCTTGCGGAAGGGGTGTCCTTCGAACCCGTAATCGGTGAGGATGCGGCGCAGATCGGTGTTGCCGTCGAAGATAACGCCGAACATGTCGAAGACCTCGCGCTCGAGCCAGCCGGCGACGGGCCACAGCGTGGTGACGGTGGGCACCGGGGTGTCCTCGGCGGCGCTGACCTTGACCATCACGCGGTGGTTCTTCGTCAGGCTGAGCAGCATATAGACCACCTCGAACCGCTCCGCGCGGTCGGGGTAGTCGGCCCCGGCGATCTCCATCAGTTGCTGGTATTGGTGCTGGTCGCGCAGCGTGCGCAGCGCGGTCTCGATCGCCTCCCGCTTCACGCGCAGCACGATCTCGCCATGCTCCTCGCGCGCTTCGAGCACGGCGTCGCCGAGCGCCTTGGCAAGCGCGTCGCGGACGCCATCGTTGGGGGCGTAGCGCGGAGCGGGGTGGAGAACCGTGGCCACTTACCGAACCCCTCCCCGTTCGTCCTGAGCTTGTCGAAGGACCCGTTCGAGCGAAGCCGAGAACCGGTCCCGTGCAAGGCCTCGGCTTCGCTCGGCCAAATCCCTCGACTTCGCTCGGGACGAACGGATGTGATGATGGATCATCTTAGCGCTCCACCGTCCCCACCCGGCGGATCTTCCGCTGGAGCTGCATCACGCCGTAG
Source organism: Qipengyuania sp. (assembly GCA_019745075.1). GTDB lineage: Bacteria > Pseudomonadota > Alphaproteobacteria > Sphingomonadales > Sphingomonadaceae > Qipengyuania. Next base: position 5,774 of record JAIETR010000001.1, read on the forward strand.
AGCAGCGCCTCGGCGGTGGGCGGACAGCCGGGGACGTAGATGTCCACGGGCACGATCCGGTCGCAGCCGCGCACCACGCTATAGCTGTAGTGGTAATAGCCGCCGCCATTGGCGCAGCTGCCCATGCTGATCACATATTTCGGGTCCGACATCTGGTCGTAGACCTTGCGCAGCGCCGGCGCCATCTTGTTGCACAGCGTGCCCGCGACGATCATCACGTCCGACTGGCGCGGGCTGGCGCGCGGGGCCACGCCAAACCGCTCCATGTCGTAGCGCGGCATATTGACGTGGATCATCTCGACCGCGCAGCAGGCGAGGCCGAAGGTCATCCACCACAGCGAGCCGGTGCGCGCCCACTGGAACAGCTCCTCGGTCGAAGTGACGAGGAAGCCCTTGTTGTCGATCTCGCCTGAGAGTGAGTTGTAAAACGCCTCGTCGGGCCCGCGAATTTCAGGGTGCAAGACGGGATTGTTGGCATCCCCGCGCACCGTGCTCGCGCCGGGATTGGCGATGATGTGATCGAGGATCGGCTGGCTCATCTCATTCCCACTCCAGCGCGCCGATCTTCCACGCATAGGCGTAGCCGACGATCAGCTCGAACAGGAACACCATCATGGTGATCCAGCCCGGCCAGCCGGTGAGGTCGAGGCTGACCGCCCAGGGGAACAGGAACGCCGCTTCGAGGTCGAAGATGATGAACAGGATCGCGATCAGGTAGAAACGCACGTCGAACCGGCTGCGCGGATCCTCGAAGGCGGGGAAGCCGCACTCGTATTCGGAGAGCTTCTCGGCATCGGGATTATGCGCTCCCGTCAGCCGCGCCACGCCCATCGGCGCGAACACGAACAGCGCCGACAACCCCGCGGCGATGAACAGGAAGATGAGGATCGGCAGATATTGCGCGAGATCGACCACGGATGATTCCCGGCGGGGGCTGGATTGCGCGTGCCATTAGGCCCGTGGGGCCGGGGCCGCAAGGCGGGAGGCGGTGAAAATGACTCGCAGGAGGCCAAGCCCCCACCCTCTCACTCGTCGCCCCGTGCTTGACACGGGGCCCCGCTTTTCTTCGTCGCAACATCCGCCCATAGTCTTGGCATGGAAAGGGGCGGCTGGCTTTTCATCATGGCCGACCGCTATCGCGGCGGACTATACGTCGGCGTTTCCGCCGACCTCCTCGCGCGCGCTCACGCCCATAAGGAAGGCCGAGGCTCCCGCCATGTTACCGATTACGCCAAGACCCGCCTCGTCTACGCAGAGCGACACGAGGAAATCGAGCCCGCCATCGCTCGCGAGAAGCTGGTCAAGAAGTGGCGTCGCGAATGGAAGTTCGCCCTGATCGAGACCGAGAATCCAGACTGGCGCGACTTGTGGGACGAGTGGTTCGCGACTGAAGCGTAGCCAGGAAAGCGGGGCCCCGTGTCAAGCACGGGGCGACGATGCTCAGTTGCCGATGTCGAAGCGCACTTCGCCTTTCGAGAAATGCTACCCGTCTGCGAACCCACTACCGAGGTCGTAGAGGTAAAGAGTGACCGGGCAAGGTTGGCCGTCCGCCCACCTCACCGCTTCCGACACCGAAACGGCCTCAAGAGCGTCGTAGTCGACCGCCGTTCCGGGATCGCTTTCGGGAGCCTGATCGGCATCGTGGCAAGAATTGTCATGTTCGACCGCTTCGACGATCGCGTTCACTTCGCGCCATCGATATGGTCGGGTGCGACGGTCGATGATGTTCCAAAGCACGATCTCGAACTAATCGGTGGCGGGGCAACCGGCAATCCCGGTTCTCCATCCAGACATCGTCGCCCCGGACTTGATCCGGGGCTGTGCTTCCCTTTTGCCAATGTGCCAGAAGAAAGCATTGGCGCGGATAAAGTCCGGGCTGACGAGACTTTGGACCGAGGCAACTACGCCCTCACTTCATCAGCATCTTCGCCGCCTTCTCGCTCGCCGCGCCATAAGGCGGCTTGACGCCGCCGAGCTTGGCGATGTCGATCTTGGGCTGGGTGTAAACGCTGCGCGCGTGGCTGAACTCGCGGAAGCCTTCGACGCCGTGATAGTTCCCATTGCCGCACGGGCTAAGTCCGCAGGCATGAAGTCCGAGTCCCCGTCTTATTCCAGCCGGTGGGCCACGCGCGTGATTGCGTCCATGCGTTCGTGGAATACGGCAACGATCAGCGCCGGCGCGTCGGCTCTTGGCAGTCCGAAGATGTAGTGGTGCTCGCAACGAAGCATTCGCAGCCCAGGGAAAAGGGCGCCCATGTCCCTCACCCCGCCACCCCCGCTAGCCAGCCGCTCGAACCCGCGCGCCAGCTTGCTTGCGTAAAGCCGCACCTGGTCGTCGCCCCATTGCGCACTGGTGTAGCGGATGATGCCGCGCAGATCCGCTTCGGCCGCTTCGGTCAGGACGTAGGACGCGGTCAAGCGCGCCCATCGCGGCTCAGTTCGTCCTCGACGATGGCATCGACGCTTTGCGCCGATACCCTCCCGCCCAAACCCTCTTCGACGCGTGCGGCGAGCAGGGTTTTCAATTCCTGCCACGCGCCGGCATCATCTTCGCCGGGCAACAATTTCTCGAGCGCATACTGCTTGATCGTCTTGCCCTGCAAAGCGGCCAGCGCCTTGAGGCTCTGATGCTGGCGATCGCTCATATCGATGGTGAGGCGACTCATTTGGTGGCTCCTTACTCCCACATTAGCACAAATGTGGGGATTTACCACTGTCGCCTCACTTCATCATCGCCTTCGCCGCCTTCGCCGCTGCCTTCCCATAAGGTGGCTTGAAGCCGCCGAGCTTGGCGATGTCGATCCTGGGCTGGGTGTAGACGCTGCGGGAGTGGCTGAATTCGCGGAAGCCTTCGACCCCGTGGTAGCTGCCCATGCCGCTGGGGCCGGTGCCGCCGAAGGGCAGGTCCTCCATCGAGACGTGGAACACCACGTCGTTGACCGTCACCCCGCCGCTGATCGTGCGGGTCAGCACCTGCTCGCGCTCAGAGGAATCCTCTCCGAAGTAGTAAAGGCCGAGCGGGCGGTCGTGCGCATTGATGTAGTCCACCGCCTCGCCGACCGACTTGTAGGTCTTGACCGGCAGGACGGGACCGAAGATTTCCTCCTGCATCGCCCTCATGTCGTCGGTGACGTTTTTGAGAATCGTGAGCGGCATCTTGCGCGCGTTGGTACTGGCGAAGTCCTCGTCGCCCGGATTGACCTCGATCACCTCGGCGCCCTTCTCCCGCGCATCCTCGACCAGGCCCTTGAGCCGGTCGAAGTGGCGATCTGAGACCACGCTGGCGTAGTCCTCGTTTTCGAGCAGCGTGGGATACATCGCCGCGGTGCCGGCCCACACCCCGTGGACCGCCTCGTCGGCCTTGTCCTCGGGGACGTAGAGATAGTCGGGGGCGAGGCAGATCTGCCCGGCGTTCATCATCTTGCCGAGCGCGATCCGCTCGCCGGCCCTGGCGAAATCGGCGCTGCGGCCCAGCACCACCGGGCTCTTGCCGCCGAGCTCGAGCGTGACGGGGACGAGGTTCCTCGCCGCCGCCTCCATCACCTTGCGCCCGGTCGCCGTGGAGCCGGTGAAGACCAGGTGGTCGAACGCCAGCTCGCTGAACGCCTGCGCCGCTTCGGGTGCGCCGGTGAACACAGCGCATTCGCTTTCGTCGAAGGCTTCCGCCACCAGCCGCGCCATCGCTTCGCTGGTGCGCTCGGTGAACTCGCTCGGCTTGATCATCGCGCGGTTGCCCGCCGCGAACACCTGCATCAGCGGGCCGAAGGTCAGATTGACCGGAAAGTTCCAGGGCGAGAGGATGCCGATCACCCCTTTGGGCTCGTAGCGCAGCTCCGCCCTGGCGCCGAGCAGGCCGAGCGGGAACTGGACATGCCGCCGCTCCGCCCTCGCCCATTTGTCCATGTTCTTCAGGCAGTACTTCCCGAAACTGACCGTCCCCGCGATGTCGGTGATCGTCGACTGCGCCGGGCTGCGGTTGCCGAAATCCGCGCTCATCGCGGCGCACAGTTCCTCGGCGTTGTCGCGCAGCAGGCCCATCGCGCGGCGGATGCGGTCCTTGCGCGCCGCCAGCGGCTCGGGCCGCGCGGCGGTAAAGGCCGCACGCTGCCCCTCGAGCACCCGCTCCATCTCGGCTTTGCGATCGTCGACCATGGTCACCCCCTTCGGTTCGGTTTTGCCACCGTTCTCGGCCCACGCCCCGCATTTGGCAAGCGCACAAGGACCTGCGCATTTTTGCCTGTCCTACACGCGCCCCGCTGTGGCAGGATCACCCGATGCCGACTCCGCGCGCCACGCTCGCTCCCAATCGCTATTTAGGGACAGTCCCCAATTACCGAATTACCGGACCGCATATTACGCGGGGTCGTTCGACGACGATAATTGGGGACTGTCCCTAAATAGCTCGCACGAACGCGGGAGAGCGGATTTTCTGCTTCTGGACCGTGTAACAGGTGGCCCATGTCCTACACTTCGCCCGCCCCGTTTGCCTTCGCGCGAGCCGCTCCCTAGATGCCCGGCGACCCATTTTCCGAAAGGCCCGTCATGCCCCAGTTCAGCGCCGCCGATCCCGTCGTCATCCTGTCCTATGCCCGCACCCCGATGGGCGGGATGCAGGGCGCGCTGGCCGATGTCAGCGCCACCGAACTGGGCGCTACGGCGGTCAAGGCTTCGGTCGAACGCTCGGGCGTGTCGGCCGAAGACATCGAGCGCATCTACATGGGCTGCGTGCTGCCCGCCGGGCTCGGCCAGGCCCCCGCGCGCCAGGCGGCGCTCAAGGCGGGGCTGCCCAAATCGGTGCAGGCGACCACGGTCAACAAGGTCTGCGGCAGCGGCATGCAGACCGTGATCATGGCCTCGGAAGCGCTCGCGGCCGGCAGTCTCGATTTCGCCATCGCCGGCGGCATGGAGAGCATGACCAACGCGCCCTATCTGCTCAAGAAGCACCGCGGCGGCGCGCGCATCGGGCACGACACCGCCTACGACCACATGTTCCTCGACGGGCTCGAGGATGCCTATGAGGAAGGCCGGGCGATGGGCAGCTTCGCGCAGGACACCGCCGACGAATACCAGCTCACCCGCGAGAACATGGACGATTACTCGGTGGAATCGCTGCGCCGCGCCAATGAGGCGATCAAGACCGGCGCCTTTGCCGACGAGGTGGTGCCCGTCACGGTCAAGACCCGCAAGGGCGAGGTCACCGTCGACACCGACGAGCAGCCGCCCAAGGGCAACCCCGACAAGATCCGCGAACTGCGCGCTGCTTTCGCCAAGGACGGCACCATCACCGCCGCCAGCTCGAGCTCGATCAGCGACGGCGCCGCCGCCCTGGTGCTGGCGCGCGAGAGCGTGGCCAGGGACAAGGGCGCGACCCCGCTGGCCCGGATCGTGGCGATGGCGGCGCACGCGCAGGAGCCCAAGGACTTCACCATCGCCCCGGTCGGCGCGATCACCAAACTGCTGGACAAGGCCGGCTGGTCGGTCGGCGACGTCGATCTGTTCGAGGTCAACGAAGCCTTCGCCTGCGTCGCCATGTTCGCGATGAAGGACCTCGGCATCGCGCACGACAAGGTCAACATCCACGGCGGCGCGACCGCGCTCGGCCACCCCATCGGCGCCAGCGGCACGCGCATCCTGGTGACGCTCCTCAACGCGCTCAAGCAGAAGGGCCTCAAGCGCGGCGTCGCCAGCCTGTGCATCGGCGGCGGCGAGGCGACCGCGGTAGCGGTGGAACTGGTGTAGGCACGATTGCTTGGCGTCATCTTTTGCGTGTGGTAGGCAGCGCTCCCGGGTCGCGACGGGGGAGACCAATCCATGAGAGCACTGATCCTGTTGACCGCTGTGGCCGCACTGGCTGCGTGCAGCGAAGCCAAAACTGTACCTGAGGCCGTGAATGCCGAGCCGGCGATGGAGACGCAGGCCGCTTCTTGGAAGCTCGAAGCGGGAACCTACGAATTCACTCGCGAAGACGGAACCCGCGGCGTGAATACCGTGGCGGCCGACGGCACATACTCGATCGCCTATACCGGGGGCAAGACGGAGACCGGCACGTGGGCCGAGGAAAACGGCAAGACCTGCCTCACGTCAAGCGGCGATGCCGAAAACAAGCGCTGCTATGTTTTCACAACGCCCGATGCCCAGGGCAATCTGACCGGAACTTCCGAGGAAGTCGGGGTCGTGACGAGCCGCAAGACCTCTTAGCGCCTAAGTCGAGCGCGGGCGGTCCTCAGGGCGCGCCCGCGCCCCACAGCCGCGATTGCTGGACCCACCCTTCGCGCGCGCCGATGGCGAATTCGCACCACCCCATCGTGCAATCCCCCAGTTGGCCGACGACGCCCGCCTCGATGAACCAGCGCAGGCTGGATTCGGGCGAGGGACCGGCGCGCATCGGCGCGGGCCTGCCCCCGGTCACGATGGCGCCGCGCTCGGGGCTGAGCAGGCGCGAGGCCACCCAGCCCTTGGCGCCCGAAGGATCCTGCACCAGCCGCCAGCTTTCATGGACGCGCATCACCTTCACCGGCAATCCGGGACGCTTGTACACCCAGGAAATCGGATAGTCCGCGCTCGGCCCCACGCGCATGTTGAGCTCGCTCGCGCTGCCCCGGATCGTCGCCCAATAGGGCACCTCCCGATCCTGCGCGCAGACCGGGCTCCCCACGGCCATCGCGCCAACCAGGATCGAGAGTAGGCCAAGGCGCATGATCGGCGTGCTCGGGTAACGGGCAAAGTCCCGAATTGCAACAAGGTTACCGGGGCTTGTCCCGCCTTGACGCGCGGCACCGGGGTCAGGTTTCAGGGGCAGGGCTACCACCGCGCGAGGCCGGGCGCGACGAGCCAGGCACCGACCGGCGCGGTCAATCGCGCCGATCGGTCCGGCCCACGCCGTGACGATACACCGGCTCCCCGCCCTTCCAGCCGCCGAACTGCACGATCGCAAACTCCTTATTCGCCGATGCCGACGACCTGTTCGAGCGGCTCCACGGCGGGCCCGTGGAGCACCTGTCCGCGGACCCCGAAGCGCGAGCCATGACAGGGGCAATCCCAGGTGCGATCCACCGGATTCCAGCCGAGGAGACACCCCATGTGCGTGCACACGGCGGAGACCACGTGAAGCGCGCCCGAACCATCGCGGTGCACGCCGCACACGCGCCCGGCGATCTCGACCATCGCGGCATCGCCGTCCGCAAGCGGCGGGAGCATGTCGGGGTGCTTCTTCGCATGACGCCCGACCAGGTTCGCGACCGTCTTGCCTGTATCGGCGACAAGCCTGCCCAGGCCCTTCAGGCTGTGCCGGGACGCGTCGAACAACTCGGCGAACTCATTGGGCCGTCCCTCGACCAGATCGGCGAGCAGCCGCCCCGCGAAGGCCCCGTTGCTCAGGCCCCAGGCGTCGAAGCCGGTCGCCACGAGCAGCGAATCCCGCTCGGCCCCGGCCCAGCCGACATAGGGCAGGCCGTCGCGCGGCGCATAGTCCTCGTTGCTCCAGCGCCAGCCGCCGCCCGCGTAGCCGAAATGCTCGCGGGCGAAGGCCTCGAGCTCCGCGAATCCGCGCATCTCGGCATCGCCATCGCCGTGCTCGAACCGCGGACCGGTCAAGATCAGGAAGGTCCGGCCTTCGGCGTCGCGATGGCGGCGCAGCGAGCGGCGCGGTTCGTCGGCGCCGATGAACATTCCCGCCGGCGCGCGCGCCTCCTCCACCGGCACCGCCATGATCGCGTGCATGCGCGGATGGGTGTGCGCATGGAAATGGCCAACCTGCCCCAGCGGAAGGTGGGTCGCCATGATCGCACGTCCCGCGCGGACGCGGCCCCGCGCGGTGCGAACCTCGTCCTCGCTCCACTCGATCGCGCAACTTTCCTCGAACACGCTTCCCTCGGGAAGACTTGCCGCCAGCCCTTCGACGAAAGCGACCGGTTGAAATTGCGCCTGCGCGGCCAACCGTAGGGCCCCCGTGGTGGCGAAGGGCAAGCCTGCCTCGTCCACGAGCTCCATCGCAAGGCCGGCGCGCGCGGCACTGGCCTGTTCCTTTTCCAGCTTGTCGCGCCCGGCCGCCGTCGTCGCATAGACCACGCTGTCGGCCGGCTCGAGATCGCAGGCGAGGCGGTGGCGCCGCGCCAGCTCGCCGATCAGCGCCACCCCTTCGCGGTTGGCGGCCGCATAGAGCCGGGCGGCCTCGCTTCCATGCCGGTCTTCGATCCGGCTGAGTGTCAGCCCATGCTGCGCGGTCACCTTCGCCGTCGATCGCCCGGTGACCCCGCGGCCGACGCGCCCCGAATCGAGCACGACCACGCGCCGCCCGCGATCGGTCAGCAGGCGGGCCGCGACGGCGCCCACGATCCCGCAGCCCACGATCGCGACGTCCGCCTCGATCTCGCCTTGCAGGGACCGGCCCATCGGCGGGGGGGCGGCTTGCGTCCAGTAACACCCGTCGTTCGGCCGCATGGCATCCCTTTCACCTCGATCGCCTCCCCTGAATGTCGGAGAGGAAGGCTTGGTTCCTTGCGCAAATCCATCGCCTGCGCGCTAATTCCACGGTCGTTCGCGGGCCGATCGGTGACCGCTTGACCGGGCCTGCCCGCCCGTCCTAGCGCAGCCGCCGTGCCCACGCTTGCCCAGCCTCTCGGCCGCCCCCCGCGCGTGGTCGTGACCCGTCATCTCCCGCCGGAGGTCGAGGCGCGCCTTGGCACGCTGTTCGAGACCACGCTCAACCCCGAGGACCGGCCGCTCGCGCGCGAGGAACTGGCGGCGGCGATGCAGCGCTGCGACGTGCTGGTCCCCACGGTAACCGACCGCATCGACGCCGGGCTCATCGCCTCGGCCGGGCCCGATCTGAAGCTGATCGCCAGCTTCGGCGCGGGCACCGATCACATCGACCTCGCCGCCGCCGCCGCCCGCGGGATCATGGTCGCCAACACCCCGGGGGTCTTCACCGACGATACCGCCGACATCGCGATGGAGATGATCATCGGCCTCCCGCGCCGGGTGCGCGAGGGCATCGCGCTGGTGCGGCGCGGCGAGTGGACCGGCTGGACGCCGACCGCGCTGCTCGGGGTCAAGCTGGCGGGCAAGACGCTGGGCATCGTGGGCATGGGCCGGATCGGCCAGGCGGTCGCGCACCGGGCGCGCGCCTTCGGCCTGGCGATCGCCTATCACAACCGCCGGCGGCTTCCCGATACGGTCGAACAGGCGTTCGGCGCGCGCTATGTCGCAACGCTCGACGAACTGGTGGCGCAGGCCGACATCCTCTCGCTCCACAGCCCGGCCAACGCCGAGAGCCGCCACATGATCGACGCGCGCCGGATCGGGCTGATGAAGCCCGGCGCCTGCCTCATCAACACCGCGCGCGGCGATCTGATCGACCAGGAGGCGCTGATCGCGGCGCTCGAGGCGGGCCGGCTCGGCGGCGCAGGGCTCGACGTCTATCCCGACGAGCCGGCGGTGGATCCGCGCCTGCTGGCCATCCCCAATGTCATGACCCTGCCCCACATTGGCAGCGCGACGCGCGAAGGTCGCGGGGAATCGGGCCACAAGGTCATCGCCAACATCCGCGCCTGGGCCGACGGGCACCGCCCGCCGGACCAGGTGCTGAGCGGGCTGTCCGGATAGGCGCCCACGCGCTCGCCCGCCCGGGAAAATGCGGGAAATACCTAGTCGCCGCCCAACCCGATGTTTCCCCCGCTCAACATATCGCGGGCGCCATGAAAGGGGCGCAAACCGCATCTCGAGGAGACCTCGCGCGCATCGCGCTGTTCGCGGTCGCCTATTTTGGGGTCACCTCGCTGACGATCGGCTGGAGCCGATACGGCGGCGGGCTGGCGCTGGTGTGGTTCGGTTCGGCGGTCGCAGCGGTCATGCTTCTCGGATTGCCCCGGGCGCATTGGGGACGCGCGCTGGTGGCGATCATGGGAGCGAGCGCCGTCGCGACCAGCCTGTTCGGCTTCGGTCCGCGCATGGCATTGCCCCTGGCGCTGATAAACGCCCTCGAAGCCTGGCTCGTCGCGCGCCTGCTGCTGGCGTCACGGCCACAGCGGGACTGGCTCGACAATGTCTCCGGCCTCGCCACGCTCGTGGCGGCGGGCGGGATCGTCGCGCCCGGGCTGGCTGCGATCCCGGGTGGTTTCGCCGCGAGCCTGGCGGCGCCGGGGGCCTGGTATCGGCATGGCACCGAATGGTGGATGGCGCACGGACTGGGCACCTTGATCGGGTTTCCGATGGCCTATCTGGCCGCGGCTGGGGGGCGCAAGGTTCTGGCAGCCGGGTGGACGGGCGCGAGAGCGGGCGAGCTCGCCGGTCATCTGCTGGTAATCGCCGCGTTTTCCTGGCTGGCGCTGGGGCAGTCGCGGCTGCCGCTGCTGTTCCTGCCGATCATGCCGCTGTTGCTCGCGGCATTCCGGTGCGGGCGCGAGGGGGCGACCCTGGGCACGCTCGTCATCGCCGCCTTCGCGCTGGTGTTCGATCACCACCAGAGCATGATCGCCAGCCTGGGGCTCACCCACGGCGAGGAGGTGCTGTTCCTGCAATTCTACCTCGCCATCCTCTCGCTGCTGGCCTTGCCCGTTTCGGTCGCCCTGCGTCAGCACCAGCTGCTTCTCGACGAGCTCGAAGAACGCAAGGCGCTTGAATTGCTCATCGCCGATCATTCGGACGACGCCCTGCTCAATCTCGACGAGAACGGGCTGGTGCGATACGCCTCGCCGGCCGGCGCCCGGTTGAGCGGGACGGAGGAGCTGGTCGGCGAGCCGCTCGGGCTGTTCTTCGATCCGCTCGACGAGGGGCTGGTGCGCGACGCGCTCGCCCGCGCGGCGGCGAGCCCGGGCGAGACCGGCATCCTCGAGCGCGCGGTGCTGCGCGGCGACGAGCAGCTCTGGCTCGAGGCCAAGCTGCGTGCGGTCGCGCCCGTCTGCGCGCACGGCGGCCGGCCCGGAGCGCTGCAGGGCTTCGCCGTCACCATCCGCGACGTCACCGCGCGCAAGCAGACCGAGCTTGACGCCATCGAGGCCGCCGAGACCGATCCGCTGACCGGCCTGCCCAACCGCCGCGCGTTTCTGGGTCAGCTCGAGAGGGTGCTCGCGCACGCCGAACAGCGTCCCTTCGCGCTCGCCATTCTCGACCTCGACCATTTCAAGGCCATCAACGACAGCCACGGCCATCTGGTCGGCGACGCGGTGCTGCGCGAGGTCTCGGCGGTGATGCGGCGGATGAGCAGCCCGAGCCGCTATTTCGCGCGGCTGGGCGGCGAGGAGTTCGCGCTGATCGGCCGGCAGCGCGAATTCGCCGACGCCGAGCGGCTGTGCGAGCGGCTGCGCGCCGAAACCGCCGCGCTGCGCTTCACCGCGCCCGATGGCAGCCGCTTCAGGGTCACCGCCAGCATCGGCCTCGCCCGGATCGCCGAGCCGGCCGGCGTGGGGCAGGCGCTGCAGGCGGCCGACACGCTGCTCTACGCGGCCAAGGACGGCGGGCGGAACCGGGTCGAGACCGCGCTCTCCAGCGCCCCACGCCCCGCCATCCGCCGCGTGGCCTAGGGGCGCGGTTCTCGAAGTAGCACCGCGGTAGGTCCGAGCGTCAAAACTACGGAAAGCGGCGGCCCCTCGGCCACCGCATGGCTGTTTATCGCCTCCGTCCATCTCTTCACGCGACGGATCGCAAGATCATGAAATCATGCCCGATAATTTTGAATCGGACTCTTAGGGATTCCGCAAGCAAGGCCGAGTCTAAATCGCACTTGCGGAAACCCTACAGCTCCCGGTCCGAATTCAATTTCGGAAGCGAGTAAGATCGAAGCCGGTCATCCCGTCCGACTGGTCGTGGCCTGGCAAGCTGGCTGAAATTCAATGGGTCGTCTCATGACCCTTTGGCTAACAGCCTCGGCACAAGTGCCGTCAGTTCGCGGGCAAGAAAGCCGATGGGGCCAACCGCTTCCGCCAAGCCCCGGCCCGCCTCGCCGTGGAGCCAGACGCCCCAGGCGGCGGCGCTCAGCGGCTCCTGTCCGCGCGCGATCAGCGCGGCGATGAGGCCCGCCAGCACGTCGCCCGAGCCGCCGGTGGCGAGCCCGGCGCCGCCGCCGCTGTAACACAGCATCTGCCCCTCTGGCGCGCTCACCAGCGTGTCGCCGCGCTTGAGCAGCGCCACCGCGCCGAACCGGGCCGCGGCCTCGCTCACCGCGCTCTCGGGGTCGGCATCGACCGCGTCTAGCTCGCGGCCGAGCAACGCGGCCATCTCCCCATCGTTGGCGGTGATGACCAAATGACCGGGCAGCGCGCGCAGCCGCTCGGCCCGCTCGCGCGCGGCGGGGATCGCCGCTGCGTCCAGCACCACGCATCCGGGCAGCGAGCCCGCATCGAGCAGGGCGTCGAGCAGCGCGCCGGCGCGCGCCTTGCCGGTCATCGCCGGGCCGACCAGCAGCGTGTCGCAATCCGCGACCGCCTCGGCCAATCGCTCCGCGCCGCGCGCGTCGATCTCGCCGTCGCCCGCTTCCGGCAAAGCGATCACTCCGGCCTCGGGCACCGCCATGCCCAGCATCGGGGCACAGCCTTCGACCGTGGCCAGTTGCACCTTGCCGGCCCCCGCGCGCAACGCGGCCTCGGCTGTCAGGCGCAGCCCGCCGGGCACCATGCGCGACCCCCCGACGACCAGCACCCGCCCGCGGCTGTTCTTGTCGGTGCCTTCGCCATGCCGGGGCAGCGGGTGGGCGCGCAGCCAGGCGGCGTCGATCGGCGTCGTGGCGCTCCCGGTCTTACCCACGCGCGGCCACCATCGCGTCGGGGGCGCTGGTCACGGCGGTGTGGTCGTCCTCCAGCGGCGCGGTCACATTGTACTCGGCCAGGACCAGACTTCCGTCCTTGCCCGCCGCGGGATCGAAGCGGTATTCGGTGACGCCGCAATTGCCGACGTCGCCCAGCCTGTCGATCGCGAGGATTTCGGCCTCGCCGAGGTTTTCGAGGATGTAGCGCAGGCACAGCACCACCACCTGGTGGGCGACGATCATCACCGGGCGGCCGCCATAGTGCAGCGAGACCGTGTCGAGCAGCGAGCGCAGCCGCAGGATCACGTCGCACCAGCTCTCCCCGCCGGGCGAGCGGTGATAGAACTTGCCGAGCAGTCCGCGGAACGCCGCCTGCTCGGGCATGAACTCGGCGATACCGGCGGTGGTCAGGCCGTCGAGGACACCGAATTCCTTCTCGCGCAGCCGCTCGTCGATGCAGATGTTCTCGTCGGGATCGCAGCCGCCCGCCGCGCGAAACAGCCGCGCGGTCTCCTGCGCGCGCAGATAGGGGGAGGCGAGCACGACGTCGGGGCGGATTTCGCGGCGCGCGAACCACTTGCCGAGCGCGGTCGCCTGGTCCCGGCCGAGCTCGGAGAGCGGGACATCGACATCGCGCGCGGTCAGCGCGATCCGCAGCGCGCCGGCGGCATGGGCCTGGTCGCGCGCGACATTGCCCGCGCTCTGCCCGTGGCGGACGACCCACAGCAGCGAAGGCCAGCGCGGGGTCATGGGCGAATGGGCGGCGCGATGGGCCGCGAGGCGATGGCGTGCATGGCCGCTCAACCAACAAGGGCCGTCGCGGTTTCACCTCGCGCGGGAACTTCGGTTCCTCGGTGGCGCTTTGAAGGCACCGCGCGCCGCTCGCCGGGCGGCCGTCACATCCGAAAGGTTGCCATGTCCTACATCCCCAGTCACGCCATGCCGCACGCCTATGTCCATGACGAGGAGGAGGAAGCGCGCGGCCGCAAGGCCGGTGCGAAGCCCTCGAACGCGCTCATGATCGGCGGGGCGGCGCTCGTCGGCTATCTGCTCTACCGCGCGCTGCGCTGAGTAGCTAACCCCGCCGCATGTCGTGCGCTTCGGCGGGGATGGCGACGGTGAGGCCGTCGAGTTCCTCGCCGAGGACGATCTGGCAGGCGAGGCGGCTGGTGCGGCGGGCGCCGGCGGCGAGATCGAGCATGTCCTCCTCCTCCTCGCTCGCCTCGGGAAGCCGGTCGAACCACTCGGCGGCGACGACGACGTGGCAGGTCGAGCACGCCATCTGCCCTTCGCAGGTGCCCTCGAGCGGCATGCCCGCCGCCTGGGCGGCGCGGAGGAGGTTGTCGCCCGGTGCGGCCACCGCCTCGACCACCTCCGCCCTTGCGTTGGCGAAGCGGACCTTCACAACCCTTGCGCCCCAGCCGCGCCATTGATCCGCGCCGCCGCTTCCTCGATTTCGGCCAGGGTGGTGTAGCGCCCGAAGCCGAGCCGGATCGAGCTCTTGGCCTGAGCGTCGCCGAGCCCGATCGCCTTGAGCACGTGGCTCGGCCGGCCCGAGCCGCTGGCGCAGGCGCTGCCGGCGGAAAACATGATGTCGCGGCAATCGCTCGTCAGCCGGGCGACATCGAGGCCGTCCCGCCGGATGTTCAGGTTGCCGTGCCAGCGGTTCCCGGCGCTGCCGTTGAGAGTCCAGCCCGCGAACAGCTCACGCGCCCTGATCCAGAGCCGTTCGACGTGTTCGCGGTCATGTTCCTGTTCGTCGCGGGCCAGTCGAGCGGCGGCGCCCATGCCCGCGATCAGCGCCGGGCTGAGCGTGCCCGAGCGCAGCCCGAACTCCTGCCCGCCGCCGGTCTGGACCTCGCAAAGCTCGACCCCGTCGCGCACCCACAACGCGCCTATTCCCTTGGGACCGTGGAACTTATGCGCGCTGATCGCGATCAGATCGGCCTCGGGAAGCTCGAGCTTGCCGTAGGATTGCACCGCATCACACAGAAAAAGCGCGCCTTTCTCCCGCGCCCGCCGCGCCCACGCGGCAACCGGTTGCACGGTCCCAATCTCATTGTTGACCTGCATCGCCGCGATAAGGCGGGTATCTTCGGGAAGTTGTGAAGTTGGGTCGGTAAGCCCCTGCGAATCGACGGGAATCGCGTGGGTCGCGCCGACCGCCCGCGCGGTATCGCCAACCGCGGAATGCTCGATCGCCGAGACCGCGACGGTCCCCATCCCCTCCCGAGCCCCAGCGAAGGCTGGAGTCTCAGGCGGTCTGGCGCTCCCCCGACGGAGGCCCCCGCCCTCGCCGGCGAGCGGCGCGGTCCCCCGGATCGCGAGGTTGAGCGCCTCGGTGGCCCCGCTGGTGAAGATCGCCCGCCCGCCGGGCGGGAACAGCGCCGCGACCTGCTCGCGCGCGACTTCGATCGCTGCGCGTGCTTCCCGGCCCATGCGGTGCGCGCTGTGCGGATTGCCGAAGCCCTGGCTCTCCGGCCCGCCCAGCCAGCGCAACATCGCCTCCCGCGCCTCGGGCGCGAGCGGAGTGGTGGCCTGGTAGTCGAGATAGATCATGCGTGACTTAATCTCTCTTCCCGTCACCCCGGACTTGATCCGGGGTCCCGCTTTTCTTTGGGTGCCGCGCTCGAAGAAGCTGGACCCCGGGTCAAGCCCGGGGTGACGAAGGAATGAGGTGGGCTCATGAAGTCCGCGCCATCTCCAGCCACACCTCGCAGAACCGCTGCACCTCTTCACTGGTCGTGTTCCAGCCGAGACTGACGCGTATCGTGCGCTCGGCGACATCGCGCTCCACTCCTATCGCCTCCAGTACGCGGCTCGGTTTCATCGTCCCGCTGGAGCACGCGCTGCCCTGGCTCACCGAAATCCCAGCCATGTCGAAACGCATCACCTGCGCGCTGCCGCTGAGGCGTGGCATGGCGATCGCACGGATATATGGGACGGACGGTGCGAGGAATTCAGCCAGCCATTCGCCTCCCGTCGCGCGGACTTCGTAAGCCATTTCATCGAGACGAGCGATGGCGGCGGCGTCGATGGGCGCCCGACTCGCGCACTCGATCGCGACGGCCATTCCCAGAGCACCCGGAAGGTTTTCCGTCCCCTGACGGTATCCGCGCTCGTGCCCTCCCTCCGGCTCAAGGTCGGCGAAGTCGCGCACCAGTAGCGCGCCGATGCCCACGGGGCCGCCGAACTTGTGCGCCGATGCAACCGCAAGGTCGCAATCGGGCAGAGCCAGCTTGCCAGCGGATTGCGCGCAGTCCGACAGGACAAGATGGCCGCGCTCCCGAACTCGGTCGAAGACACCGAGCCCGCGGGCGGGCGCGATGGTGATGCCAGTTTCCGAATTGACATGCTGGATAGCCAACAAGGCCCGGCGGCCATCGGCGGCAACGAGCTTCAAGTCGTCGTTCGATAGCCACCCATCCCGAACAGGAATTAGCTCGGCATCCGGAGCGACGCGAAAGACGGCGTCATGCTCGATGCTCAGCGCAAACCGTCGCTCGACCTTCGCTCGCCCAAACGCAATCGCCAGCGCCTCGCTCGCGCCCGAAGTGAAGATCAGCTCCCCCTCCCACCCCAGCGCCGCCTTGATCCGTTCGCGCGCGTCCTCGAGAGCGCTGCGCGCCTTCCTCCCCTCGGCGTGCGGGCTCGAGGGGTTGGCCCACAGGCGGAAACCCTCCTCCACCGCCGCCCTGGCCTCGGGGCGCAGCGGGGTGGTGGCGGCGTGATCGAGATAGATGCGTTCGGGGATGGGACTGGGGGCCCTAAAAGATTGCGATTTGGACGGCCAGCCCTATATAGCGCGCCACTTCGCGAGGGCCAGCCACAGCCCGCGCGCCAGCGATTTCGGACAGGTTCTCCATGCCCTCAGTCATCTTTCCCGGCCCCGAAGGCCGTCTCGAAGGCCGTTTCTCCCCGGCGAGGCGGCCGCGCGCGCCGGTCGCGATGATCCTCCACCCGCACCCGCACGGCGGCGGGACGATGAACGAGCGGATCACGCAAGCGCTCTACAAGACCTTCGTCGACCGCGGCTTCGCCACGCTGCGTTTCAACTTCCGCGGCGTGGGCAAGAGCCAGGGCAGCTTCGACAATGGCATCGGCGAGCTCTCCGACGCCGCGAGCGCGCTCGACTGGGTGCAGTCGATCCATCCCGAGGCGCAGACGACCTGGGTCGCCGGCGTCAGCTTCGGCGCGCTGATCGGCATGCAGCTGTTGATGCGCCGTCCGGAAATCCGCGGCTTCATCTCGATCTCCGCGCCCGCCAATATGTACGATTTCAGCTTCCTCGCGCCCTGCCCCGCCAGCGGTATCTTCATCCAGGGCGCGGGCGACACGGTGGTTCAGCCCAACTCGGTCCAGAAGCTGGTCGACAAGCTGCGCACCCAGAAGCACATCACCATCCACCACGAGGAAATCCCGCGGGCCAATCATTTCTTCGAGAACGAGATGGTCGATCTGGTGCGCTCGGTGGACAACTACCTCAACTTCCGCCTCGACCCCGCCTGCCCGATCCGCTGAGCCGGTGGCGGGCAGCGACAGCAACGCCATCGACTGGCGCTTGCCGGATCGAGCTTACGAATAGCTACTTAGGGACAGTCCCCAATTAGCTTTGACCTTTCGCGCGTCGGCGCACGCGGCAACTTCTAATTGGGGACTGTCCCTAAATAGGTGCCGGGAGGCTCCAGATCGCAACATTGGCCAGCGCCACCAGCGCCGCGGCGGCCATCAGCAGCGCCTTGCGCTTGTCGTCGCGCCGCCATAGCACCCCCGCGCCGCCCAGTAGCGCCAGCGCGGCGAGCATCGTGAGCGAGAGGGCGAGGTCGGCCATGCGCCGCTGCTTAGTCGAGATCCTCCCCGGGGCAAGCCGGCTGCGAGGAACCACCGCCCCAGTCGATCGCTTGCGTGATAAGCGCGCATGAGCGCGCGCCTCGCGGAGACCATCGAGTGAGCATTTTCGGCAAGATCAAGGACGCGATCTTCGGCAAGCCGGCGCCGGCCAAGGAGCCGCCGGCTCGCGCGCGCACCGGCAATGCCTACGCGGACGCGCCGACCGTCGCGCCGAGCCGGCCGCAGCAGACCACGGTGATCAATATCGAGAACAGCTTCGATTCGATGCCGGGCGCCGACCGGCTCAACTGGCGCACCTCGATCGTCGATCTGATGAAGCTGATCGGCGTCGATTCCGACTACGAGAGCCGCAAGGCGCTCGCGACCGAGATGGGCCGCGAGGACTATTCGGGCAGCACGCAGGACAATGTCTGGCTTCACCAGCGCGTGATGCAGGAACTCGCCAGCAACGGCGGCGAGGTGCCCGAAAGCCTGCGCTAGGGTTCTCCGCCATCCGTTCGTGTCGAGCGAAGTCGAGACACGCCACGCCAGCGGTTCTCGACTTCGCTCGAACCCGACGGATAAGGTTCTACCGAGGGTTTGACATCGGACGAGGGTCACGGGCAAACCTGAAGCAATGACGGCATCTGCATTCGATCTCACCCGCCGCCAGGCCCTGACCGGGCTGGGCGGCGTTTCCATTCTCGCGCTCGGCGGCTGCGCCACGATCCCGCGCGCGCCGGCTCGCGACGTCGCCGCCCTGCTGGACGACGTCGCCTACAATCTGCTCGCGCACGAGCCCGAACGGGCGACCAGCCTCGGCGTCGATACCGGAGCCCATGCCGCCTTGCGCGGCAGGCTGGAGGATCGGTCCGCGCGCGGTCAGGCCGCCTATGCCCGGACGCTGCGCTCCGATCTCGCGCGTGTCCGCGCGGTCGATCGCGCGGGGCTCGACGCGGACACGGTGACCAGCCTCGAGGTGGTCGAAAGCGCCTATGCGAGCGCGCTCGACGGTTTCGCGCTGCCCTATGGCGATGTCGCGGTCGGGAGCTGGCGCAACGCGCCCTATGTCGTGATCCAGAACGTCGGCACCTATCTCGACATGCCGCGCTTCCTCGATGCGACCCAGCCGCTCCAGAACGCCGCCGACGGCGAGGCTTACATCGCGCGGCTCGCGGCGCTGCCGGCCGCGCTCGATGGCGAACTTGAGCGGATGCGCTCGGCCCGCGGCATGGGCGTGGTTCCGCCGGCCTTCCTGCTCGACAAGGCGATCGCCGCGATGGAAACGACGCTCGCCGACGCGAGCAAGAGCGACGGCTCGCTCGTCGCCCCACTGACCCGCGAGGCGGCCAGGATCGGGGCCGGCTTCGCGCCGCGCGGCCAGGCGCTCGCGACCGGGCCGGTGCGTGCCGCGCTCGAACGCCAGCTCGCCGAGCTCGGGCTCGAGCGCGCCGGCGCCAGGACCGAGGCCGGGATGTGGGCCCAGCCGCGCGGCGATGAGTGGTATGCTTGGGCCTTGCGCGCGAGCACGACCACAAACCTGACCCCCGACGAGGTTCATCGGCGGGGTCTCGACGAGCTCGCGGAACTCCACGCGCGCATGGACCCGATCCTGCGCAAGATCGGATACACGAGCGGCAGCGTCGGCGAGCGGATGCAGGCGCTCGGCGCCGACCCGCGCTACAAGTTCGCCGAGGGCGATGCGGGCCGCAAGGAGATCATGGATTTCCTCCACGAGCGGGTCGCCTGGATCAAGGCGCAGATGCCGCGCGCCTTCGGCACGCTGGTCGATCCGAACATGGAGATCCGTCGCCTGCCTCCCGCCGAGGAGCCCGGCGGGCCGGGCGCCTATGGCGGCGCCGGGAGCAAGGACGGCAAGATCCCGGGGCGGATGTGGATCAACCTCAGGACCACCGACCTCCACCGCAAATACGATCTCGCCGATCTCGCCTATCACGAGACCATCCCGGGCCATGTCTGGGAGGGCGAGTTCTCCAACCGCCTGCCGCTGATCCGCTCGATCCTCGCATTCAACGCCTTTTCCGAAGGTTGGGCCCTCTATGCCCAGCAACTGGCGGACGAACTCGGGGCCTATGACGGCTTCGAGGTCGGCCGGCTCGGCTATCTGCAAAGCCTGGCATTCCGCGCCTGCCGGCTGGTGGTCGATACCGGGCTGCATCACAAGCGCTGGACGCGCGAGCAGGGCCGCGCCTTCTTCGTCGAGCGCAACGGCTCCAAGCCCGAGGAAGTGGCGAGCGAGGTCGACCGCTATTGCAGCTGGCCCGGCCAGGCCTGCGGCTACAAGATCGGCCACGGCGAGATCGTCCGCCAGCGCGGCCGCGCGCAGGCGGCTCTCGGCGCGCGCTACGATCTCAAGGGCTTCGACGACGCGGTCATCCTCGGCGGCAACGCCCCGCTCGACGTGATGGCCAGAAACGTCGATCGCTACATCGCGCGGGCGCGCGGTTAGGCTATTCGCTCGACCAGGCGCGGACCCAGTCGACCTCCATCGCCGGCTGGCCGGCCTTGATCAGGTCCACGGTGGCTTGCGGCAGGCCGAAATAGGGCTGCTCGACGCGGTTGACTCGCTGGGGGTAGACCCCGCCGAGCGCGAAGTTGAGGATCACATATTGCGGGCGGTCGAAGCGCCACGGCCCATAGCGTTCGACCTCGGCCTTGGCGACGCGATAGAATTCGCGGTCGTCGACGGAGAACGCCACCGCATCGGCGGTGCGAACCACCGAATAGACATGCCAGCCGGTCGCGTCCTCGCCGTCCGGGAAATCCTGCCGCTTCACCAGCGGGGTGTCGCCCGAATAGCCGGGCCCGTGCATCGCCGCCGAGGTCCAGCCCTTCTCGCCGACATATTCCACGATGTCGGTCTCGCCGCCGTCGGGCCAGGCGCCGTAACCCAGCAGCCAGAACGCCGGCCACAACCCGCTGCCCGCCGGCATGCGGATTCGCGCCGAGACCTTGCCATAGGCGATCACGAACTTGTTCGCGGTGTCGATACGGCCGGACACGAAATCGGCCTTCGCGCCATCCGGCGCGGTGAAGCCGGGGCGCCACACCGGGCGGAGCAGCAGCGCTCCGCCCTCGACGCCCTCGGGCCGCGCGAAAGCGATGGTATCGGGCGAATCGATGTAGCGCTGCTGCTCGTTATTGACGTGAAACGCCGGCCCCTCGACGTTCCAGCGCGCGCGATCGAGCACACCGGCGTCGAACTCCTCGGCGAAGACGAGCGTCGGGCCGGGACCTGGCGACGGCGCGGGAGCGGGCGTGGATGTTGGCGCCGGAGCCGACACCGGCGGGGAGGACGAAGCGGGGGCGGGCCCGCCGCCGCAAGCGGAAAGCGTCAGCGCGGCCGCGCCGATCGCCTCGACGGTCATTTGGCGCATTTCGCGCTCCTCTTCCCGATGCTCGCGAGCAAACTATGTGAACGTTCCCAGCGTATCCCCTCGCACCGCCGGGTGCAAGGAGTCAACGATCCGCCGACGCCATCCGGGGGCGATGAGAGCCCGAGCAAAGCCGTCGGTTTGTCGCCTCCAGCCTTGGCTCGTCCTGCTTGCCCGGGCCCGATCGGACTCGACCGGGAAACAATGCCGCCATCGCGGCTTGATGGTCATGTTCGACTTCGAACCCTATCACATTCTCCTGGCGACGCTCGGGGTCGCGATCGTCCTGTCCTACTGGCTGCCGCGCTTCCTGTCGGGGCGCGAACCGGCGGCTTCGGCGATGCTCGTGCTCACGGGTTTGGCCGGCTTCCAGCTGGTCCCCGGCATGCCCCCGCCGCCCGATCCGGTCGAATCGCCGCGGCTGTGGGAGCACGCGGCGGAATTGTGCGTGATCATCGGCCTGTTCGGCACCGGCCTCAGGATCGACCGCCTCGCGGCGCGCGGTCGGTGGCGCGCGACGGTGCGGTTGCTGGCCATCGCGATGCCGCTTACGATCGCCGCCCTGGCACTGCTCGGCTGGATGGCCGCGGGGATGACCTTGGCGGGCGGCCTTCTGCTCGGCGCCGTGCTCGCGCCCACCGACCCGGTCCTGGCGGGCGACGTCCAGGTGGGGCCGCCACATGAGGGCGGCGAGCATCCGGTCCGCTATGCGCTGACCACAGAGGCCGGGCTCAACGACGGGCTCGCCTTCCCGTTCGTCCACCTCGCCATGCTGGTTGCGTCCGCTGGCGCCTTCAGCGTTGGCCTGATGGGCGAGTGGCTGGCGCGCGATGTCATGTATCGAATTGCGATCGGAAGCATCGGCGGCTGGGCCGTCGGCTGGCTGCTCGGCAAGATTCTCTTCGACTGGCCGCGCGGGAACCCGCTGTCCAAGACCCAGTCCGGGGTGATCGCCTTTGCCGGGGTTCTGCTTTCCCATGGCCTCATCGAAGTGCTCGAAGGCTACGGCTTCGTCGCGGTCTTCATCGCGGGGGTCACGCTGCGCCGGGTGGAAACGCATGACCGCTTCCACAAACGCCTCCACGATTTCTCGGAATCGCTCGAACATGCGCTCACCGCGCTGCTGCTGGTGGCGCTGGGGGCCGCGCTGCCGGCCTTGTGGCCCTATCTCGACTGGTCGCACGCGCTGATCGGGCTGGGGCTCGTCTTTCTGATCAGGCCGATCTCCGGCTATCTGTCGCTCATCGGCACAACGATGAACCGCCGTCAACGCCTCGTCACCGCATTTTACGGCGTGCGCGGGATCGGCTCGATCTACTACCTCGCCTACGCCGGCCGCCAACTGGAGCTTACGAACGAGAAGACGCTGTGGGCGACGATCGCCTTCACCGTGGTGCTGAGCACGCTCGTGCACGGCCTCACCGCCGGCGTGGCGGTCGAGAAGGCGACTGGCGAGACCGAGGACGAGACGGCACCCGATCTCTCGACCGCACCCGGAAGTGGGCCCCGGTCCGCCTGACGCAGCGGGGGCTCCCCTGTCCCGCTCCGGGATCGGCCCCTCAGGCCGCCTGGGGCGCCGCGTCGCGCACGCCCTGATCGACATGCGCAGCGAAGGGCTCGAAATTGCTCACGAACAGATCGACAAGCTGCTGCGCGGTGCGATCGTAGGCCGCCTTGTCCGCCCAGGTGGCGCGCGGGTCGAGCAGCGCCTGGTCGATGCCGGCGGCGTCCAATGCAGGGACGCTGACCGGCGCCTCGAAGCCGAAATTCGGATCCTTGCGGTATTCGACACCGTCGAGCTGGCCGTCGAGCGCGGCGTTGAGCAGCGCGCGGGTCGCCTTGATCGGCATCCGCTCGATGCCGGGATCGGTCGCCTTGCCGCCCGACCAGCCGGTGTTGAGCAGCCAGCACTGCACGCCGCCCCGGGCGATCCGCTCCTTAAGCAGGTTGCCGTAGACGCTGGGATGGCGCGGCATGAAGGGCGCGCCGAAGCAGGTGCTGAAGGTCGCCTGCGGCTCGGTCACGCCGATCTCGGTGCCCGCGACCTTGGCGGTATAGCCCGAGAGGAAGTGGTACATCGCCTGGTCGGGCGTGAGCCGCGCGATCGGGGGCAGCACGCCGAAGGCGTCGGCGGTGAGCATGATCACATTGGCCGGCACCGGGCCCATGTTGGCCTCGGAGGTGTTGGGGATCGAGCTCAGCGGGTAGGCGGCGCGGGTGTTCTCGGCGAGGCTGTTGTCGTCGAGGTCGATCTCGCCGGCATCGTTCATCACCACATTCTCGAGCACCGTGCCGGCCATGCACGTGGTTGCGAAGATCTCGGGTTCGGCATCGGGCGAAAGGCGGATCACCTTGGCGTAGCAACCGCCTTCGAAGTTGAAGACGGCAGTGTCCGACCAGCCATGCTCGTCGTCGCCGATCAGCTTGCGGCTGGCGTCGGCGCTGAGCGTGGTCTTGCCGGTGCCCGAGAGACCGAAGAACACCGCGGTCCTGCCGTCGGGGCCGATATTGGCCGAGCAGTGCATCGGCATCACCCCCTGCGGCGGGAGCAGGTAGTTGAGGATGCCGAAGACGCTCTTCTTCATCTCGCCAGCATATTTGGTGCCGCCGATGAGGATCAGCTTCTCGGAGAAATTGACCGCGATCACCGTCTCGCTGCGCGTGCCGTGCCTGGCCGGATCGGCCTGGAAGCTGGGCAGGTCGACGATGGTGTATTCGGGCACGAAACCATCGAGTTCCGCGGCGGTCGGCCGCACCAGCAGCGTGCGGATGAACTGGTTGTGCCAGGCGAGCTCGTTGATGACGCGGACGTTGACGCGGTATTCGGGCTGCGAGCCGCCGAACAGATCGGCGACATAGAGGTCCGTCTTGTCCTTGAGCGCGGCCATGAAGTCGGCTTTGAGCGCGGCGAAATGCGCGGGCGTCATGCTGGCGTTGTTGTCCCACCACACGGTGCCGTCGGTTTCGGTATCGCGGACGATGAACTTGTCCCTGGCGCTGCGCCCGGTGTGCTTGCCGGTCTCGACCACCAGCGGGCCGTCCTTCGCCAGCCTGCCCTCGCCCTTGGCCAGCGCGCGCTCGGTCAGCGCATCCGCGGGGAGATTGGCGTGAATCGTCGCATCTGTAACGATGCCTTGGTCAGCGAGCGAATGGGAAAGCGAGGCGGTCACGCGAAATCTCCTGCGCGGATTGGGTCGATTTGGGCGTTGCGAGTCCGGCGCATTCGTATGCGCCCGGCGTGAGGCGGCGCATAGTGCGGCGGCTCCGGGACGTCAATTTGCACGTGCCGGCGCGGTGCCGCGGCGGGACGGCAAGGCGCGGAAATGCTGCCGCGTTGAAGTGCGCCGATGTTGCGCCTAAGCCGTGCTGCATGGACGTCCAGGCTGCCGCCTCCGAAGCAGAAAGTGCCGGGCCGCGCCCGGTGATCGCGCTGGTCGACGACGACCGGAACATTCTCACCACCGTGTCGATCGCGCTCCAGGCGGAAGGCTTCGCCACGCGGCTCTATTCCGACGGCGAGGCGGCGCTGGCCGCGCTGCTCGAAAACCCGCCCGACATGGCCGTGTTCGACATCAAGATGCCGCGCATGGACGGCATGGAGCTGCTCCGCCGCGTCCGCGCGCGCACACCGCTGCCGGTGATCTTCCTGACCAGCAAGGACGACGAGGCCGACGAGGAGGCCGGGCTCGAGCTGGGCGCCGACGACTACATCGCCAAGCCCTTCAGCCTGCGCCTGCTGATCGCCCGCATCCGCGCCATCCTGCGGCGCGGCGACGCGCATCTGCCGGGCGCGAGCGGCGCTGACCCGCAAGCCCGCCCCGCCGAAGCCATCGTGCGGGGACGCCTCACGATGGATCCGGCGCGCCATCATGTGACCTGGGACGGCAAGCCGGTCAGCCTGACGGTTACCGAATTCCTGCTGCTCGAGGCGCTCGCCGCGCGCCCCGGCGTGATCAAGAGCCGCAATCAGCTGATGGATGCGGCCTATACCGACGATGTCTTCGTCGACGACCGCACCGTCGACAGCCACATCAAGCGGATGCGCCGCAAGTTCCGCGGCGTTGACCGCGAGTTCTCCGCCATCAGTACGCTCTATGGGGCCGGCTACAGCTTCGCCGATGGCTGAGCGCGCCCAGATCGCGGGCGCATCGGACGAACCGCGAAGCGTCCTCAGGCGGCATCCGTCGCTGGGCACCTGGTCATGGTCGCGGCGGCTCTCGCTCACCAGCCGAATCCTGATGGTCAATGTGTTGCCGCTGGTGCTGCTGGGCGGCGGCGTGATCTATCTCGACGTCTATCGCAAGCAGCTCCTCGACGAGCGCTTCAAGCTCGCGCTGGTCGAGGCGCAGATCATCGCCGAGGCGCTGGCGGGGGCGAGCAACGCGCGCCAGGCGGCGCTGCTGATCCAGCTCGGCAAGGAGCAGAAGCTGCGGCTCCGTCTCTATGACGCCGAGGGCCAGCTCGAAGCCGACAGCTTCGCGCTCGCGCCGCCGACCTTCGCGCTGGCGAACCCGGCCGACCGGCTGTTCGCGCGCGCGCTCGACGAGGGTTTCGACAGGCTGGTTGGGACTGCCCCGCTGCCGCCATATCGCGAGCCGGCGGTGGACGAAGCGGGCGCCTGGCCGGAGCTGGAGCGCGCGCGCGAGGAAAGCCTGACCCAGATCGTGCTCCGCCATGCGCCCGACCGCAGCCATGTCATCAACGCCGCCGCGCCGGTCGGACTGCGCGGCGAGACGCTGCTGCTGACGCGCAATCCGGTCGACATCGTAGAGTCGGTGCGTCGCGCTCGCAGCCTCGTTGCACTCGCGGTGCTGGTGGCGCTGGCGGTGTCGACTCTTCTGTCGCTGTTCCTCGCGCGCACCATCGTCAATCCGCTGCGCACGCTGGTGCAGGCGGCGATCCGCGTGCGGCAGGGCCGTGACCGGCAGGTCGAGGTGCCGCGCCTGCCGCAGCGCCGCGACGAGATCGGACTGCTGGCGCGCGCGATCTCCGACATGACCGCCGCCCTGCGCCAGCGGATCGACGCGGTCGACAGCTTCGCCGCCGATGTCGCGCACGAGATCAAGAACCCGCTCGCGTCGCTGCGCAACGCCACCGAGACGCTAGGAACCGTCGAGGATCCCGCTCTGCGCGCGCAGCTGCTCGAGATCGCGCGCCATGACGTGCGCCGCATCGACCGGCTGGTAACCGACATTTCCGACGCCAGCCGCGTCGATGCCGAACTGAGCCGCGCGACCTTCGAGCGGGTCGACCTGCTCGCGCTGACCCGGGCCATCGTCGGCAACCGCGACGACCGCGACCAGAATGCCGGCCATCCGATCCGTGTCGACAGCACTCTGGAGGCGATCCCGGTGATGGGCGAGCCATCGCGGCTGGAACGCGTGATCGTCAACCTGCTCGACAATGCGGTGTCGTTCTCCCCGCCCGGGGCGGAGGTCCTGCTGGAGTTCGCCAGCAGCGGGGGATGGGTGACGATGCGCGCGATCGACGCTGGCCCGGGAATCGCGGCGGACCGGCGCGAGCAGGTGTTCGAGCGCTTCCACTCGCTGCGCCCCGAGGGGGAAGGGTTCGGTCACCATTCGGGGCTGGGGCTCGCCATCGCCCGCGCGATCGCCCATGCGCATGACGGCACCTTGATCGCGACCCAGCGGCCCGACGGCGAGCCGGGCGCCTGCCTGACGCTGACGCTGCCCGCCGCCGCGAATTCGCGATGAGGCCGCGATGATCTTGCGATGACCAGGCGGCGCCTTCTGGCCAATGTCACCTGCGTGGCAGCAGGGGACGGTCGCGGCATCCTGATCGAAGGGCCGCCGGGCAGCGGCAAGTCCACGCTGGCGCTCGCGCTGATCGACCGCGGCGCGGTGCTGGTGGGCGACGATGGCGTCGAACTCGAGCCGCGCGGCGAGCGGCTGTGGGCGCTGCCGCCGCCGAACATCGCGGGCAAGCTCGAAGTTCGCGGGGTCGGGATCGTGACGGTCGCGGCGGCGCCCGCGCCCCTTGCGCTGGTGCTGTCGCTGGGGCGCGCGGGCGACCGGCTTCCCACGCCCACCCCGCGCGAGATCGAGGGGTTCGTGCTGTCCTCGCTCGCCTTCGACGCGGCCGGGGTGGCCGGTGCGCTGCGTGCCGAATGGGCGCTTCGGCTGCACGGGCTGCCCCTGGCGGCGGGCGAGCCCTGACCGCGGCGGAGGACAAGCCCCGGTCCCGGCTTCCGCTTTCGCCACCGGGACGCCAAAGTCCCACTCGCGCCATGAAGCCCGACTCGCCCCACCCCGAATCGCGCGTGCTGATCGTCACCGGCATGTCGGGGGCGGGCAAGTCGGTCGCGCTCGAGATGCTCGAGGATCTCGGCTGGGAAACCATCGACAACGCGCCGGTACGCCTTCTCGAATGGCTGCTGACCACAGGGCCGGCGCCCGACGCGCCCCTGGCCATCGGTGTCGATTCGCGCACCCGGGGCTACGATCCGGCGGTCATCCTCGCCCTGCTGGACCGGCTCGCGATGGAGCGTCGAACCAACGCCAGCATCCTGTTTCTCGACGCCAGTCGCAGCGCGATCGAGCGGCGATACAACGAGACCCGCCGCCCGCATCCCCTCGCGCGCGGCCGCCCGGTGGGCGACGGCATCAAGGCCGAGCGCGAGCTGCTCGAGCCGCTGCGCGCGCGCGCGGAGATGGTCATCGACACCAGCGATTACGCCAGCAACCAGCTCCAGCAGGTGATCCGCAATCACTTCGGCGACGATGCGAAGGGCGCGATGACGCTGACCATCACCAGCTTCGGCTTCGCGCGCGGCATGCCTCCGCTGGCCGATCTGGTGTTCGACATGCGCTTTCTCGACAATCCGCACTGGGATCCGGCGCTGCGCCCGCAGACCGGGCTCGACCGGGCGGTGGCGGAGCATATCGAGGCCGATCCCGGCTTCGCGCCCGCCTTCGCGCGCATCCGCGATCTCGTGCTCGAGCTGCTGCCGCGCTACGCCGAACAGGGCCGCGCCTATCTGGCGATCGCCTTCGGGTGCACGGGCGGCAAGCATCGCTCCGTTTATGCGGCCGAGCGGCTCGCGAGCGTCCTGCGCGAGGCGGGCCACGATCCCACCGTGATTCACCGCAACCTCGCCGCGGCCCTGGCTGTCCCGGCGGAGGGCAGTCCGTCGCAGGGCGGTTGACTCGTTAACGCTCTCACGCCTAGTCCGCAGCCCTTCGCGCGCCATGCCAACGCCCCCCACCCTTCTCCCATGATCGGCCTCATCCTCGTCACCCACGGGCGGCTTGCCGAGCATTTCGTCGAGGCGATGGAGCACGTCGTCGGCGGGCAGCAGGCGATCGCGACAATCTGCATCGGCCCCAACGACGACATGGAGCAGCGCCGCCAGGACATCGCCGACGCGATCGCCGAGGTGGACACCGGCAGCGGCGCCATCATCCTCACCGATTTGTTCGGCGGCACTCCGTCGAATCTCGCGATCTCGCTGCTCGACGCGGGCCGGATCGAGGTGATCGCCGGCATCAATTTGCCGATGCTGATCCGCCTGGCCGGCGCGCGCAAGGCGATGGGCGTGGTGGAGGCGGTGCAGGCCGCGCAGGCGGCGGGGCGCAACTACATCACCGTGGCGAGCGAATTCCTCGGGCATGGCGAAACGCCGCAACGCAAGGCCGCTTCTTGAGCCCCGCCGCGTGACAGAAGCGCGGCGGACCCTGACCGTTGTCAATCAGCGGGGACTGCATGCCCGCGCCAGCGCCAGGTTCGTCACCGCCGTCGCCGAGCTGCCCGCGGGCGTCTCGGTCCGCGTCGCCAAGGGCGGCAACGAAGCCGCGGGCGGCTCGATCCTCGGCCTGATGATGCTGGGCGCGGCCAAGGGCGACACCATCGAGCTGATCGTCGCCGGCGATGGTCGCGACGCCGTGCTCGAGCGGCTCTGCGCCATGGTGGAGGATGGGTTCGGGGAGAGCTAGGCTCTTGACCCGGTGACCGTTCGTGTCGAGCGAAGTCGAGACACGCTTCTCGACTTCGCTCGAAGCGAACGGAGTTTTCGAATGGCCGAGCGCCGCCGGATCACCGGCTTTTCCAACCCGACCGTCAAGGCGATCCGCGCGCTGCGCGAGAAGAAGCACCGCAAGGCCGCGGGCCGTTTCCTCGCCGAGGGGCTGCGGCTCTTGACCGACGCGCGCGAGAGCGGGCGCCTGCCCGAGGTCCTGGTGCTGTCCGACGCGCGCGACCCGCATCCGCTGCTCGCCGAGCTGGAGGCGGCGGTGGCGGCGGCGTGCGGCGAGGTGCTCGAAACCACGCCCGACATCCTTTCCAGGATCACCGGCAAGGGCAATCCGCAGGCCGTGGCGGGGGTGTTCGCCGAGTTCGACACCTCGCTTGCCGCCATCGACCGGAGCGCCGCACCGATCTGGCTGGTGGCGCAGGCGCTGCGCGACCCCGGCAACCTCGGCACCATGCTGCGCACCGGCGACGCCATCGGCGCGGGCGGGCTGATCCTGGTCGACGACTGCGCCGATCCCTTCGGCGTCGAGGCGGTGCGCGCCAGCATGGGCGCGGTGTTCACGCAGAGGATCGCGCGGGCGCGCTGGGAGGAGTTCCTGCCGTGGCTACGGAGCGACAAAGGCCAACTCGTTGCTGCCTCCCTGCGCGATGCCCAGCCCTATCGCAGCGCGCCCTACGCCGCGCCGTGCTTCATCCTCGTCGGGAACGAATCGCGTGGGCTGCCGGAGGATTACGAGGCCGCCTGCGACCTGCGCGTCAGCATGCCGATGAAGGGCCGCGCCGACAGCCTCAACGCAGCGGTCGCGGCGGCGGTGCTGGGCTACGAGGTGCTGGCGACATTACAAGGCTGAAGCGGCTGCTGTTCTGCGGGAACGCAGGCCGCCGGCACCTCGCAATCGCGATGAACTTTTTCGCCGCTCCCGCATTTCAGGCCCATGCCCGACAAGAAGCGTCTCCGAGCCGAACTTCGCGCCCGCCAGGACAAGGAGGTCAAGGCGAACCAAACCGCGCTGCGAGCCAGCATTACGGAAACCGAGCGGCTGGTCGGCGAATCGGAGAAAATGATTGCCCGCCATCGGCGCGAGCGCGGCGACGATGAGGACGGCGACGCGTGATCAGGCGACCGAGCCGATAGGCTTGCCGTCGCGAAGCACGTCGCAGATCGGGCAGTCGGAGCTATCCTCGGCCCGTTTGATCGCCTCCTGATCGGAGGCGGCGAGAATGTCCCTGCGCTTGAGCACGGCGCCACCGGGCTTAGCGACCTTTTCTATCCGGTAATGTCTCATCAACCCGTCCATCCGATCCGACGGGCGTCCTAGCCGATTCGAGGCGGGCATGCCACCAACTTCGATCAATCGCCCGCAGATTGTTTATCGGCGATGAGTGGCGCGGCGCCTGCCCCCTCCTCGACCAGCGCCGCGTCGCCGGCGGTGTAGCGCGGCGCGCTCTCGACGAGGGGGACCGCCTCGATCTCGCGCTTGCCGATCTCGATGCCCTTGTCGGCGAGGCGCCGGCCCGAGGTGAGGACATTGCGCTCGAAGCTGCCGACGAACTTGTTGTAGTTGCCGACCGCGCTTTCCAGCCCGCCCCCGACGCGCTTGAGATGTTCGGCTGCGACGGCGAGACGATCGTAAAGCTCGGCCCCGGCCTTGCCGATCTCGATCGCCTCTCGCGCAATGGTGTCCTGCCTCCAGACCTGCGCCACGGTCCGCGCGATGGCCACCAGATTGGTCGGCGTTGCGAGCAAAACCTTGTTGCGGAAGGCGAAATCCCACAGCTCCGGATCGGCTTCGAGTGCCGCGGCTACGAAATGCTCGCCGGGGACGAACATCACCACATAGTCGGGCGCATCGTCGAACTGGCTCTGATAGCTTTTCGATCCGAGCGTCTGGACATGGTTCTTCATCGCCTTCGCGTGGCGGTCGAGGTGAAGCGCTTTGTCGCACTCCTCCGCTTCGAAAGCGGCCTGGTAATGCGTCAGCGAAACCTTGGCATCGATCACCAGCTTTTTCTGCCCCGGTACGCGGACGATTGCATCGGGACGCAATCGGCCTTCATCGGTGTCCATCGAATGCTCGAGGTGAAAGTCGGTGTGTTCGGCCAACCCGCATTGTTCGAGCACATTCTGGAGCGCGCGTTCGCCCCAGCGGCCACGCGCCTTCGGCGCGTTGGTAAGCGAATTGCCGAGCCGCTGCGCCTCGCGCCGGACCTCCTCCTGCCCCGCCTTCATTGCCTCGATCAGGCCGGTAAGCTGGCCGAAGGCATCGACGCGTTTCGCCTCCAGCGCGCCGACCTGCTCCTCATAGGCCTTGAGCCGCGCGCCGACCGGTTCGAGCAGCGCCTTCAGCTTTTCCTCGCTCGCCTTCTCCGAATGGCCGAGCCGTTCGGCGGCGCGTTCGAGGAACTTTTCCTGCGCCATCCCAAGCACTTTCGCGCCGGTGTTCTCAAACTCCTTGAGCAAACTCGCGCGGCTCTCCTCGAGCAGGCGCTTCTGTTCCTCGAACCCGGCGCGCTCGGCGGCGAAGCGCGCGTTCTCGGCTCGCGCCTTGTCGAGATCGGAGGCCAGCCCATCGGCCCGCGCCGCCCGCTCGCTCATAGTCGCCAACTCGGGCGCCATCCGCGCCAGCCGCTCCGCGTGCTCCTTCACCTCGGCCTCGCGCTCGCCATGCCGCACCCGCCATTCGGTGACCGGCCGCGAGCCCAAGAACCAGCCGAGCGCCAGTCCCCCGGCCAAGGCGAGAAGGGCGACGATGAGCGAAACTGTATCCATGCCCGGAACATAGGCGGAACTTGGGCGCGTAGGAAAGCGAAACTTGTCCCCAGCCGGAACCAGCGTGCGCCCGGCTCGCTGAACGGTCGCAAGGAGGACGCTATGTCGATCGAGAAGATGATTTCCGAGCACCCCGAGGTCCGGGGCGATTTCAACGCCAGCCTGGCTCTCGCGGTCAAGCATGCGATGGACTGTGCGGCGATCTGCAACAGCTGCGCGGACGCCTGCAGCGGCGAGGAGATGGAGATGCGCCGCTCCATCCGCCTGACGATGGACTGCGCGGACGTCTGCACCGCGACCTACCGCATCGCGACGCGCCGGACCGACCACAATCGCCAGCTTATCCGCACCATGCTCGCCGCCTGCATCGAGGCGTGCGAGACCTGCGCGGAGGAATGCGAGAAGCACGACCATCCGCATTGCCGCCGCTGCGCCGCGATGTGCCGCGAATGCGCGCGCGACTGCCGCATTGCTCTGACCCAGCTCAACGAAGAGGTGCACGCCGACGGCGGGCGCAGCGCCTTCGCGCATGACGCCGCCTGATACTAAACCCGAGCCCGTTCGTGTCGAGCAGCCATTCGCGTAGCGAATGGCGCCCGTCGAGACACCGCGCGTGGGTATCTCGACTACGGCCTCGGCTCGATACGAACGGAGGATGGGATGAAAAGTAGGACTGGGCCTAAGCCGCCTGCCGCAGCTTTTGGAGCTTCTTGAGCGCCATCTGGCGCTTGAGGCGGCTGAGGTGGTCGATGAACAGAATGCCCTCCAAATGGTCCATTTCATGCTGGAGGCAGGTCGCCATCAGCCCGTCCATGCCCTCCTCGTGCAGCTTGCCGTCGAGGTCCTGATAGCGGACGCGGCAGGTGGCGGGGCGGTCCACATCGGCGTAGATGTCGGGGACCGAGAGGCAGCCTTCCTGGTAAGTCGCCAGCTCCTCCGCCGGATGGAGGATTTCCGGGTTAACGAACACCCGCGGCTCGCGGATCGTGGGCTGGTGGTAGTGCTTGTGCCCCCCATGCTCATGATCGTGGTGGCATTCCTCGGGCTCGGCGTCGGGATCGTCGGGCTGGAGATCGATCACCAGCACGCGGCTGGGCACGCCCACCTGGATCGCGGCGAGGCCGATGCCAGGCGCGGCATACATCGTTTCGAACATGTCGGCGACGAGTGTGCGCAGCTCGGCGTCGAACGCGGTGACGGGCGACGACACGAGTTTGAGCCGGGGGTCCGGCACCTCGAGAATCTCACGGATGGCCATGGGCGGCACATAGTCTTCCGGAGGCGCGGCTTCAACCGCGGGCGTTGCGCTGATTTTGGTTCACACGAAGGCACGAAGATCACGAAGAGGCGTGCCAGCGGCACAGCCGCATTCAAGAAAGGGGTTCGCGCGGAGACCGCAGAGGAGAGGGAGATCGCGGAGAAGAGGGATCTCTCAGCGGGCTCTATCTCCTCTGCGGTCTCTGCGCGAAACAAATGGCCTGCGGCGCTCGCTTCGTGTCTCCGTGTCTTCGTGTGAACAATTTATCCGACCGGCCGCCGTGCCCTCAACGCCTGCGCCAACGTGCCTTCGTCGAGATAGTCCAGCTCGCCGCCGACGGGGAGGCCGTGGGCGAGTTGGGTGATGCGCACGGGGAACGCCTCGAGCCGCTCTGCGAGGTAGTGCGCGGTGGTCTGGCCTTCGAGCGTGGCGTTCATCGCCAGCACCACCTCGTCGATCCCGCCCGCCTCGACGCGCGCGAGCAGCGCGGCGATGTTGAGATCGGCCGGCCCCACGCCGTCGAGCGCCGACAAGCGCCCGCCGAGCACGTGGTAAGTGCCGCTGAAAAGCTTGGCGCGGTCGAGCGCCCAAAGATCGGCGACATCCTCGACCACGCAGATCGCCTTGGGATCGCGACGCGGGTCGCCGCAGATCGCGCAGGGGTTGCGGGTGTCGACATTGCCGCAGGTCTCGCACTCGACCAGCGTGTCGCGCACGGCGGTGAGCGCCGTCAGCAGCGCCGGCAGCGCCTGCTCGCGGCGCTTGACCAGCCACAGCACCGCGCGGCGCGCGCTGCGCGGGCCGAGGCCCGGCAGGCGCGCCAGCGCGGAGCTCAGGGTCTCGATCTCTTGCGATGCCATGCTCGTCCCCCTAACCGCTCGGGCTGAGCTTGTCGTCCTTCGACAGGCTCAGGACGAGCGGAAGTTGCTCAATATCTGTTTCCGCTCGGGCTGAGCCTGTCGAAGCCCGCTGCGCCACGGAAGGGACATAGTGCGCATCATCTTCATGGGAACGCCCGAGTTCGCGGTGCCGACGCTCGTGGCGCTGCACGATGCGGCGCATGAGATCGTGGCGGTCTATACCCAACCGCCGCGCCCGGCGGGGCGGGGCAAGAAGCTCCAGCCGAGCCCGGTGCAGCGCGAGGCGGAAATCCGCCACCTCGAAGTGTTCTCACCTGTCAGCCTCAAGTCCCGCGAAGAACAGGAAAATTTTGCCGCGTTCGAGGCCGATCTGGCGGTGGT
The DNA here is from genome assembly GCA_019745075.1 of Qipengyuania sp. Taxonomy (GTDB): domain Bacteria; phylum Pseudomonadota; class Alphaproteobacteria; order Sphingomonadales; family Sphingomonadaceae; genus Qipengyuania. The sequence goes on from JAIETR010000001.1 coordinate 39,996, forward strand.
CTCGGCCTATGGGCTGATTCTGCCGCAGGCGATCCTCGATGCGCCGAAGCGCGGCTGCCTCAACATCCACGCCAGCCTGCTGCCGCGCTGGCGCGGGGCGGCGCCGGTGCAACGCGCCATTCTTGCGGGCGATCCGCAGACCGGGATCACGTTGATGCAAATGGAGGCCGGGCTCGACACCGGGCCGATGCTGGCGACCGCGCGGGTGCAGGTGGGTGGCAAGACCGCGGGCGAGCTGACGGCCGAACTGGCGGAGATCGGCGCGCAGCTGATGGTCGGCACGCTCACCGAGCTCGAGATGCTGCGCGCTCTGCCGCAGGACGATGCGGCCGCGAGCTATGCGAAGAAGATCGACAAGGCCGAGAGCCGGATCGACTGGTCGCAATCGGCGGAGCAGATCGAACGCCAGGTCCGCGCCTTTGCGCCATCCCCCGGGGCGTGGTTCGGGCATGAGGGCGAGCGGTATCGGGTGCTGGCGGCGGAGGTAATCGAAGGCGCCGGTGAGGCGGGCGCGGTGCTCGACGAGGGGCTCACTATCGCCACGGGGAAAGGCGCGCTCCGCCCGCTGACCGTTCAACGCGCGGGCAAGCCGGCGATGGATACCGCGGCGCTGCTCCGAGGCAAACCGATCCTCCCAGGTGCCCAACTTTCCTAAGTTCCGTTCGCCTCGAGCGAAGTCGAGAGGCGGTCGCCCAACGTGTCTCGACTTCGCTCGACACGAACGGATAGGGGCGTTCGATGACCCGCTTCGCGCTCACGCTCGAATTCGACGGCACGCCCTTTGTCGGGCTCCAGCGCCAGGCGGCCGGGCCGAGCGTCCAGCAGGCGGTCGAGGCCGCGGCGCGGCGGGTGACCGGCGAGAAGGTCACGCTGCACAGCGCGGGCCGCACCGACGCCGGGGTCCATGCCCTGGCGATGCGCGGCCATCTCGACATCGCCAAAGCCATCGATCCGTTCCGGCTGATGGAGGCGCTCAACGCCCATCTGCGCCCCGATCCGATCGCCGTGACCGCTTGCGAGGTGGTGCCCGACGACTGGCACGCGCGGTTTTCCTGCATCGGCCGCAGCTATCTCTACCGTATCGTCAACCGCCGCGCGCCCCTGACGCTCGACTGCAACCGGGCATGGCAGGTCGCGCAGCCGCTCGATGCCGCCGCGATGCACCGGGCCGCGCAGGCGCTCGTGGGACGGCACGATTTCACCACCTTCCGCTCGGCGCATTGCCAGTCGGCAAGCGCGGTCAAGACGCTCGACCGGCTCGATGTCGAGCGGGTCGATGAGGAGGTGCACATCCGCGCCGAAGCGCGCAGCTTCCTGCATCACCAGGTCCGCGGCATGGTCGGCTGCCTGGCGCTCGTCGGCATGGGCCGCTGGCGCGAGGAGCAAGTGGCCGAGGCGCTCGAAGCGCGCGACCGCGCCGCATTGGGCTTGAATGCCCCGCCGCATGGGCTCTACTTCGTGGCGGCGACCTATCCGCCCTAGGCTTCGAGACGCTCGGACATTCGTCCTCGCTCCTCAGCCCGAACGGGGTTAGGGAAGTTGCAAATCACAACCGTTCGCCCCGACAAGGTGAGGCTCCAAGCCGAACCGTCTCGAAGGGCCCGCTCGAAGGATCGACCATGACCACCGGCAAGCAGCTGTTCACCACCCTCGCCCCCGACGGCACGCTGACGGTCGAGGTGGCCGAGACCGAGTTCCCCGCCCCCACCGGCAACCAGGTGCTGGTCCGCATGGAAGCCGCGCCGATCAATCCGAGCGATCTCGCGCTACTGTTCGGCACCGCCGATCTTGAGAACGCCGAGTATTCGCCCGGCAAACTGGTGGCGAGGATGCCCGAGCCTTTCGCCTCGGCATCGAAGGCCCGCCACGGCCAGCGCCTCCCCGTCGGCAACGAGGGCGCGGGCACGGTGGTCGCGGCGGGCGAAGGCGAGGCGGCGCAGGCTTTGGTCGGCCAACGCGTCGCCTGCGTTCCGGGCCACGCCTTCTCCGAATACGCCATCGCCGATGCCGCGATGTGCCTGGCGCTGGGCGAGCACAGCGCCGAGGAGGGCGCCTCCAGCTTCGTCAACCCGATGACCGCGCTGGGCTTTGCCGAAACCGCGCGGATGGAGGGCCAGCGCGCCATCGTCCATGCCGCCGCCACCTCGAACCTCGGGCAGATGCTGGTCAGGATCTGCCAGGAGGACGGGATCGAGCTGGTCAATATCGTGAGGAAGCCCGAGCAGGCCGAGATCCTGCGCGGGCTCGGCGCGACGCATATCGTCGATTCCTCGGCGAGCGACTTCATGGCGCAATTGCGTGGCGCCATCGACGCCACCGGCGCCTTCTTGGGCTTCGACCCGATCGGCGGCGGGACCACGGTCGACAGCTGCTTCAAGGCGATGGAGCAGGTCGCGGCGAGCAAAATGGGCGAATACAGCCGCTACGGCTCGAACCAGCCCAAGAAAATGTACATCTACGGCCGGCTCGACATGGGGCCCACGATCCTCACGCCCGCCTACGGCTTCGGCTGGACGCTGTCCGGATGGCTGCTCACGCCCTTCATGGCCAAGGCCGGGATGGAGACCGTGGGGCGGATGCGCCAACGGGTGCTCGCCGGCCTCACCACGACCTTCGCCAGCAGCTACAAGCGCAAGGTCACGCTCGAGGAGATGCTGGAGCGCAACGCGGCGCTCGACTACCGCGCGATGCGGACGGGCGAGAAGTATCTGGTCGTGCCGTAAGACTGCTTTTTTGGTTCACACGAAGACACAAAGAGGGCGGCTTTTGCGGCGAAGCCGCTCTGCAAGGCGCAGCGTCGCGGCTGGGCGGAAAGCCTGCGGCGCTCCCTGACCTCTTCGTGTCTTTGTGTGAAACTAATCTTCCTACCGCCTATCGAAATGCGCCTGAATCGCGGCGCGTTCTGTAATCCCGCTCGCGATCAGGAGCTGCAACAGGATGCGCGCCTTGGCGGGGTTGTAGGACCGCGCGGCCACGAACCGGCGCGCGTCGTCGTCGACCTCGAGGTTGCGGTCGACATAGCCCTGGTCCACGCGGCTGGCGCGCACCACCGGCACACCGCTGTTCGCCGCCGCCGCCAGCGCCTCGAGCACCGCGGCGGGCGCATTGCCCTGCCCCATGCCCGCCAGCACCAGCCCACGCGCGCCGCAGCCTAGCAGCGCATCGACCACGCAGGCGTTCATCCCGGCATAGGCGCTCACGATATCGACCTGCGGCAGCGCCTGCGGCCAGGCGAAACGTGCGCGCTCCCCGCTCTTGGCGGGCGGGCCGAACCAGTCGAGCGAGGACGGGGTCACGGTCGCGATCGGCCCGCGCGGAAAGCCGCGGAAGGCGTCGATGCTGCTGGTGGAGGCCTTGCGCACGTCGCTCGCCGCGAAGACCTGGTCGCCCATCACCACCAGCACCCCGCGCTCCGCCGCGCCCGGGTCGCTCGCCACCCGAACGGCGTTGGCGAAATTGCGCATCCCGTCGCTGCCCACCGCATCGACCGGGCGCATCGCGCCTACCAACACCACGGGATCGCCGGCCGCGAGCGTCAGGTCGAGCAGCAGCGCGGTCTCCTCGGCGCTATCGGTGCCGTGGGTGACGATGACCCCATCGACACCCTGGCGCGCTCGCGCCGCCTCGATCTGCCCGTGCAGCCGCTCCCATTCGGGCCAGCCGATGTCCTGCGAGCCGATCGCGGCGATCTCGACCGCGTCGAGCTCCGCCGCCATTCCCAGCGCCTGGATTTCGGCCGCCATCTCGGCGATGCCGATCCGGCCCGGCACATAGGCGCGCCCGGTCCCCCCCGCGCCGCTGCCCGCGATCGTCCCGCCCGTCGCGAGTACCCTGATCCGTTTCGCTGTCATCGGCGCGGGCGGTTAGCGTTGCCGGCCGGCCAGCGCCAGCCCGGCGATTGCATTTGCATGCTCAACCGCTAAGAGCCGCGGCTCCGGAAGGGGCGCTTAGCTCAGTTGGTAGAGCATCTCGTTTACACCGAGAGGGTCGGCGGTTCGAGCCCGTCAGCGCCCACCAGTTCCATCCAAACCACTTCCGTTCGTGTCGAGCGAAGCGCGCAGCGCGTAGTCGAGACACCGGCGCGATGTCTCGACTACGCTCGACACGAACGGAGTTAGAGCCAGATGATGTTAGGTTGCACCGCCGTGACGGAGTCGATTTTGGCTCAGCGCAAGGCGCGAGGAGGGAGCCATGCTGTTGCATAGTGACCGACGAGCAATCACGGTGATGAAACCTAACGTCATCTGGCTCTAAGGTCAGCAAAGGGTAACCTAAGCCGCCGGCAGCGCCTCGTCGATCGCGCCGCGCACTTCGGGATCGGCCCAGTCGAGGTCGCCGGTGACGCGCCACACTTCCTTGCCCCGCGCATCGTAGAGTACGCTCACGGGCAGCGCGCCGCCGAAGTGGAAGCCCAATGCGCCCTCGCGGTCGAGCCAGGGCTCGAGGCGCTGGAACCGCTCGCGCTCGAAATAGGTCAGCACCTTCTCGGGCGCCCCCAGATCCTGGCTGGCGGTCAGCACTTTCAGCCGCCGTTCCTCGCCAGCCAGCGCCTCCAGCAAGGGCATCTCCCTGATGCAGGGCGCGCACCAGGTGGCCCACAAATTGAGCAGCACCGGCCTGCCGGCATAATCGCTGGGCCCGATCGGAGCGTTGGACGCGGGATTGACCAGCGGCAGCGCGGGCATGGGCTCGCCCGCATGGCTGCGATCGATGCTGGCCGCGCCCTTGGGCTTGGCGGCGGGCACTGGCGCCACCGGGGTTCCTTGCGCCGCTTCGGGCGCGCCTCTATCGCAACCGGCCAACGGCAGCATGAGGGCGACGGCGAGAGTGACGGAAAAGCGCGAAGGCGATGGCATCGGGGCATACTCCAACGCGATGTGGGGCGGCAGGTTCGCCGCCGGCCCTGGCGCGATCATGCGCGAAATAAACGCCTCGATCCCCTTCGACAAGGCGCTGTGGCGCGAGGACATCGCCGGCAGCCGCGCCCATGCCGCGATGCTGGCGGCGCAGGGGATCATCTCGGGTGAGGACGCGGCCGCGATCGATGCCGGGCTCGCTCTCATCGCGCAGGAGTACGAGCTCGAAGGCGTGCCCGAGGACTGGGATCTCGAGGACATCCACATGACCACCGAAAGCCGGCTCGGCGAGCTGATCGGCGCGGCGGCGGGGCGGCTTCACACCGCGCGCAGCCGCAACGACCAGGTGGCAACCGATTTTCGGCTGTGGGTGCGCGCGGCCTGCGAACGGGCCGAGGCGGGGCTGGCGGCGCTCCAGCGCGCGCTCGTCACCCGCGCGGGCGAGCATGCCGCCGACATCATGCCGGGGTTCACCCATCTCCAGACCGCGCAGCCGGTGACGCTGGGCCATCACCTGCTCGCCTATTACGAGATGCTGCGACGCGACCGCAGCCGCTTCGCCGCTGCTCGGGCGCGGATGGCCGAGTGCCCGCTGGGGAGCGCCGCGCTGGCGGGGACCGGCTTTCCCATCGACCGCGAGGCGACCGCCAAGGCGCTCGGCTTCGCGCGTCCGACCGCCAACAGCCTCGACTCGGTGAGCGACCGCGATTTCGCGCTCGATTACCTCTCGGCCGCCGCCCAATGCGCACTGCACCTCAGCCGGCTGGCCGAGGAGCTGATCCTGTGGGCGAGCCAGCCGTTCGGCTTCGTGCGCCTGCCCGATGCGCTCAGCACCGGCAGCAGCATCATGCCGCAGAAGAAGAACCCCGACGCCGCCGAGCTGGTGCGCGGGCATTCCGGGCGGATCGCCGGCGCGCTGGTCAGCCTGATGGTGACGATGAAGGGCCTGCCGCTTGCCTATTCGAAGGACATGCAGGACGACAAGCCGCCAGTGTTCGAGGCCGCCGGCCTGCTCGAGCTGAGCCTGGCGGCGATGGCCGGGATGATCGCCGACAGCAGCTTCGACACCGCCCGCATGCGCGCCGCGGCGGAAGCCGGCTTCGCCACCGCCACCGACCTCGCCGACTGGCTGGTTCGCGAAGCGGGCGTGCCCTTCCGCGAGGCGCATCACATCGCCGGCGCCGCGGTCAAGCTGGCCGAGGAGCGCGGCACGGCGCTCGACGCGCTGCCGCTCGCGGACCTGCGGGCGATCGACGCGCGGATCGACGAGCGGGTCTTCGCAGCTTTGTCGGTCGAAAACTCGGTTGCGGCGCGCGCCAGCTATGGCGGGACCGCGCCCACCCGTGTACGCGAACAGGTCGAGGCCGCGCGCCAGGAGCTGGGAATGGACGATTGATGCGAACTGCCCTGTCAGTCCTGGTGACAGCGCTGGCCCTTCCCGGCTGCGCCCAGCGTGCCCCGCTCGAGCCCGCGGCGGGAAGCAGCCTCCCGGTCGCGCCCTATGGCGCCAAATCGACTCCCGACGCCGATGCGCTGCTGACCCCCCCGCCGCAGGCCGCGCCGGCGCGCAATGTCGAACTGCGCAGCCGCAGCGAGGAACGCGCCGACGATCCCTTCGACCTGCCGCCGGAGTAAATGCACCCCGACCCTGGCGACGCGTGTCTCGACTTCGCTCGACACGAACGGATTTGTTTTCGCCCACCAGAACTTACCCCGTTCGTATCGAGCGGAGGACGAAGTCCGTAGTCGAGGATACCAAGCACCGCGCTCGCGTGTCTCGACGGCGCGAGCCTACGGCTCGCTGCTCGACACGAACGGGGGTTGGTGAGTTCGGCCCAATTCCCGCCAGCTATGGGCGCGTAAAGAACCCCTGTATCGACAGCCGCCGGCCCGCGCGGCAAAGCGCGCGGCGATGGAAGCCTTCACTCTCCGCGATGGCGTGATGCACGCCGAGGATGTTCCCTTGCCTGCGATCGCGGAAGCGGTGGGCACGCCGGTCTATGTCTATTCTCGCGCCAAGCTGGCCACCAAGGCCCGCGCCTTTCGCGACGGGCTCGCCGCGCTCGGGGAGGGGCACGTCGGTCCGCACCTCGCCTTCGCGGTCAAGGCCAATCCCAATCTCGCGGTGCTGCGTGTGTTGGGGCGCGAGGGCTATGGCGCCGATGTCGTCTCCGGCGGCGAGCTCACGCGCGCGCTGGCGGCCGGCATCGCGCCCGAGGAGATCGTGTTTTCGGGCGTGGGCAAGACGCATCGGGAACTGATCCACGGGCTCGACGCGGGGATCGGTCAGTTCAATCTCGAAAGCAGGGAGGAGGCGCACGATCTGGCCGCGATCGCCCGTGCCCGGGGGATTGCGGCGTGCTGCGCGCTGCGCGTCAATCCCGACGTCGATGCCCGCACCCATGCCAAGATCTCCACCGGCAAGCGCGAGAACAAGTTCGGCGTACCGCTCGACCGCGCCGCCGCGATCTACGCCGAGCTCGCCGCCACCGAGGGCCTGGCGATGCGCGGCGTGGCGGTCCACATCGGCAGCCAGCTCGCCGAGTTGCAGCCGCTCGAGGAAGCTTTCGAAAAGCTCGGCGCGCTGATCGCCGAGCTGCGCGCCGCCGGACACACGATCACCCACGCCGATCTGGGCGGCGGGCTCGGAGTGTCCTATCGCGACAGCGAGCGCTTTCCGACCGCTGCCGAATATGGCGCCATGGTCGCGCGGGTCACCGCGAATTGGGATGTGCGGCTGTCGTTCGAGCCGGGCCGCTTCATCGCCGCCGAGGCCGGCGTGCTGCTGACCAGGACGATCCGCACCAAGCGCAGCGGCAACGGCCCGCCCTTCGTGGTGGTCGATGCGGCGATGAACGACCTCGCCCGCCCCGCGCTCTACGGCGCCTGGCACGATTTCGAGGCGGTGACACCGACCGGCGAGCGGATGACCGCGCATATCGTCGGCCCGATCTGCGAGACCGGCGACACCTTCGCGATGGACCGCGAGTGCGACGCGTTGGTCGCCGGCGACCTGGCGGTGTTCCGCACCGCCGGAGCCTATGGCGCGACCATGGCGAGTAGCTACAATTCGCGCGGCTTCGTGCCCGAGGTGCTGGTCGACGGCGACAGGTTCGCGGTGGTCGCCGACCGCATCGCGCCGGCGGCGATCATGGAGGCCGAGCGCGTGCCGGACTGGCTCGCCTGATGCACTCGCTGCCGCTTTTCCATCGAATCGCCGGGGAGCGGGTGGCGATAGTGGGCGATGGCGAAATGGCGGATGCGAAGCGCGGCCTGGTCGAGCGCGCTGGCGGGGTGTGCTGCGGCGAAGGTGACGCCGACGCCGCGCGCCTGGCCTTCGTGGCGCTGGAGGACCGCACCGAAGCCGAAGCGATGGCGCGGCGGCTCAAGGCGCGCGGGCTGCTCGTAAATGTCGCCGACCGGCCCGAGCTGTGCGACTTCACGCTGCCGAGCGTGCTCGAACGCGGCGAGGTGCTGGTGGCGGTCGGCACCGGCGGCGCCAGCGCGGGCCTCGCCAAGCATCTGCGGCTCCGGCTCGAGGCGCTGCTGCCCTCGTCGCTCGGCGCGTTGGCGCGCGGCCTCGCGGACGCGCGTGAGGCCCTCCGCGCCCGCTGGCCCGATCCGGCGACGCGCCGCCGCGCGCTCGATGACGCCCTGGCGCAAGGCGGGCGGCTCGACCCCTTCGACACGGCGGCGGCGGAGCGGATCGAAAGCTGGCTGGCCGCGCCGCACCGTAGCCTGGGTTCCCGGACGGTCGAGATCGTCCTCGCCAGCGACGATCCGGACGATCTCACGCTGCGCCAGGCGCGGCTGCTCGGCATGGCGGACACGATCGTGCATGAGGCGGGCGTTTCGCCCGCGATCCTGGCCCGCGCCCGCGCCGACGCCGTTCGCAGCCAGCCCAATTCCGATGGCGAAGCCCGCGGCGGCCTGACGGTCGTGCTCCGGAGCGCGCGGGCAAAATAAGTCAGATCAGCTTGGCGGCATCCTTGCCGAGTTCGTCGAAATAGCGCGCCATCGCGTCGGCGGCATTGTCGGACAGCGCGATGAAGGCGCGGCGCTTGTCCTCCTCGTCCTGCTCGCGCACCAGAATGCCCATCTCGCTCATCTGCGCGATCCAGCGCAGCGCCGTGGTGGCGGGCACCGCGGCGGCGATGCACAGCGAGGTGACCGAGACGCGACGGTGCTCGGCGCGCGCGGCGGTGAGGTCGAGCAGGATGTCCCAGGCGGGATCGGCGAACAGCTCGCTTTCGAAATAGCGGTCGCGCAGCCGGCGCTGGCGGATGATGCGATGGACGAGCCGCGGATCGGGGAGCGGCGGGCGAGGCCGCCGCATCAGATCGCGCCGCGCCTCGCCGCCGGGCGCGCCGAATTCGTTCGCCGGCGAGGCCAGGCGAGCGGTCGGTCCGTGCGCGCCCTCGCTTCCCAGCGGCAGGGCAAGCCGGTCGAGCGTCGCCGCCAGCCGGCCGACTTCCTCGGTCAGCCGCAAGAGCTCCAGTCGTTCGCCCTCGTGCAGTTCGCGCACCCGGCCGTGCGACAGGTTCAGCATCGCGCCGCCGAGCGCCAGCGCGGCCTGCGCCGGAGTGGGATCGACGAGGATGCGCACGTCGCGCCCTTCGAGACAGCCGAATACATCCTCCAGGCTCGCGACGCTGGCGATGGCGACGAGCTGCGCGCCCGCGCGCGCCACGCGCTGGTCGAGGCGGATGAGCGCGGCCAGGCACGCGCCATCGACCTCGGGGCAATCCACCAGCACGATATCGCCGAGCACGCCGCCATCGCCGCGCAGCAGGCTCTCGAGCGGACGCGCGGCGCGAACCGCGAGACCGGCGCGGCGCGCATCGCCCGCCAGCCCCGCCAGGCGCCCGGGATCGCCGAACAGCGAGGCGGTGGGCGCGAGCACATCGACCGGGAGAGACGCGGCGGCATCGCGCTCACCCTCACACAGAAAAGCAGCCTGAACCATTAGGGTATTCTCCTGAGTCGTGACGAACAGGAGTAGAACAGAACGGAATTATGTCAAGAACGGATGAATCTCAGTCGAGGAAGGGGTCGCGCACCAGGATCGTGTCCTCGCGCTCGGGGCTGGTCGAAATCAGCGCCACCGGCGTCTCGATCAGCTCCTGCACGCGCTGGACGTATTTGATCGCCTGCGCGGGCAGCTCGGCCCAGCTGCGCGCGCCGGCGGTGGTTTCCTGCCAGCCGTCCATCTCCTCATAGATGGGCTCGACCGCGGCCTGGTCGGCGGCGTGAGCTGGGAAATAGTCGAGGATCTTGCCCCGCAAGCGGTAGCCGGTGCAGATTCGCACCGTGTCGAAGCCGTCGAGCACGTCGAGCTTGGTGAGCGCGATGCCGGTCACCCCGCTGATCGCGCAGCTCTGGCGCACCAGCACCGCGTCGAACCAGCCGCAGCGCCGCTTGCGCCCCGTCACCGTGCCGAACTCGTGCCCGCGCTCGCCGAGCCGCTGGCCGGTGGCGTCATCGAGCTCGGTCGGGAACGGGCCGCTGCCGACGCGGGTGGTGTAGGCCTTGACGATGCCGAGCACGAAGCCGGTGCTGCCAGGCCCCAGCCCGCTGCCCGAGGCGGCGGTGCCGCTGACGGTGTTCGAGCTGGTGACGAACGGATAGGTGCCGTGGTCGACATCGAGCAGCACGCCCTGCGCGCCTTCGAACAGAATGCGCACGCCGGCCTTGCGGACTTTCTTGAGCCGCTTCCACACCGGCTGGGCGTATTGCAGCACATAGGGCGCGATCGCGGCGAGCTCGGCGCGCAGCGCTTCGCGGTCGATCGCCGGCTGGCCGAAGCCGGCGCGCAAGGCGTCGTGGTGCGCGCACAACCGGTCGAGCTGCGGCTCGAGCTGGTCGAGGTGCGCCAGATCGCACACGCGGATCGCGCGGCGGCCGACCTTGTCCTCGTAAGCCGGCCCGATGCCGCGCCCGGTGGTGCCGATCTTGCCCGCGCCCGCGGCCTCCTCGCGCAAGCCGTCGAGGTCGCGGTGCAGCGGCAGGATCAGCGGGCAATTGTCCGCGATGGCGAAATTGTCGGGCGTGATCGACACCCCTTGGCCCTCGAGCTTGGCGATCTCTTCCTTGAGGTGCCAGGGATCGAGCACCACGCCGTTGCCGATGATGCTGAGCGTGCCGGTGACGATGCCCGAGGGCAGCAAACTGAGCTTGTAGGTGGTGTCGCCGACCACCAGCGTGTGGCCGGCGTTGTGGCCGCCTTGAAAACGCACCACCGCGTCCGCCTTGCTGGCGAGCCAGTCGACGATCTTGCCCTTGCCCTCGTCGCCCCACTGGGCGCCGATAACGGTGACATTGGCCATCGAGCGTGATCTTTCCTGGCTGCCGGGAACGAGGCGCGCGTTAGGCGCAGGGCCGCGCGAGAACAAGCCGCAAGGCGCGCGCAATCGGCGGTCGCAGCGGCTCTCACCGGAAGCTTAAACAGCGAGGACAGAGAGATTACCAAAAGATTAATAATTCTGTTGTCGCAGGCAGCAAAGAATGTCACAGCATGGGACGTTCGCCGTCGGGGGGTCGGCGTAACCGCACCCCATCCACGATGGTATCGTTAACTGGCGATGCGACGGCGATTGACGGCTCCTTCGGGTGCCGTTCGGGATCGCGGCAGCGGCTCCGCCCGGAGCTTACCCAGCTGCCGCGGGCCTCTCCCGGTTGGACCCGCCGGGAGAGGCTTCCCCGCCTCCCCCGCGCCCGATGGACCCTGGGCGCAGCGCCATCCTGCCAACCAGTGGTTAAGAATTCCCTTGTCGCGGCGCGATGCAATCGGCGACCGGTTGAGACTGGCGCCGCTGTCTTACTCGGTGCAGCTTGCACCCTCCACCATGAGGGAGTTCACCATGAAACATGCCTATGTCCTCGGCGTTGCGCTATGCGCCGGCCTGCTCGCCCACCCTGCCGCGGCCGAGCAGCGCGCGACGAGCGCCAATCGTGCCGATGCCGGCGCGGTGCGGACGCTGTCTTACGGGCCCGATAAGCTGCAGGCGCTCGACTTCTATGCGGCGCCGGGACGCGCACAGGCTCCGCTGGTGGTGTTCGTCCACGGTGGCGGATGGAAACGCGGCGACAAGAACATGATGCGCGGCTCCGACAAGCTGAAGGACTGGCAGTCCAAGGGTTATGCCGTCGCCTCGCTCAATTATCGCCTGGTGCCCGAAGCGCGCGTGGAAGATCAGGCCGCCGATGTCGCTGCGGGCCTCGCGGCGCTGCTCAAGCAGGCCCCGCGGCTGGGCTTCGATCCGCGCAAGGTGGTGCTCGTCGGGCATAGCGCCGGGGCGCATCTGGTGGCGCTCGTGGGCACCGATCCACAATGGCTGCGCGCCGCGGGTCTGGGCATGAACGCCGTGCGCGGCGTGATCGCGCTCGACGGCGCCGGCTATTACGTTCCCAGCCAGATGGGCAAGAACGAGGCGGTGCTGGGCGATACCTATGAGCAGGCCTTCGGAACCGATCCCGCGCGGCAAGAAGCGCTTTCGCCCACGGCGCAGGCGGGCGGCCCCAACGCGCCCGCGTTTCTTCTGCTCTACGTTCAACGCGCCGATTCGCAGGCGCAGAGCGAAGGCCTCGCCAAAGGCCTTCGCGCCGCTGGAACGCCTGTCGATATCCAACAGGTCGCGGGCCGCGGCTTGAAGGGGCACATGGAAATCAATCGCAGGCTTGGCGATCCAGCTTACCCCGCGACGCCGATAGTGGACGACTGGCTGACGAGGATTTTCACCCGCTAGAGGGCCCGCGGCTCGCCGTCGATGAGACGGTGGCTGCACCCCGCTCGCCGAGCGTCGTCGCTCTCGCCGAGCGCGGCGATGGTCCGCCAACCGATGGCGCGCAGGCGGCGGGCCGCCTCGCGGTCGTGGCCGAGCGGCAGGAACAGCGTCTCGCGCATTTCCCGCGCGGCGCCGAGCGCTTCGAGCAGCGGCGCCATGAACAGCGAGAAGCCCACCGCCGGCTCCTCGGTGCCGTGGATGATATAGGTCCCGCCCCGCCCCAGCGTCCCGCGCACGCCCTCGGCGAAGAGCGTGAAGCCGAGCCAGCTCTGATATTCGAAGCCGTGCCGCTCGGTCGGATCGAGCGTGACCCTGGCGCGGTCTGCGAGGCCGGCGGCGATTTCGCGAAGCCCCGCCAAACGGCTCGCGAGCGCGCCGCCGGCGTCGATCGCAGCTAGCTTGGCGATCGCTTCGTCGATCGGGCCCGCCGCGTAAAGCAGCGGCAGGTAGGCTTCAGCCCCCAGCTCGGCCAGGCCGCCGGCATCCTTCATGTCGAGCCGATGACGGACCGCGTCGATGCGCTCGGGCGCGAGCGGCAAGGCCTTGGCGGCGAGCGTATCGACCAGGTCGGGCAGGGTGAAATCGACCGAGATCCCGCTGACCCCCGCCGCCCCCAGCGCCTCGACCGCCAGTTCCACCGCCTCGCGCGCCGCCGCCACGCTGTCGCTGCCAATCAGCTCGGCGCCAAGCTGGAGCCGCTGGCGGGCGGGGTCGAGCGGTTCGGCGAGGATCGTGGCGACCTCGCCCGCGTAGCACAGCCGCAGCGGCCGCGGCGCTTCGGCCAGCGCGGTCGCGGCGATGCGCCCGACCTGCACGGTCATGTCGCTGCGCACCGCCAGCGTGCGCAGGCTGGCGGGATCGGTGAAGCGGATCATGCGCCGGGTCCGGATGCCGTCCATGCGCTGCGCCAGCGCGTGCTCGAACTCGACCAGCGGCGGGCGCACCCGGTCATAGCCCCGCGCGTCCATCGCATCGAGCACGGCGCGCATCGCGCGGCCGATCGCCGCCGCCTCGGCGGGCAGCGCATCGGCGAGGCCTTCGGGGAGGAGATCGTCGGGGTGGGTCATCGGCACTCCGGCTCAGGAATCTGGCCTTCGACCCCTAGCGGGCCCTGCGCTCGATGCGAACGGATTTGGGACGGGTTTCCAATCTTCCGTTCGTGTCGAGCGGAGTCGAGATCCTCTTGCTCATCAAAACGCCAGCGGCGTCACGACCTTGACGCCTTGCAGCGCGCAGGCCTGCTTCACCACCTCAGAGGGAATCGGCTGATCGACCGAAAGCAGCAGCACCGCCTCGCCCCCCGCCTCGCGGCGGCCGAGATGGAAGGTGCCGATGTTGATGCCATTGTCGCCCAGCAGCGAGCCGATCCGGCCGATGAAACCCGGCGCGTCCTCGTTGACGATGTAGAGCATGTGCCCTTCGAGCTCGGCCTCGATGCCGACGCCGAAGATCTCGACCAGCCGCGGCGCGCCGGCGCCGAACAGCGTGCCCGCCACCGAACGGTCGCCCTGACTCGTGGCGACCGTCACGCGCAGAAGCGTGTGATAGACGCCTTCGCGGTCGTGGCGCACCTCGCGCACGTCGAGCCCGCGCTCCTTGGCCAGGAACGGCGCGTTGACCATGTTCACCGTGTCCGAATAGCGCCGCATCAGCCCGGCGAGCACGGCGCCGGTGATCGGCTTGCCCGAAAGCTCGGCCGCGGCGCCTTCGCGCTCGATGCTGATCTGGGTGAGATTGCCGTGCGCGAGCTGGCCAACGAGGCTGCCGAGGCTTTCGGCGAGCTTCATGTAGGGCCGCAACTTGGGCGCCTCCTCCGCCGAAAGGCTCGGCATGTTGAGCGCATTGGTCACACCGCCGCTGACCAGGTAATCGGCCATTTGCTCGGCCACCTGGAGCGCGACATTGACCTGCGCCTCGGTGGTGCTGGCGCCCAGATGCGGGGTGCAGATGAAATTGGGCTTGCCGAACAGCGGGCTGGCGGTCGCGGGCTCGGTCTGGAACACGTCGAGCGCGGCGCCCGCGACATGGCCGCTGTCGAGCAGCGCAGCGAGCGCCTCCTCGTCGATCAGCCCGCCGCGCGCGCAATTGACGATCCGCACCCCCGGTTTGGTCTTGGCGAGGTTCTCCGCCGAAAGGATGTTGCGCGTCTCGTCGGTAAGCGGGGTGTGCAGGGTTATGAAATCGGCGCGCGCCAGTAGCTCATCGAGCGTGACCTTCTCGACCCCGATCTCGACCGCGCGCTCGGGCGTCAGGAAGGGGTCGTAGGCCACGACTTTCATCCTCAGCCCGAGCGCGCGCGCGGCGACAATCGAGCCGATATTGCCCGCGCCGATCAGCCCCAGCATCTTGCCGGTGACCTCCACGCCCATGAAGCCGTTCTTGGGCCACTCGCCCGCCTGGGTGCGCGCATTGGCCTCGGGGATCTGCCGCGCGAGCGCGAACAGCATGGCGATGGCGTGCTCGGCGGTGGTGATCGAATTGCCGAAGGGGGTGTTCATCACCACCACGCCCTTGGCGCTGGCGGCGGGGATATCGACGTTATCGACCCCGATGCCGGCGCGGCCGACCACCTTGAGCCTGTCGGCGGCGGCGAGGATTTCGGCCGTGACCTTGGTGGAGCTCCGGATCGCGAGCCCGTCATAATCGCCGATCCGCGCCTTGAGCTGATCGGGCGCTTCGCCGGTGATCACATCGACGTCGCAGCCACGCTCGCGGAAGATGCGCGCGGCGTTCTCGTCCATCTTGTCGGAAATAAGGACTTTGGGTTTGGTGGTCATCGGTTGTCTCCGAGGGGCTAATTAGGGACAGTCCCTAATTGAGCGCGTCCCAGGCCCAGTCGAGCCAGGGGCCGAGCGCCTCGATGTCGGCGGTGTCCACCGTGGCGCCGCACCAGATGCGCAGGCCCGGCGGGGCGTCGCGGTAGCCGGCGATGTCGTAGGCGGCGTCCTCGGCTTCGAGCAGCGCGGCGAAGTGCTTGATGAAGCCGGCATCCGCGCCTGCGACGGTCAGGCAAACGCTGGTGTTGGACCGGCTCGCCGGATCGGTTGCCAAGTGCCCGAGCCAGTCCCGGTCCTGCACCAGCCTGTCGAGCGCGGCGGCGTTGGCGTCGGCGCGCGCCTTCATCGCGGCGAGCCCGCCGATGCCCTTGGCCCATTCGAGCGCGAAGATCGCGTCCTCGACAGCCAGCATCGAGGGGGTGTTGATCGTCTCCCCATTGAAGATGCCCTCGCTGAGCGCGCCCTTGCTGGTCAGCCTGAACACCTTGGGGAGCGGCCAGGCGGGCGTGTGGCTCTCGAGCCGCTCGACCGCGCGCGGGCCGAGGATCAGAACGCCGTGCGCGCCCTCTCCGCCGAGCACCTTCTGCCAGCTGAACGTCAGCACATCGATCTTGTCCCAGGGAATATCCTGCGCGAACACCGCGCTGGTGGCGTCGGCGATGGCGAGCCCCTCGCGGTCCGGCGCGATCCACTCGCCATCAGGAACGCGCACCCCGCTGGTGGTGCCGTTCCAGGTGAAGATGACGTCGGTCGCCCAATCGACCTGCGTCAGATCGGGCAGCTGGCCGTAATCGGCGCGGATCACGGCGGGGTCGATCCTGAGCTGCTTGACCGCATCGGTCACCCAGCCCTCGCCGAAGCTCTCCCACGCCAGCGTGGTCACGCCGCGCGCGCCGAGCAGCGACCACATCGCCATCTCGACCGCGCCGGTGTCGGAGCCAGGCACGATGCCGATCCGGTGCGTGTCCGGAACCTCGAGCACCCCGCGCATCAGTTCGATGCAATGTTTCAGCCGCGCCTTGCCGATCCTGCCGCGATGCGAACGGCCGAGCGATTGGGTGGCGAGCTTTTCGGGGGCCCAGCCCGGCGGCTTGGCGCAGGGGCCGGAAGAAAAGTAGGGGCGCGCGGGTTTGGTCCCCGGGCGGGTATGCTCAGTCATGTCAGACTCTCCTTGCAGAGAGCACGCGCGGCGTTGGGACCGCGTGGCCCGTCGGCCGCCATAATGTTGCAGCGCACCATGTCAACGGCGTAATGCGATCATGCGCCGGGATGCGCCCTCGCCCCGTCGATTTCTGCCCTCGCCAAAGGCCCGCGCCGGCTCTAAGCGCGCGGGCATGGACGTCTCCGGTCTCCGTATCGCGCTGGTCAGCGGCAACTACAACATGGTCCGCGACGGGGCGGCGCTGTCGGTGGGGAGGCTTGTCACCCATCTGCTCGCGCACGGGGCCGAGGTCTGCATATTCTGCCCCACGATCGACAACCCGCAGGTCGATCAGCCTGGGGAGGTCGTGACGCTGCCCTCGTTCGCGATTCCCGGGCGCGGCGAGTACCGCCTCCCGATCGGGCTGACGGGCCGGGCGAAGCGCAGAATCGAGGAATTCCGGCCGAACCTGGTCCATGTCGCCAGCCCCGACCGCGCCGCGCGCCAGGCTGCGAAGTGGGCTCGCGACAATGGCGTACCGGTACTCGCCAGCGTCCACACCCGCTTCGAAACCTATCCGCAATACTACCGCCTCGGCTTCATGAAGCCGGTGGTCGAGGCGTGGCTGCGCAAGCTCTACCGCCGCTGCGACGCGCTGGTCGCGCCGTCCGACGGGATGGTCGAGGTGTTGCGCCGGCAGCGGATGCACCGCGACATCGGCATCTGGTCGCGCGGGGTCGATCGGACGATCTTCAATTCGGGCGTGCGCGACCTCGCGCTGCGGCGCGGCGTGGGCATCGGGGACGGCGAGGTCGCGATCGGCTTCCTCGGCCGGCTGGTGATGGAAAAGGGGCTGCCCGAATTCGCCGCCGTCATGAACCAACTTTCCGTCCGAGGGGTGCCGCACAAGGTGCTGGTGCTCGGCGACGGCCCGGCGCGCGAGTGGTTGGCGGATAAGGTGCCCGAGGCGCGCTTCGCCGGCTACCTCGAGGGCGCCGAGCTGGGCCGCTGGGTCGCGGGCATGGACGTGTTCTTCAACCCCTCGATCACCGAAGCCTTGGGCAATGTGACCCTCGAGGCGATGGCCTGCGGCGTGCCCGTGGTCGCCGCGCGCGCGACTGGCTCGACCACGCTGGTCCGGGACGGCGAGACGGGAACGCTGGTCGAGCCCGGCAATATCGCCGCTTTCGCCGACGCACTTCAGCGCTATGTCGAGGAGCCCGCGCTGCGCGCCGCCCACGGCGCGGCGGGCGAGGCGCGCAGCAAGCTGTTCGACTGGGACCAGATCAACCGCCAGATGGCGCAGACCTATCTGCGCCTGGTGTCGGCGCGGAAGATCGCCTGACTCGGGTCGCGGCGCTGTGCGTGGGCCGCTCCGCGCTGCTACCTGGCGGCAGACGGTCCGCCATCGCCAAGCATCCGGTCGCCGGCCCGGTGCGGATCGGCCGGCTCGGGCTCGCGAGCGATCTGCAAGTCGACAAGCGCCACCACGGCGGCCCGGAGATGGCGGTGCATCTCTATCCGCTGGCGCATCACGGCTTCTGGCGCGAACGGATCGGCGAGCATCCCTTGCTGCGCGATCCCGGTGCGTTCGGCGGCAATGTCGCCATCGAGGGACTGGACGAGACGCAGGTCCGCATCGGCGAGCGGTTCCGGCTCGGCCACGCGCTGCTCGAGATCGGCCAGCCGCGGATGCCCTGCGCCGCCATCGAACGCCGGTTCGAGCGCAGGGGCATGGTCGCGGCGATTCTCGAAAGCGGGCGCTGCGGCTGGTATTTCCGCGTGATCGAGGAGGGCGAGGCGCAGGCGGGGGACGGGTTTGAACCGATTCCGGGCGCCGGCGCGGCGCACAGCGTCCGAGCTACCTTCATGGCGCTTGTCGATCCTTCCGGCCCGATCGACTCGGAGCTCGTGGCGGACCTGGCCGAATGCGAACCGCTAAGCCCCGAATGGCGCGCCAGGGCCGCTTCCAAGCTGCGCCGTCACGCGCTCTGAGCGCTCGTTTCGTCCGCGCTAACGGCACGGTTCATCCCTAATTTCGCCTTAAGCGCGACTGTTCAGCCGAGGTTGTGGACCCTGGGGAGAGTCTCTTCGTTATCGGTGAACGGCAATTCAACACATGAGGAAAAATCCCATGAAGAAACTAGCTATGGCCCTCGCGGCCGCAAGCATGACGGTGACCGGCGCCTTCGCGCTGACCTCCGCGCCGGCGGAGGCGCAAAAGCGCCACAAGAAGCATGACAATCGCAGCTACCACACCAGCGACAATGGCGTGCGCTATTGGCAGGGATCGGACGGCCGCTATCGCTGCCGCCGTTCCGACGGCACGGTCGGGCTGATCGTGGGCGGCGCCGCCGGCGCGTTGGCGGGCCGCGCGATCGACACCCGCGGGGAACGCACCACCGGCACCGTGGTTGGCGCAGCCGCGGGCGCGTTGCTGGGTCGCGAGGTCGACCGCGGCCGCCGCATCAGTTGCCGCTGACACCGCTCGATTGTCCCTCACCCGGTCGAGGGTCGCAAGGCGCGCCGTCGCTTCTTCGGAAAGCGGCGGCGCGTTTGGCTTTGTGCCGCAGCGCGGCCTGTGCTTGATAGCGGCGCATGGACAACCGACCCGCCGTATTGGTGACCGGGGGCGCGAAGCGGATCGGCGCGCGGATCGCCCGGCGGTTCGGCGAGGCGGGGTGGCATGTGGTGCTTCACCATGGCGCCTCGCGCATGGAGGCGGAGGCGCTGGCGGCCGAACTCCCCTCCTGCGAAACCGTCCACTGCGATCTTGCCGACAGCGCCGCCGCCGAGGCGATGGTCGAGGTGCTCGCCCGCCGTCTCGGCGACTGGCGCGCGCTGATCAACAGCGCGAGCGTCTTCGAGATCGACGATGTGGCCGCGCTCGACGCACGCACCAGTGAGCGGGCGATGGCGATCAATGCGCGCGGCCCGGCGCTGATCGCGCAGCGCTTTCTCGCGCTGGCCCGCGCCGGGGGCGGACGGCGGGTAATCCAGGTGACCGACCAGAAGATCGCCAATCCCAACCCCGATTTCTTCAGTTACACCATGAGCAAGCACGCGCTCGCCAGCACAGTCGCGATGCTGAGCAAGGCGCGCGGCGATCCGCGCGACCGGGTCTATGGCCTCGCGCCGGGCGCGATCCTGCCCAGTCACGACCAGAGCGAGGCCGAGGCCGAGATATCCCACCGCCTCAATCTGCTCCGCCGCCGCACCGGCCCGGACGAGGTCGCCGATGCCGCGCTGTTCCTCGCCGAAGGCTGGCTCGCCAGCGGGCTGACGCTCTATGTCGACAGCGGCCAGCACCTGCTCGACCAGCCGCGCGACGTCATCTATCTCGCTCGCGAGCGAACACCGGCATGAACCGCCACGCCTTCAGCACGCGCCTGTGGCACTGGCTGAGCCTGCCCTGCGTGGTGGTGCTGTTCATGTCGGGCCTCACCATCTCGAACGCCCACCCCTGGCTCTATTGGGGCGAATGGGGCTTCGCGCCCGAGACGGCATGGCTGGCGGTGCCGGGCTTTCCCGACTGGATGACCATTCCGGGCTACTACAGCCTGGCCGCGGCCCGGGCCTGGCACATCTTCGCCGCCTGGCTCTTCGCGCTGCTGCTGCTGTTCGTCTGGATCGCGATGCTGGCCAACCGCCATTTCGCGCGCGATATCGCCACCACCCGCCGCGAGTGGGCGCCGCGCGCCATCGCCGCGGACTTGAGAGCGCATGCAGGTTTCGATTTCGCGCACGCCGGGGGCAAGTACAATTTCCTCCAGAAGCTGAGCTACGGGCTGGTGCTGGGCGTGCTCCTGCCGGGCATGGTGGCGACCGGGATCGCGTTAGGCCCCGGCATGGCGCCGAGCTTCGGCTGGCTGGTCGAGCTGCTGGGCGGGCGGCAGTCGGCGCGCTCGCTGCACTTCATCCTCGCCTGGGCGCTGTTCGCGTTTTTCGTGGTCCATGTCGCGATGGTCATGCTGACGGGGCCGTGGCGGCAGATGCGCGACATGATTACTGGCGGGGAGCCTCGCGATGCGGCGTAGGTCGTTCCTCGCCGCCGCCGGCGCGAGCCTGCTCGCCGGCTGCAACCGGGTGGCGGAAAGCGCGCGCGGGCAGCGCCTCCTGCGCGGGGCGGAGGACTGGCACCGCACCGCGCAGCGCTTCCTCAACCCGCCGCGCGCGCTCGCGCCCGAGTTCACCCGCGCCGACATCTCGCCGGTGTTCCGCGGCAACGGCTCGATCAATCCCACCAACGGCGATTACCAGGCGCATGTCGGCGAGAACTTCGCCCGCTGGCGGCTGACCGTCGGCGGGCTGGTCGAGCACCCCCTCGCTTTCACCCTCGCCGAACTGCGCGCCCTTCCGCAGCGCACGCAGATCACGCGGCACGACTGCGTCGAGGGCTGGAGCGCGATCGGCGAATGGACCGGGCCGCAATTGAGCCTCCTGCTCGATGCGGCCTGGCTGTTGCCCGCCGCCCGCTACATCGTGTTCCGCTGCGCCGACGAGCTGAACGGCGCGCTCTACTACGAGAGCATCGATCTGCTCGATGCGCGCCACCCCCAGACCATCGTCGCGCATGCGCTCAACGGGCGGCCGCTGCCGGTCAAGAACGGCGCGCCGCTCAGAATGCGGATCGAGCGCCAATTGGGCTACAAGCATGCCAAATATCTGACGGGGATCGAAGCGGTGGCAAGCCTCGATGGTATCGGCGGCGGCCAGGGCGGCTATTGGGAGGACCGCGGCTACCAGTGGTATGCGGGCATCTAGTCACGCGAATCCAACGTTCGCAACATAAGGTTTGCCCGGGGCGCGTTCGATCAACGCGTGAACGCCGGCGCGTTCCCTGAATCGACGTCGATCATGTTACCCGCCGATTTCGCCGATAGGTCGCCAGCGAGCCATTAGAGCGGGGTGCGGATAACCTGAATCGGAGGATTCCTGCGGGTCGGGAATTGTGATTCACCCTCATTGGAGGTGGA
>JAIETR010000038.1 GCA_019745075.1 Qipengyuania sp.
CGACAAGCTGACCTCGACCACCGATCTCAACTACATCCGGGACGACGGCTTCAATGCCGACGGCGGCGGCGTCGCGCAATATTTGACCTATGCCGCCGGCGATCGCCTCGCATTCGGAATTCGCGGGGAGGTCTGGCGCGACGACGACGGATTTTTTGTCGCTGCGTTCCCCGGCAACCGCGATTTCGCGAATGCGCAAAAGGGCCTGCCCGCAACCATAATCGGGGGCGGCAGGACCACCTACGGAGCGCTTACCTTGGGCCTCAATTACAGGCAGCCGATGCCCGGGGGGACGGGTTCGCTCTTGATCCGCCCGGAAGTGCGCTACGACCGCTCGCTCAACGGCACCACACCATTCGGGGCGGGCGCGAGGAAGCAGCAGTTCACGGGATCGATCGACGCCATTCTGATGTTTTGACCGCGTGAACGGCCTTCGTGCGATGGTGCGGGCCGTTTTCGCTTGCGCCCCCGGCCCGTCTGCCTAGCTATCCCGCATGGTCGAGTATCTCCACAGCATGATCCGGGTTTCGGACCCGGAAGCCACAGTCGCCTTCTTCGCGTCGATCGGCCTCGAGGAGACCCGCCGCTTCGACAGCGAGCAGGGTCGCTACACGCTGATCTTCCTCGCCGCGCCGGGGCAGGAGGGGGTGGCCGAGGTCGAGCTGACCTACAACTGGCCGCCGCAGGACGGCAGCCCCCCGGAGGAGTATGCGGGCGGGCGCAACTTCGGGCACCTGGCCTATCGCGTCGACGACATCTACGCCGTGTGCGAGCGGCTTCGGGCCGCCGGACACACCATCCACCGTCCCCCGCGCGACGGGCATATGGCCTTCGTGAAATCGCCCGACGGCATTTCGGTCGAGCTGCTCCAGGAAGGGCATCTGCCGCCGCGCGAGCCGTGGGCGAGCATGCCCAATACCGGCAGCTGGTAAGTCAGATCGCGGCGGCTGGGCTTTCTTCGTCGAGGCTCTCGCCGCGCGGGTTCCGCGAGGTCAAGCGCAGGATCGTATAGCCGAGCAGCGCCGAGACGATCGAACCGCCGAGGATGCCGATCTTGGCCTCGTCGCGCAGCAACCACGCCGCTTCGCCCGCGCCGGGAAAGGCCAGCTCGCCGATGAAAAGCGACATCGTGAAGCCCACTCCGCACAGCACCGAGACGCCCCACACCTGCGGCCAGCTCGCGTTGGCAGGCCGCTTCGCGACGCCGAGCCGGTGCGCGCCGTAGACGCAGGCGAAAATCCCGACTTGCTTGCCGATCGCCAGTCCCAGGGCGACCGCCAGGGGGAGGGGCGCCAGCACCCCTGCGACCCCCAGGCCGCTCAGCTCCACACCGGCATTGGCGAAGCCGAACAGCGGCACGATCAGATAGGCGCTCCACGGCGCCAGCCTGTGCTCGATACGCTCGAGCATCGTATCGCCGTTCCTCCCGCGCATCGGGATGGCGAAGGCGGCGAGCACCCCGGCGATCGTGGCATGGACGCCCGAATGCAGGACGCAATACCACAGTACCATCGCCAGCAGGACATAGGGCCAGGGCCGCGCGCAGCCCCCGCGATTGAGCGCGGTCATCGCCGCCAGGATCGCGGCCGCGCCCGCCAGCCAGGCGAGTTTCAGCCCGGCGGTGTAAAACAGCGCGATGATCGCCACCGCGCCGATGTCGTCGACGATCGCCACCGTCAGCAGGAACAGCCGCAGCGAGGCGGGCACGCGCTTGCCGAGCAGGCCCAGCACCCCCATCGCGAAGGCGATGTCGGTCGCCGCGGGAATGGCCCAGCCGCGCGCCAGCCCCGGCTCGCTTCCGGCGATCAGCAGATAGACCAGCGCCGGCGCCACCATCCCCGCGCCGGCGGCGAGCACCGGCAGGCGGCGCTGCGCGGGGCTCGAGAGCTGCCCCTCGATCAGCTCGCGCTTCACCTCCAGCCCGACGACGAAGAAGAACACCGCCATCGGCCCGTCGTTGATCCACAAGTGGAGATTGGCGAGCTTGGCAATGGGAGTCCACGCCAGCGAGCCGTGGAACAGCGCGCGATAGCCGGGCGCGAGCGCGGTGTTAGCCGCGACCAGCGCCGCCGCGGCGACCAGGATGAGCAGCACGCCGGCCTTGGCGTCGCCGACGAACAGCGCCTTCACCGGCGCGGCGAGCACAGACAGCAGCGCGGGCTTGGGTGAGGGGGCGTTCGACATGCCGCCCTCCCTTCGCGAACCGGCGGCGCGTTGCAAGGCCCGGCGGCATTGCGTAGGCATTGCCGAATTTTCAGGGGGACAGGGGTTGAGCCTCGCGGATCTGACGGCGGGCGACTGGTTCGTGCTGGCGCGGCACGAGCTGATCCTGTTCGCCGCGACCTTCTTCCTGATCGGTGCGCTCGACGAGCTGGCGCTCGATTTCACCTATGTCTGGCTGCGATTGACGGGCAGGGTCCGCACCCCACACATCGACGAGGAGGTGTTTCTGCGTCGGCCGTTGTCGGGGCGGTGCGCGGTGTTCATACCCGCCTGGCGCGAGCATCGCGTCATCGCCGCGACGGTCAGGCATGCGCTCGAAGCCTGGCCGCAGGGCGGCTTGCGCCTCTACGTCGGTTGCTATCGAGAGGATCTCGCCACGCTTTCCGCGGCCATGCTGGGGTGCCGCGGCGATCGCCGGGTGCGGATCGTCGTTCACGACAGCGCGGGGCCGACCTGCAAGGCCGACTGCCTGAACCGGCTCTTTCGCGCGCTTCAGGTGGACGAAGCGCGCGAGGGCGCGGCGGCGCGGATGGTGGTTCTGCACGACGCCGAAGACATGGTCGATCCCGCGGCGCTGCCGCTCATCGATGCCGCCTTGCTCCACGCGGATTTCGTCCAGCTGCCGGTGCTGGCCCTGCCGCATGCGGCCTCGCCGCTGGTTTCGGGGCACTATGCCGACGAGTTCGCGGAGGCCCATGCCAAGGCGATGGTGGTTCGCAGCGCGCTCGGCCAGGGCATTCCCGGTGCGGGTGTGGGCTGCGCGATCGAGCGGGGATGGCTTCGCCGCCTCGACATGCAGCGCGGCGGGGCCGGACCGTTCGCCAGCGGCGCGCTGACCGAGGATTACGAGCTGGGGCTGCAGTGCGCCGCGCTGGGCGCGCGCGGACTCTTCCTCCGCGTGCGGACGGCGAGCGGCCGGCTGATCGCGACGCGCGCCTATTTCCCGAGCTCCATGCAGGCCGCGATCCGGCAGAAGGCGCGCTGGATCAACGGCATCGCGTTACAGGGCTGGGATCGGCTCGGCTGGCGCGGCTCGCCGGCGGCGTTGTGGATGCAGCTACGAGACCGGCGCGGGCCGCTCGCCGCGCTCCTGCTGGCGCTCGCCTATCTCCTCGTGGTCGTCGCCGGCATCGAGATGGCGCTGGCGCAGGCCGGGCTGCCGGTCGGCCGCCCGCTGCCACCGGCGATGCAAACCCTGCTGTGGCTCGATCTCGCGGCCCTGGTCTGGCGCCTCGCCGCGCGGGCGGTATTCACCGCGCGCGAGTTCGGCGTGGTCCAGGGCCTGCTGGCGATTCCGCGGGTAATCGTGTCCAACACGGTGGCGATCGTCGCGGCGCGGCGGGCGCTGTTCGCCTATGCCCGGTCGCTCCGGGGGGCGCAGATTGCCTGGGACAAGACCGAACATACCAGCCATCCCGCCTTTGCCGAGGCGGTGCCGAGAGACAGCGCATCCAGACCGCCGGCGCGCCCGCCAGGACCGGTAGCGGCCAGCCCCTGTGGGCTCTGGCCGGGCTCCTGCTGTGCTGGATCGGCCTGCGCGCCGCGCTGTTCGATCTGCCGCCGGCGCCGGCGCCGCTGGTCGCGCCGACCGGGTTCGAGGCGTCGATGGTGGAGAATGCGGGAGCGCGGCCGCGCGGCCGGGCGGGGGACCATGCGGCAACCCTTCCGGGAGCGGTCCGGCAGCCGGCCCTTTCCGATCCGATCGCGTGGGCCCCGCGTCGATCGAACGAGCAGGTGCCCGGCGCGCTGTTACCCCCCGCTCCATTGCCCGAAGCTGTCCCGGTCGCGCAAACGCCGCGTCGCGCCGCGGGCCACAATCTGTTGTGGATGGCCGCGATGCGGGCGATTCCACTCCTCCCCGAAGTCGCGGCCGTCCTTGCGCGGACGCCGCCGGCACCGACGTCCGCCGCGCCCCCGGCGGAGCCGATGCGGCCGCGCCCCTCGCGATGGAGCGGCGACGGGTGGCTGGCGTGGCGGCCTGGCTCGTCCGCACCGCTTGGGCCGGGCGCCATCACGCCGGTCTATGGCGGCAGCCAGGCGGGCGCGATCCTGCGCTACGAACTCGCGCCAGGGTCGCGGCGCCGTCCCGCTGGATATGTCCGCGTCGTGCAGGCGCTGGGCGGGGGGCGCGAAGGCGATTTGGCCGCCGGGCTTGCGCTGCGCCCGCTGGCGGGTCTGCCCGTGACCGCTCACGGCGAAGCCCGGCTCTCGCGGCGCGGCGCCGCGCTCGAGGTGCGCCCCGCGGCCTTCCTGAGCGGCGGCGTCGAGGCCGCTCCACTGGCAGCCGGGTTCGCGGCTCGCGGCTATGCCCAGGCGGGCTATGTCGGCGGCCGCGATGCGACAGCCTTCGCGGACGGCAGCCTGATCGCGGATAGGCCCGTCTGGCGCGACCGGGAGACTGCGCTGAGCGCCGGCGGCGGCGTGTGGGGCGGCGCGCAGCGCGGCGCGGCCCGGCTCGACCTCGGCCCCAGCGCCAGCCTGCGCTTCCGCCTCGGCGAGGGGACCGCCCGCCTCTCGGCCGACTATCGCCTCCGCATCGCCGGCAATGCCGAGCCCGCCGCCGGCGCCGCGCTCACGCTGTCCGCCGGATTTTAGCGGGCGAACTCCGCTTCCGCAGCTTCCAACCCCGCGCGCGCTGCGATACGGCCAGGCATGGACGTTTACTTGCCGATCGCGAATCTCGCCGTGAACGGGCTGGTGATCGTCGGGCTGGGATTGCTCACCGGCATCCTCTCGGGCCTGTTCGGGGTCGGCGGCGGGTTCCTGACCACCCCGCTGCTGATCTTCTACGGCGTCCCGCCCACCGTCGCCGCCGCCTCGGCCTCGACCCAGGTGACCGGGGCCAGCGTTTCGGGGCTCATCGCCCATTCCAGGCGCGGAGGCGTCGATTTCAAGATGGGCGGCATCATGGTCGCGGGCGGGGCGATCGGCGCGGGGATCGGCGCGCTGTTGTTCCGGTTCTTCCGCGCGGTGGGCCAGATCGACGTGGTCATCAACGCGCTCTACGTCGTGCTGCTCGGCTCGATCGGGGCGCTGATGGCGCGCGAGGCGTGGCAGTCGATCAAGGGCGACGCGGCCGCCGCGCAGCCGCGCCGCCGCCGCCACCATCCGCTCGTCGCCGCGCTGCCGGGGCGCTGGCGGTTCTACGGCTCGGGCCTCTACATCTCGCCGCTGGCGCCGCTCATTCTGGGCGTCGCGACCGGCACGCTGACCATGCTGATGGGCGTGGGTGGCGGCTTCATCCTGGTGCCCGCCATGCTCTACATCCTGGGCATGAGCGCCAATGTCGTGGTCGGCACCAGCCTTTTCAACATCGTGTTCGTGACCATACTCACCACCATGATGCACGCGCTCACCACCCAGGCGGTGGACATGGTGCTGGTGCTGTTCCTGCTGATCGGATCGGTGACCGGTGCGCAGATGGGGACGCAGTTCGCGGGCAGGGTGCGGCCCGAGGTGCTGCGGCTGGCGCTGGCGGGGATCGTGCTGCTGATCGCCTTCCGCATGCTGTTCGGCCTGGGCGTGCGGCCCGACGAGGTGTTCACGGTGAGCCCGCTGTGACCCGTCTCGCGCTCCTGCTCGCCTTCGCCGCGCTGCTGATGGGCCAGCGCGACCCGGTGCTGGTGCCCGAGGTCAGTCAGCACGAGATCGAGGTGCGGCAGGGCTTCACCGGCACGGAGCTGCTGCTGTTCGGCGCGATCCTCGATCCCGCCGGACGCGCGGCGGCGCGCGACTACGATGTGATCGTGGTGCTCCAGGGGCCCTCGCAGCCCATCAGATTGCGCGAGAAGGAACGCTTCGGCGGCATCTGGGTCAATGCCGCGAGCACCGATTACCGCTCCGCGCCATCGTTCTTCGCGGTCGCCAGCACGAGGCCGATCGACCGGATCGTGGATGAGCGCACCGCGGCGATCTACGAGTTCGGCACCCGCTACATCCAGCTCAGCCCCAGCGGCGCGATCGAGCCCGGGGAGCAGGCACGCTTTTCCGAAGGGCTGGTCGATCTGCGCACGCGGCAGGGCCTCTACCGGGAGGACATCGGCGGCGTCTCGGTGAGCGAGCGGGTGCTCTACCAGGCGCGCATCAAGCTGCCCTCGACAGTCGTCACCGGCACCTACACCGCGGAAACCTTCGCCATCCGGCAGGGGCGGGTCATCGCCTCCGCGCTGGCCGAGGTGGAGGTCAAGAAGGTCGGCTTCGAACGCTTCATCGCCGACACGGCGCGGGAATATTCGCTGCTCTACGGCCTGGTGGCGGTGACGCTCTCGATCGGGATGGGCTGGGCGGCGGGGCGGTTCTATTCCTGGATGTGACGCTCGCGCGGCGCGCCAGGGTTGACCCGATCTTAACCCCATCGGCGCTATCCCGAAGGCACGAATTCGCCATAATTCAGGGACCGGCGCCTTTTCATGACCGACGCGAGCCATTCCTCTTTCCGCACCTTCGACCCCGCACTGGAAGAAGGCGCCCAACCGCCCCAGCGCAGCGCGCTCCGCGACCGGCTGCGGCAGGGCACGCCGCCGGCCGCCGACGCGCCGGCGCCGCGGCTGTCCCACGATCCAGCCACAATGGCCCCGGCGAGCGCGCCAGTTTCCGGCGACGACGGCCTGCGCCCGCTGACCCGGGATGAGCTGACCGAGCGCGCGCCGCCGCGCCCCGAGGCCGCCAAGCCCGAACCCAGGCCCGAGCCCGCGCCCGCGCGCGAGCCCGAGGTGCTCAGCGAAGGCGCCACCCAGCCGATCGGCGTGGTGCTCGAGATCTCGGGCTCGGGCTCGCAAATCGCGATCGATCTCCAGCGCCTCAACCAGTGCATGGAGGACAGCGATCCTTCGGTTGCGCTCGCCGGGCAGGTCGGCAGCCAGATCAAGATCCGCGTCGGCCAGACCTGGCTGCTCGCCAGCGTCCGCAACCAGAAGCAGGGCCGCACCGAGGGTTCGATCATCGCCAATATCGACTTCCTGGGGGAAGGGCAGGAGGAGCGGCTGACGGGCAAGCTGCACGGCTTCAAGCGCGGCGTCACGCGCTATCCCGTGCCCGGCGCGCTGGTCTATCCCGCGACCACGCCCGACCTGCGCCAGGTCTATGCCAGCGACGGGCGCGACGCGATCACCATCGGCAAGGTTTATCCGACCAAGGACATTCGCGCGGGGCTCTATGTCGATGCCATGCTGGGCAAGCACTTCGCGCTGCTCGGCTCGACCGGCACCGGTAAATCGACCAGCGCGGCGCTGATCCTGCACCGCATCTGCGAGGCCGCGCCCGAGGGTCACATCGTGATGATCGACCCCCACGGCGAATATTCCGCCGCGTTCCGCAACACCGGCGTCATCCTCGACGTCTCGAACCTCAACATGCCCTATTGGCTGATGAATTTCGAGGAGCACTGCGAGGTTCTGCTCACCGCGCAGGGCGCGGACCGCAACGTCGATGCCGACATTCTCGCCAAATGCCTGCTCGCCGCGCGCGCCAAGAGCCGGCTGGCGAGCACCATGGGCAAGATCACCGTCGACAGCCCGATCCCCTATCTGCTGTCCGATCTCACCAACGAGATCGTCACCCAGATGGGCAAGCTCGAGAAATCGACCACGACCGCGCCCTATATGCGGATCAAGAACAAGCTCGACGAGATCAAGGCCGATCCGCGCTACCAGTTCATGTTTTCGGGCATGCTGGTGGGCGACACGATGGCCGATTTCATCCGCAAGATCTTCCGCATGCCCGCCGACGGCCGCCCGATCTCGATCATCGACGTTTCGGGCGTCCCCTCCGACATCACCGCCACCGTGGTCGCCGTGCTCAGCCGGCTGGTGTTCGACTTCGCGATCTGGGGCCGCGAGGAGAAGACCCGGCCGGTGCTGCTGGTCTGCGAGGAAGCGCATCGATACGTGCCGTCCGAGAAGAACGCCGACGGCAATTCGGTGGGCAAGATCCTGAGCCGCATCGCCAAGGAAGGGCGCAAATACGGCATCAGCCTGGGCCTCGTCACCCAGCGCCCCTCCGACCTGGCCGAAGGCGTGCTCAGCCAGTGCGGCACGATCATCTCGATGCGCCTCAACAACGACCGCGACCAGCAGTTCGTGAAGGCGGCCATGCCCGAAGGCGCGCGCGGCTTCCTCGACTCGATCCCGGCGCTCCGCAACCGCGAATGCATCATCTGCGGCGAAGGCGTCGCGATCCCGATGCGCGTCGCCTTCGACACGCTCGACGAGAGCAAGCGCCCGGCCTCCGAAGACCCGAGCTTCGTCGAGCTGTGGAGCAAGAGCGGAGGCGAGGACGAGGCCGTCGAGCGCATCGTCCAGAGGTGGCGGTCGCAGGGCTGATGTCCGCCAGGGCGGGGCAGCTTTCCGCTGTAACTCCCCATCCGTTCGTGTCGAGCGAAGTCGAGACATGCGTGTGCTCCGCCCCCGTATCTCGACTTCGGCGCTGACGCGCCTGCGCTCGATACGAACGGATTTTACAGGATGGGCAACGCCCGTCACGTCCCCCGCGTATCGCCGAACAAGTGGATGTGCAGGCGGTCGCTGAGGCGGAACCCGTGCTCCAGGCACAGCGGCACCAGCCATTGCTCGCGCGCGCGCAGCGTGGCGCCGTCGGTGCCTTCGGGCATCAGGAAGATGCGCGCCGACGGGATCGCGTAGGCGCGCTGGAGCGCCAGCATCTCGGCGACATCCTCCGGCGCGGCGATCACGAACTTGAACCAGGCGCGCGGATCGGCGGCATAGGCGGCGAGGCGCTCGGGGAGGAGCGCCAGCGCCGCCGGATTGCCCGAATGCGCGAGCTTGGGGCTGACGTTGTACTGGTCGATGCGGATATCGAGCCGGGGCGGGGCCCTGGTGGTGCCGTTGGTCTCGATCTCCACGGTCATGTCGTCGAGCATCTCGAGCAGCTCTGCCAGCGGGCCGGCCTGGAGCAGCGGCTCGCCGCCGGTGACGACGAGGCGCTTCTGCCCGAGGGCGCGGATGCGCTCCGCGACCTCGGCCACCTCCAGCGACACCTGATTGGCGCGGCGATCCCAGGTGGCGCCCGAACGGTGCGGGCGCTGGTCGCCCTCGAAGTGCCAGGTGTAGGCCGTGTCGCACCAGACGCAGGCGAGATTGCACCGCGAGAGCCGCACGAAGGCGACGGGAGTGCCCGCGCTCGGGCCTTCGCCCTGCACAGAGGCGAAGATCTCGGGCTCCGCCCGAGCTCCGCTTCCCGGCTCGCCCGGCGCTTGCGTAGCCAGCGCCAGCATCACGCGGCGGCCCCGCTCCGAGGGGACAGGGCGACACCTGTCACCCATCTGTCACCCAGAAAAACCCAATCACGATCAATGGTTTGCTTACTAGAAGGCGACAGTTTCGCTGTTTCCGGTGCGCTTCTTCGTGGGGGCCTCCGCCAGACCGACTCAATTTGTAGCATCGGCGTCATCCCGCAGGATAGACGCTATTTCGGGTCGTGTAGGAAAGCATTTTCTTTGCCTCCCATCGCCGGTGGGGGGCGCGTGCCTCACCCCAGCCGCGCCAGCGCCGCCTCCAGCCGCGCCGCTTCGGCGGCGTGATGCGCACGATCGGCGCGCGCCTTCTCGACCGCCTCGGGCCTGGCCTTCTCGACGAAGGCGGCGTTGGAAAGGCGTCCCTCGAGCGATTTGGCTTCCTTGCGGCTCGCCTCCAGCGCCTTACCAAGCCTAGCCTTTTCGGCGGCGACATCGATCACACCTTCGAGGGGCAAGGCATAGGTCGCGCCATCTGCGACAACAAATGCCGCCGCACCTTCGAAGGGACCGCTAGTTGGCGTGACGCGAGCCAATCTCCGAAGCATTTCGCTGCTTTGGCTGACACGCAGGCCCACGTCGGGGCCCAACTCAACAACATGGAGCGCGAGACGTGCGCTCGGCGGCACATTTAGCTCCGATCTCGTCGCCCGGATGCCGCCCACCAGCCGAATGAGCCAATCGACGTCTGCCTTGGCTTGTGCCTCGAGCGCCGCCTCCGGCTCGGGCCATTTGGCGAGGATCAGGTCGTAGGGTCGCGCGCCCTGGCCGTGCCACAGCTCCTCGGTGACGAAGGGCATGAAGGGGTGGAGCATGACGAGGATCTGGTCGAGCACCCAGCCGGCGACTGCGCGGGTTTCGTCGATCTCCCCCTCCCCTTCAGGGGAGGGGGTCGGGGGGAGGGGGCTGTCGGAAACGTCGCTCGACTCCCCCTCTCCCAACCCTCTCCCCTGAAGGGGAGAGGGCTTTTGGCTCAGCACCGGCTTGATCAGCTCCAGATACCAGTCGCAGAAGCGGTCCCAGACGAAGCGGTAGATCGCGCTGGCGGCCACATCGAAGCGCAGCTCGGCGAAGGCTTTGTCGAGCGCCTCGACGGTCTGGACCACCTCCCCGACGATCCATTTGTTGACCGCGCTGGTAGCCTCGGGCGCGGCGATGGACTGCGAGGCGCCGATCCCGTTCGCCTGGCAGAAGCGTGCCGCGTTCCACAGCTTGGTGGCGAAGTTGCGGTATCCTTCGACCCGCTTCTCGTCCATCTTCACGTCGCGGCCCTGGCTTTCCATCGCCGCCATGAAGAAGCGCAGCGCATCGGCGCCGTATTTGTCGATCAGGCCCAGCGGATCGACGACATTGCCCTTGGACTTGGACATCTTCTGCCCGTCCGCCGCGCGCACGAGGCCGTGGAGATAGAGCCGCTTCCATGGGTTCTGGCCGGTCAGCTGGCGCCCCATCATCATCATCCGCGCATCCCAGAAGAACAGGATATCGAAGCCCGAGATGAGCAGGTCGTTGGGGTAGTGCTTGGCCAAAAGCCCCTCCCCTTCAGGGGAGGGGTTGGGGTGGGGCAGGTGCTGCGCACCGTCATCAGCGACAGCCCCCACCCCACCCGCCGCTTCGCGGCTGGGTCCCCTCCCCTGGAAGCGAAGCTGGCCCGCAGGGCCAACGGGAGGGGCTTGCTCGGGCCAGCCGAGCGTCGCGAAGGGCCACAGCGCGCTCGAGAACCAGGTATCGAGCACGTCCTCGTCGCGCTTAATATTGACGTGCTGGAACGGAGTGAATTGGGCGAATACGTTCGCGTTGCTGTCAATAGTTTCGCCGTCGTCGGCCTCGTTTATGATAGTGCCTTCCGGATAATATTTGCGGGCCTGCTCAACGGCACCGCCGAAATCTTCCGCCACGAACACCTTGTATCCGGGTTCGGTATCTCCATTTTTTCGTAGTCCATACCACGCCGGAATCCGGTGTCCCCACCACAATTGGCGGCTCACGCACCACGGCTGGATGTTCTCCATCCAGTTGAAGAAGGTCTTTTCCCAGCTCTTGGGCACGATCTCGATTTCGCCCGAGCGCACCGCCTCGATCGGCGCCTGCGCCAGCTTTTCGGCATCGACATACCACTGGTCGGTCAGCCACGGCTCGATCACCACCCCGCCGCGGTCGCCGAATGGGGTTGCGATCACGCGCGGTTCGGCGTCATGCTCGATCCGCTCGCCGTCCTTCTCGGTGATATGCGGAATGAGGTGCCCGCTTTCCTTGAGCATCGCGACGACGCGGGCGCGGGCATCGAAGCGGTCGAGGCCGATCAAGTCTTCGGGTATGGTCGGGACCAGAACAATTTCTGGGCCTAACTCCAATCCTGTCCCTTCATCAATTTGGCCTGCGGTTGTGTGGTCAAATTGTTCATCGAAAATCTGGCAAACCTTGGCCTCGGCATCGAACATGTTGAGCATGTCGGACGGCGCGATGCCCGCGCGCTTGCCGACCTCGAAATCGTTGAAATCATGCCCCGGCGTGATCTTGACCGCGCCCGAACCGAGCTCGGGATCGGCGTGCTCGTCGGCGATCACCGGCACGCGCCGCCCGGTGATCGGGAGGACGACTTCCTTTCCGACAACGCTCCGATATCGCTCGTCCGTGGGATGCACCGCCACCGCCATATCGGCCAGCATCGTCTCCGGCCGGGTGGTGGCGACCAAGATGTAATCGGCGCCGTTGTCCAACTTCACGCCATCCGCCAGCGGGTATTTGAAGTGCCAGAACCCGCCCTGGACCTCGCGGCTCTCGACCTCGAGATCGCTGATCGCGGTTTTGAGCGCCGGGTCCCAGTTCACCAGCCGCTTCGCGCGGTAGATCAGCCCCTGATTGTAGAGGTCCACGAAGACCTTGGTCACCGCGGCGCTGAAATGCGGGTCCATCGTGAACTGCTCGCGGCTCCAGTCCATCGAGCAGCCGAGCCGGCGGAGCTGGCGGGTGATGGCGCCGCCCGACTGCTCCTTCCACTCCCAGACATGCTCGACGAAGGCCTCGCGCGGCATGTCGGTGCGCTTGAGTCCTTGCGAATTGAGGTTGCGCTCGACCACCATCTGGGTGGCGATGCCGGCGTGGTCGGTGCCCACCACCCACAACGCGTCCTTGCCGCGCAGCCGCTCGTAGCGGACGATCACGTCCTGCAGCGTGTTGTCGAGCGCGTGGCCGATGTGCAGGCTGCCGGTCACATTGGGCGGCGGGTTGACGATGGTGAAGGGCTCGGCATCGGGCCGCTCGGGGCGGAAGGCGCCGCTTTCCTCCCAATGCGCATACCATTTCGCCTCGATCGCGGCGGGGTCGAAGGTCTTGGAGATGGTCTGGGTCATCGGATCGCTCATTCGCGGTGCCTTTGCCAGCGCCTCCGCTGCGGCGCAACATACCGCGCGCGCCGGTCGCGCAATCGCTTGTCCCGTGGCCGAAATCCCCGCATAGCGTGCGCCCTATGGAGCGCTTCGCGGGTTTCGAGGTGGACGGGGAGCAGGGGCGGGGCGCCACTCTGGCGCTCACGGGCCCCTGGCTGGTCTCGACCATCGGCGCGGTGGAGACGGCCCTCGACGCCTCCGAGGACGCCGCCACGCGGCTCGACCTGTCGCGCATCACCGAGATCGACACCGCGGGCGCCTGGCTGATCGGCCGCGCGGCGGAGAAGCGCGGGGCGGGGATTTCCGGCGCCAGCGCGCGTGCGCAGCGGCTGATCGACGCGGTCGCGGGCCTGGGCTTCGACGCCGACGTTAGCGCCCCGCGTGAGGCGCTGGCCACGCGCGTGACCGAGCGCATGGGCGAGATGGTCTACAACGCGCGCCGCGGCAGCTATGGCCTCATCGGCTTTCTCGGCGCGCTGATCCTGGCAATCGCCAGCATCGCGCGCCACCCGCGGCGCTTCGCGGGCAAGGCCTTCGTCCGCCAGCTCGAGCTGGTCGGAGTCGCGGCGCTGCCGATCATCGGATTGATGAGCTTCCTGATCGGCATCGTCATCGCCCAGCAGGGCGCGGTCCAGCTGTCGCAGTTCGGGGCCGAGACGCTGACCGTGAACCTGGTCGGCCGCATCACCCTGCGCGAGCTGGGCGTGCTGATGACCGCGATCATGGTCGCGGGCCGTTCGGGCAGCGCCTTCGCCGCGCAGATCGGGACGATGAAGCTGACCGAGGAGATCGACGCCATGCGCACCATCGGTATCTCGCCGATGGAGGCGCTGGTGATCCCGCGCATCATGGCCTGCGTGTTCATGATGATTTTCCTCGGCTTCTACAGCATGGTGATGGCGATCGTCGGCGGGGCCTTCGTGGGCGACGTGATGCTCGGCATCCCCTTCCTCACCTTCCTCGCCCGCATCCAGGAAGTGGTGCCGCTCTACGATCTGTGGGTGGGGCTGATCAAGGCGCCGGTGTTCGGGCTGATCGTGGCGCTGGCCGGCTGCTATCACGGCATGCAGGTCAAGGGGAATTCGGAGGAAGTGGGGCTCAGGACCACGCTGGCGGTGGTCTCGGCGATCTTCGCGGTGATTGTGCTCGATGCCTTCTTCGCGGTGTTCTTCACCAATGTGGGCTGGGGCTGATGGCCGAGCGCGAGGTCGATCCGCTGCCCGAGGTCGAGCCGCTGCCCGACGAGGACCGCGAGGGCGACGAGCCCGTCCTGGGCCGCCACGAGCGCTACCGCGGCGAGTTTCCGATCGAGGTCAAAGGGCTCAAGAACAGTTTCGGCGAGCAGATCATTCACGGGGGCCTCGACCTAGCGGTCAGACGCGGCGAAATCCTTGGGGTGGTGGGCGGCTCGGGCACGGGCAAATCGGTGCTGATGCGCTCGATCATCGGCCTCCAGCTTCCCGATGAAGGCCAGATCGATGTGTTCGGCCGCTCGATCACCACCGGCGACCCCGACGATGTGGTGGGCGTGCGCAACCGCTGGGGGGTGCTGTTCCAGGGCGGCGCGCTGTTCAGCACGCTGACCGTGGGCGAGAACGTCGAGGTGCCGCTCAAGAAGTTCTACCCCGAACTGAGCGATGAGCTCACGCACGAGATCGCGCGCTACAAGATCAAGCTGTCGGGCCTGCCCGAGGAGGCGGTGAGCAAATACCCGAGCGAGCTGTCGGGAGGGATGAGGAAACGCGCCGGCCTCGCGCGCGCGCTCGCGCTCGACCCCGAGTTGCTGTTCCTCGACGAGCCGACCGCCGGGCTCGACCCGATCGGCGCGGCCGCCTTCGATGTACTGACCCGCGAATTGAAGCAGACGCTCGGCCTGACCGTGTTCCTGATCACGCACGATCTCGATACCCTGCACGAGATCTGCGACCGGGTGGCGGTGTTGGCCGATCGCAAAGTCATCGCGGTCGACACCGTGCCCAATCTGATGAAGATCGATCACCCCTGGATCCAGGAATATTTCAACGGCCCGCGCGGGCGCGCCGCGCTGACCGCGCAGGCGCTCGACGAGCTGAGGAAGCACATGGACATGCCGATCGCGGCCAACGCGGTCAAAGCGTTGGACAAGTCGAGCGGGAAAAAGGCATAGACGAGGCGGATGGAAACGCGGGCAAATCACGTCTGGGTGGGGGCGGTCACGCTGGTGCTGCTGGCGATGCTGGCGGCCTTCATCATCTGGCTCGCGCGGCTGGGGCAGGGCGACCAGAAGGACTACGACATCTTCTTCAAGCAATCGGTCGCCGGGCTCGCCAAGGGATCGCAGGTCAACTTCGCCGGCGTGCCCGTAGGCCAGGTCAGCCAGATCGTGCTGTGGGACAAGGACCCCGAATTCGTGCGTGTGCGAATCAAGGTGGAGAAGGACGTGCCGATCCTGGTCGGTACCACCGCCACCATCCAGTCCAGCTTCACCGGCGTGTCGACGATCATGCTCGACGGCGCGCGGCGCGGGCGCCCGCCGATCTCCTGCGACACCACCGCCTGCACCGAGGGGGTGCCGATCATTCCGCCCAAACCGGGCGGCTTCGGCGAGATCCTCGCCAACGCGCCGCTGCTGCTCGAGCGGCTGGCGACGCTGACCGAGCGGATGACCCAGATCCTATCGGACCGCAATCAGGAAGAGCTGTCGGGCATCCTCGCCAACGCCAACCGGCTTTCGAGCAATCTCGCCAACGCCAGCCCGCAGATCGAGCGCACGATGCTCGAACTTCAGGTGACGCTGCGCGAGGCGAGCGAGGCATTGGATCAGTTCGAGAAGGTTACCGCCTCGACCGACCGCCTGCTCAACCAGGAAGGCGCCCAGATTGCACAGCAGCTGCGCGCGACGCTCACATCGGCGAGCGGCGCCGCCGCGGAGCTGGAGAAGACGCTCAAGGAAGTGCAGCCCGCAACCAAGCAGCTCACCGAAAGCACCCTCCCCGCGGTCGAGGCGACGATGCTCGATCTGCGCGCGACCAGCAAGGCGCTGCGCTCGGTGACCGAAAAGATCGACAACCATGGCGCCGGGGCGCTGCTCGGCGGACCCAATCTGCCGGATTACAAGCCGTGAGGATGGCCATGCCGAGGGAGCGCGAACGGTGATAGGCAGAACCCTCAAGATATTCGTCGTGCTCGCGGCCATCCTTCTCGCCGGTTTTTGTGCCTACAATGCTGGCTTCTTCGTGGGACAATACTGATGGCAGACCGTTCTTCCGTGTCCTACACCGTCGAGCAGCACGAGCGCCGGGGCGGGTTCGGCCTTGCGACCGCCGTATTTCGTTCCGCCGCAATGGCGTTCGCGCTGTTCGGCCTCACCGGTTGCCTCGGACTCGGCGGCAAGACGCCCAGGAGCCTGATCACGCTCACCCCGACCGCCACCGCGCCCGCGGGCTCCGGCGCGAGCGGCAATGCCGCGACCGCGATCGCGATGAGCGAGTTCGAGGCGCCGGCCAAGCTCGACGTCACCCGCGTGCCGGTCCAGGTAACCGACAGCGAGATCGCCTATGTCAAGGACGCGGTCTGGAACGAGAAGCCCGCGCGCCTGCTCCGCCGGTTGATCGCCGAGACCATGCGCGCGCGCGGCGACCGGCTGGTGAGCGACGGCGACGACCCCGGCGCCCAGGCTCGGTTGCGCGTCTCGGGGGCCCTGCGCGAATTCGGCTACGACGCGCGCACCGGCGAGGTGGTGCTGGTGCTCGACGCGGCGAAAGCGGGCGCGGGCAGCAACGTCGCCACCCGCCGCTTCGAAGCGAGGGTGCCGGGCGTGGTGGCCGAAGCGGCGCCGGTGGGCGCGGCGCTCAACCAGGCGGCGAACCAGGTGGCGGGCGAGGTCGCGGCCTGGGTGGGGTGAGGGCTAATTGAGCGCCATTGAGCCTCCCCGATTATGTATACTGTCCCCGGAACTCCCGGAACTTAGGACATTGCTGACCGCCAGACTCGCGTCTGTCGGCTGTTGGGGGGGCTGTCGGTCATGGGCAGTAGGCTTGGGCAACGCTTCCGTCCGCTAGGACGGGCCAGGGTATCACCACAGCGCAAGCCATGTGAGTGGCGACGCACCGTTCTGACCTTCGCATCGTCGATTGCCGGAGAGGGCGCGGCTGTCTGGTGCGAGTTCGCCGCATGATGGCGCGCCGCGGGGTGATGGGTGTGCTCGCTGGCGGGTTGGCGCTGGTACTGGGCGGATGTGGATCGCTGTTCCCGGCGCGATATCGGTTTCGGCTGACGGTCGAGGTGGAGACGCCGCAGGGCTTGCGCAGCGGATCTTCGGTGTACGAAGTGAAGGCTTGGAATGAGCCGGGGATGGACCCGAGTGGGAAGGTTCGCAAGTGGAGGGCACGCGGCGAGGCGGTGGCGGTCGACCTGCCGGGAGGCAAAACGCTGTTCGCACTACTCAAGACTGGCGCGCATTTCGAGGACATGGTCGGACTCTCGATGAGCACGCTTTACCCGGCCTTTCGCGCCGAGGGATACGATGTGGTGGGCGTAGCGCGCGAACTGGCGCGCGCAGATGTGGGCGAGAAGGCCGAGGTCGCGCCCGCTGACTATCCCATGCTGGTGGTGTTCGGTGACATTGCCGTTCCGCGCACCATCGAATTGGTCGACCCAACGAAACTTGCAGCGGCGTTTGGCTCAAGCGTGAGGCTTAGAGCTATCACCGCAAGCGTGACCAATGACGCAGTCACTAAGGGAATTGAGGGAAGACTGCCTTGGTTGGGTAGTCATCGAGGAACACTCATTCCAAACCCTCCCCGTCTGTTAAAAGATACTACTCCAATTCGACTGATATCACCGTCGGATTTTAGCACGGAGCTCTACGCATCATGAGGTCCGGGGACAGACGTCCGGGGACAGTATACTTAATTGACCGCAGAGGGTTCCGGGGTTCCGGGGACAGCGGGGTTCCGGGGGGTTCCGGGGACAGGGGGTTCCGGGGACAGTATACCTATTTGACCGTAGGGCTGGCTGATGTTAACCCCTCCTCATGGCCCGTCTCGCCCGCATTGTCATCCCCGGCGTCGCGCATCACGTCACTCAGCGCGGCAACCGCCGGCTGCCGGTGTTCTTCTCCGACGAGGACCGCCGAACCTATCTCGAGCTCTTGGCGGCGGCTTCCGGGCGGAGCGGGACGCGCTGCCTCGCCTGGTGCCTCATGGATAACCACGTGCACCTCGTCCTCGTGCCCGAGACCGCCGACGGCCTGCGCGCCATGCTCGGCGAGGCGCACCGGCGCTACACCCGAGCGGTCAACTTTCGTGAAGGCTGGCGCGGCCATCTGTTCCAGGCGCGATTCGCCAGCTATCCAATGGACGATGCGCATCTGATGGCGGCGGTGCGCTACGTCGAAAACAATCCGGTCGCGGCGGGGCTGGCGCGGCGCGCCGAGGCCTGGCCGTGGTCGAGCGCGCGCAGCCATGTGGCGGGCAAGCGCGTAGAGGGCGATCCGCTCACCGATGTCGCGGCGCTCGGCCGGCATGTCCGCAATTGGCGAGCCATGCTGCGTCACGGTCTGGAGGCGGGCGATCTGGGCGAGACCGAGGAAGCCGAGGCGGAGGCGATCGAAGCGCGCTTGTCGACCGGCCGTCCCCTTGCCGCGGCGGAGTGGATCGCGGAGCAGGAGAAGGCGACCGGGCGGGCGATGGCGCGGAGGAAACCGGGGCCGAAGCCTGGAAGATAAGTATACTGTCCCCGAAACCTGTCCCCGAAACCTGCTGCTGTCCCCGAAACCTGCTGTCCCCGAAACCTGAAACCTCCCTGTCCCCGAAACCTCCGAAACCTGTCCCCGAAACCTGTCCCCGAATCCTGCCGAAACGCTCCCCGAAACGCTCATGGCTCGGGCCCCTCCGTCAGCCGCGCGGCTGCCATCTCCCCAACGACTGGGAGGATCATCGGGCGACCGATCTCGCAAACGCCATCGCCGCCAGAAAATCGGCCTTGCGCCTCTCCCGCCGCTCTTCCGCCCCGGCGTCGCGGCCCCAGCGCTCGGTTTGCCAGTCTTCCTCGAGGTTGGCGGCGTTCCACAGCGCCTCGCCGTCGGCGTCGGGCTCCAGCGCGGCGAGGCCCACCACCAGCGAGCACGCCAGCGAGGCGAGGGTGGTGAGCGCGGCGAGGGTGAAATAGTTCATGGCTTCCAGACGCGCGCGCAGCTTCCCCAGCGCCGCCTCCTCCTGCGGGCGGTGGATCACGCCGCCGACGCGCTGGAAACGGATGCCCTCGCGCGCCTCGCATGCGGCGAGCAGCGGCTCCCACCGCTCCTGCTGGCGTTTCCACAGCGGCTCGTCGGGATCGGCGCGATAGCACAGCGTGTCGGTTTCGGCATAGCGCAGCAGCGCCGCCACGACGGCTGCCTTGTCCTCAGCCACCACGTCGAGCGCATAGTCCGCCAGGTCGCGCATCGGCAAGCCCCGCGGGTCGATCTCCGGCCCTTGCGCGTCCCATTCCGCCGCCAGCAGCACCGCGGTCGCCTCGTTGGGCAATACCAGCACATGGCCGCCCTGGCTCTTCACTTGCCGTCCGTCGAGCGCGACGTGCCAGCCGTCCGCGCCGCGCACCACCGCGGCCTGGCGGTAGAAGCGCTTCACTTTGCCAGGCCCCGCCAGGTCATTTTGGCAGGCTCCTCCACATCCTGGCGAACACCGGCGGGATGACAAAGAAATCGATCAGCCCGACGATGGCGAGCACCTTGCCCACGCCCTCGCCCCAGTCGAGCACGCCCTGCATGGCCAGCATGCCGAGGATGACCAGCGCCGCGCCCACAACCCGGTGGCCAGCGATGAAATAGAACCGGGCCCTGGCCGGATCGCCGCTCGGCGGAGGATCGGACGCGGGCGGGGGCGTCGATCCGGGGCGGTCGTCGGCTTGCGGTTCAGGCATCGATCATCTCCTCCAGCTCCTCCGCGCTCCGCGCTATCCCCGCAGCCCCGGCGGCGAGCAGTTCGCCCGGCTCGTGATAGCCCCAGGCGACGCCGATCGCGCGCA
This sequence comes from Qipengyuania sp., assembly GCA_019745075.1. Classification (GTDB taxonomy): domain Bacteria; phylum Pseudomonadota; class Alphaproteobacteria; order Sphingomonadales; family Sphingomonadaceae; genus Qipengyuania. The sequence continues at coordinate 19,870 of JAIETR010000038.1, forward strand.
CCCCCGCGGCATGCGCCATGGCGACGTCGAACACGGTATCGCCCACCAGCACCGCCTCGCCAGGCGCGGCGTCCGCCTCGAACAGCGCGGCCTCGAGCATGGCGGGATGCGGCTTGGACGGGTGGCGGTCGGCGGTCTGGAGCGTGGTGAACAGCGCGCGGATATCGTGACGCGCGAGGCAGGCGCGAAGGCCGCGCTCGCTCATGCCGGTGGCGACGCCGAGCGCGCGGCCTGCCGTATGGAGCCGGCCAAGCAGCCCCGCCATGCCGGGGTAGAGCGGCTGCTCGAGCGTGCCCTCGCTGCGCGCGGCACGGAAGCTCGCCTTGTAAGCCTCGAGCGCGTGGCGGCGCCGATCCTCGGGCGCATCGGGGGCGAGCTCGAGCAGCGCCTGCGGCAGGCTGAGGCCGACGATGCGGCGCACCGCGGCGCGATCGGGTGCGGGCAGGCCGGCGGCGGCGAAAGCCGCATCCATCGCGCGGCAGATCGCGGCCTGGCTATCGACCAGCGTGCCGTCGCAATCGAAGACCACCAGCTTGATCATTCGACGAGCGTTCGCATCAATTGCGCCAGCGCCGGCGAGCCCGCGGCTTCCAGGCCGGCGGCGATCGCCGCGCGCTCGTCGGGCGATTTCTTCTGCGACAGCTTGATCGTCGGCCGCCACGCCAGCACTTCCATCTCGAAGCCCACGATGCCGCGCAGCAGCCCGGCCCATAACGCCTCGCTCGCCTCCTCGGCGCGCCACGGATCGCCGGGGGTGCGGGCCTCGTGCTTCTCGATGAGAGTGTAAAGGAAGGCTTCGAGCCCCTCTTCCGCCATGCGCCGCGCGCGGCCCTCTATTTCGAGCGCGACATAGTCCCAGGTCGGCACCGTGTCGCGGTCCGCATACCAGCGCGGGCTGATGTAGCCGTCCGGCCCGTTGACGGCGATGAGCGCGGTCGCCCCGTCGAGGTGGCGGGTGAGCGAATTGCCCCGCGCGAGGTGGAATTGCACCGCGCCGTCTCCGGTCGAGAGCAGCGGGGCATGCGCGACCCGCGGGCCGTCGGGGGTGGTGAGGAACACCATGCCGAACCCGATCTCTTCGATCAGCGTCTCCAGCAGCGCGCGGTCTTGGGAGCGGAAGAGCGGATTGGGATGCATCAGCGCTTTGGTTTCCTGGGGCCGGGCCCGGACTTGCTCGCACCGCTTCCGCGCGGCCTGGTTTGCCCGGAAGGCACGGCGGCGCGCCCGCGGCGTTCGCCGCGCCTGGCCTTGCGGTACTGCTTGGCGTGCTGGCGCGCGGCCTGCTTCTTCTCTTCCGGAGAGCGCTCCAGCGTGCTCTGGCGCAGCGGCTCGGCCCGGCTCGCGGCGGGATCGAAGCCGAGCTGCGCCATGCTCGCCGCGAAATGCTCGGGCAGCTCGGCGGTGGCGTCGATTTCGCCCTTGTCGGGCGCATCGATCACCAGCCGGCGGGCATGAAGGTGCATCTTGCGGCTGATGCTGCCGGTCAGGAACGCGTCCTGACCGCCATATTTGCCGTCGCCCACGATCGGGTGGCCCATCGCCGCGCAATGGACGCGCAGTTGATGCGTGCGCCCGGTCAGTGGCTCGAGCTCGAGCCAGGCGGCCTTGTCGCCGGCCTTGTCGACCACGCGGTAGCGCGTCCTGGCCGGCTGCCCGCCCTCGTGATCGACATGCATCTTTTCGCCGCCGCTGCCCGGCTGCTTGGCCAGCGCGGCGTCGATCGTGCCCTCGCGCACCTCGGGCACGCCGACCACCAGCGCCCAATAGACCTTCCTGGCGCTGCGACCGGAAAAGCGCCTCGCAAAGAACGCCGCGCTGCCGGGCGTCTTCGCGATCAGCAGCACCCCGCTGGTATCCTTGTCGAGCCGGTGGACGAGCCGCGGGCGGGGCTGGTCGCCCTCGACGAAGGCATCGAGCAAGCCATCGACATGCTTCGTCGTCCTCGTCCCGCCCTGGGTGGCGAGGCCCGGCGGCTTGTCGAGCACGAGCGCCGCGGCGGTCTCGAGGATCACCATCGCCCGCGCGGCGGCGCGGTCCTCCTCGGACAGCGGCTTGCGCGCGGGGGCGGGTCTCGCCGCGGTCTCGCCACCCGGCGGCACGCGAATCTGCTGGCCGCTTTCGAGCCGGTCCTCGGGCTTGACGCGCTTGCCATCGACCCGGACCTGCCCCGTGCGCGCCCAGCGGCTCACCGTGGCAAAGCCGATCTGCGGGAGGTGGCGTTTGAACCAGCGGTCGAGCCGGACACCGGCATCGTCCTCGCCGACCGTGAACTGGCGCACGTCCTCGGGCATCAGGCGGCCGCCCGCATCAACGCGAGCCCCGCGAACAACCCGCTGATGCCGAGCGCCACCGAGAGCAGCGCATAGAGCGCCGCGAGCGCGAGCTGGCCGCGCTCGATCAGGAGCACGAGTTCCAGGCTGAACGCCGAAAAGGTGGTGAAGCCGCCGAGCAACCCGACCCCGAGCAACAGCCGCAGCTGCTCGCCGCTCGCCCCGCCGCGAAACGCCAGCCAGCCGGCGAGGAGGCCCATCGCCAGGCTGCCGATCGCGTTGACCGCCAGCGTCGCCCAGGGAAAGGCGGTCATCGCCGCGGGTCCCAGCCATGCCGTCATCGAGCGGCCGAGCTGGTAGCGCAGCACCGCGCCGAACGCCCCGCCGATGGCGACGTTGACGAGCGCGGCGACGGGAGAGAGGCTGGCGGACATCGCACCGGCCCTAGCGGGCGACGGGGAATCAGGGAAGGGCGCTGGGGCCTGCTTCCGGCGGTGACGCATTCTGAGTTTGGGGGGTTAGCACTACATTGGCAGATTTGTGGGAGGCGGGTCGTAGACGCTGGATCCGCGCGGAAGAGCAGTTTTTGCCGGCGGTGACACTTTACCGCCGCCGGTAAAGTGTCATTCGCGAGATGGCTGGGGATGCTGACCGGCATGTGCGGAAACGCTTGATCTCGACCCCCCGCGCGCTAGTCTTCGCCGCGTGGGATGGGATGGAACTCCCCGACAACCGCCTGCTCGAGGCTGATAGCTCCTGCCGCGGGGGCCATCGGCTCGGTGCGGCGGGACCGCGTCCGAAAACGAACCCGCCGCCGGCGGGCTGCCGGTGCCCTCTCGGGTAAAGGAACCGCGCCGTCTTGAAGGAGCACTGGCCTATGCCGCATGGGAGTACAGTTTGGCTCAAACTCGCGCTGGCGCTGGTCGCCTCGGTTTGTTTGTTGTCTTCGCCCGCCGCTGCAACCGGCAAAAATGCGGGTGCCCAAACGATTTGGCGGCTGCTCGACTATATGGCGGTCGATTACGGTGGCGCGGTTGCTGACGGTCGCGTGACGAATGCAGCCGAATATGCGGAAATGACGGAGTTCGCCGCCGAGATTGTAGCCCGCCTGGGCGCGCTTCCGGCCGATGCCGATCGTGCGGCGCTGATAGACCGGGCATCCCAACTCCAAAATGCGGTTGCGAGCAAGAGACCGCCGGACGACGTCGCGGCGCTGGCCCTTGGTCTCGCCGCCGACCTGTTGAGAGTCTATCCAGTGCCGCTCGCGCCGACCAAGGCGCCCGACTTAACGGCGGTTTCAGGTCTGTTCGCGCAAGGCTGCGCATCCTGCCACGGCGCCAACGGCAACGGGCGCGGGCCGGACGCCGCCAGCCTCGCGGTCCCGCCGATCGCGTTCACCGATGTCGAGCGTGCGCGCCAGCGCAGCGTATTCGCGCTTTACCAGGTAATAAGCCAAGGCATCGAGGGCACCGCGATGCAGAGCTTCGCGGATTTGCCGAACGACCAACGCTGGGCGCTCGCGTTCCGCGCCGGTAGCTTCGCGTTTACCGACGCCCAGGCCGCCGAAGGCGAACGGCTGTGGAAATCGGACGCGGGGTTGCGAACACGCATCCCCGATCTGCGGACGCTGGTCGCGCTCACCCCCGCGGCTCTTGCCGATCGCATCGGACCGGCAAGAGCCGATGCGGTGCTCGCCTATCTGCGCCGCCGCCCCGAACAGGTGACACGACAGGCACCAGGCTCGCTAGCGGTCGCGCGCGCCAAGCTCGCGCAGAGTGTCGCAGCGGCGCGGCGCGGCGATCGACGCGCCGCGAAAGAGCTGGCGTTATCGGCCTATCTCGATGGATTTGAGCCGGTAGAACCGATACTATCGGCACGCAACGGCGCGCTGATGGGCCGGATCGAAGGCGCGATGGGTGAGTATCGCGCAGCGATCGATCGCGGCGCATCCCCAGACGATCTAGCGGCCAAGGCGGCAGTGCTGAGCGGCCTGCTCATCGACGTGGAAGACGCACTCGCCCCCGACACCACGACACAATTTTCCACCTTTTTGGGTGCGTTCACGATCCTGCTGCGCGAAGGGCTTGAGGCGCTTCTTGTCGTCGTCGCCATGATCGCCTTTGTCCGCAAAGCCGAGCGCCCAGAGGAATTGCGGTACGTTCATGGCGGTTGGATCGGCGCGCTCGTCGCCGGCGCACTCACCTGGGTCGTTGCCACTTACGCGATCGGGATCAGCGGCGCGGGCCGCGAGCTGACCGAAGGGTTCGGCTCGCTTCTGGCGGCGGTGGTGTTGCTCTCGGTCGGGATATGGATGCACGGCAAGTCGCAAGCCGACCAATGGCAGCGTTACATTCGGGACAGAATGTCGCGCGCTCTGTCGCGCGGATCGGGCTGGTTCCTGTTCGGACTCGCGTTCGTGGCGGTCTATCGCGAAGTGTTCGAGACGATCCTGTTCTACGCGGCGCTATCGGCGCAAGGCAACAACGGGATGCTCCTTGCAGGCGCCGGCGCGGCGATCGGGCTGCTGGGTTTGATTGCCTGGGCGATGCTTCGTTACAGTCGCCAGCTGCCGATCACCCAATTCTTCCGCTACAGCTCGTGGCTGATGGCGGGGTTGACCATCGTGCTCGCCGGCAAGGGCGTCGCCGCTCTACAGGAAGCGGGGATGATCGACATCTCGCCCCTCGCGGATGTGCCCCGGCTCTCGATGTTGGGCTTGTTTCCCACGACCCAATCGGTGCTGGCGCAACTCCTCATGGCGGTTGCTATCGGGATCGGGTTTGCCTGGAACGGTTGGAAGGAGACAGCCGGGCGGTCGAGGCGGGACTAGGTTTTGCATGGGAACTATGCTGCCTGTTGGCTCTCCGCCCATGACCTCGGCATCGCCGTTCGGTTTTATGTGCGACATGGAGACGATCGGTTCGTGAGCACACCGGCTCAACCCGCGCCGAAAGTCCAGCCTTCGGTGCGCGCTATTCCGGGCGTCATCCCCTCGGGCGACCAGCGGCGCGGATCGTGGGCGACCGCGCGCAGCCAGGCGGCGGCGAGCAGGGCGTCGGAGGAATGGTCGTCGATCGCGCCTTCCTGCGGCACCGGCGGCGAGCCGAGCGAGCCGAGCGCCTGGTTGAGCTCGGCGACAGTCCGCATCTTGGCGCGACTTGCGCTGCGTCCGGCCTCGCGCGCGGCGAGCGTGGTGTAGATCTCCACGACGGCCGAACCGCCCAGAGGCAGCGGATCGACCGGCCACACCGGCAAATGGCCGCGAAGCTGGTGCAGCATGCGCATCCCCGTCAGGCTCGACTTGCCCACCTGCGCCGCGCCGACGAGGTTGAAGTTCGAATAGGGCTTGCAGCCCATCCGCGCCTGGGCGAGCTCGGTCGCGCGGAAGCGGCCGCGGCCGTGCCCGGCCCCGTCGCAGCCGAACCGCGCGCCGGTCTCGGCGCCATCGCGGAAGTAGGGCCGCAGCGCCGGATGCGCGACCACGGTGTTGGCGCCCAGATTGGGCTCGTCCGCCGCTATCCGGTCGATCATGGCCCACAGGGCGCGCGCGTCGGGCGGAGTGTCGGGCCAGCCGGGGAAATAGGCGCCGCAGTCGGCGAAGGGCAGCGCGATGCCGAGATCGAGCCCGACCAGCGTGTCGGGCGGCAAGTCGTCGCGTAGCACCGCCAGCACGTCCTGGCGCGACCACAGGTGCCGGACCAGCACCGGCGGGCCGCCCGCGCCGTCGGCAATGGCCAGCGCGATGCCCTTCTGCCGCGCGCCCATCGCGCCCGACCAGTCGATGGCGAGGAAGTGCCGAAAGCGCTTCACGAAGCTGAGTCCCCGCGAAGGCGGGGACCTCCATCGGCGGAGCACCATGCCGCAGGAGATCCCCGCCTTTGCGGGGAATCAGTGAGGCCAATCACCGCGTCGCTCGCTCCTCAGCCTCTCCCAGTACTCCAGCCGCTTGGCGATCTCTCGCTCGAAGCCGCGTTCGACCGGCTGATAATAGACCTGCGGCGCCAGCTCATCGGGCCAGTAATTGTCGCCCGAAAAGCCTTCGTCGGCCTCGTGGTCGTAGTGGTAGCCCGCGCCGTAGCCGATGTCCTTCATCAGCTTCGTGGGCGCGTTGAGGATGTTGGCGGGCGGCATCAGGCTGCCGGTTTCCCTGGCGCTCTTCCAGGCCGCGCCCATAGCCTTGTAGGCGGCGTTCGATTTGGGCGCGGTGGCGAGGTAGAGACAGGCCTGCACCAGCGCCAGCTCGCCCTCGGGGCTGCCGAGGAACTCATAGGCGTCCTTGGCCGCGAGGCACACCGCCAGCGCCTGCGGATCGGCGAGGCCGATATCCTCCACCGCCGTGCGGATCAGGCGGCGGGCGAGAAAGCGCGGCTCTTCGCCGGCGGTGAGCATGCGCGCGAGGTAATAGAGCGCCGCCTGCGGATCGCTGCCGCGGATCGCCTTGTGGAGCGCGGAAATGAGGTTGTAATGCCCCTCGCGGTCCTTGTCGTAGACCGCGACCCGGCGCTGGAGAAAGGCCCCGAGCCCGGCCGGATCGAGCGGCTCGGACAGTTCCGCATTGTAGAGCGTTTCGGCCTGGTTGAGCAGGAAGCGCCCGTCGCCGTCGGCTGAGGCGACCAGCGCCTCGCGCGCGGGCGGGGTGAGCGGGAGCGTTCCAGCCAGCCGTTCGGCGCGTTCCAGCAGCCGTTCGAGCGCCGCGAAGTCGAGGCGGTGGAGGATCAGCACCTGCGCGCGGCTGAGCAGCGCGGCGTTGAGCGCGAAGCTCGGGTTCTCGGTGGTCGCGCCCACCAACGTCACCGTGCCGCGCTCGACGAAGGGCAGGAAGCCGTCCTGCTGCGCGCGGTTGAAGCGGTGAATCTCGTCCACGAACAACAGCGTGCGCTGGCCCGCCTCGGCGGCCCGGTCGGCCTCCGCAAAGGCCTTCTTGAGATCGGCCACACCGCTGAACACGGCGCTGACGCTCACGAAGCGCATCCCCACCGCGTCGGCCAGCAGCCGCGCGATGGTCGTCTTGCCGGTGCCCGGCGGGCCCCACAGGATCATGCTCGACAGCCTGCCCGCCGCCACCATCCGGCCGATCGCGCCCTCGGGGCCCGTCAGGTGCGCCTGCCCCACCACCTCGGCGAGCGAGCGAGGGCGGAGCCGGTCGGCAAGCGGCGCATTCTCGCGCGGCGCGGGAGGCGCAGGGGCGGGCGGCAGATCGTGGGCGAAAAGGTCGGCCATTGCCAGGAGATAGACGTGGGGCGGGAATTTTACAGCAGGGGGCTTGCACATGTGGGACCAAGATATATCTTGGAAGCATCGTAACGAGTCGAAGGATTATCTTATGTACAGACATGGACGGGGCTGGCGGCGCAGCTTCGGGTGGCCGATTCCGATGGCGATCGAGGTCAATGGCTGCGGGGACGGTGAGCGCGGATCGCGTGCCGGCGGCGGATTCTTCGGGCCCGATGGCATCTTCGGTCCGCGTGGTCCGTTTGGGCCCGAGGGCCCGTTCGGACCGACCGGTCCGTTTGGCCCGACCGGCCCCTTCGGCGCCGGCGACGGCGAGGCCTGGAATCGCCGCGCGCGCGGCGGCGCGCGCGGGCGCCGCCGCGGCCGCATGTTCGGCCAGGGCGAGCTGCGGCTGGTGCTGCTCAAGCTCATCGCCGACGAGCCGCGCCACGGCTACGAGCTTATCAAGGCGATCGAGGAGATGACCGCGGGCAGCTACGCGCCGAGCCCGGGCACGGTCTATCCCACGCTCTCCTTGCTCGAGGACGAGGGCGCGATCCGCGAGGTCGCGGGCGGCGACGAGCCGCGCAAGGCTTTCGAGGCCACCGAACAGGGCCGCGCGGAGCTGGAGACCCGCAAGGAGGAAGCCGACGGGCTCATGGCGCGGCTGTCCGAGCACGGCGAGCGCCACGCCGAGCGCGGCAAGGCCTTCGCCACGCCCGAGATGTTCCGCGCGCTCGGCAACCTGGCCCAGGTGGTCAAGATGAAGGCGCGCGGCGGCAAGCTCGACGACCAGGCGCTGGCGCAGGTGGTCGATCTGATCGACGAGATGGCGCGCAAGATCGAGCGGCTCTGACACCGCGGATTTTGACGCGGCCAATCACCGTGTTATCCTCCCTCGGGGTCGGGCGCTTGGGGGAGGACGACAATGGTGGATTTCATGGAGGGAGCCGAGCCGGAGGCGGCCATCACCGCACCGGCCGAACACAGCAAGGCGCCCTGGCACCTGTGGGCCGTGGGCCTGATCTCGCTGGCATGGAACCTGATCGGCGCCACCGACTACACGCTATCGCAGTTCCGCAATCGCAGCTGGATCGGCGCCGCGGCGGAGAACATGGGCGTCGCGACCGAGGAGATGATCGCCTATCTCGACAGCTTCCCTGCCTGGCTCCATGCCTTCTGGGCGCTCGGTGTATGGGGCGCGACGATCGGCTCGATCCTGCTGCTTCTGCGCTCGCGCCACGCGGTCTGGTCGTTCGCCCTCTCATTGCTGGGCCTCGCGGTGACCCAGTTCCACCGCCTCCTCGCCCCGCAACCCGAATGGGTGCGCGAGGATGTGGTCCTGAACCTGGCGCTCTGGTCGGTCGCCACCTTTCTGCCGATCTACGCGGTCAGCATGCGCAACAAGGGGGTGCTGCGGTAGGCTACGCGGCCGCGGCCGCCGCTTCGCGGTCGCGCTCGGCGCGGCTCTTTTTCTCCGCCGCGGTCTTGAGCTGGCCGCAGGCGGCGTCGATGTCGCGGCCGCGCGGCGTGCGCACCGGCGCGCTGATCCCGGCCGCGAACACGATCTCGGAGAAACGCCGCACCCGCTCGGGCGTCGAGGTTTCGTAGCCCGCGCCCGGCCAGGGGTTAAAGGGGATGAGATTGACCTTGGCGGGCAGCTTGTAGCGGCGGAGCAGCGCCACGAGCTCGCGGGCGTGCTCGTCGCTGTCGTTCTTGTCCTTGAGCATGACATATTCGAAAGTGATGCGCCGCGCATTGCTCGCGCCGGGATAGGCGGCGCAGGCTTCCAGCAGCTCCTCGATGCCGTATTTCCTGTTGAGCGGGACGATCTCGTCGCGGATTTCCTTGTTGGTGGCGTGGAGCGAGACCGCGAGATTGACCCCGATCTCCTCGCCGGCGCGGGCCATCATCGGCACCACGCCGCTGGTCGAGAGCGTGATCCGCCGCTTCGACAGGGCCAGGCCGTCGCCATCCATCACGATGCCGAGCGCGCCCTTCACATTGTCGAAATTGTAGAGCGGCTCGCCCATGCCCATCATCACGATGTTGGTCAGCAGGCGGCCATCGGAGGTGTAGGCGGCCTCGTCGGCCTCGTCGTCCCGATCCCCCGCGAAGGCGGGGGCCTCAGGAGGGTAAGCGCTGGGACGAATGAGATCCCCGCCTTCGCGGGGACTAGTTCCCGGCCATTCGCCGAGCGCATCGCGGGCGAGCATGACCTGGCCGACGATCTCGCCCGCTGTGAGATTGCGCACCAGCTTCATCGTGCCGGTGTGGCAGAAGGTGCAGTTCAGGGTGCAGCCGACCTGGCTCGACACGCACAGCGTGCCGCGGTCGGCGTCGGGGATAAAAACCATCTCGAAATCGTGGCCGTCGGCGGTGCGCAACAGCCATTTGCGCGTGCCATCGACCGAATGCTGCGCTTCGATCACCTCGGGCCGGCCGATCACGAAGCGTTCCTCCAGCCACGGCCGCATCGGTTTGGCGATGTCGGTCATCGCGGCGAACTCGGTCGCGCCGCGGTGGTAGATCCAGTGGAACACCTGCTTGGCGCGCAGCTTGGTCTGGCGCGCGTCGAGCCCCGCTTCGGCGAACAGCGCGCGGATCTGCTCTCGGGGCAGACCGAGCAGATCTGCGCGGCCATCGGCGCGCGGCGTGATGTCGCGCGCGACGGGCACCGGATCGAGCTGTCCGGGGATCGGCATGAGTGCGGTGTCGGCCATGGGAAGCGCCTCATATAGGGCCGACCGGCGTTTCGCGCCAGCGGTGAACCGTGCTCGCCTCGATGGTACGCGGTTGGCCCCATCGGTGCCCCGGCCCGGCGCAATTAAGTTACATTTTTGCCACAGAAACATGTTGTCTCAGGTTCATGAAACTTCGCGACCTGCCACCCATTTTACTGGTCTACCTGCCCACTGCGGGTTCGAGTGAATGGAGTACCTACAATGAAAATGACCACCGCCCTTCTCGCCGCCGCTTCGCTTGTGGCCATTGCCACGCCCGTCGCTGCGCAGGACGAGGCGCCCTTCAGCGGGCTTCGCGTCGGCGCCGAAGCGGGCTATGACATGCTGCGTTCGGGCAGTTCCGCGACCACCGACACCACCCGGAACCTCGATCAGTCGATCGACGGCGTGAACTACGCCGCCGTCGTCGGATACGACGCCGCGGTCGGAGAGAAGCTGCGCATTGGTGCGGAGGCATCCTTCGGCGACAGCACCGCCAAATGGCGCGACTCCAGCCCTCGCCCCACGGTCTTCAACCTCGGGCGGGTCGAGGCGCAGCGCGAAATCTATGTCGGTGGTCGCGTGGGCTATGTGACCTCGCCCGATCTGATGTTTTATGCCAAGGCCGGCTACACGAACCAGCGCTTCGGGCTCGAAGGCAGCGACGGCACGGCCAGTGCCAGCCAGCGGCTCGACACCGATGGGTATCGTCTGGGCGCGGGTGCCGAATATGCCTTTTCGGGCAACGTCTACGGTGGGCTCGAATATCGCTATTCGAACTATCGCAAGGGCGAGTTCGACTTCAACGGCACGACCCCCGATTCGAGCCGCTTCGACATCGATACCGACCGCCACCAGGTCGTCGCCACCGTCGGCGTGCGCTTCTGATCGAACCCGCGGAACCACCAGTGGGGCGGGGGTCGCGGTCGCGGCCTCCGCCCTATTCGTGCGACAATCGCCTATCGCGTCGGACCGAGGGGGCGGCGTAGGCGATCGCCAGCACTTCCCATTCCTTCTCCCCGCAGGGCAGGCGCACCGTCCTCAACTCGCCCACCGCCGCGCCGCGCAGGGCGCGCGCGAGCGGGCTCGACCAGCCGATCCGGTCGGCGCTCGCCTCCTGCTCGTCGTCGCCCACGATTGTCACGGTGCGGCGCGCATCGTCGGCGTCGGCGACGGTGACGGTGGCGCCGAAGAACACGCGTTCCTTGTCGGGCTGAGCGGCGGGGTCGAGCACGCGCGCGGCCTTCATGCGGCGCGCCAGATGCGCCAGCTCGCGGTCGATCTCGCGCATCCGCTTGCGGCCGTAGAGGTAGTCGCCGTTCTCGCTGCGGTCGCCGTTCCCCGCCGCCCAGCTCACGATCTCGACGATCGCCGGCCGCTCGGTCCCGAGCAGGTGATCGTAGCGCGCGCGCAGAGCGGCGTAGCCGGCGGGCGAAATGGGGTTGGAGGGCCCGGCGCCGCTCACGCCGTCTCGCGCGCGGCCAGCCACTCCTCGAGCCACTTAATCGTGTAGTTGCCGCTGAGCACGTCGTCCTGCTTGATCAGCGCCTGGTGGAGCGGGATGTTGGTCTTGACCCCCTCGACCACCATCTCCTCGAGCGCGCGCCGCAGCCGCATGATGCAGCGTTCGCGGTTGCGGCCGTAGACGATCACCTTGGCGATCATGCTGTCGTAATAGGGCGGCACCTTGTAGCCGGCATAGAGCCCGCTATCGACCCGCACATGCATGCCGCCGGCGGCGTGGTAATAGCTCACGGTCCCCGGGCTGGGCGCGAAAGTCCACGGATCCTCGGCATTGATGCGGCATTCGATGGCGTGCCCGCGGAAGGTCACGTCTTCCTGCTTGCAGCTGAGATCCTTGCCCTCGGCGATGCGGATCTGCTCGCGGACGAGGTCGATGCCGGTGATCATCTCGGTCACCGGATGCTCGACCTGGAGCCTTGTGTTCATTTCGATGAAGTAGAACTCGCCGTTCTCCCACAAGAACTCGATCGTGCCGGCGCCGCGATAGCCCATGTCGGCCATCGCCTTGGCGCAGATGCCGCCCATGCGGTCGCGCTCCTCGGCGCTGAGGACGGGCGAGGGTGCCTCTTCGAGCACCTTCTGGTGGCGGCGCTGGAGCGAGCAGTCGCGCTCGCCCAGATGGATGGCGTTGCCGCGCCCGTCGCCGAAGACCTGGAACTCGATGTGGCGCGGGTTGCCGAGGTATTTCTCGAGATAGACGGTGTCGTCGCCGAAGGCGGCCTTGGCCTCGCTTCCGGCTTGGCGCATCAGCGTCTCCAGCTCGTCTTCGCCGGTGCAGACCTTCATCCCGCGCCCGCCGCCGCCGCTCGCGGCCTTAATGATGACCGGATAGCCGACATCCGCGGCAATCCGCCGCGCCTGGTCGAAATCGCTGACCGCGCCGTCGCTGCCGGGCACCAGCGGCAGGCCGAGCGCGCCCGCGGTGCGCTTGGCCTCGACCTTGTCGCCCATGGTGCGGATGTGCTCGGGCTTGGGGCCGATCCAGGCGATGTTGTGCGCCTCGACGATCTCGGCGAAGCGGGCGTTTTCGGAAAGGAAGCCATAACCCGGATGGATCGCGTCGGCCTGGCCGATCTCGGCCGCGGAGATGATGTTGGCGACGTTGAGATAGCTGTCGCCGGCTGCCGGAGGCCCGATGCAGACCGCGTGGTCGGCGAGCCGGACGTGCATCGCATCGGCATCGGCGGTGGAGTGCACCGCCACCGTCTCGATCCCCATCTCGTGCGCGGCGCGGTGGATGCGCAGCGCGATCTCGCCGCGGTTGGCGATCAGAATGCGGGTAATGGCCATCTCTGGATTAGCCGATCACGACCAGCGGCTGGCCGAATTCGACCGGCTGGGCGTTGTCGACCAGGATCGCCTTGACCGTCCCGGCCTTGTCGGCGGCGATCGGGTTCAGCACCTTCATCGCCTCGATGATGACCAGCGTCTGGCCTTCCTTCACCTCGTCGCCGACCGACACGAAATTGGGGGTGCCGGGCTCGGCGGCGAGATAGACGGTGCCGACCATCGGCGAAGTCAGCGTGCCGGCGACATCCGCATCGACAACTTCGCCCGCCGGAACGGCGGGCGCGGGGGCCGGAGCGGCTGCCGAGGTCGCGGCAGGCGCGGGCGGCGGCGCGTGATAGGTGGCAGCGGCAATCGGTGCATGTTCGCGCGCGACCCGGATGCGGCGGTCGTTGTCCTCGACCTCGATCGCGGTCAGCCCGGTTTCGGCGAGCAATTCGGCCAGCGCGCGCACGAGCGAGGTATCGACTTCGAGCCTGCCCTTGTCGGCGCCCGCGGGTTTGCTGGTTTCGGCCATAACGCCCCTATGGTTTGATGGCCGCGCCTATGCTCGCGGAGCGGCTGAGAGGCAAGGGGGCGCCCGAGGCCGCTCCCAAAGGCGACACGAAAGCGACACCTCCAGCATGGCTGGGGAACAGTCCATGCCGGGGCGCCGCGTCACAGCGCCGCCGCCCGCTCGAGCGCAACCAGATAGCTGTCCGGCCCCAGCCCCTGCACGCAATCCGCCGCGCCCATCCCGACATAGGAGACATGGCGGAACGGCTCGCGGCTGTGCGGATCGGAAAGGTGCACCTCGATCACCGGCACCCCGATCGCCTTGATCGCATCGAGCAGCGCGATCGAGGTGTGGGTATAGGCGCCGGCGTTGAGCAGCACCGCCTTCGCGCCGGCCTCGCGCGCCTCGTGCAGCCAGTCGACCAGCACGCCCTCGTGGTTGGTCTGGCGGAAGTCGATGGCGAGCCCGAGGTCGGCGCCCTTGGCCCGCACCTTCCCTTCGATGTCGGCGAGCGTATCGGTGCCGTAAATCCCCGGCTCGCGCGTGCCGAGCAGGTTGAGATTGGGGCCGTTGAGGACGAAGACGGTGGCGCTCATGGCCGTCTGGTCGAGTAATGGTAGCGGCACTGAACAAGCTCAACAATTTGGTCACTCGCAGGCCCACTGACACGATATACCAGGCGATGCTCCTGATCGATCCGGCGCGACCATAAACCCTTGAGTTCGTGCTTCAGCGGCTCGGGCTTGCCAATACCTTTGAAGGGATCGCGGCGGACTGCTTCGATAAGTGTGTTCAGCCGCGCCAGGATCAAAGCATCGGATTGGGCCCAATGAAGATAATGCGCCCAAGCCCGCGCCGTGAAGAGAACCTTCAAGGCTCGATCAGGTCGTGTTCGGCCACCTTCCCGCTGTCCAGCTCGGCAATCGATGCGCGCAATTCGGCGGCGTTGGCGGGGTCGGAGAGGAGGTACTCGGTTTCCTCGAGAGAACGCCACGTATCCAGTGAAATCAGCACAACCGGCTTGCCACCACGACGCGTGACGATGACTTCAGAGCAATCATCGACTACGCGGTCCATCACGCTCTTCAGATTGTTGCGAACCTCGCTGTAGCTCATCACGTCCATGATCGGTCTCCTGGCACCTTGTATGTGCAATTTGTTGCACAAGTGCAAGGGTCCGTTTCGCACAGCATTTCACCTATGCCACAGCTGGGCACGATCTTGAAGAACCGACAGACGCGCTTGGCTCACCCCTCCACCCCCTTGACCTTGCCCCACTGGCGGGCGGCGGTGTAGCCGAGGTAGCCGGTGCCGAAGAGGGCGTAGAGGCTGTCGGGGAGCGACGCGAGGTAGCCGGTGATGCCGGCGCCGATGGCGCGGGCGGTGGTGGGATCGAAGGCGGCGACCATGCCCATCGGGACGCTGAACAGGATCAGCGCATACATCACATAGAGGAAGCTCGGGCGGGCGCGGCTGGTCCAGGGGTCGGGGCTCCGCGCCTCGGCGACGATGGCGGACAGGCGCGCCTCGATGAGCGCCATCTCCTGGCTGCCCTGCAACTGGAGCAGCTCGAGCTTGGCCTTTTCGCGCGCGGTCTTGTCGGGAATGACCTTGTCGATGATCGAGAGGATGGGGGCGAGGAGCGAATCGAAAATGGGCATGACGGTTCCTTTAAAAGACGTCATATAACCATATAGGTTATTTGAGTCAAGCCCTCGGCCCAGCGAAGCGGTCGCGCTCGCGGTCGAGCTGGCGCTCGCGCACCGGCAGGAAAGGTGAATGGCCCCTACAGGGGCCGCATGCCAAGCCCGCGCTGGTAGTTCATCACGATATCGATGCGCGTCGGCGTGCCGCCCGCGCTGGCGCTGGCCCTGGCGGCCTTGGGCTTGCTAAGTCCCAGCTTGGGGTTGGAGGCGAAGCCGATCCCATCCACGCGCCAGCCGAACCTGCGGTTGGAATCGCGGTCGTGGAGCAGCGACACCCCATAGCGCCCCGCCGCCGGCACGCGCACGCACAGCACCGGGGCGCCGCTGCCGGGGACATCGACCTCGACCCGGCGAAAGGTCTTGCCGGCCGCGACCAGGACATTGTCGTCCGCCAGGAAGTCCTTGTCGTTGGCGGGATAGACCTCCAGCTTCAGCCGGCCGGTGCGGTCCTTGAGGCCGTTCACATGGACCAGGAACGCCGGGCCGCTTTCGCCAGGACGGCACTTGCCTTCGGCCTTGCCGAGATCGGGGGTGGAGGGGATCGGGGCGGCGGCTGCGAGCAGGGGGAGCAGCACCGCGCCGATGACGAAGCGGCCGAAGCTGGGCATCACGTCTTGTCTCCTTTGGCGAGGTCGTGGAGCCCGAAGATCAGGGCCAGGATGAGATGGGTCGAAAGAATGAGCGCGGCCATCATCGCCATCAGCGCGGCGATCTCGACGTCCTGGCCGAGCGCCAGCACGGCGATGCCGGCAAAGACCACGTCCTTGTTGGGCACGAAGGGCAGCCGGCTCACCAGCAGCCGGATCGCCGAGAGCACCAGCCACCAGCCGATCTGGACGTCCGGCAGCACCAGCGCCCACAGCACGGCGCTGAGCAGCGTGGTGGCGACGATGCGGCCGATGTGGACGCCGAACACGAACCACAGCTCGCGCCTCGCGAGCGAGAAGATCTGCCGGCGCCACACGAAGGGCACGAGCGAGATCGCGACCACGAAAGCCAGCGACCAGAAGATGTCGTTCGCATATTGGGCCAGCGGCAGCAGCGACAGATAGGGATAGGCGAGCGCGATGAGCGCCAGCGTCATGATATTGCCCGCGATCGCCGACATGATCGCCACGTCCTTGACCGCGCCGAACGGAGACGCGTCGGTTGGCAGCTTGCGCCGGGCCCAGGTGTAGAAATAGACCTCGCCCAGATAGCCCAGCAGCAGCTCGTTGTAGATCAGCTTGCGGATCAGCGCGTCGAACGCGCGCCGGCCGACGCCCCACAGCTTGCGGAAGATGATCCAATCGCTCGCCGGGCCGGCGAGATAGCTGACCGCGAACACCGCCCAGAACAGCGGCGATGCGGGCACCAGCGCGGCGATGTCGGCGAGGTCGAGGCCGCGCGCCTGCCACACCGCCGCGGCCAGCACCAGCAGCGACAGCGCCATGACGAGAACCCGGCTCCAGGTCCATCCCGAGCCGCGGTCCCGCGGCTCGAACGCAGAGCCTTGCGCGCGGGCGCCGGCGGAGGCGAAGGCGAGAGTGGCGTCGGTCATCGGTCTCTGGGGCGCGGGATCGGCGAGCGCTCCGGCGCCGGAAGGTTCGGGCGGGTTCAGCATGATGCGGCGGGCCCCGCGCGGTTGCCCGCCTTGGCCGTCCGATGCAAGCTGGCATCGTCGACGAGCGCCTGCATCTCCGCGAGGTAGGGGGGGGCTGCTTTCCCGAGTGTGAACAGGCTGGAAAAGCTGTGCATTTCGGCTTGCGGCGGGGTCATCGCCGCGGCCCGTTCCATTGCCGCGCCGAGCGCCGCGGCGTCATCCACCGGAGCCAGCGCGCCGAAGGCGCCGTCCGAAAGCAGCCAGCGCATGCTCGCGCAGCAGTCGGTGGTGGCGATCGGCCGCCCGGCCGCGAGCGCCTCGACGACCGCCGCGGGCACCCCCTCGTAATAGGACGACAGCACCAGCGCGTGGGCGGCGTCGAGCAGCGGGCGGACATCGGCGACATGGCCGGCCAGCGCGACCCGCGCGCCGAGCCCGAGCTGGGCGATGCGGCGCTCGATGCGAGGGCGCTCGGGCCCTTCGCCGGCGATGGTCAGCCGGTCGCCGGGCCCGGCGATGCGCGCGAATGCCTCCAGCAGCAGCGGGATGTTCTTCTGCCGGTTGAGCCGGGCGACCGCGAGGAAGCTGCGGCCCGTGGCATCGGAAGGGCGCGGCGTGGGCAGCGCGGCGATCTCGTCGTCGCGAAGCGCCGGGTCGGGAATCGCGACCGTGCGCTCCGCCGCCACCCCCAGCTCTTCGATCAGCTGCGGCAGCATCGGATCGGCGAGCGCGACGAAGCGCTCGAGCAGCTTGCCCTGGACCCTGAGCCACAACCGGTACAGCGGCCGGACCGGCGCGGGGAAATCGGGGCGGACGAGGTCGTTGCTGATCTTGACCAGCACCGGCGGGCAGCGGCGCCCGAGCAGCAGCTTCATTGCCACGCAGACGACGGTGTAAGTGTTGCCCGCACAGAAGATCACGTCCGCTTGGTGGCGACGAAGATAGCCCCACAGGCGCCAGATCAGCCACGGCGTTTCCCACGCGGCGGTCGAGAAGGGTTCGGGCCGGGTGACATAGCGCAGCACCGGGGCCTGGGCGCGCGCCGGCCCGCGGTCGCGTCCGAGCACCACCGCCACCTCATGCCCCGCCGCCTGCCAGCGCTCGGCGAGCCGCAGGCCGACTCGCTCCACCCCGCCGGGCTCGAAGCTGTGGATGGGGATGCAGATGCGCATGCGTCGCGGAGGGGCTCAGGCGGCCAGCAAAGCGGCACGGGGGCCGGCGTCGCGCTTGCGCGCGAAATCGGCACGCGCCGCGTCGATCCTCGCCAGGGCGCCGGGCTTGGTCACGTCGCCGCGATGGCGTGCGAGATGGTCGGCCGGCCGCTCGACCGCCGCGGCCGATCCGGGATCGACATCGTGAATCGAGGCGAGCAGGCGCTTCGCCCGGCGCGCGGCGGAGTGATTGGTCCCGGTCATCGATCCCTGTGATGGCTGAAGCGCAGGGAGATGTAGGTTCTCGCGGGCCAAACGGCAAATCGCCCCGCGCCGGCTCGACGCCACGGGACGGTTGCACCGGTGCGGGCCGTGGACGACTCGATCCGGGAGGTGCGGGCACATAGAAGAAGCATCCCGAATGTCGTCCACCGACTGCGCGAAGCTGCCGGATTCGCGGGTGACTCAGCCCAAGGGTCGCGGCGTCGGACAGATTGTTGACGCCGGGCTCGAAGCCGAACTTGCCCTCCTGTCCGACGGAGAAGCGCCGCTGGATCGGTGTAGAACACCGAATCAATCTCGTTTCCGCCCGTCCCGGCGACGCGGGTCACGGCGATCGGGGCGTCACCCCACCCTGCGCGGTCCCTTCATCGGCCTCGAAGAGAAGACCACTGGTCGGGACGAGAGGATTCCCGACCAGGAAATCGCGCTCAACGCCAACTTGCCAAAAACCGCGGAAATCCGCCGTTTTCTGTTCGTGACCTGCTTGTGAATCGCGCGCGGTTCACAGTCAAGTGCACAGTTTGGTTCACACTTTGGTGCACAGTCGTATGCCCGCATTCTTGAGAGCTTCGCCGGTTGACCTCTTAGTGCGCCCCGGCCGCGAAGAGGTGGCGTTGGATATCGAGGAACGCGGTACGGATTTCGCCGGTCGAACCGAGCCGGCCTTTCGCGTCGTTTATGCTTCCATATCGGCTGCGAATGAAATGGCTGAGGCGTTGGGGATCTAGTTCGCGCACACCATCTTTCACGTACGAGCTCAGCACATAGTCGAGAAACTTGCGCATCTCGTCCTCATAGCCGTCCATTCCAGTCGACTTCGCCGTTTCCGCACGCTCTGCCCGCGCCAGTGGTGCAAGCGTGAAGCGGATGTAGCCGAGCACGTCGAAGATGTCCGAGTTCGGCGCGTCGATCAGGCGGCGCATGTCGGACAGACGCTCGCGGTCGTAGCCCATCTCCACCAGACGCTGCAGGAACGCGTTGCGGCGATCGGGGTCGCTCCAGATCCCGCGTAGCTCGTCCTCGGTGGTCACCAGCGTGCCCAAGTCGCCGAAGAGGTGCTCCATGAACTCCTGCGCGGTGATTGGGCGACCGTTGAACATGTAGGTCGTGGCGGCGAGGTAGCGGATCTTCCGCTCCTTCCCGTCGGCCAGCTTTACCACGATTTTCTCGGTGGGCTCCGTTGGTTCGATAGGGTCATCGGGATCGTCCGGCCTATCGGGCCCACCAGGTCCAGGAGGCTTGGGCCTCGGCTCGGCCGGATCCTCTGGTTCGCCGTCCCACTCGGGATCGTTGAAATGCTCGTAGGCTTTCACGAAGTCGTAGATCGTGAAGAAGTCCTTCCCGTCGAAGGTGCGGGTGCCGCGCCCGATAATCTGCTTGAACTCGATCATCGAGTTGATCGGCCGCAGCAGCACAATGTTGCGCACATTGCGTGCGTCCACGCCCGTCGACAGCTTCTGCGATGTCGTTAGGATGGTTGGCAGCGTCTTCTCGTTATCCTGGAATTCGCGCAGGTGCTGCTCGCCCAGCTTGCCATCGTCGGCAGTCACCCGCTCGCAGTAGTGCGGGTCGGGATTGTCCTTGATCTGGTTGATGAAGTTGCGGACGCGGGCGGCGTGGTCCTGCGTGGCGCAGAAGACGAGCGTCTTCTGACGCTGGTCGATTTGGTCCATGAACTCTTGCACCCGGCTCATCTCGCGCTCGTCGATGATGAGCTTGGTGTTGAAGTCGGCTTCCTTGTATTCCTTGTCCGGGTCGATATCGCCCGACAGAACCTCGTCCTCATCGCTGAAGGTATAGGTGTCCATGGTGCTCGCCATCTGACGCACCTTGAACGGGGTAAGGAAGCCGTCGCCGATGCCTTCCTTCAGCGCATAGGTGTAAACCGGCTCGCCGAAATACTTGTAGGTGTCGGCGTTGACGTCGCGCTTGGGCGTAGCAGTCAGACCGAGCTGCACCGCAGGCGAAAAATATTCGAGGATCGCGCGCCACGTGCTTTCGTCCCGCGCGCCGCCGCGGTGGCATTCGTCGATCACGATGAAGTCGAAGAAATCTTTCGCATAGCCTTCGAATGTGAACTCGGTCTCTCCGTCCTTCCCACCGGTCATGAAGGTCTGGAAGATCGTGAAGAAGATGTTGGCATTGGTGGGCACGCCGCCCCGTTTGCGCACTTCGTCGGGGTCGATGCGGCACAGCGCGTCGGGCGGGAAGGCGCTAAAGGCGTTGTAGGCCTGGTCGGCAAGGATGTTGCGATCGGCGAGGAACAGGATACGCGGGCGGCGGGTCGGCTCGCGGGTCAGGTTCCAACGCGACTGGAACAGCTTCCACGCGATCTGGAACGCAATCGACGTCTTGCCCGTGCCCGTGGCAAGCGTCAGCAGGATGCGCTGCTGATCCTTGGCGATCGCCTCGAGCACGGCAGTGATCGCGTTGTGCTGGTAATAGCGCGGCTGCCACTTGCCGCCGCCAGTCTCGAAGGGAACCGCGCCGAAGCGTTCGCGCCATGCATTTCCGGTTGGGAAGCAGCGGTGCCACAGCTCGTCGGGCGTCGGGAAAGGCGGAGCGATGGCCCCCTCCTTGCCCGTGTGCATGTCGACCTGATACCACTCGGTCCCGTCGGATGCGTAGGCGAAGCGGGCTTTCAGCCGGCTCGAATAGTCCTTGGCCTGACCGACGCCCGCGCCTGCGCCCTTGCCGTGGCGCTTGGCCTCCATCGTTGCGAGCTTGTGGCCGCGATATTCGAGGACGTAGTCGGCTGAGAGGGGAGCTCCGCGCTGACCGCCGGGCATGATCCGGCCGGGGCAGATCGCCTCCCGCCGGATATGCGCGCCCTCGACCACACCCCAGCCGGCCGCGCGCAGCACGGGATCGATGCGATTGGCGCGGGTATCGGCTTCGGTTTCCTGCATCGGCTCAGGTCAGCTCCCCGGAGAAGGCCTGCTGTAACAAGGCTTGGCGAAGCGATGCGAGGTCATCGAGCTTCGCCTGATAGTCACCGATCAAACGCTCCGCACGATCATGAAGCTGCCGCACTTCCGCCTTCGCCTTTCGCTGAATGTCCAAGCTGGGTCGGACAAATTTCAGCTCGCGCACATCCTTGATGTTTATCTGCATCAAGGCCGCGCCATAGGTCTTCTTAGCGATCTGCTTCCGCATGAAGGGCGAGCGCATCTGAAAATAGGCGAATTCGAGGTCGACTTTAGCAGGATCGAACCTCACCGGGACAATGCCTCTGGTAACGTTCGCCCCCGCCAGTTCGGGTGATGCCATCGAGACTTCGCCGGTTGTGCCTCGCACGCACAGCAGCAGTTCTGCACCCGTCAGCTTGGTGCGTGAAAAACCATCAGCCCGATCAGATGATATACGCTTCAGGCCGGCCAGTGAAATGATCGGACGGCCAAGGTCGACCGGACGAACAATGGGTAATCCGCTAGCGACATCGTCACCAGGTTGAACGATGCCGTATGAAAGCTTGCAATCAGGATGGACGGCTTCGCCAAGAGGCAAGATCAGATCGGATGACGCAAACTGCTCGAAAACTGCTTCGAGGGTGTTCTCAAACAACTCTTCCGCATCCCCCAAATTGGCTTCGGCGAGGGCACGGGCGCGGTCGAGTGCGGCGAAGGCCTGATCCAGCACCGCAACAATCCGCTTCTGCTCCTCCAGCGGGGGGATCGGAACGGCGAGCTTGCCTAGGTCACTGAATTTCAGGTTATTGATGTTTGCGCCGTCCGAGAGGCTGTCGATGAAATCATCGTAAAGCGACGACCGCGTCACATAGAACAGGTATCGCGGATCGAGCCCTGGGTTCGGGATGAGGAGGCCCATGAACCCGCCAAATGCGAAATCCAGCGCCTCTTCGATGAGAGCGACCTTGCCGAGGTGAGATTTGCTTCCGCTTGCAGTGCAGATAAGCAGACTTCCCGCGCGAACTTTCAGCCGGTCATGCACCTCAACGTCATCACGGATGTATCGGATCTCTTCGAGGTTCAGCATGCCGGTTAGGCGGTCGATGTTGTTGGCCCGCAAAACAGCGTTGCCCGAGAATGGAACTTCATCGGACTTTTTATAGGTAAGCCCCCGCTGGAATTGGACCCATTCAGCTAATGGCCGCGTTTCCCAACCCAAATTCTTCACAGAGTGTGCCGTCACAGCATCCCCCGAATTTCTGCGAGGATCTGCCGGGTCTCCTCGTCGCGTGCGAGTATGTCGGCGATGATCTGCTCGGGCGCGCGCAGCGGCGCTTCCTTCGGCGTGGTGGGGTTGCGGACCGAAAGGTCCCACGTCGCCTTGTCGAGATCGTCGACGCTTACCGCCCAGCTCTTGGCGCTGTCCACCTTATCCGGCTGGTGCGAGACGAACTCGGCAAGGTCTGCATCGTTCAGCGCATTGGTCTTGCCGAGCGAGCGGCCCGGATCGAGCTGGCAATACCATACCTGCCGCGTGGGTGCGCCCTTCTCGAAGAACAGCACCACCGTCTTCACGCCCGCGCCCTGGAACGTGCCGCCGGGGCAATCTAGCACGGTGTGGAGGTTGCAACTGGTCAGCAGTTCCTTGCGCAACTCAACGCTGGCGTTGTCGGTGTTGCTGAGGAAGGTGTTCTTGATCACCACCGCCCCACGCCCGCCCGCCTTCAGCTTGCGGATGAAGTGCTGCAGGAAGAGATAGGCGGTCTCCCCCGACTTGATCGGGAAGTTCTGCTGCACCTCCTTGCGCTCACCCCCGCCGAAGGGCGGGTTGGCCAGCACGATGTCGTGACGGTCAGCCTGCTGGATGTCCATCACGTTCTCGGTGAGCGTGTTGGTGTGGCGGATTTGTGGCGCCTCTATGCCGTGCAGGATCATGTTCATGACGCCCAGCACGTAAGCGAGCGACTTCTTCTCCTGTCCGTAGAACGTGCGTTGTTGGAGCGCCTCCCACTCCTCGCCGGAGAGGTCCGGGCGGCGCAGGTGATCCCACGCCTCGCACAGAAACCCTGCCGACCCGCAAGCGCCGTCGTAGATCGTCTCGCCGATCTTGGGATCGACGACCTTGATCATCGCGCGGATCAGCGGACGCGGCGTGTAATACTCGCCTCCGTTGCGCCCGGCATTGCCCATGCGCTTGATGCGGGTCTCGTAGAGGTCAGACAGCTCGTGCTTGGCGTCGGTGCTGCCGAAGTCGAGCGTGTCGATGATGTCGATCACCTCGCGCAGCGAATAGCCCGACCGGAACCGGTTTGCGAGCTCGGAGAAGATCTCGCCAACCTTGTACTCCAGCGTGTCGGCATCGGCATCGCTGGTGTTGAAGGTCTTGAGGTAAGGGAAGAGCTTGCCGTTGACGAAGTCGATCAGGTCCTGCCCGGTCTTCGCGGCGTTGTGGTCGAGCGCGCCGTTGGCATCCTTCGGTGCGGCCCAGGTCTGCCAACGATAGGCCTCTTCCAGGATTGGCGTGTAGTCGCGACCCTCCAGCTCGGCCTGATCCTGCCGCTCCTGCTCAAGATCGTCGAGATACTTGAGGAACAGGAGCCAGCTGGTCTGCTCGGCGTAATCCAGTTCCGACGACAGGCCCTCGTCATTGCGCATGGCCCGATCGATATTGTTGAACGCGTTCTCGAACATTGATGCCCCTCGTTGGGTGCCATGCCTATGGGGCGCAACTGGCAGCGGCAAGCCTGATCATCCGCCTCGCGCGCGCGAGTCAGTTTTTTCGTCGGAGCCTTTGGGCTGCCCAGAATTTCATTCTAAAATGAGGAGACACTTCTTTCTGGAGACCCAAAGTGTCACTCTCAACGCCCAACCAACCCACGGCGGCATCGGCAGGCAGCGAGCGCAGCAAGGCCGCCGGTGCTGCTAGCGCAACTTCCAAGTCTCCCACGCGGCGCAAGGAAACCGCTGCCGAGGTGGAAGCCCGCAAGCTAAGAAAGCTGCAGGTGAAGTACGGCGACACCGTGATCGACGGTAGCGAGCCCCATCTGCCCGTCGGCTTCCCGCGGAACGCGCTCGCCTGCGCGTTCAATCTCGCTCGCAGCATCATGACAAGTGCCAAGCGGAAGCGCTTCGATCCCGAACGCATCGCCGATCAGACGGTCAAAATCTGCAAGCAGGCAGCACCCTACCGCGCCGACCTGGTCGTATGGCTTGAGTGGCTCAAGCCCCGGCGCTTCGTCGCGACCGATCCGTATTCGTCCCCGGCACTGCTCTGGGCGCTGTCCAAGTCGCCACGCAGTGCCGAGTGGGACGGAGACCCCTCCAACATCTGGGCGTCGGCGGTCGAGGCGGAACACGACAGGCGGAAAGCCGCGAAGTTGGACAAGGCCACCAAACCCTCCGGTGGGTCCGGTGCGTCCGGACACGCGTCGTTCGACGTGAAGGCACCAACCACCGTTTCCAATGGCAGCCGGTTCGGGGGTTCTCAGGTTGCTGAGGCAACCTCGTATCCCCCAGTCACCCGTGCGCTGCACCGTCCCAAGATCCCGTATGGATCATTCAAAGGCGGTGCTTCGGACGGAAACGCATTCTTCGAGGCGCTTCGCGATAGTTCGGACGAGCTTATCATCGCAAAGGCCAAAGCTTTTGCGATGAACCGGACCGAATTGCGCGCTGCCCTCAATCGCACCCCGGAGGTGCGCCAGTGCATCGAGAATATCTTCAAGCAGATCGGGCTCCCGCTTCCGGAGGCAGACTCGTGAAGCGGGGCCAGTTTTTTCTGCAGGATGGGGGTGGGGGTCCCACCCTTATCGCCATCGTGTCGCTGACGCTCCGTGACGGCGTTTCTTTGCGCGCCCGCGGTGCAGACGGGAAGTGCCTTGATCGTGGCTAAAAAGACCACCGACGCCACGCCGAAAGACCCTCGCAAACGCACCAAGGTCGGCGTGTACTTTCGCGCTGACGAGCTGGCGGATATCCAGCGCCAGGTGCCGCGTGGCGACTGGTCCGCCTATTGCCGGAACGCCATACTCTTCCCTCTCAGATCACCTGACCCGGTAATCCAGGTTGGCGCGAGGCTCCTCGCAATGGTGGCATCGATCAGGCGTGTCGAGGCGCTAACCGAGGCGGTCAAGGAGCGCCTGAGAACCGATCTTCATCGTGTCCGTGCGGTGACGGACGAGGACGATGATTTTCTGCTGGGCCTTCTCGCCCAGCAGAAATTCAACGAACTCAGCGAGCTCCTGTCAGAGGCATCGAACGCTGCGCGCGCATTGCTGGAGGCGGCCCAGGATCTGCGAGGCGCTATTGCTCATGGCCAGGAGCAAGTCGTCGCCATCCCCGAAATCGAGAAGCGACCGAAACGATGATCATCAGGATCTCGCAACATGTCCATCGTAAGGCTGGTATCGCCGTTCCTCTTCGCACGCAGGACGCAGGCCAAAGGACCGCTCAGCCGTATTCGCATTTGGTGTGCAGCTCCCAGCCGATTGATCACATTACGACGGCGAAGCTGCTGCAAGATACCGAACACCAGTTAAATTTGGCGAGCCCCGTTTCGAAGCCGGTATCGTCACGGGGAATCGCAAAACGGCGTGTCGACCGATGGTGATTAACATCTGGCAGTATGCCGATCTCCAGACCGGAATCGCCGCTCCGTCGCTCAAGCAACAGCTTGCCTATTCGACCGCGCTGTCGAGGGCCCGCTACATCTTCGACATGCAGCTGAGTGACCGGGACGTTCAGGTCATGCTTCGGGTGAAACCGGTTGGCGACTACATTCACAAAGATGGGCACCGCGCGGAGCGGATCACGGGTCGCTATGCCTACAATCTGCCGTCCGACGAACCGGAAGGATGGTCGGAGGATATGGCCATCCAGGGCGCGGCCGGCGGTCTCGACCGTTTCTGGCATATCGTGGTCAGCAGCCGTGAGGGAGAGGATCTTACTGAGGAGCAACTTGCACATGTTCGCAAGGTTGTGCTCGACGTCCTTGGGATAGCGAGATGCCCGTCAATTTGGGCAACACACGGCGACACGAAAACGCAGCATTCCCATGGGCTAGTGTCTAGTTTCTTGGCCCAGTCCGATGAACGCGTCACTTTCGGTCAAGGCTGGTGGAAGGAGGCCGGGCAGATCGCCATGGCTATCATCGAGCGCGATTTGGGTCTCGATCCCGAACCTAACCGCCGGTTCGTCGCCGACCGCACGGGTGTCTACTCCACCTTCACCGATATGAAGGTTGCCGACGAGCACGGGCGAATTATCGATCGTGCAGCCATCACCGCCATGCACAAGGCGCACGACAAGTGGAGAGCGCAAAATTACGCGTCGGAAGGCCAGGAGCCCGGGGGCGAATGGGACCTCGCGCGAGCGGTGAAGCAGATTGCTGCGCAGCGCATCCAATTGGCAGATACACCTGAAGAAATGCATGAAAGCTTGGCCCGCGTAGGACTGCGATATGTGGCGAGCGCGACAGGTGCTTGGCTTGTCGCGAATGACTTTCGACCCGGCTCGGGCAAGAATGCTGGGGGACAATCCATTGCTGCCGGCAAAGCCTACGCGAACGCTGCTCTCGGCAAATTGAACGACAGATTCAAGAAGGTCGGCGGATATCGGCCAGCTGCCCCTTCTCTTTACGTCAGGCCATTCGTGATGCCGCGGTTCAACAAGCTGGATGGGGAATCGGCGCGGACCTATGCCGAGCATCAGGCCGAAATCGAAGAGGCGGACGCGCTCCTTCAGCACCTCAACATTGACAATGGCGAGTCCTACCGACGTCGTCGCGATAAACTGAAGGGGGCGGGGGCCAATGCGGCCCACCAAGCGCGGAAATTAGACCATCAGGATGAAATCGCAGCCGCATTGACACTCAGGGATGAACTGAACGTCAAGTCGAGCGACATCAAAGGGGGCACGCAACAGGCGCCGGGAGACGCAGACCATCAAACAGTGGCGCTCATTTGGGGGCCTCCTCCGGGTAAGCCCAACGCCAAAAAGCAGGAACGGTCGGAGGCTGACCGACGTGACATAGAAGCACGGTACCACATTGAACGCAGCAATCGCGAAGCCCGCTACTGGCTCGACGGCCATCTCGCTTTCATCGAGCGTCGGCGCACGATCGAACTCGTAACCCGCAAGCGCCGTGCTCTGATCGACGCCCTGAAAATTGCCCGTGACAAGTTTCGCGCAATCCGGGTTGCTGCAAGGCATCGCATTAGAGCGAGCATGGCGCGCATCGCGAGTGAACTTCGCCTCCGCATCCACGCCGGTTGGCTGAACAAGATCGGGCGCCAGCACCGGGAATTGCTGGCTGAGGGCAAAGCCGAAAGTATCGTTGACAGGTCGATGCGCTATCACGCGACCGCACCGGATCGTATCAACGCTCGCGGGCGTGCCCGGTCTCAGAGATTACACGCTCAACAGGGGCTTGAGACTCCGAATGGCCCTACCGAGGGGCTGGGTGCGGATGGACTTGTCGCCCGTTATCTCAGCGCAGACGACCGCAGGACGATGGCTGGCAATGCGGAGAGGGACCGCGCCACCCGCGATGCGCTGGAAATCATCATCACGGAAATTGATCACGACAGCCTTGCGCTCGCGTCCTCCCGGCAAACCTACTCGGCTTTGAATTCACCGATCAGGTATTTGGATGATGCGCGCCTCATCCAGTCCATGGGCGGTTCTCCGGAGCTGCTGGTCGATGCGGACATCCAGCGGGCGCTGCGCGCTAGTGAATTGCTCCAACTTGAAAAGCGTCGCTGGGTGGCCGGCGCTATCGCGTCCGGCCACGCTACGCTCGAAGAAGGTCGGGTCTCTGTTAGTGGCCACCCGGGTCATTGGGCGGAGCGATACTGGGAAGCGCAGCGGCACGACCCATCGTTTTTGCGCCTTGTCCACGTTGCCAGGGCCCGGCCAGAAGGGTTTCCCTTTGATCATGATGCGACACCGGAGACGAGGGCGATGGAGGCCGCAAAGCGCGATGGCGATTGGAAGCTACAATGGTTTCTCGCTGGGGTCGTCCAACGGACATCGCCATTCGCGCTCATTGCAAAGGCGCGACGGGAAGCGGCGGGTGTGAACACGCGGGCTGTGTCGAATGCCTCGTCGCAAGCCGCTCCGGAGCGGGAGTCGACGCGGCCCTCTGAAATTGAAGTGCCAACGCGCGCACCTGATCCCACAATGCCCTCACATCGTGACAGGCCGAACCAAGCTCCATCGCATGATATTGGCAGTCCACAGCGATGACCACGATCATCCTGAGCATTCTCGGCATCGTGGTTGCCAACGTTAGGCTCAACATCGATACGATCATCAATAGGCGCTGCTCGGAACGCTTTAAGGCGTTTGCAGGATCGATGATGGTCAACATTCGGCGATCGCTCCAGTCCTCTCCATTCCTTCGCTGTCTTCGCTGCGCTGAAAATCTCTCGGATGCCTCCGAACTCGCTGATTTTACGTGATTTCATTCGAGTCGTTGCCCAGCAGCGACCCGTCAAACTGAATTCAGCGAAGCCAGCGAACTTCGTTCCGTTCGCTGGACCGCATCGAGAGGTCGATCCGATGAAACATGGCAATATCACGATCACGCAGGATGACGTGGACAGGGTAGCTGACCGTCTGGTCAGAGAAGCGGGCGGGGACACCGGCCAGGTCAATGGCAACAAAGTCGCGGTTACTTGCGGGATGGCGAAAGCGAATCCCGAGTTCTACAAGCTCTATAGCGATTGGGAGATGCGGCGAACGGCGGAGGGCATTGCGTTCGTCCAACAGGCCCCTCCGGCGTTGGCAGACGAGTTGAAGGCGCATCTCGCGCGTAGCGGCGAGCTGTTGGTTAACCTGACCCTCGGCGTCACCGGTAAGGTAGTCGCCGAGGAACGCCAGAAATGCGCAATCACCATGGCGGCTCTCGGCGAGAAGCTCGCAGCATCGGAGGCTGAGCTCGCTACGCTTCGGGCTCAGATTGATCGTCTACTCGAAGCAAACGCCGAGCTCGAGGTCGATAACCTGCGATTGCAGCGAGATGGCAAGGTGTTGGCGGAAGCCGCCGCTCAGAGCGAGGCGAGCAAGGCCGAGCTTCAGCGGCAGCACGACATGTTGCTGGATCGGCTCGCTCGAGGAGAGCCGGCCGTAATTGGCGATGCGCCAAGTGACGCTCCATCATCGACCACCGAACCAGCCGGAATGCGTGGTGCGGAAATCAGGGCCAGAGATGACAACTACTGGTTGTATCCTGCCGGCGACCCCCGTCGCTATGATCTCGAAACCGACGAGGACTGCGCGTGATAACAGGGGTGGCTTGCGGGCCACCCTTTTTTTGCATTGCGGCAGAAAGAGCGACCGCGCCTCGCGGGCGAATTGATTGAGGAACTGCAGAGAAAGTGACGGGCCGGGCGGGAACCGGCCTGAGAGAGGAAAAAAGGGGTTGCGAGAGCGCTCCCCGCCTCGCCGGTTCCGTCAACGACGGAGTACCTGACATGCATACCGACCACCTGCCGCCGAACAGCGAACGGCTCGCTCACTGCCTCGAGCGCGACCTTCGCTATCGCGTCCTGCGCGAAATCCCCAAACCCTACTCGATGATGCCCCAACAGGGCGCGCCGCCCGAAGGCAGGTGCATGGCCATCGTCGACCTGGAGACCACGGGCCTCGACCCGACCGAGGACGCGATCATCGAGATCGCGATCCTGCTCGCATTCGTGGACGAAGACGGCGCAATCCTCGGCCACTTCGGACCTTTGTCCTGGACCGAGGAGCCGGAGGTGCCGCTGTCGCCGGAGATCACCATGATCACGGGGCTGACTGCGCAGGCCTTGGCGGGCACGAGCATCCCCGACAAGCAGGTAATGGGATTGCTGTCGCGCGCTGACTTGCTGGTCAGCCACAATGCGGCGTTCGAGATCGGATTTCTCGAGCGGCGTTACCCCGACCTCAAGGGTAAGGCCTGGGCGTGTTCGTGTAAGGACATTCCGTGGCTCAAGCTCGGCCTCGACGGGCGCGGCCAAGGGCACCTCCTGATGCAGCATGGCTGGATGTCGTCGGCGCATCGCGCTGGGCCCGATGTGTGGGCCCTGTTCGTGCTCCTGAACGAGGCGCGGACCGGTTGGCTCAAGGGCCCGAAGCGCACGCATCTCCAGCGCCTGCTCGGGGCCGCGGATCGGACGACCACGATGGTCGAGGCGCGGGGCGCGCCGTACTCCAAAAAGGAACAGCTCCGAGCTCGCGGATATCGCTGGAATGCTCGCGAGAAATTCTGGGAGAAGGAGCTGGAGCCCCACCAGGTCGAGCATGAAGAAGCCTGGCACTACCGCAGCGGCCTTCGGACACCGTCGCTGCGCGCCATAACCGCCCACGAGCGGCACCGCTGACGCGCGGCTCGCCGCCACACCAACCCAACCCAAATTGACGTCGCGAATGCTTGCCAGTCGAGCGCGCCTTCGCGCGTCCACGATAAGGACGAACGACCATGATCATCACCACCGAACCTGACGGCGCGAGCGACGCCTTCGAGCTCGCGCTCCACCGTTCCATGCGCAGCTTCCTGACCGCCAAGCAGGACGGCGTCCCGAGCTCGCGGCGCTACATTGTCTACGACGCCGAATACAGCTGGGACCGCGCAGCCCACGACGCTTACAAGGTGACCGAGGGCAAGGACGCGGAACAGGATACGCGCTGGCCGTTCCACCGCATCGCGGCGGTCTCGTGGCTGACGCTGACATTCCATTCCGGCGAGGCGATCCCGACGGTTGGCGATTCCATCGTCATGACTGCCGAGGATACGAGCGAGGAGGAGATGGTCGCGGCATTCTTCGATGCGCTGAAGCTGATACCGAGCGCGAGGCTCGTCACATGGGGCGGCGAAGTAAAGGACCTCGCGGTCCTCCGGCGCTGCGCAGCGAGTTACGATCGGCTGCTGCCGCCACAGCTTTTCGACCTCTCACCCTACGCGCAGGAGCGGCTTGACCTGTGCAGCGAGGTGTCGGTCCGTGCGAAGCCGGTTCACCTTCCCGAGTATGCCATGGCGGTCGGCGTGCCAGCGAAGCCGAGTCCGTCCAAATCCATTGGCGCCCTGGTCGAGAATGGTCGCTGGCCCGAAGTGCGGGACCAGGTCCTCGCTGACGTGCTGGCCACGGCCATGCTCGCGATCCGGCACCTCACCTCGCGTGGCGAGATCACCTGCAACCGCCACGACACCCAGCTGGCGATCGCGGAGGCGGCATCCACCGCTCTGCCAGCGAGCGCATTCGTGAAGCGCGCTTTCCTACCGTGGGCGCGCGGACAGAAGGCCCGCGCAAGCCTGAAGGGCGCCGTGTTCCGGTGCGAGGAGCCGCTGGTCCGACGGTCGGCCTGATCGATAAGGAGGACGAAGGAAAGGAGGGAAAGGAAAAGATGATCTGATCGATCCACGATGACGACCGCACGCGAGGTCGCCGTCCGCAGCCATTCCGTGAGCACCCATGCCCGGTCAGCCGGGCGAACAGCCGCCGCCATCCCATCAGGGATCGGCGGCTTCTTCGTATCTGAAGGACAATAGAAATGACCAAGAAGAAGACCGCCGGCACTACGCTGCCCGCCCGCACGACCGCGGCGAAGAACCTGCCGCTCCCGCGATCGTATCCGCTCGCTGGGACCGCCATCCAGCCCACGCAGATCATCGCCATTCCCGATCGCCACCCGCGCGGTCAGGGACCGTGGACCGACGAGCCCGATCGGATCGCGTGGCGCGATGCCAAGACCGGGCTCGACTGCCTCGTCCTGCGTCAGGCTGACGGCACCATGAGCGGCTATGTGGCGGTGCCGCCGTCGCATCCGCTATCTGGCTACAGGTACGATGCGGTGCCCGCGGAGATCAGGTCCACTCCGCACCGCGGTCTGCACTATAGCGCCGCATGCAGCCGGCGAGGCCCCGAGGCCATCAGCATCTGCCACATCGATGTCGTGCCGCAGGGTCGCGCGGCACCAACCCTCGAGCATATGTCCGAAGGCGCCGACGCCTGGTGGTTCGGGTTCGATACGGACCACCCGGGCGACTTGGTGCCGAAGGGCCCCGCGCCCAATCTCCACCGTGAGGAAGGCGAGGTCTATCGCGACCTCAACTACGTCGCCGCTGAGACGATCAAGCTCGCCGCGGCGCTCAAGGCGCTCGACCCGGCCGGGGTGCCGATCGAACCATCCGCTCCCCTGTCGCTCGGTGCGCCTTTGCCGCGCCTCGGCAAGTCGTGAGGGAGGCGGCCATGACCCAGAAACCGATCCCTTACGAACGGCGGCGCAATCCCAACTTGCCCTGGGGCTACTGGTGCGTCGCCCAGGAAGGCAAGTCCGGCATCCGAGACGAGTTCGGCGAGGAGTGGGGAAGCTTACGGTCCTACCTGTGGTTCTCCCGGCTCGGCATGGGCGGCTCGAGCAACTATGGCCTGGAGGCGCAGCTCGAGCTGCTCCTTGCCGTGCTTGCAGCGCTGGC
This sequence comes from Qipengyuania sp., assembly GCA_019745075.1. Taxonomy (GTDB): domain Bacteria; phylum Pseudomonadota; class Alphaproteobacteria; order Sphingomonadales; family Sphingomonadaceae; genus Qipengyuania. The sequence goes on from JAIETR010000038.1 coordinate 52,469, forward strand.
GCGCGGCGTGGTGGCGGTCGAGGGCCTCGCCAAGGACCTGTTCCTCGGCGGGTGGGAAGCGACCCGGCACTACGAGTGCTGGTTGGTCGGCCACAAGCTCGTCAAGAACGGCTTGTCGGGTGGCCTGACGCCAGAAGGTCATGCGATCCTGGTTATGCTCGCCTCGACGCGCAGTGCGCAGTCAGCTGCCGTCCCGATCGGCCTCCCGACCATCGCACCGGCACGCGGGCTGGACTGGGGTGAGACGCGTGACGAGCGCGAGCGCGTGTTCGCGGCCAACGAGGCGTTCGCGCAGGGCCTCCCCAACAGGTTCGAGCGCGTCGAGGCTATCGACCAGCCGGGGATCCGGCTCGTCGGCTATCCCGAAGGGCCCAACGTCCCGATGGCGCGCGTCCTCTGGTCGCTCGCCTTCCGCGAGGACCACGATCGCGACCGGTTCTACGCCTGGCTCATGAACCGCATCGACCGCTGGGAGGCCTGGGCCGACATGGCGCGGCGCCAAGGGGCGCAGCAGCTGTTCGAACACCTGCTGCAGTTGGCGCATGCCGATCGGCCTGCGCTCGCGACCGACTAGCCACGGGCTCAAGCCCCCAACTCAAGTACCCCAGGCGGGCTGCATCGGCGGTGCCGCCCGCATTTTCATGGATATAAGCAATGCGCACACCTCTCCTTCGCGACATCCCAGAGCGGATGGTGGTGCTCTCGATCTTGCCGCCACCGGCGGCCAACAAGCCTCCTCGCCCGTTCGGGTGGGGGTCGCTGACGGTCACCGCTGGAAGGCGCGGCCACGCCTCGTTCTCGTCGCTCTCGCACGGCTATGCCGCGCGTTATCCGGCTAATCGGATGCGCCGCGACCTTGCCCGCGTGTTCCGCCCCGACGACGCGGCGCTGATCTATCTGCCGGTGCCGATCTTCAACCACTACGACCGTGCCGGCCGGCTCATCTGGCCGCGTGATCACGAGCACATGGTCCCGAAGGCAGGCTCGCGGAACATGTCCGTGGTCGCGATCCCACACTTCGCGATCACCGATGCGGCAGCCGCCGCGCAAGTGATCGTCCCGCCGGAGTTTCCGACGCCGCTCTCGCGCCTCCTTCGCATCGGCGCGGAGGCGCAGGCGGCATGGGTTTATTGGATTTACTCGTGCTGCACGCCGCGTCTGCGCCGTGACCTGCTCGCGAGCTTTGCCGCTTGGCAGACGCTTGAAAGGGTGAAGCGCGCTGCGTGATCAAGAGGGGGCGTGAGCCCCCTTTTTTGCAGGTACATTCGCCACCGGAGAACGCCGCGCACGCCCTAGTCCCGCCCCGCCGGCAGCGCACCGACAATCAGGAATCGCTCGCGTTTACTTGTCGTTAGCGAGCCAGAGCCTACATCAGGGGCAGAGCGTGTCCATATCGCCCGCCACCGTGCGGGAGATTTCGAAGCCTTATGTGGGCGTTCAGCTGAGAGTGGCTTGATCCGCCGGCGTCCCCGTGAACTCTGAACGACAGGAGGGGTACGCCTTGCGCGCACCAACTTTGGCGTTCGGCCCACATAAGGCTGAAATCGATGAAATCGACAACCATCGCGAAGGCGTGCGCGTCCGCCACGCTCACCTGCACCGCACCTGTTCCCTTCGACCTGCTGAGCGAGCTGAAGGCGGAGCGAGAAGCTCATGGCATCTCCCAGGCCGAGCTTGCGGCACGGATGGGGTGCACTCAATTCGAGATTCATGCAGTCGAATGCGGCTATGGCCGTTTCGAGATCCTCGTGCGGATGATGGACGCCCTACACGTCGATCTGACTAAGATCGCGTCCGGGACATTCCTGCACCTTCGCCTGAAGAAAACCCGGGAGAAAACGCGCCGTTGGACTGTCGTGAGGCTCGCGGAAAAGTCGGGCCTGCCCATCCACGTCATCGAGAACCTCGAGCTCGGCTTCGGCCTGGTGCGAGACTTTCTCCACGTTCTCCGCATCCTCGCGCCGAAATACAACAGGCGCGGAGGCAAAGGCGGCAAAGGAGAGGACAAGGATAGTTGCTTCACCCACCCGTTGACGGTCACGGCGCTGAAGACTTCGTTCGGCCGGATCACCTTCGATCCCTGCGCGCATCGTCTCAGCCCGGTGAAGCCCGTGAACGGCTGCTATTTCGAACGGGGTCAGGATGGCCTAGCTACGCCATGGGAGGGTCGCTTCGTTTTCATGAACCCTCCGTTCTCCAGGCTGACCGCGTGGACGACCTACGCGCTCGAGCAGTGGAGGGGGGGCAAGATCAAACTCCTTGCTTGCCTGATACCGACCCGGACCGACACGCTGTTCTTCATCGAGGCTCTGCTGGCCGGAGCCGCGGTCTTCTTCTTCGGCAATCGGCTGAAGTTCAAGAAGCCTGATGGTACGATCGAGGCATCCAAGATCACGACGATGCTGGTCGTCTTCGGGTCCAACCCCAAGCAGCGCGCGCAATTCGGAAAGCAGCAGGAAGGGGTATGGGTGAAGCTTGCCGCCGGGCCGGGCGGGAAGACCACGCTTCGGGAAGCACCGGAAGCTGCTTCCTCCCCGGATAAGCGCCGTGAACAAAATTCTCGGACATCATGTCCGAATTCCGCCGCTTCGGCGCATGCGGAAGAGAAAGCGTGGGCATGTCCCGATAAAGCCCCATGTCCGATCATGCAGGAGCTCGAGGCCGAGTTTCGAAATCCACATGGGCTGCGGCAGTGTGCCGAGTATTACGGCCGACGCTGCCAGACTGACCCGGACGACCTCCTGAGTACGGCTATTGAACGAGCGTTGAGGCGGCCCCAGTGGGATAGGGGTGTGCGTGAGCGGATCGAGAGCATTCTGTCGTCCATCGCATCGACGATCAATCGTGCGCGGGCTCGGGCGAAGTTTCGCGGAACCGATCTGATTTCGCTCGACGACGGCACGATCGTCGACCGCCAGTTTCCATGCTTGCATGATCCTGCCGAAGCCGCCGAGATGGAGTCCCGGCGCCGAGGGAGCGAGAAGGCGCTGGACATGATCGCCAGGGGTGAGCCGAAGTTGCGTGCCCTGATCAATGGCATCGGCCTCGGGCTGAGGGGCAAGCACCTGCAAATCAATATGGGCGTCACCGAACTCCAACTCGCGACGTTACGTCGGCGGCTCAAGCGTTCGGCTCAGGTCGTTTGCGCGCCACTATGTTCGGGAGGCTGCATCGAAGCGGATCGGCTGGTTGAGTTAGTCTCGTGATCGACAGGGCCAAAAATTAAAAGGGGCCAAAGGCATGACTGCTTGTGGGCCGGAAGCGGAAAGGCAGCTTTTATATCTTTGAGCGGATTAAGCGGACAGCGACTGCTGACCGAATCGCAAGCCGGTGCATTAGACAATGATCTGGAGAAACCCCTCTTGGTATAGACCTTTGCCGTCGTTAAAACGCCCTTGCAGGACAGCCAACACGGAGCCGAGAGCCACAAACTAAATCGGTTTACTATTTAGCGCGCCTTTCCTACCATCCAGAGATGGCGAGAGAAACCTTTACGATTGAGGGCGCAGGCGCGATTTCTCTTACAGCCGAGGCTGAGGGGGATGCCTACGCCATACCCGTCCTTCTTGCGCACGGCGGCGGGCAGACACGGCGCGCGTGGAGAAGGGTGGTCAGCGAGCTGCTCAAGCCGGCTTTCGCGCAATCGCCTTCGACATGGGCGGTCACGGAGACAGCGATTGGTCGCCATGCGGAGCTTACGAAATGCGCGACTTCGCGGCGGATCTGGTCGCTGCAGCGTCGCGCCTGGACCAGAAGCCAGCGCTGGTTAGCGCTTCACTGGGCGGGCTCGCCGGACTGATTGCCGAAGGGGAGCTTGCTCCATGTAGCTTTGCTTCGCTCACATTGGTCGACATTGCCCCGCGCATGGAGCCCAGCGGTGTGATGCGCGTGGTTGGTTTCATGGAAGAGCATGTCGATAGCGGCTTCGCCTCACCAGAGGAGGCGGCCGACGTGATCGCTCGCTACATGCCGCATCGTCCCAGGCGGGGCGCGAGCGATGGTCTGAAAAGCTATCTGCGGCAGAAGCCGGATGGGCGCTTCTATTGGCACTGGGACCCTGTGTTTATCCGTAAAATAATGTCAGCCAGACAAGGCGACCCAGACAGCCAAGAACGTCAATCGGCAATGCTGAGCCAAGCTGCGGCGAATCTCACGCTTCCGCTTCACCTCATCCGAGGCGGCTCTAGCGATCTTGTTTCCGAAGAGGCCGTTTTGCATCTGCGACAACTCGTCCCCCATGCAGAATACACCGATATTGCCGATGCCACGCACATGGTCGTGGGCGATGCGAATGATGCCTTCTCCGCCGCTATCGTCGATTTCCTAGGGCGCCATCACTCTCGCGATACGGCTCAGCCACAGGGGACGAGGGAGCTATGATCGATCGAGAGCGCTTGCAGGAAATGCTGCATATCGCGCCGTTTCACCGATGGCTTGGGCTGGAGATTGCGACATGCTCCGCCCAGGAAATCGCGATCACCATGCCATGGCGCGAAGAGATCGTGTCGAACCCTATGATTGGGTCGGCGCATGGAGGGATCCTGGCTTCACTGGTCGACCTCACCGGGCTTTATACTCTGCTTGCGGGGGGCGTCGCGGCGAGAGCGACGGTCGATCTGCATGTCGATTACCACCGTCCTGCAACCTCAGGACCTCTCACTGCTCACGGACAGATCGTGAAGATCGGGCGACAGATTTCGGTGGCGGAAACCCGGGTTCTCGAGCCCGACGGCAAGTTGGTCGCCAGCGGCAGGGGCGCCTACTTCTCGTCAACAGGATCAATTGATCATCGCGGCGGGACTATTGAACTCGAACAGGCTCTTGCCACCCAAGGCCCAGCGACTTCTGCAGCGCAATCCACGCCAGCGTAAGGGCGCTTTTTGCCCGGACGAGGTCTGCTGAGGCCTGCTGCTGTTCTCGCAGGGCCCGGTTGAGCTCAGCCTTCGAGATCGCTCCTGCGGCAAAACGTTGGCGGTTCAGGTCCGCCGCGACGTCAGCCTGCTTCTTGATTTGCATACTGGCAGCGAGCGCAACACGCTGCTGGCCGAAGCGAGCCAAGGCACGTTCGGCGTCTTGCAGTGCCAGAAGCACCGTCTGCTGGTAATTGGCGACTGCTTCGTTGCGCGCCGCCCCGGCTTGGTCGATCGCAGCGTCTACCCTGCCGAAATCCAGAAAATTCCACTGGAGGCGCGGGATCGCGAGTGCGGAGAATTCGCCGACATCGACAACGTCGTCCAACGAGGATCCGCCGAGGCCCAGGATCCCTGTGAAGGACAATTTCGGGAACCGCGCCGCCTCGGCCACCCCGATCCGCGCCGTCGACGCGGCAAGAGACCGTTCGGCCGCCCTTATGTCAGGCCGGCGCGCCACCAGGCTTGCCGGATCCCCGATCGCGACCTGCTCTGGCGGCATGGGAATGGAATGCGCAGTCGTGAGCGCTGCATCAACTGATCCCGGCACTTGTCCGGTCAGTATAGCGAGTGCATCAGACAGGACTGCGATATCCGCTTCAGCTTCGGCAAGTTGTGACTTGAGCATCTCCAGTTCGGCATTCGCGGTGCCTACCGGGAAAAGCGGCAATGCACCGCGCTGATAGCGTTGGTATGTCAGCGCCAGGATCTCTTCCTGCAACGAAATCTGCGCCTCAAATTGCTCTGCGCGGAATTGGGCCTCCCGCAAATTGACGTAGGTGCTGGCCACTTGGGCAGTCAACTGGACCTTTGCGTCCTCTGCATTGGCCACCGTTGCAGCAGCTTGGGCATTGCTGGCTTCAATGCGCCTGCGCGAGCCACCGGCAAACTCCAGCTCCCAGTTGGCGTTAAGGCCCACATTGTAAAAGCTGAGCGAGTCATCGGTTTCTGCGTCAGGATTGGTTTGCTCTGACGGGGGGGGCGCCCCGCCTTGAAGGTCGAGACCAGGAAGCCGGCCCTGCACGGTAGTGGCCTGTGCCCCAAGCGTTGGCATTCGTCCCGCACGGTCTTGCCTGATGGATGCCCGTGCCTGAGCAATGCGCGCCTGCGCTGCGGCGAGCGTGGGATTGCCGGACAGCGCAGCCTCCACCAGCCGCGTCAACTCGGTATCGCCGAGCAGCAGCCACCATTGAGCGACAGCCGGGTCAGATGCGCTCACGTCACTGCCAGCGCGTACAAAGCGAGCGCCCGTGTCTGCTGACACAACTTCCGGGGGGCCTGCATAATCGGGCCCTGCCGTGCATCCAGCTAGCAAGGCGATAGTGACAAGCGGAGGTAGCAAGTGGCGCATAATCTCGGGCTCAGTGCATCGAAAGGGAGACATTTTTCGGGAGCGGCTTGAGGAACAGGGCAAGCGGGACCGTCGCGAGTGTGAGAAGTCCCATCACCAGAAAGACGTCATTGTAGGTCATGATGAACGCTTCGCGCTGGAGAGTGCCGCCGAGTGCCGCCATCGCTCGTTCCATATCGCCCAGGCTTCGCGCCAGTCCGTCGAGATAGGTCTGCAGCGAAACGCTGTTCGCATTCAGCGTTTCTTCCATGCGCCTCGTATGGTGCCAAATTCGCTGGTCCTGGAACGAAGCGAGGGCCGAAAGGGCGAATGATCCGCCAAGATTGCGGGCCGCGTTGAAAATGCCCGAGGCATCGCCCGCGTCTTCCTTGGCCACCGACGCGACCGTTGCCTGATTCAGGAACATCATCGCAAGTATCATTCCGGCCCCGCGGATAAGCTGACTTTCAGTGAAGACAGCGCCGCCGGATTCGGCAGTCAGACTCGTGCTGACAAAGCAGCTGATCGCCATCAGCAGCATTCCGGTGCCGACGGCAATGCGGATGTCCACCTTGCGGATCATCAGGGGCAGAACCGGCATCAGGAGAAAGGCCGGGACACCCATCCAGAAGATGACCAGTCCCGTCTGAAAAGCATTAAAGTCAGAGATGATCGCCAGAAACTGCGGAATGACATAGGTCGAACCATACATCACCATGCCCAGGGCGAGCGCCATGATCGCGACGCTGGCGAACTGTCGATTGAGCAGAAGCCGAAGTTTCAAGACCGGCTTGCTCGCTTTCACTTGTCCGTAAATCAAACAGGCAAAGCCGATAATGGTCACCACCGTTAGCCAGCGAATGAGTGAGGACTCGAACCATTCCTCATGGTGCCCTTCCTCGAGTACAACAGTCAGACCGCCCAGTCCGAGGATCAGCCCGAGAATGCCAGCCCAATCGGCGTCCGTGAGATATTCCCACTTGGGCTTCTCGTGAGGCAGCCCGATAAACAGCAGGAGCAGCAGGATTGCGCAGACTGGCACATTGACGAAAAAGGCATAGTGCCAGCTCAGGTTCTCGGTCAGCCAGCCGCCGATCAATGGCCCCATCACGGGGCCAAGAACCACAGTCATGCCGAACAGGGCCATTCCGATTGGCTGTTGGTGCGGCGGCAATCGTTTAGCCACAATAGTCATTGCGGTCGGAATGAGGAC
>JAIETR010000039.1 GCA_019745075.1 Qipengyuania sp.
AAGCGCCGCGCCAGCCCCCTCCACCGCCTGCGGCGGTCCCCCTCCCCCAGAGGGGGAGGATCAGCATTGATACGATCCCGATCCGCACACCAGCGCCCTAGCGCCAGTTCCCATCGCTGTCCCCACCAAAGCCCTCTCCTCCCTTCGGCTGGCTGGCAAAGCCAGCTGCTCGGGACAGGCTTGCGGGAGAGGGGCTGGGAGAGGGGTCCGGAGCGCCAGCTCCGGCCAGCCCCTCACATATTCGGATAATTCGGCCCGCCCCCACCCTCGGGCGTGACCCATTCGATGTTCTGGTTGGGGTCCTTGATGTCGCAGGTCTTGCAGTGGACGCAGTTCTGGCTGTTGATCTGGAACTTCGCCTCGCCCCCGTCCTCGGGCACCAGCCATTCGTAGACGCCCGCGGGGCAGTAGCGCTGCGAGGGGCCGGCGTAGGTCAGATATTCGCTGGTGTATTGCAGCTCCATGTCCTTCACGCGCAGGTGGTTGGGCTGGTCCTCGGCGTGGTTGGTGTAGCTGTAGGCCACGTTGGTGAGGCGGTCGAAGCTGAGCACATTGTCGGGCTTGGGATAGTCGATCGGCGCATACAAATCGGCGCGCTGCAATTCCTCGTAGTCGCGGTGGTGCTTCATGCTGATCGGGAGGCCGATCTTGAGCGTGCGCATCCACATGTCGACGCCGGCGAGGATGGTGCCGAAGTCCTCGCCGTATTTGGCGACGGCGGGCTCGGCGTTCTGGACCAGCTTCAATTCGTCCGCGATCCAGCTCGAACGCACCGCCGCGTCGTAGTCCATGAGCTCCGCGCCCTCGCGGCCCTCGCCCAGCGCCTTGGCGATGGCTTCGGCCGCCAGCATCCCGCTCTTCATCGCGGTGTGGCTGCCCTTGATGCGTGGCACGTTGACGAAGCCCGCGGCGCAGCCGATCAGCGCGCCGCCGGGGAAGGCCAGCTTCGGCACGGACTGCCAGCCGCCCTCGTTGATCGCGCGCGCGCCATAGGCCACGCGCTTGCCGCCTTCGAGGATCGCGGCGATCTCCGGGTGGTGCTTCCAGCGCTGGAATTCCTGGTAGGGGCGCACCCAGGGGTTCTTGTAATCGAGCGCGGTCACGAAGCCGAGCGCGATCTGGTGGTTGGCCTGATGATAGAGAAAGCCGCCGCCCCAGGTGCCGCTTTCGCTGAGCGGCCAGCCCTGGGTGTGGATCACCCGGCCGGGGACGTGGTTCTCCGGCCTGATGTCCCAGATTTCCTTGATGCCGAGGCCGTAGACCTGCGGCTGGCAATCGCGCTCCAGATCGAACCTGGCCTTCATCCGCTTGGTCAGATGACCGCGCGCGCCCTCGGCGAAGAGCGTGTATTTGGCGCGGATTTCCATGCCGGGCTGGTAATCGGGCTTGTGGCTGCCGTCCGCCGCAACGCCCATGTCCTGCGTGATCACGCCCGCGACGAGATCATTATCCAGGATAACGTCGGAAGCGGGGAAGCCGGGGAAGACCATCACCCCCAGCGCCTCGGCCTGCTCGGCGAGCCAGCGGCACAGATTGCCGAGCGAGCCGGTGTAGCAGCCCTGGTTGCTCATCAGCGGCGGCATGAAGAGGTGGGGCATGTCGTATTTCTTGCGGGCCGACAGATTCCAGTGCCAGTTGTCGGTGACCGGGGTCTGGGCGAGCGAGCAGCTCTCGCGCCAGTCGGGCAGCAGCTCGTCGAGCGCGCGGGGATCGACCACCGCGCCCGAGAGGATATGCGCGCCGATCTCCGAGCCCTTTTCGAGCACCACGACCTCGAACTCGGAGTTGAGCTGCTTGAGCCGGATCGCCGCCGCGAGGCCGGCCGGGCCGCCGCCCACGATGACGACATCGCAGGGCATCGATTCGCGTTCGCTCATTTCCGTCTCTTTTCGTCGTAAAGCTGCGGCACGAGCCTTGATTGGCGGGGCGCGGGGCGTCAAGACTCGGCGCTTCGCAGCCGATGCCCGACACCGCCTTCTCCTCGCTCGCCAGCGACTATGCCGCCGCCCTCGACTGGTGGCGCGGAGCGGGCGTCGATCTGGACTATGCCGAGGAGCCCTCCGCCTGGCTGCGCGAGCCGGCGGTCGAGGCCGTACCCGATTCCGCCCCACCCCCCCGCACCGTGCCCCGCCCGAGCGCCGCGCCCGCGCTCGAACGCGCGCTGGCCCGCGCGCCGGGGGCAGCGATCGGCGGCGACCCGGCGCGCTGGCCCGCCGATCTGGCCGCGTTTCGCGACTTCTGGCTGACCGAACCGAGCCTCGATCCCGGTTCGCTCGCCGATCGCGTCGCGCCCCTCGGCGAGCCGGGCGCGAAGCTGATGGTGCTGACCGGCCAGCCCGACGAGGGCGACCGCGAGGTGCTGCTGGCGGGCGATCAGGGGGCCTTGCTTGCCCGCATCCTGCGCGCGATGGAGTTCGAAGAGAACGAGGTTTACCTGGCCAGCGCGCTTCCCCGCGCCACGCCGATGCCCGACTGGGACGATCTCGCCGCGCGCGGGCTGGCCGCGCTCACCCGCCACCATATCGCGCTCGCCAGGCCGCAACGGCTGATCGCCTTCGGCAAGGCTCCGGCCATGCTCGCGGCGGAGTGCGAGGTGCCCACGCTGGCCGCCCCGCAGCTCGAGACGCTGGCGCGCTCGGCGGCGCACAAGCGCAGGTTCTGGAACGCGTGGCTGGAGTGGAGCGCGTGAATCTCCGGCGCCCGCTTCGGCCGCGACGGAGGGCTGATTTGTGTCACACAAAGACACGAAGAGGTCTCGTTGCGCCGCAGGCCCACCTCGGCAAAGTGCTGGCTTGGCAGCAGGCAGAGCGGCTTCGCCGCTGGCGTGATCTCTTCGTGTCTTCGTGTGAACCGGACAAGCGCAAGCTGGCCGTTGTGACCGCCGTGGCGCTCTTCGCGCTGTTGCCCCCGGCCCCCGCTTTCGCCAGCGCCGCGAGCGTGGCCTATTTTACCCGCGAGCGCGCCGCCGCGCTGCCGGTGCTGCTCTCCGCCGAGGACCGGACGTGGTACGGCGGGTTGTTCGCGGCCATCGAGAGCAAGGATTGGGCACGGGTCGAGACGCTTCTCGCCGAGCGTCGCGACGGTCCCCTTCACGGGGTGGCGCAGGCGGAATACTATCTCGATCCCGCGAGCCCCCAGATCGACCTGCCGCGGCTGACTGCTTGGCTCGAGAAGTACCCCGAACTGCCGCAAGCGAGCGAAATCCTGCGCGTCGCCACCGCACGCGGGCTGGAGACGCCGCCGCTGCTGCCGCGCGCGCAGGAGTTGCGCCCGCAAACGGGACTCACCCGCCGCAACCGGCCGAGGAGCATCGAGGACGGGACCATGCCCGCCGCGGTCGCCAGCGCGATCTCGGAGCGGATCGGTGAGGACGATCCCGACGGCGCGCGGCTGCTGCTCGACGGCGTGGACGCGACGCTGAGCAGCCAGGCGCGCGCCGAATGGCGTCAGAAGATCGCCTGGAGCTATTACATCGAGAACCGCGACGCCGATGCCTTCGCCCAGGCGCGCACGGTATCCGAAGGCGGCAGGGGCGCTTGGGTGCCGGAGGGCGCCTGGGTCGCCGGGCTCGCCGCCTGGCGCATGGGCGATTGCCGCGAGGCCGCGATCGGCTTCGCGCAGGCCAATCAATCGTCGGACCCGGAACTGTCCACGGCGGCGAATTACTGGCTCTCGCGGACCTTCGTCCGCTGCCGCCAGCCGGCGCAAGCCGCGGCGGCGCTGCGCCGGGCTGCGCGGCATGACGAGACGCTCTACGGTATGCTGGCGCTGGAGCAGCTCGGCCAGGCGCTGCCCGCCGCGCACCACCGGCCCGATCTCACGGAGCAGGACTGGCGGCGGTTGGAGCGCGCGCCCAATGCCCGCCGGGTGGTCATGCTCTACGAGCTCGGCCGCCGCGCCGAGGCCGATGCGCTGATCCGCCACCAGGCGCAGATCGGGAGCGCGCAGGATTTCCCCGCACTCGCCCGCCTCGCCCGGGCGCTCGGACTGACCACCGCGCAGCGCAGCCTCGCTTACAACGCGCCGCGCGGCGTCACCCCCGATCCGGCGGCGCGCTGGCCCGTCGCCGACCGCGCCCCGCGCGGCGGCTGGAAGGTCGATCCCGCGCTCGCCTTCGCGCATGCCTTGCAGGAATCGAGCTTCCGCGAGGAGGTGGTGAGCCCGGCCGATGCCATCGGACTGATGCAGATTCGCCCCATCGCCGCGCGCGAACATGCCGGGCAGGTGGGGATGAACGCGAACTATCTCGACCTCAAGGATCCGGCCACCAATCTCGCGCTCGGCCAGCAGGCGCTCGGCGCGCTGGCCGCCAATCCCAACACGCAGGGGCGCCTGCCCAAGGTCATGGCCGCCTATAACGCCGGGATGACCCCGGTGGCGCGCTGGAACTCGGAAATCCGCGACCAGGGCGATCCGCTGCTGTGGATGGAATCGGTCCCCTATTGGGAAACGCGCGGCTATGTTAATATCGTGATGCGCAACTACTGGATGTATCTGCGCCAGGCAGGCGCGCCGGCGCCGAGCCGAATCGAGCTGGCGCAGAACCGCTGGCCCGGCTTTCCGCGCGAAAAGTGAGAAGTATCCCCAACCCCGCTCGTCCCGAGCCTGTCGAAGGACCCGGTGCGACCGTTGCCCACCGTCCTTCGACAGGCTCGGGATGAGCGGATTTTAGCAAGGGATTGTTGGATGGCCATCGACACCACCCGCCTGTTCAAGCCGGTGCGCATCGCGCTGCTGACGATTTCGGACACCCGCACGCGCGAGAACGACACCTCTGGCAACATCCTCGCCGCCAAGATCGCCGATGCCGGGCACGAGCTGGTCGCACGCGAGATCGGCAAGGACAGCGTCGAGCAGATCGCGGCGCATCTCCACCGCTGGATCGACGACGAGACCATCGACGCCGTGATCACCACCGGCGGCACCGGCCTGACCGGGCGCGACGTTACGCCCGAGGCATTGGGCCGCGTGAAAAGCAAGGACATCCCCGGCTTCGGCGAGCTGTTCCGCATGCTCAGCTACCAGAACATCGGCACCAGCACGGTGCAGAGCCGCGCCTGCGCGGTGCTTGCGCGCGGCACCTATATCTTCGCCCTGCCCGGCTCCAACGGCGCGGTCACCGATGGCTGGGACCTGATCCTCGCCGAGCAGCTCGACAGCCGCAACCGGCCCTGCAACTTCGTCGAGCTGATGCCGAGATTGCGGGAGCGATAGGCGCGGCCGTCGCGCTTTTTTGGTTCACACGAAGACACAAAGAGGGCGGCGCGCGCCGCAGGCCATCCACTGGAAGCCGCGCTGCTGGCGCATCACACGGGCGGCTTCGCCGCTTGCGCGAACATCTTCGTGTCTTCGTGTGAACTCAAACTGGCACGGACGCTGTGTTCGTGATATGTTCCATAGATGGAACGCCGATTCGCCCCTGCTGTTGCCGGTCGAGGCGCGCAAGGGGCGCTGGTGCCGCAGCGGTTCGGGCTCGCCGAGCGCGAGGTGGATGGCGACTGGCGCGACTATATGGAGCTGCTCGCCAATGAAGAGGGGGGCCCGCCGGTGAAGCTGCGCACCACGGTGACGGAGGAGCGGCCCAGAACGATCCTCACCTTCAACACCTCGCCCGACATCGGCTTCGACCGCTCGGTGAACGCCTATCGCGGCTGCGAGCATGGCTGCATCTACTGCTTCGCCCGGCCGACGCACGCCTATCACGACCTCTCGCCCGGGCTCGATTTCGAGACCAGGCTGTTCGCCAAGCCCAACGCCGCCGCATTGCTGCGCGCAACGCTGGCGAAACGGGGTTACAAGCCGCGCGCGATTGCAATGGGAACCAACACCGATCCCTATCAGCCGATCGAGCGGCGCTATCGCATCACCCGCAGCGTGCTCGAAGTCTGTCTCGAGACGCGCCATCCGGTGACGATCACCACCAAGTCGGACCGGGTGCTGGACGACCTCGATTTGCTCGCCGAACTGGCGAAACTCGGCCTGACGGCGGTGGCGATCTCGGTGACCACGCTCGACCCCAGGCTCTCGGGCAAGCTCGAACCGCGCGCCGCCGCGCCCGCCAAGCGCCTGGCGGCGCTCGGCAAACTGGCCGCTGCGGGCGTGCCGACCCATTGCTCGGTCGCCCCGGTGATCCCCGCCATCACCGACGAATTCATGGAGGAGATCGTCGCGAAGGCCGCCGCGCTCGGCGTGCCAAGCGCGGGGTGGATCCCGCTGCGCCTCCCCCACGAAGTCGCCCCGCTGTTCCGCGAATGGCTCTCGCTCCACTTCCCCGAGCGCGGCGACAAGGTGATGAGCATCGTCCGCTCTATCCGGGGCGGAAGGGACAACGATCCCGACTTCTTCACGAGGATGAAACCGAGCGGCGTCTGGGCGGACCTCTTCCGCGCGCGGTTCCGGCTGGCGTGCAAGCGCGCCGGGCTCGGCAAGCCGAAGTTCGACCTCGACTGCACGCAGTTCCGGCCGCCGGAGGTGGGCGGACAGTTGCGGTTGCTGTGAAGCCCTCTCCCCCCTTCGGCTGGCTGGCAAAGCCAGCCGCTCAGGACAGGCTTGCGGGAGAGGGTTGGGAGAGGGGTCCGGAGCGCCAGCTCCGGCCGCGCCCCCTCTCAACTTCGGCTAGCGAGCAAGCTCGCAAGCCTGCGTATCTCTCCCGCAAGGGGAGTGAGGAATGAGCGTTGCCTCAACCCACCGCATCCCTCGCTCGCGTTAACCGCATCGCCGCATCGCCGCCGCAATTCGTTCATCGGGCAGCAAGGCCGTGCTGAACACCTCGGCGCGCTCATCGCACGCCGAGCTTCGGCACGGCGCGCATCTAACCAGTCGACGAAGGGGGTCCAACAGCCGGAGGCGTCGCCGCAGGGGGCGGCGGGACACAGCGCCGGGGACAGGGTTCCAGCAGGGTTCCAGGGACAGAGGGTTCCAGGGACAGTATACCTAGAGGGTTCCAGGGGTTCCAGGGACAGAGGGGTTCCAGCAGAGGGGTTCCAGGGGTTCCAGGGACAGTATACCTAACTCCCCTCGCAGCGGAGAGGGTTGGGCCGGAGCTGGCGCTCCGGACCCCTCTCCCAACCCTCTCCCGCAAGGGGAGAGGGCTTTTCGCGCCCACTTCACCGTTTATCGTCGCCCCGGGGGTTTCCGTGGTGGTTCGGGGCATCCGCCGTTCCAGGGACAGCGCCGTTACAGGGACAGCACTGTTACAGGGACAGTATACCTCACTGTTACAGGGACAGTATACCTAACTCCCCTCTCACTTCGATTAGCGAGCAAGTTCGCAAGCCTGCGTATCTCTCCCGCAAGGGGAGAGAGGAACGAGCCTTGCCTCAACCCACGGCATCCCTCGCTCGTGTTAACCGGACAGGGTTTCGGGGACAGGGGGTTTCGGGGACAGGCGGGTTTCGGGGACAGTATACCTAACTCCCTTCGCAATTAAGGGGGGCTGGGCCGGGAGGTTACAGGGACAGGCGAGCAAGCTCAAAGCCTGGCGTATCTCCCCCGCGAGGGGAGAGAGGAACGAGCCTTGCCTCAACCCACCGCATCCCTCGCTCGCGTTAACCGCATCGCCGCATCGCCGCCGCAATTCGTTCATCGGGCAGCAAGGCCGTGCTGAACACCTCGGCGCGCATCTAACCAGTCGACGAAGGGGGCCCGACAGCCGGAGGCGTCACCGCAGGGGGCGGCGGGACACAGCGCCGCGGGGACGATCGGCCGGCCGATCCGATGGAGAAATGCAATGACCGTTCTATCTACCCGCACCGGCCTGATCGCGATCGCCGCCATGCTGGCCGCGCCGATCGCCCCGAGCGCATTCGCGCAGGAGCAAGCGAGCATCGAAGCGCAGGCGAGCGGGGAGCTGCTCGTCCAGGGTCAGCTCCCCACCAGCCTCGAGGGCTTGCCCAAGGGCCCCGAGATCGAAGGCATCATCTCGGCCCGCAGCGGCGACCGCATCCAGGTGACCACCGAAGCCGGCGCGGCGAGCGAGGTTTCGGTCGGCGAGGTCACCCGGATCAAGTCGAGCGGCGGGTTCCTGGGTCTCAACAGCAAGAAGCTGGCGGTCGGCCAGCTGCTCAACGGCATTCCCGTCAAGGTGAAGACTGTGCAATATGGTGGCGGGCTGATCGCCAGCGAAGTGTCCATGAAGAACGGCGATTACCGGACCGCCTCGATGATCCGCACCGGTACCGCGCAGGGTTTCGCCGAGCAGACCGCGGCGACCGAGGCGCTGCGCGGCCGCGTCGCCGATATCGATCAATACAACGTCAAGGGCGTCACCAACGTCAACTTCGACACCGGCAAATGGGCGCTGACCGAACAGGCCAAGGCTAATCTATGCGCCGCGGCGCAGCAGGCCAACGCCTCCGAGAACGCGCTGCTGCTGGTCGTCGGCTACACGGACAATGTGGGTGACGAGGAGTTCAACCAGGAACTGAGCGAGAAGCGCGCCAGCCGGGTGGTGAACTATCTCCAGCAGGCCTGCGGCTGGAAGCCCTACCGCATGCTGACACCCACCGGCATGGCCGAGGCGGATCCGGCGGCGGACAACTCCACCGAGGCCGGCAAGGCGCAGAACCGCCGCGTGGCGGTGAACATCCTCGTCAGCAAGGCCGTCGACCAGATGTAGGATCGGCGCGGGGGTGGGTCACGGCCCGGCGCCAGCGACTGTGTGACAAAAGCCCTCTCCCCCATTCGGCTGGCTGGCAAAGCCAGCCGCTCAGGACAGGCTTGCGGGAGAGGGTTGGGAGAGGGGTCGCCAGCTTAGCTTGCGCCGCGGCCCCTCTCAACTTCGACTAGCGAGCAAGCTCGCAAGTCTACGTATCTCTCCCGCAAGGGGAGAGAAGCCGTTGGACTTCCTTTTTCGCGATTGGTGCGCGTGGCCGTCGCCCTACTTGCCCGCGGCTCCACCATGCGTCGCCCAGACCTTGTGCTTGCCGTCCTTCTGGATCAGCATGACCCGATAGCGGTCGGAGCGGCCGGGAATCTCCATCCCCGGCGAGCCGGCGACCATGCCCGGCACGCTCAGCCCCACCGCCCTGGGCTTCTGCGCGAGCAGGCGCTTGATGTCGGCGGCGGGGACGTGGCCTTCGATGACATAGCCGCCGACTTTGGTGGTGTGGCAGGAGCGCATGGTGTCGGGCACGCCGGCGGCCTTGGCGATCGGCGAGGTATCGGGCACGTCGCGGACATTCACCGCGAAACCGGCCGCCTTCATGCGCTCGACCCACTGCGTGCAGCAGCCGCAGGTGGGGGACTTGACCACGTCCAGAGTGGCGGCGGTGGCGGCCTGGGCGCAGGCGACGAGCGCGAGGGGGGCGAGCAGTTGGAATCGGGTCATGTCGGGCTATCCTGTGGTGAGATCGAGCTGCATATATACCGTATCGAGCTTGCGCCCGAATTTACAGCCCACATTGCGCATCCGCCCGGCGTGGACGAAGCCGAGCTTATCGTGGAGCGCCACGGAAGCTGGCTCCCCGCCGCCGATCACCGCGATCATCTGCTCGAAGCCGGCGGCCAGCGCCGCTTCGACCAGGGCAGCGAGCAAGGTGCGCCCCACGCCCTGCCCGCGCATCCGGTCCGCGACATAGATGCTGTTCTCGCACGTATGGGCGTAGGCCGCGCGGTCGCGGAACTGGGTGGCGTAGGCGTGACCGACTACTTTTCCCGCGTGCTCAGTCACCAGGAATGGCCAGCCTTTTGCTATCACAAACGCGATCTTTTCGCGCCAGAAGGCCTCGTCCGGCGCCTCGGTGTCGAAGCTGGCGGTGCCGTGCGCGACATGGAAGGCGTAGATCGCCTGCACGGCCGCCGCGTCATCGGGCACCGCGGAGCGGATCATCGAAGGTGCGTCACGCCGCGCCCCCGCGAAGGCGGGGGCCTCGTGCCGCAAGCGAATCGCCCGACCGAATGAGGCCCCCGCCTTCGCGGGGGAGCAGGGAAAGCATCGTCGCGCCGCCGCTCCCATCCAGGTTCTGCCGAATGCGTCACTCCGCCAGCCGATAGTCGGCGAAGCGCGCGCGCAGATCCTTCTTGCTGATCTTGCCGGTGGCGGTGTGCGGGATGTCGTCGACGAACTCGACCGCATCGGGCAGCCACCATTTGGCGACCAGCGGGGTGAGATGCGCCATGATGTCGTCGGCGCAGCATTCCGCGCCCGCCTTGCGGACCACGAACAGCACCGGCCGTTCGTCCCAGCGCGGATGCGGCATGCCCACCGCGGCCGCCTCGGCGACCGCAGGATGGCCGACCGCGGCGTTCTCGAGTTCGACCGAGCTGATCCATTCGCCGCCCGACTTGATCACGTCCTTGGTCCGGTCGGTGAGCTGGAGCGTGCCGTCGGGGTGGATGATGCCGACATCGCCGGTGTCGAACCAGCCCTCGGCGTTGACCGCGTCCTGCTCGGCCTTGAAGTAGCGGCGGATCACCCACGGGCCGCGGATCTGGAGCGCGCCGCTGGTCTGGCCGTCGCGCGGCAGCTCGGTGGTCATGTCGTCGAGGCTCACGGTCCTCAGCTCGACCCCGAAGGTCGGGCGGCCCTGCATCTGGACCACGTCCACCTGCTGTTCGAAGCTCTTGCTGTCCCAATCGTGCGTCGGCGCGCCGACGGTGCCGATCGGGCTCGTCTCGGTCATGCCCCAGGCGTGGGCGACGCGGATGCCGGCCTTCATCAGCCGCTCGATCATGAAGCGCGGCGCCGCCGAGCCGCCGATCACCGCCTGTTTGAGCCTGGGCAGTTCGCGCCCCACGGCATCGACATGCTGGAACATCGCCAGCCAGACCGTGGGCACGCCCGCGGAGTGGGTAACACCCTCGCGGTCCATCAGGTCGCACAGCACCTTGGGATCGTTGACGGCGGAATAGACGAACTTCACCCCAGTCATCGCCCCGGCCCAGGGCAGGCCCCAGCTCGCCGCGTGGAACATCGGCACCACAGGCAGCATCACGCTCTGGGCGTCGAAATCGAAGGCCATCGGCTGGATGCCCGCCCAGGCGTGGAGCATGGTCGAACGGTGCTCGTAGAGCGCGCCCTTGGGATTGCCGGTGGTGCCGCTGGTGTAACACAGCATGCACGGATCGCGCTCGTCGACCTGGGCCCAGGCGGTGTCGCCATCCTCGGCGCCGATCCAGTCCTCGAAGCCGAGCACGCCCGTCCCGGACCGCGATCCGGGGTCGCCGCCGGGCGCGGGGTCGTAGCAAATGTAGTGCTCGACCGTCTTCCAGACCGGGCGCATCTTGTCGACGATCGGCTGGAACGCCGCGTCGTAGAACAGCACGCGGTCCTCGGCGTGGTTGACGATGTATTCGAGCTGATCCTCGAACAGCCGCGGGTTGACGGTGTGGAGCACCCCGCCGACACCGACCGCGCCGTACCAGCTCACCAGGTGGCGGCTGTGGTTCATCGCCAGCGTCGCGATCCGGTCGCCCTTGCCGATCCCGAGCCGCCGCAGCGCCTGCGTCATCCTGAGCGCGTCGCGGCGGATGCCCGCCCAGTCGGCGCGCGTCTCGCTGCCGTCGGCCCAGCGGGTGACATGCTCGCGGGCGCCATGCTCGCGCGCCGCGTGGTCGATCAGATGGCTGACGACCAGATCCCAGTCCTGCATGGCTCCGAGCATTTGCACCCTCTCAACTGCGACTAGCGAGCAAGCTCGCAAGTCTCCGTATCTCTCCCGTAAAGGGAGAGAGGGTGTTGTGCCCGTCCTCTCCCCTTGCGGGAGAGGATAGCGAAGCTTGCTTGCGGAGCAAGCTAGCGAAGCTTGGAGAGGGGCCTACGCCACCAGCCTCAGGTGCGTGCCCGAACGCCGCGTGGTGAGTTCCACCTTGGCAAGACCCGGCACGCTTGCCAAGCGTTCGGCGAGCTCGCCGTCGAGGTGGAACATGCGGCCGAGGCGCAAGCTCGGATCGGCGCCGAGGCCGGTGACGAGCGTCGCGATCACCTCGCCCGTGCCGCCCTCATCGCCGAGCTCGTTCTTGAGCGCCCCCAGCCCCGCCTCGTCGAGCACCTCGAGCGTCAGCAGCATCCGCGCTTCGCTGGTGACCTTCGCGAGCGGAGTGCCGCCGCGCACGGTGATCCGCGGCGGCTCGTCGGGGCTGGGGCTGTCGAGCTCGACCTGGAGCAGGATGCAGGTGCCGTCCTTGGCCCAGGCTTCGAAGCTGGCGACCAGCGATTCCTCGAAGCAGGCGGCGCTGAACTGGCCGCTGCTGTCGGAGAAATCGGCCCGCACGAAGGGTTTGCCCTTGCGGGTGGTGCCCTTGTTCACCTTCTCGACCATCGCCGCCATGACGGCGCTGGCGCGCCCCCCGGTGGGCGCTCCACCGCTCATCAGCGAGGCATAGCTGCGCGCGCCATTGGCGCTGGCGACCTGGCGATAGGCCTCGACCGGGTGGGCGGAGAAATAGAAGCCGAAGTTCTCGCGCTCCTTGGCCATCCGCTCGGCGCGGCTCCACGGCTCGACCTCCTTGAGCCGGAGCGTATCGCCCTGCTCGGCCTCCCCCCCGAACAATCCTTGCTGCCCGCTGCTGCGCTCGCGCTCGGCGGCATCCGCCACCGCCAGCAGCAGATCGGCATTGGCATAGACCTTGGCGCGGTCCGGCTCGAACTCGTCGAGCGCGCCGGCCGCCGCCAGCGCTTCGAGCCCGCGCGAGTTGAGCGCACCCTTGGGAAGCCGCTCGAACAGGTCCTGCAGGCTCTCGAAGGGCCCGCGCGCCTCGCGGTCGCGCGCGATCGCCTCCATCGCCTTCTCGCCGACGTTGCGGATGCCGGCCAGCGCATAGCGGACCGCATGGCCGTCGTCGGTCTGTTCGACGGTGAACTCGGCTTCGGAGTGGTTCATGCTCGGCGGCAGCAGCGTCACCCCGCCGCGCCGGGCATCGTCCACGAAGGCCGCGAGCTTCTCCGACTGGTGCATGTCGAAGCACATCGAGGCGGCGAAGAATTCCTCCGGATAATGCGCCTTCAGCCACCCGGTCTGATAGGCGAGCAGCGCATAGGCGGCGGCGTGGCTCTTGTTGAAGCCATAGCCCGCGAACTTGTCGATCAGGTCGAACAGCTCGTTGGCGCGCTTGGCCTCGATCTGCGAGACCTCGCGGCAGCCGTCGACGAATCGCTGGCGCTGCGCGTCCATCTCGGCCTGGACCTTCTTGCCCATCGCGCGGCGCAGCAGGTCGGCATCGCCGAGCGAATAGCCGGCGAGGATCTGCGCCGCCTGCATCACCTGTTCCTGATAAACGAAGATGCCGTAGGTCTCGGCGAGAATGCCCTCGAGCTTGGGGTGCGGGTATTCGATCGCGACCTCGCCGCCCTTGCGCTTGCCGAACAGCGGGATGTTGTCCATCGGGCCGGGGCGGTAGAGCGAGACGAGCGCGACGATGTCGCCGAAATTGGTCGGCTTCACCGCCGTCAGCGTGCGGCGCATGCCTTCGGATTCGAGCTGGAACACGCCCACGGTGTCGCCGCGCTTCATCAGCTCGTAGACCGCCGCATCGTCGAGCGGGAGCGCGGAGAGGTCGATGGCGACGCCGCGCTTGTCGAGCAGTTCGACCGCCTTCTGCAGCACCGAGAGGGTCTTGAGGCCGAGAAAGTCGAACTTCACCAGCCCGCTGGTTTCGACATGCTTCATGTCGAACTGCGTGACCGGCATGTCCGAGCGCGGATCGCGGTAGAGCGGGACCAGCTGCGCCAGCGGCCGGTCGCCGATCACCACCCCCGCCGCGTGGGTGCTGGAGTTGCGCGGGAAGCCTTCCAACTGCATCGCCAGATCGACCAGTCGCTTGACCTCGGCGCTGTCGTCGTATTCGCGGCGGAAATCGGCGGCGCCGTTGAGCGCGCGCTTCAGCGTCCACGGGTCGGTCGGATGGTTGGGCACCATCTTGCACAGCCGATCGACGTGTCCGTAGCTCATCTGCAGGATACGGCCCGTGTCGCGCAGCACGGCGCGCGCCTTTAGCTTGCCGAAGGTGATGATCTGCGCGACGTGGTCGTGGCCGTATTTCGCCTGGACGTAGCGGATCACCTCGCCGCGGCGGGTTTCGCAGAAATCGATGTCGAAGTCCGGCATCGAGACCCGCTCAGGGTTGAGGAAGCGCTCGAACAGCAGGCCGAGCTTGAGCGGGTCGAGATCGGTGATGGTCAGCGCCCAGGCGACCACCGAGCCCGCGCCCGAGCCGCGACCCGGCCCCACCGGGATGCCCTGCTCCTTGGCCCATTTGATGAAGTCGGCGACGATCAGGAAGTAGCCGGGGAAGCCCATCTGGTTGATGACCTGGACTTCGAAATCGAGGCGCTGCGCATATTCGAGGAATTCTTCCCCGACGCCGCTCGGCCTGAGCCTGTCGAAGGCCGCGCGCCGCGCCTCGCCCGTTTCGCCAAGGGCTTCGACAAGCTCAGCCTGAGCGGTGTTGGGGTATTGGAGGGACAGTCGCGCCGCAAGCCCGGCCCTGGCGTCCTCGGCCAGCATCCGCGCCTCGCCCTCGAGGTCGCCGGCGAGGCTGGGCAGGATCGGCTTGCGGTTGGGCGGCGCGAAGGCGCAGCGTTGCGCCACCACCAGCGTGTTGGCTGTCGCCTCGGGAAGATCGGCGAATATCTCCTCCATCATCCTTGCGCTCTTGACCCAGGCCTCGGGGTTGGAGCGCGCGCGGTCCTCGGCATCGACATGGCTACCGGCCGCGATGCAGAGCATGGCGTCATGCGCCTTGTGCTGGTGCGGCTCGCCGAACTGCGCGGGATTGGTCGCGACCAGCGGCAGGTCGCGCGCATAGGCGAGATCGATCAGCGCGGCCTCGGCCGCCTCCTCGATCGCGTCGCCGCGCCGTGCCAGTTCGATGTAGAGCCGAGCCGGGAACACCGCTTCCAGCCGCGCGAGCAGCGCCTCGGCATGGGTGTGCTGCCCCTCGGCTAGCAGCCGCGTCACGCCGCCCTCGCCGGCGCCGGTAAAGGCGATCAGACCTTCGGTCCGCCCTTCCAGGTCGCCGAGTGCGATGTGCGGCTCGAGCGCCAGCGACCGATCGAGGTGCGCGCTCGAAACCAGGTGGCACAGGTTCTGGTATCCGGCCTCGTCCTGTGCGAACAGCGGCAGGTAATCGACCTGCCTGCCGTCCTCGTCGCGCGCGATTCCAAGCAATGTCCCGGTGATCGGCTGAACGCCCTCATCCATGCAATAATTCGCGAACTGCACCGCGCCGTAGAGCCCGTTGCGGTCGCAAATCGCGATGGCGGGAAAGCCGCGCTCCTTACCCAGCCTGGCCATCGCCTTTGGCTCGATCGCGCCCTCGAGCAGCGAATAGGCGCTCATCACACGCAAGGGGACGAAGGGGGCGAAGGGCATCGGTGTCACTATGCGGATTGCGTCGGGATTCGCCAGCCGTGCTCACGCTGCACTTTTCCACACCCCCGGTTCGCACTGAGCTTGTCGAAGGGCTTGGCCGAGCGAAGCCGAGGCCCCTGTGGGCAAAGGTTCTCGGCTACGCTCGAACCAGTCCCTCGACTTCGCTCGCGACGAACGGGTGAAATAAGGAGTGGTCTTTTCCTAAAGCAGCTTCTCGATGTCCTTCGCGATGCCTTCGGGCGCATCGGCGGGGCCGTAGCGCTTCACTACCTTCCCCTGCCGGTCGATGAGGAACTTCGTGAAGTTCCACTTGATCGCCCTGGAACCGAGAATACCCGGCGCTTCCCTCTTCATCCAGTCGAACAGCGGGCTGGCACCGGCCCCGTTCACATCGACCTTCTGCATCAGCGGGAAGGTAACGCCGAAGTTGACCTTGCAGAACTCGGCGATCTCGTCGGCATCGCCGGGCTCCTGCCCGCCGAACTGGTTGCAGGGGAACCCCAGAACCTCGAAGCCGCGGTCCTTGTAGCTCTCGTAGAGCTTCTCGAGCCCGTCATACTGCGGGGTGAAACCGCATTTGCTGGCGGTGTTGACCACCAGCAGCACGCTGCCGAGCTTGTCCTCGAGGTCGAGTTCCTGGCCGCGATTGGTGGTGACCTTGAAATCGGCGATCGTGGTCATCGCTGGCCCCCTTCTTCCAAGACTCCGTCGTGCAGCCGTACCACGCGGTCCAACCGTGCCGCCAGCCGCTCGTTGTGGGTGGCGATCAGCGCCGCGCTGCCCTGCCCGCGCACGAGCTGGAGAAACTGTTCGAGCACCTTGTCGGCGGTGTGCTCGTCGAGATTGCCCGTCGGCTCGTCGGCCAGCACCAGCTTGGGCCGGTTGGCGAGCGCGCGGGCGACCGCGACGCGCTGCTGCTCCCCGCCGGAGAGCTGGCTCGGGCGGTGCGTCATGCGGCCCGCCAATCCGAGCGCCGTCAGCAATTCCTCGGCCCGGGCCTCCGCCTCGGCGCGGGGCTTTCCCGCCACGAGCTGCGGCAGCACCACGTTCTCGCGCGCGTTGAAATCGGGCAACAAATGATGAAACTGATAGACGAAGCCGAGATGATCGCGGCGCAGCGTGGTACGGGCGCTGCTGTCCGACCGATCGGCGCGGGTGCCGGCGATCGCGATCTCGCCGCCGAAGCCGCCCTCCAGCAGCCCGACCGCCTGAAGCATGGTCGATTTGCCCGAGCCCGAAGGGCCGAGCAGCGCGACGATCTCGCCCGGCATCACGGCCAGATCGACGCCGCGCAACACGTCGATGCGGATGCCGCCCTGCTCGAAGCTGCGCGTGACGCTCTGGAGCGCGACCACCGGGGGCACACCGCTACTCATAGCGCAGCACCTCCACCGGATCGGTGCTCGCCGCCTTCCACGCCGGATAGAGCGTGGCGAGGAAGCTGAGCACCAGCGCCAGCAGGATAATCAACGCAATCTCCACCGGATCGGCCTTGGCGGGAACCGCCGAGAGGAAACGCACTTCCGGATCCCACAAATCCTGGCCGGTAAGTTTGCCGATGCCCGCGACGATGCTTTCGCGGAAGAACAGCACGATCGTGCCGAGGATCAGCCCCGCGACGGTGCCGATCGCGCCCACGGTGAAGCCGGTGGTGACGAAAATCTTGATCAGGCTCTGCCTTGTCGCGCCCATCGTGCGCATGATCGCAATGTCGCGGGTCTTGGCGCGGACCAGCATCACCAGGCTCGAAAGGATGTTGAACGCCGCCACCAGGACCATGAAAGACAAGGCGAATGCCATCGCCACGCGCTCGACCTGCAAGGCTTCGAACAGCGAGGCGTTGATCTGCCGCCAGTCGCTGAGGAGCGCGCGGCCAGCGAGCTTGCGCTGCACCGGGGCGAGGATTTCGCCGACCCGGTCGGGATCGGTCACCTTGACCTCGATCATGCCGATCTGGTCGCCCAGCAGCAGCAGCGTCTGCGCATCGGCGATCGGCATGACCACGAATTTCTCGTCGTAGTCGTAGATGCCGACCTCGAAGATCGCCGCCACTTCGTAGCCGACCTGGCGCGGCACCGTGCCGAAGGGCGTGCTGCGCCCCTGCGGGTTGATGACCGTGATCACGTCGCCCACGCGCGCGCCGATGTTCTGCGCCAGCCGCGCGCCGATCATGATCTTGCCGGCATTGGGCTGGAGCGCGGAGAGGTTCCCGGCGACCAGCTTGTTGGCGAACTTCCCGATGTCGCCTTGCGTGTTGCCGCGCACCAGCACGCCCTCGACCCGGCCGTTGAATGTCACCAGCAGCGGCTGCTCGATCAGCGGCGAGGCGTCGGTGACCTCGGGCGTGGCGCGGACATCCGCGAGCACCCCCTGCCAATTGTCGAGCCGCCCGCCATAGGCCTGGACGATGGCGTGGCCGTTGAGCCCGACGATCTTGTCCATCAGCTCGGCGCGGAAGCCGTTCATGACGCTCATCACGATCACCAGCATCGCGACCGAAAGCATCACCACGCCGATGGAGATACTCGCCACCAGCGCGATGAACGCCTCGCTCTTGCCCGGCAGCAGGTAGCGCTTGGCGATGGTCCGTTCGAAGGGGGAGAGGATCAAGGGTTGAAAATCGTCATAATAGAGCGCCCGCGCGCTGCCTTAGGGGCGCGCGAATGAACGCGCAATGGCAGGCCATGTTCGGATGGGCTATCGAACTGGCTTGCAAAAAGTAACCACATAGGTTATATCGGATGCCATGCGGCGCTATGTGTCACCCTTTGCTCGCCGGACAGCCCGTGCCAAGCGCGACGGGCTTTGGCGGACAGGAGCTGCCGAAATTTTCGCAGGCGATGTGTCAACCGGCGGGCGGCGGAACTTTGCTTCGGAGAACAGTGCTTTGGGCTGGTGTTTCGGGGTGACAGGTGTCGCCTTCGTCGCCTTTGCGGCGTGGGCTCGCACGCTTGCTCGTGATGGCGTTCGTCTCGGCCCTCGCCCCACCGCACCAGCCTTGTAATCGAGCCGCAACATCGCCATTGGCTCCGGCACGCGGCGGCACCGGGCGACCCATGAACCTCACCAACCCATTTCTGGACGCGGACGGCGACAAGCTGCGCGAGGAATGCGGCATTTTCGGCGCCATCAACGCCGCCGATGCCGCGGCGGCAACCGCGCTGGGCCTCCACGCGCTCCAGCACCGCGGGCAGGAAGCCGCCGGAATCACAAGCTACGACGGCGAGGAGTTCTATTCGCGCCGCGGGCTCGGCCATGTCGCCGAGAATTTCTCCGCCGCGGAAGCCATCGCCGAGCTGCCGGGCCGGATGGCGGCGGGCCATGTGCGCTATTCGACCACCGGCGGGGCGGGCCTCAGGAACGTCCAGCCGCTCTATGCCGAGCTCGCCGGCGGCGGCTTCGCGGTGGCGCACAACGGCAATATCTCCAACGCCCGCACCTTGCGCGACGACCTGGTGCGGCGCGGCGCGATTTTCCAGTCGACCAGCGACACCGAGGTCATCATCCACCTCGTGGCCACCAGCCGCTACCCGACCATCACCGACAAGCTGGTCGATGCGCTGCGGCTGCTCGAGGGAGCCTATTCGCTGATCGTGATGACGCGCGAGGGCATGATCGCCTGCCGCGACCCGCTCGGGATCCGCCCGCTGGTGATGGGCAAGATCGGGGACGCGACCGTGTTCGCGAGCGAGACCGTGGCGCTCGACATCGTTGGCGCCCATTTCGAGCGCGAGGTCGAGCCGGGCGAGCTTCTGCGCGTCGATTTCGACGGCAAGGTCACTTCGCTCCGCCCCTTCGGCAGCCAAGCGCCGCGGCCCTGCATCTTCGAGCACGTCTATTTCAGCCGCCCCGACAGCTGCTTCGCGGGTCGCAGCGTCTACGAGGCGCGCAAGGCCATCGGCGGCGAGCTCGCGCGCGAGGCGCCGGTCGAGGCCGATCTGGTTGTCCCCGTGCCGGACAGCGGCGTGCCCGCCGCGATCGGCTTCGCCGCGGCCTCGGGCATCCCGTTCGAGCTCGGCATCATCCGATCGCACTACGTCGGGCGCACCTTCATCCAGCCGAGCGACGGCGCGCGCCACGCCGGGGTCAAGCGCAAGCACAACGCCAACCGCGGCCTGGTCGAGGGCAAGCGGATCGTGCTGATCGACGATTCGATCGTCCGCGGCACCACTTCGATGCAGATTGTCGAGATGATGCGCGACGCGGGCGCCACCGAGGTCCATTTCCGCGTCGCCAGCCCGCCCACCGCGCACAGCTGCTTCTACGGCGTCGACACGCCCGAGCGCTCCAAGCTGCTCGCCGCGCGCATGGAGCTGGAGCCGATGCGCGAGTTCATCAAGGCCGACAGCCTCGCCTTCGTCTCGATCGACGGGCTCTACCGCGCGGTCAGCGGCGCGGACCGCGACAACGCCAGGCCGCAGTTCTGCGACGCCTGCTTCAGCGGCGAATATCCGACCTCGCTGACCGACCTGGCGCGCCGCGAATCGCAGCTCGCGCAGCTCTCCTTCCCGGTCGACAAGGTCGCCTGACCCAACATGGCCGATAGCAAACCGCTCGCCGGCAAGACCGCGCTCGTCACCGGCTCGAGCAAGGGCATCGGCGCCGCCACCGCCTTGGCGCTGGCCGCCGCGGGCGCGCATGTCGTCATTACCGGGCGCGACGTCGGGGCGCTGGAGGGAGTCGAGGACGCGATCCACGAGGGTGGCGGCACCGCCACCATCGCACCGGTCGATCTCTCCGAATCCGACGGCATCGCCCGGCTCGCGAGCGCGCTGGCGGGGCGCTGGGACACGCTCGACATCCTGGTGATCGCCGCCGCCTATCTGCCCTCGCTCGGTCCGGTGACGCAGATCGACGGCAAGGAACTCGGCCGCGCGATCACCGTCAACCTGCTGGCGACGCAGGCCTTGCTGGCCAGCTTCGATCCCATGCTCAAACGCGCGCCAGCCGGGCGGGTGGTCGGCCTGACCAGCAGCGTGGCCGCGAAACCGCGCGCCTATTGGAGCGCCTATGCCGCCACCAAGGCGGGGTTCGAGAATCTCCTCGACAGCTATGCGCGGGAGGTTGGTTCGATCTCCAATGTCCGCGTCGCCATCGTCGATCCCGGCGCCACGCGCACCCAGATGCGCGCCCGCGCCTACCCCGGCGAAGACCCCAGGAGCGTCAAGGAACCCGCCGTGGTCGCCGAGCGCATCGTCGCGCTGCTGACCGGCGACTTCGAGACCGGCCATCGCGAGCGTCTGGAAACGAGCGGTTAACCATAGCCGCTGTCAGTTCGCTAATGCTCCCGCGTCATAATGCTCGGACGCGGGCGTGCGGGGGCGCCGGCCGCGTGAGGATTGCTACGGAAAGAGCCGGATCATGTCTTACGCAACCAGCGACCGCTATACCCTCGCAGCGCAGGAAGACCGTTGCTCGCCGCGCACCCGGCTGACCATTCCCGGTCAGCTGCGCGCATCGGGCGGACGGGCGTTCCAGACCGTCGTCCACGACCTCTCGATCTCGGGCTTCTCGGCCGCCGCGATCAACCGCATGCACGAGGGCCAGGTGTGCTGGCTGACGCTGCCGGGTCTCGAATCGCTCCAAGGGCAGGTGGTGTGGTGGGAGAACTGCCAGGTCGGCTGCGCCTTCACCGAGCTCTTGAGCCCGATCGTCCACGACAACATCCTCGCCCGCTATTCGGGCGAAGGCGCCTACCGCTCGCCCTGCTGAACTTTCTCCCATTCCATAGGGTTCCGTTCGTATCGAGCGGAGCGCGAAGCGCGTAGTCGAGATACGCACGCGGGTGTCTCGACTGACGTTCAGGAACGGCAGTTCATCCTGAGCCTGCCGAAGGGCTCCACACGAACGGAGGCACTGGGAAGCGATGGGGCTTAACGTGCCGCTCCTTCCGAAACCACACGCCACAGCGCCGCGCGCGCCTCGCTCAACGCCTTGCCGGTGGCTGTGGGATGGCTCGAAACCACCGCGATTACCAGCCGCTGGCTCGGCACGATGGTGATGTACTGCCCGAAAATGCCCTGCGCGCCGAAGCCCAGCGGGTTGGTCCACCACTGATAGCCATAGCCATAACCGGGGACGCCGATATCGGCGTGCCTGGTCCCGGCTCTCTCGAACCAGTCCGCCGGCACCGAGGGCTGCCCGCCCTCCAGCACCCACTGGCCCAGGCGCGCATAATCCGACAGCCGCACGCTGAGGCAGCAGCCGCCGATGTTGCGCCCGGTGAGGTCGGTCATCCAGAACAGCCCGCCCGAAAAGCCCGCCGGATCGACGATCTTCTCCTTGGCGTAGTCGGCCAGCGACCGTCCGGTGGCGGCGGCCACGATGTCGCCGAGCAGATTTGTTTCGAGCGTCTTGTAGACCCATTTGCTGCCCGCAGGCGCCTCGCGCATCAGCGTCCTGGCGTAAGTCACCGACTGCGGCTCGCCCGCGACCGGCGTGACCGAAAGCATGCGCGCGACATCGCTCTTGGGATTGGTATAGTCCTCGTTCCACTTCACGCCCGAGGTCATGGTCGCGACCTGCTCGACGGTGACGCCGTCGTAGGCGGTGCCGCGCAGCCCGGGCAGGTGCTCGGTCACCGGATCGGACAGGCTAAGCGCGCCATCTTTGACCGCCGCGCCGAGCAGCGTCGAGGTGAAGCTCTTGGCGACGGAGAAACTGGTCCAGCGCTGATCGGGTGCGAAGCCGAGCCGGTAGCGTTCGTAGCGGACCTTGCCGTCCTGCAGCACCATGATGCCGGCCGCGTTGATCGCTTCGAGCTGCGCGTCGATCTTCGCGAGCGTGGCGGTATCGAGCGGCGCTCCGCGCGGCAGGCCGCGCACGCGCGGCGCTGCGGCGACCTCAAGCCCAGGGTAGAAATCCTCGAGCTTCCGGAAACGGTCGGTGCGCGTCGCCTGGCTCCAGAACAGCAGCCCCGCATCGTCGGCAGGCGGGGGTGTGCGCGGCACGCTTCGCACCGCGAGCGGCCGCTCGACGGGCGCCGTCGCGCAGGAGGCGAGCGCCAACGCCCCCAGGCAAATCTTCCAATACCGCATCCTCATCCCTCCCCTTTCACCAGCGTGACCTGGTGGACATCGATCCCACCGCCCCGGAAGCCGCCCTCGCAATACATCAGATAGTATCGCCACAGATCGACGAAGCTCTCGTCGAAGCCCGCGGGCAAGCGGTCCTCGGCCACCGCGCTCTCGAAGTTCGCGCGCCACAGTTTCAGCGTCTCGGCATAGTCGAGACCGAAATCGACCTGATCCCGCCATTCCAGCCCGCGCTCCTCGGCCAGCCTGCGGAACTCGCTGGTGCGGATCAACAGCCCGCCGGGGAAGATATAGGCCTGGATGAAGTCGGCGCTGGCGGCATAGGCGTCGAACAGCTCCTCGCGCATCGAGATGAACTGCAGCGCCGCCCGCCCGCCCGGCTTCAGGTTGCGCGCCAGGCAATCCATGAACACCGGCCAGTTCTCGCGCCCCAGCGCCTCGGCCATCTCGACGCTGACCACGGCGTCATACTGTCCGCTCGTCTCGCGGTAGTCCTGCTTGAGGAAGCGAGGACCCTGGTGATGCGCCTTCGCCCAGCCGAGCTGCGCGTCCGAGAGGCTGATGGCATCGACCTGGCTCCCGCCCCGGGCCAGGCAGGCGGCGAGCCCGCCCCAGCCGCAGCCGATGTCGAGCACGCTCCGCGCGCCCGCGACGCGCGCCGCCAAGGCCGCGATCTTGCGCCGCTGCGCCGCCTCCAGCCCGTCCCCTCCCGCCTCCAGCGCCGAGGAATAGCTCATCGTGTGATCGAGCCAGGCGGCGTAGAAATCATTGCCGAGGTCGTAATGCGCGGCGATGTTCTTGCGCGCGCCGGCCGGCGTGTTGCGGTTGAACAGATGCGCGATCCGCAGCCCCGCCCGGAACGGGCCCTTGGCGCGGGCGGTGTCGCCGAGTCGCTCGGCATGCTGCATGAACAGGGCGAACAGCGGCACCGGATCGGGACTCTCCCACTCGCCCGCCGCCCAGGCCTGATACCAGCCGACCGAGCCATTGCTGGCGAGTTGGAGCATCCCGTTCCAGCTGCGCAATCGCACCTCGCACTCGTGGCCCGGCGCGCGGCCGCCCAGCGTGACCCGCGATCCGTTGGGCAGGACGCCGTGGATCGTCCCGCTGGTCAGTGCCCGGTCGATCCGCGCCAGCACCTTCTCGAAGCCCGGCGCGAGCAGCCGCGCCAGCAAGCCCGGCGTGCGCGCGAAGCGCCGCCCGCTCTCGATCAATTCGCGCCCTCGCCCGCCGGTCATCCCATCCATCGCACCGGCTATGGCGACAGCGCGTGTTGCGGACAAGATGGAGTGCTGCTTGACTGGCGCGTAACCGGATGGCGACAAGGGGGTGGCGGCAATGAACAATCCCGCGGTGCGTGGCCTGGCCGCGATCGTGACGGGCTGGTGGTGCGGCGGCTGGCCAGCCCCCTGTAATCCATCCTACTCCGTTCGTGTCGAGCGAGGTCGAGACACGCCGCGCAAGACATCTCGACTGACGAGAGAATGGCGGCAGTTTATCCTGAGCCTGCCGAAGCGCTCGATGCGAACGGAATAGGGTACTCATCCCCTTGCCCCTCGATAGGCCGCGAGCGCGCGCTCGCGCCCTTCGCGGTGGCCGATGATCGACTTGGGGTAATCGCCGCGCTTGTCCTCGGGCGGATCGTGGATGTCTGTGTCGGACAACTCCGCCAGTTCGGGCACATATTCGCGGATGTAGCCCGCGGCGTCGAACTTCTCGCTCTGCGTCAGCGGGGCCATGATGCGCACGAACATGTTGCTATCCACTCCGGTGCCGCTGACCCACTGCCAGTTGACGCCGTTGTTGGCATAGTCGGCATCGACCAGACAGTCCCGGAACCATTGCTCCCCCCGGCGCCAATCGATCAGCAGATGCTTCACCAGAAAGCTCGCCGCGATCATGCGTATGCGGTTGTGCATCCAGCCGGTCCGCCACAGCTGGCGCATTCCGGCATCGACGATGGGGTAGCCGGTGCGGCCCCTGGTCCAGGCGGCGAAATCGGCGTCGGCCGCCCTGCCGGTGCGCCACAGCCGGGAGTAGCCGTCGCGATAGCTGTTGCGCGGGTAGTCGGGGAATTCGGCGACGATATTCTGCGCATAGTCGCGCCAGATCAGCTCCTTGGCGAAGGTCTGCCAGCCCTTGCCGCGCTTGCCGGAGAGGCGGTGCCAGACCTGCACCGGCGAAATCTCGCCCCAATGCAAGTGGGGTGAAAGGCGGCTGGAACCGTCCTGAGAGGGCAGATTGCGGCTGTCGTCATATCCCGCGACATCCTCGGCCCATTCCTCGAGCCGCGCATGTGCCGCGGCCTCGCCGACATCCCAGAAATCGCGCAGCCCGCTGGCCCAATCGGGCTTGGTAGGGAGCAAGTTCCAATCGGCGAGATCGTCCGACTTCGGCCAGTTCTCCGGCGCAGCGACATGCTCGGGCGCCGGCAGTCCATGACGCGGCGGCATCCGCTCCAGCACCGCCTTCGAAAACGGGGTGTAGATTTTGTACGCCCCGCCCGATCCGGTGGTGACGCTGCCCGGCTCGGCGAGGTAGTTGCCGTCATGGAGGTGAAGCTCGCACTCGGCGGGCAGCGCGTCCTTGAGCTCGCCCTGCGCCTTGCGCCACCACGGCTCGTAATGCCGGATGGCATGGATGGCGGACGCGCCGGTCTCCTTGGCGATTGTCGCCAGCTCCGCCGCCGCATCGCCCCGTCGCAGCACGATCCGTGAGCCGCGCTGGCCGAGGCTTTTGCTAAGGCTGTCGAGCGAACGATGCAGCCACCACCGGCTCGCCCCGCCATAGGCATGATCGCCCGCCGCCGCATCGTCGAGCACGAACACCGGGATCACCGGACCCGCCTGCGCGGCGGCATGGAGCGCGGGCTGATCGGCAAACCGCAGGTCGCGGCGGAGCCAGACGATCTGAACTTGTTTCACCCCCGCCACCGCTCGTGCTGAGCGTGTCGAAGCACGCGGGTGCAACGTTTCGCCAGCCGTCCTTCGACAGGCTCAGGACGAGCGGGCTCGGGAAGAAGTGCGCTCATGGTTTGGAAAGGGGCTCGCACCGCACGTCGGGCAACGCGACGGTGAACCGAGCCCGCGCCCGCGGGTCGTAGTAGCGCGCATCGCGGATCAGCACCGACCCATCGGGCGCGCGCTCGGCGAACGGCGCGCGCGACCAGAACAGGAAGGCGACCAAGCCAGTATCGTATCCCGCTTGTGCGACTGACCTGGCGAGATCGCAGTTACCGAACCGCCTGCCATCGATCTCGTATTGTCCCTCGCTCACGAAGCCGATGAGTTCGCGATCCCAGAATGCCAGTGGTAGCGGCGACGAAATCGCCTTCTCGAAGGACGCACCCTCGGCGAACCTTATCAGGCCCGACCAGACGCCGTTGCCAACGATGTAAGGCAGCGCGATCGCCAGCGCGGTCCGAGCGGGCGTCCGCCAATCGCGCTCCTTGCTTTCCCGCCGCAGCGAGAGCCACACCCCAGCCCCAAGGACCGCCCAGAGCCAGACGTCGATGATGAACAGCACGTCGCCGTAGAACCAGCGGCTGCTGAAGGGCTCGAGCAGGCGGATGCCATAGACGTTGAGCCAGTCGAGCGCCGGGTGGGTCAGCGTCGCGAGGAAGGCGAGGCCGTAGAGCCAGCCGAAGCGCACCGGCAGGCGCTTCTCCGGCCGGCTGCCGCGCCGCGTCTGCCAGCGATCGAACCACCACAGCGCGCCCGCCAGCAGCAGCGGCAGCAGCACCCAAGCTACGGGTCCGTGGGTGATGCCGCGGCGGAAGGCGAGATGCTCGACGCCATCCAGCCACAGGAAGCTGGCCGCATCGACATCGGGCAGGTTCGCGCCGACGATCAGCGCGGGCATCGCCAAGCCGGTCTTCCGCTTGAGCCCGGCTTGGCCGATCAGCGCGCCGACGAGGCTGTGGGTGAGGTTGTCCATCGTCGGCGCCTATCGCGCGGCGGGATCGCGCACAACGGGCAGGGGTTCTCCCGCCATGCAGCAAAGCCCCCCGCCCTCCGATATCGTCCAGCCGGCCGAGCCGCCCATCCCGCCGAAACCGTGCGCCTGCCCGAGCTCGGGATGCAGCGGCTGGAGGACTGCGCGCTCGAACGCGCGGTCAAGGGGACGCCCACGCCGATCGTCTCGGGCGGCCAGCTGCTCGGCACCTGGGACAAGCCCGAAAACAATCTGCTGCGCTTCATGCTCCAGCACCGCCGCTCGGACCGCTACGGCGTCCAGCGCATCGCGCCCGGCCACCCGATCTACGAGGGCATCCGCAAGGAGATCGTGGCCGAGCTCGGCAAGAACCGGCTGCGGGAGGAGGTCGACACCATCGCCTCGATCAACGCCAAGATCGACGCGGTGCGCGTCGAAACGCGCGTACTCGAGCTCCACCGCGAGATGGGCGAGATGGAGGAGGCGCTGGGCGAAATGGCCCTGCTCGAGAGCGAGGTGCTGGCGATCCCCTGCTCGACGCTGCTCCACGACGACGAGCATGCGCTGTGGCGCAAGGGGGACCACCCGAGCTGGCGCCGCCGGGCGATGGAGATGCATTGACGGCCGGCAACCCCCGCGGCGCGGGGCGCCCACCCGTGGTCATCGCCGCGCCGGCGCACCTTGGCGCTGCCGCTCGGATCGCGCAGGCTGCGGCGCGAGCGGGCGACCCAGTCGCGGTGCTCGCACCCTGGCTTCGGCAGGCGGCGGTAGGTGGCGGCGAGCATGTCGAGAAACTGCCAGGCGGAGTGCTCCTCTTCCTGCTGTTGAAACCGCCGGACCAGCAGCAACCTGCGCGCCGGATCGTCACCGCCATCTCGTCGCTCCATTCCCATGCCCACCGCTGCAATTCCCCGGAAGCCGCAAGGTTTCAGCCTTGCCATTGCGCAGCTTCGGGAGGTGCCGAGGCAAAGCCGGAGTGTACTCGACCACGCCGAGCGCCCTCGTGCACCAACAACGATCTTGCCAAGCCCGCGCCGCTCCGCCATAGGCGCGCCCTTCCGAACGGCGCGCCGGCTTTTGCCGTGGCCACGGATATGCCCGGGTAGCTCAGTGGTAGAGCAGACGACTGAAAATCGTCGTGTCGGTGGTTCGACTCCGCCCCTGGGCACCACATCCCGAGGGGATGTGGTTTCTTGTTTTCGCCTCGAGCGCCGCGCCACTGGCGCGGCTCGGTGCAGCACGGCGCCGGCGAGGGGAACGAGGCCGAGAACACTATCGCCGACCGGCTGGCGCAGCCCGAGGGCGGGTGGCGGCCGTTCGTGCACAAGGGACTGGCCGCGCTCGTGTTCCCGCGATCCAGCCTGAAGTAGACCTCAGCGGCTTTTGGGCACCGCGGGGAGCAGCAGTCCGAGCGCCCTGTTGAGGCTCGTCGCGGCCGGTCTACCGCCAGCGTAACGTCCAAGCCGGGCCACAACCAGATCGTGCGAGGGGATGACGATCGTATACTGCCCGCCCGCACCCAGCATGGCATAGGCATCCTTCGGCGCGTTGAGCGCGCCATCGGTATTGAGCCAAAAGAAGCCGCCGTAGATCGGCCGTCCGTCGGCCACCCAGGCGGGCGCCGGGGTGCTGACGAACTTCGCGAACCCCGCCGGCAGCAACCGCTGTCCGTTCCAGACCCCGTCGTTGAGGTAGAGGTTGCCCAGGCGCGCCCAATCGCGCGCGCTCATCAGTTCGGACCCCTGGGTGATGAAGTTGCCGCTCGCGTCGGTTTCCAGCACTGCCGAGCGGATGCCAAGCGGGTCGAACAGCGCGCGCTGGGGATAGCTGTGATAGTCCAGCCCGAGCTTGGCCACCCCCAGCTTGACCAGGTAGCTGCCGAGCACCGGGTCGGTGTTGCGGTAACGGCCGATGGTGCCGGGTCGCCACTGCTGCGGCCGGCTGGCGGCGTAGGCGAACGCATCGGGCGCGCCGTAATAGTACCAGTGATCGGCCAATGTCCCGTCGTCCACATATTCCGGATCCTGTTCGGCGCGGATGCGCAGGCCGCTCGACATCTGCATGATGTCGCGGATGCGAATTTCCGTGCGCGGATCGCCCGCTCCTTGCCACTCGGGGATCGGCGCGGGCTGATCGAGCATGTAGACTCCCCGCTGCACTAGCGTGCCGAGCAGGCTGGCGACGACGCTCTTGCCCATCGACCAGCCTTCGAGCGGAGTGTCCGGTCCCGCACCCAGGCCGTAGCGTTCGCCGATCACCCGCCCTTTCCAGGTGACCACGAAGGCCTGCGTGAACGCGTCATCGGGCTCGAAAGCCGCGTTGACCGCAGCCGCGACCTGACCCGCGTCGAAACCGGCTGGAAGCGGTGTGGCCGCAAGCTCCGCACCGGCGGGCCGGGGAGTCACCTTGCTCGGCGTGAACGCGATCCGCGGGGCCGCCTCGGGCAGCATGACGCATCCTTGACTGGCGATCCGCCGCGCGATCCGGCGGCGGCCGCCAGGCATCCCGACCCTGACCTCCGTCCGCTCGCGGTCGATCACGGGTTCGCCGAGTTGCACGCGCTCCGCCAGCGGGGCCAAGGCGTTGGCGTCACCCAGGGTGGCCTTGGCGAGCGCGGGCTCCATTCCCGCGATGAAGATCGACGAGCACAGCCGCTGCGCGTAGTTAGCGGCCGCGTTGCTGAGCTTGCTGGTCGGGGCGGGCTGCCAGACCCCGGGCAACTCCGCCACGCGGGCGCGCTCGAGCATTGCCTTGCGTTGCTGTGCCGCGTCACCGCTCTGCGCCGCCGCGCAGGTGGCGAACAGCGCCACCGCGATCCCTGTTGCGTACTTGTGCATCGCCATCCCCCAATAGTCCCCGGCGGATAGTGTTCGCACGACACAGCGGGGTCAATCCCCCGCAGCGGGAGGATCAGAACAGCTTGCGGAATTCGATCTCCACGAAACGCCCGACCGGATCGATGAGGAAGGGCTGATAACGCAGCGGCACCACGCCATTTGCATCGGTCACTCGCTGGCGCGCATCGAAAATGTTGTTCACCCGCAGCGACACCCGCGCGTTCTTGAAGAAGCCCGGAGCGCCCTCGCCGACCAGCCATTTCTGCTGGTCGAGCGCGACGAAGGTGCGCAAATTGAAGGTCGCCAGGTCGCCGAAGAACAAATCGCTCGATCCCGGCAGGCCGGTCCCGCGCACCCTGGTCGCGGTCCGGTAATTGCCCGACAGCCGGAGGCCGATCCCGCGGTAAAACGCGCCGCCCTCGAGCTCGAGCAGGTTCCGCGAGACCCCGCCGCTGCTTCCGGTGGCGTCGCCGCCAAGCAGGTCGAGGAACGGACCGCCGGGCGCGATCAGCACCGAATTGGCGAGATTGACGGTGTGGTAGAGCGACAGGTTCCAGCGCCCCTGGCCTCCGCCGCCGCCCGGCCCGAAGCCGCCGCCACCGTGCTGGCCGCTCCCGCCAGGACTACCGGCGGCGGGCGGCGGCGCGCCGGTGGACCGCGGAGGCGCGCCGTCGGGCGCATGGCCACCCCCGCCCTGGTCGCGCCCGGCGCCGCCGCCCTGCCCCCCCTGGGCCTGCCTCGTCGGCAGCGCGCAGATGCGGGCGCGGAATTCCTTGAGCCGTGCGGGAGCGATCGATCCGTCGGGCCCGGCCAGGCGAGTGCGGATTTCGTCCGGGATCGCGGCAGGATCGGGATCCTTTGTCGGATCGGCGCACAGCGCCTGGCGCATGGCGGCGAAACGTGCCGGGTCGAAGCGCCGGCCCGCGTTGGCGCTGCAAAAACGCTCGCGCATAAGCGCGAGGCGGGCCGGGTCGATCTTGCCGTCCGCGCCCTTGAGGCGGTCCTGCATCTGCTGCGGGAGGGCGGACAGATCGGGAATTGCGCCCGCGGGGGTGGCGCAGAATTGCTGGCGGAGCTGCGCGAACCGTTGCGGGTCCATGTCGCCCATTCCGCCGGGGCGGCCCTGGGGCGGCGGCGGCAGCGCGCCCGCATCGGCCGGAGCGGCCGGTGCCGGCGCGTCCGCGGGCGCGGGACGGGCCGCGACCATCGCCGCACCGAAGCCGCCGCGGCCGCGCTGGCCTTCCGGCAGCGGTTTGCCGAGCCGCCCGAACAGGTTGAAGCCATAACGCAGCCGCTGCGAGCGCGTTTCGGCGAAGGTCACCGGCCGCACGTCGAGCGCGGTCAGCCGGCCTGTCGCTGCATCGCGGGTGACGCGATTCGGAAACGCGGCCTCGATCGCCGGTGTCAGCAGCGGGAAGGAGCTGGTGACGTCGTCCGACCGGTTGCGATAATATTCGACGAGAATGTTCGCGCGGTCGAGGATGTCGAGATCGTAGCTGGCGGACAGCTTGAGATCGCGCTGGGTTTCGGCGCGCAAGGAGGGATTGCCGCCGCTGGTTTGGGTGATCAGCACCGACTGACTGGTGCGGAAATCATAGGCTGGGACGTTGAAATTGACGATCGTCGGCCCGCCGAGCTGGCTCAGCCCCGGCGCCGCTTCGCGCACGGTATAGCTCGCCTGCAGGGTCAGCGGCTCGGCCGGCTTCCAGACCAGGTTGGAGGTCATATTGCCGAGCGTGCCGAAGTCGGAGAGATTCTCCAGCCCGCCGCCGACGGTCAAGCTGACGTCGCCCAGCGCCGCCCACGCATCGTCGCTGCGGCTGGCGATGGGCACCGAGATGTTGGCGCCGGCGGACAGATTGCCGCGCGTCAGCTCGGAGAAGCCCGCGGCGGTGCGGGTGTCGAAGCTTTCGATCCGGTCCCAGGCATAGGCGGCGTTGAGCGTAACCCCCAGCTCGCCGGCGGGAAGGAGAAAGGGCTGGCCGATCAGCGTGCTCTTGAGCCCGGCGGTCCACAGCTTGCTGCGCGCGAGGTCGGCGATCACCGGGCCGGCGGCGGTCCGGCGGCGGTCGATCCGGCTCTCGGTGTCGGTCAGCCCGCCGTCGAAGGTGGTCTGAAACTGGTAGTCGCCGAAGCGGGTGCTGTAGCCCGCGCCGACCGAAAGCGTGTCGCTATCGGTCTCCCGCGC
Source organism: Qipengyuania sp. (assembly GCA_019745075.1). Classification (GTDB taxonomy): domain Bacteria; phylum Pseudomonadota; class Alphaproteobacteria; order Sphingomonadales; family Sphingomonadaceae; genus Qipengyuania. The sequence continues at coordinate 31,304 of JAIETR010000039.1, forward strand.
GATCGGATCGCCATCGATCACACGGATGACGGGGTTGCCCGCGCCGTCGGTCGAAGTCGCGAGGTCGAGCCCGGAGAGCGAGCGGGTGCGGTTGCGAATCCACTGGCTGTTGAGCGTGACCTGGCCCGCCGATCCGGACTCGCCGAGCCCATAGGTTCCCGTGACATTGGCTTCGAGCTGCTCGCTTCGGGCGACCAGGGTGCGGAACGCGGCGGGATCCGGGTCAGTTGCGACGGTCGGGATGGTGCCCGGGGTCTGGACAATGCCCCGCTCGGCCTCGGTCAGCGGCGTGGTCCTGGTATAGTCGATACTGGCGTTGAGGCGCTGCGGTCCGTCGATGCGCAGCAAGCCCAGCTCCGCCTGGCCGGTGCCGTAGCCGCCGCGCGTCGGCATTCCGGCCTCGAGCTCGACCTCGCGGCTGGCGAAATTATCCTGCAGGATGAAGTTGATGACGCGCTGGTCGGCCGGGTAGCCGAATTTGAGCGCCACTTCCTCGGGCAAGACCTCGACCTTCTTGATCGCTTCGGGCGGGAAGCGGCCGATTTCGCGATGGTTGGCGATCCGCTGGCCGTTGACCAGGAAGACGGGCCGCCCGCCGCGCCCCCGACCCGTGCCGATCTGCGGCGAGAGCTGCGCCACGAGGTCGGCGATGGAGGCCGCGCCATAGGCGGCGACCTGCTCCTGATCGAGTTCGATCACCGGAGCGCTGGCGGTCTGGACCTGGCCGCGAACGCGTTCCGCCGTCACCACGATGGCGTCGATATCGTCGTCGGTCAGGGGCGGATCGGCGGGTCGAGCGGCCTCGGGCGCGGGTTGCGCCTCGGGCGCCGCCTGCTGCGCCAGCGACGGCGTGGCGGCCTCGAGCGCGATCAGCGACACGGTCATGCAAGTTCGCAAGCGAGGAACCCCTTTTGTCCCGAATTGCCCTCCCCTGCCCGGCGGTCCTTGCGGGAAAGGACATGAACGCGCAATGTTCGGTGCCGTGACGCTATGTCGTTGAGCGGTTGCTATTGGCGGTTGGTCCAAAACCCGCCGGGGAGCGCGGGGTTTCCTTTTCGCGAACCCCCGGCTATGGCGCGCCGCCGTTCGGCGCAAAGCTTCAAAATACGACAAGGATACTATGGCCAAGGAAGAGCTCCTCGAAATGCGCGGGCGCGTGGTGGAACTGCTGCCCAACGCGATGTTCCGGGTCGAGCTGGAGAACGGGCACGAGGTCCTCGGCCACACCGCCGGCAAGATGCGCAAGAACCGCATCCGCGTGCTGGTGGGCGACGAGGTGCTGTGCGAGCTGACGCCCTACGACCTGACCAAGGCGCGCATCACCTACCGCTTCATGCCCGGCCGCGGCGGTCCGGGGCCGCAGTAAACGGCGGCGCTCATGAGCGCGCCGCCTCTCACCCCCAAGCTGACTCTGGCCTCCGCCAGCCCCCGGCGCCGCGAACTGCTCGCGCGGCTCGGGATCGCGCCCGACGCGGTGGCTTGCGCCGATATCGACGAGACGCCGGGCAAGGCCGAGCTGCCCCATGCCTATGCCCGCCGCATGGCGCGCGAGAAAGCGCAGGCGGCCTCGGCGCCGGGCTTCGTGCTCGCGGGCGACACCGTGGTCGCCCTGGGCCGGCGCATCCTGCCCAAGGCCGACGACGAGGGCACCGCGCGGCGCTGCCTCGAACTGCTCTCCGGCCGCCGCCACCGCGTCCTCTCCGCCATCGCCCTGCGCTCACCCGACGGCACGCTGCGCGAGCGGCTGAGCGAGAGCGTGGTGCGCTTCAAACTGCTTTCCGACCACGAGGTCGCGGCCTATCTGGCGGGCGGCGAATGGCACGGCAAAGCGGGCGGCTACGCGATCCAGGGCGCGGCCGAGGGCCTGGTGCAATGGCTCCAGGGCAGCCATTCGGGCGTGATGGGCCTGCCGCTCTACGAAACGCGCGCGCTTCTCAAGGCGGCGGGCTTTGCGCTTGCCTGACGCCGGCGCGGACTGGCTGGTCGAGGAAGGCATCGCCGAGCACCGGGCGGTCCGGCTCGAGGGCGATCGCATCGCCGAGGCGCGCGTGGACTGGCCGGGGCGCCTGGCGGCGGGCTGTGTGATCGAGGCGACGCTGGCTTCGCGGACTGCGGGGAGCGCGCGTGGGACCGCGCTGGCCGCCACCGGCGAAGAGATTCTCGTCGATCGTCTGCCGAAGGGCTCCAGCGAAGGCGCGCCGCTCCGCCTGGCTGTCACTCGCGCGGGGCTACATGGTCCGGGCCGGTTCAAGCGGGCGCAGGGCCGGCCGAGCGACGCGCCGCTTGCGCGGCCCACGCTGGCGGAGCGGCTTCGCGCCCAGGGCGCCGCGGTGCGGGTGGTGCGCCGCTTTCCCGGCGCCAGCTGGGACGAGCTGATCGACGAGGCGCTGGCGGGGGAGATCGCTTTTGCCGGCGGCGCGCTGCTGCTCGCGCCCACCCCCGCCATGACCACGGTCGATGTCGATGGCAGCCTGCCGCCGAGAGCGCTCGCGCTGGCCGCCGTCCCGGAGCTCGGGCGCGCGCTGCGCCGCTTCGATCTCGGCGGATCGGTGGCGGTCGATTTCCCCACGCTGGAGCAGAAGGCCGACCGCCGCGCCGTGGACGAGGCGCTCGGCGCCGCGCTCGCCGGCTGGCCGCACGAGCGCACGGCGATGAACGGCTTCGGCCTCGTGCAGATCGTGGCCCGGCTCGAGCGGCTCTCGCTTCTGCATCTGGCGGCCTGGCAGCGCTCCGCGCTGGTGTGGCGCCGGCTGCTGCGCCGCGCCGAGGTGCTCGAGGGCGCGGGCGCGATCGGGCTCGCAATTCACCCCTCGCTGGAGCGGGCCATCGACCCGGCGCATCTCGCCGCGCTGGAACGCAGCGCGGGCGCGCGCGTTAGGGTGCGCATAGTCGCAACCCTGGCGCCCGAAGCGCCCCATGCCCAGCGTGTCGCCGATGACTGAAACCCTTCGTTCCTGCCCGATTTGCGGCAATACCCGCGCTGCCGCCCACGCGCCCTTCTGCTCGCAGCGATGCCGCGACCGCGACCTCGCCCGCTGGTTCGGCGATGTCTATGCGGTTCCCGGCCGCCCGGCGCCGCCCGAGGCATTGGAGCGCGAGCTTGCGGACCCCCGGGAATCCTGACGCGTCACGCGGTCAGGAAAGCGACCAGCGCCTTGACCTTCTTCTGCCGCCACTGCGGCAACGGCGCGACCAGCCAGTAGGCGCGCTGGCCAGGCGTCGGCCCCTCGAGTGCTTCCAGCCGTCCATCGGCGACCGCTTCGGCGACCAGCAGTTCGGGCAGCCGCGTGCGCCCCAACCCCGCCAGCGCGCTCGACAGCGCTTGCCCGGCGTTGGACACGAGGATATGCGCCTCGGCCCCCTCGGGCAGCGCCGGTCCCCACGAAATCCAGCGCTCGGGCGCGCCGGGGGCGGAAACGGTGAAGCGTGTCGCCGGCGCCAGCTCGACCCCCTCGAGGTCGCCCGGCCCATCGGTGAGGCGGATCGCGCAGTCGAGATTGGCCTCGGTGAAATCGGCATGCTCGTCGGCGACGAAGTTGAAGCGCGCATGGGGCTGGTCGGCGGCGTAGCGCGCCAGCCGCGGAGCGAGCCACTGCGCATAGAACTCGCGCGGGACCGCGATGGTGAAACGGTCCGAAGCCTGTCCGGCCTGCATGGCCTGAACGCACTCCTCGAACTTGAGGAAGCCCTCGCGCAGCGGCTCGAGCCCCGCCGCGCCCTCCTCGGTCAGTTCGAGTCCCTTGCTGGTGCGGCGGAACAGCACCGTTCCGAGATGGTCCTCGAGCGCGCGGATCTGCTGGCCTACCGCAGCCGGGGTGACCGCGAGCTCGTCCGCCGCGCGGGTAAACGAAAGATGCCGGGCGGCGGCATCATAGACGCGCAGGGCGTTGAGAGGCAGGTGTGTGCGCTTCATCGGTCACAGGCGAGTTAGGCGAGCATGGTGCGCCGCACAAGCGGGCGATGCTGTCTCCCGGACCGGCCGCTGGCCATAGCTGCAACCAGATTGTAACAGGCGACGCCGACATGTTCGCCATGAGCACCCCCTCAACCACGACCGCCGATCCGGCTGCCGGCGCTATTCGCTACGTCAACCGCGAGCTCAGCTGGCTGGCGTTCAACAGCCGGGTTCTGGGCGAGGCCGAGAACGAGCGCTATCCCCTGCTCGAGCGGCTGCGCTTCCTGTCGATCTCGGCCAGCAACCTCGACGAATTCACGATGATCCGCATCGCCGGGCTCGAAGGCCAGGCCAGCCGGGGGATCGAGAACCCCGGGATCGACGGGGCTACCCCGCGCCAACAGCTCGAGGCCATTCGTTCCGAGGTGCTCGCGATCGAGAGGCGCCAGCAGGCGATCCTGGCCGACCTCAGAGAGAAGCTCGCCGAGCGGGACATCCTCATCGCCGACGTGTCGCAGCTCTCGGAGCGGCGCCGCCAATGGCTGCGCGACTATTTCGAAACCGACATCCTGCCGCTGATCACGCCGCAAGCATTGGACCCCAGCCATCCTTTCCCCTTCGTCTCCAATCTCGGGATGGGCGTCATATTCGCGTTGCAACGCGCCCGCGACGGCGGCGAACTGATGGAGATGGTGCTCATTCCCAGCGGCGCGCCGCGGTTCGTGCGCGTGCCGGGCGAGACCGCGACCTATGTCGCGATCGAGAAATTGATCGCCTGCTTCGCCGACCTGCTGTTCCCGGGCTTCAGGATCAAGGGTGACGGACTGTTCCGGGTGCTGCGCGACAGCGACATGGAGGTCGAGGAAGAAGCCGAGGATCTGGTCCGCGTGTTCCGCAGCGCCATCCAGCGAAGGCGGCGCGGTCGGGCCGTGCTGCTCGAGCTCGACGCCGAATGCGATGCCGATGCCGAAGCGGTCCTGCTCGACGAGTTCGAGGTCGCGAACGCGATGGTGATCAAGACTGGCGGTATGATCGGGCTGCGGCATCTCGACGCGATCTGCGCCGAGCCGCGGCCCGACCTCAAATTCACCCCCTTCGGCCCGCGCTATCCGGAGCGCGTGCTCGAGCACGACGGCGATTGCTTCTCCGCCATCCGCGAAAAGGACATCGTGATCCACCACCCCTACGAAAGCTTCGAGGTGGTGGTCGATTTCGTCACCCAGGCGGCGCGCGATCCCGCCGTGGTGTCGATCAAGCAGACGCTCTATCGGGCCGGCGACCAGTCCCCGATCATCGCCGTGCTGATCGAGGCCGCGCAGGCCGGCAAGGCGGTCACCGCGGTGGTCGAGCTGAAGGCGCGCTTCGACGAGGAGCGGAACCTCAGATGGGCCAGCGAACTGGAACGTGCCGGGGTGCAGGTGATCTACGGCTTCGTCGAATGGAAGACGCATGCCAAGGTCAGCCTGGTGGTGCGGCGCGAGGACGAGGGCTATCGCACCTACTGCCATTTCGGGACCGGAAACTACCACCCCGTCAGCGCGAAGATTTACACCGACCTCAGCTACTTCACCGCCGACCCCGCCTATGGGCGCGACGCAGCCAAGCTGTTCAATTACGTCACCGGCTATGTCGAGCCGCGCGATCTCGAACGGGTCGCGATCTCGCCGCTCACTCTGCGCGAGACGCTCTATCACCACATCGATCGCGAGATCGCCCGGGCGCGCGCCGGTCGCCCTGCGGGAATCTGGGCCAAGCTCAACGCGCTCACCGAGAAAGGCATGATCGACCGGCTTTACGAAGCCAGCGCGGCTGGCGTGGAGATCACCCTGGTGGTTCGGGGCATCTGTTCGCTGAGGGCGGGCGTGCCCGGCCTGAGCGAAAACATTCGCGTCAAATCGATCCTCGGGCGGTTTCTCGAGCACAGCCGCATCTGGGCCTTCGCCAATGGCTATGCCCTCCCCAGTCGCCGCGCGCGGGTTTTCATCACCAGCGCCGATGCCATGGGGCGCAGCTTCGACCGGCGCGTGGAGGTGCTGGTGCCGATCACCAACAAGACCGTCCACGACCAGCTGCTCGATCAGGTCATGCTGGCCAACATCCTCGACACCGAGCGTAGCTGGCGCCTCGAGCCGGATGGGAACTGGCGCCGCATGGCAATCGGGGAAGGCGGCTTCAACTGCCACGATTACTTCATGGCCAACCCCTCGCTTTCGGGGCGCGGCGCGGCGATCGAGGACAAGGCGGTTCCGCGCCTGTCGCTGCGGAATCGCGCCCGGTGATCGCGGAGGGATTGCGCGCGCGGCTGGGTTTGCGGCGCGAAGAGGGCGAGCGACACGCCGTCATCGATATCGGTTCGAACACGGTGCGGTTGGTGATCTACGGCGGGCCGCCGCGCGCACCGGCGGTATTGTGGAACGAGAAGGTGAGCGCCCGACTTGGGCGGGATCTGGCAGGGAGCGGCGCCATCCCCGCCGCCGCGATGGAGGAGGCCTTGGGGGCGCTGGCACGCTACGCGCTGATCCTTTCGGAACAGGGTATCGCGCGGGTCGAAACCGTTGCCACCGCCGCGCCGCGAGAGGCTACGAACGGGTCCGAGTTCGTGCGCCGCGTCGAGGAGTTGGGCCTCGCTGTCCGAGTGCTCAGCGGCGCGGAGGAAGCGCGCGCCAGCGCCTGGGGCGCGATCGGCGCCTTCCCCGGCGCGGAGGGGGTGGTCGCCGATCTGGGGGGGGGTAGCCTCGAACTGGTAGCGGTGGCGGGCGAGGCGTGCGGCGAAGGCGCGACCTTCCCTTTAGGCACTCTGCGCCTCCCCGCGCTGCGCGCCGCCGGGGAGTTCGAGAGGAAGATCGCCAAGCTGCTCAAGGGTGCCGACTGGGCGCGCCGGCGGGGACCGCTCTACATGATCGGCGGCACCTGGCGCGCCTTCGCGGCCTATGCGATGCGGTCCACCGACCATCCGCTGACCGACCCGCACGGCTTCGTCATCGGCGCGGATGAGGCCGCCGCCGTCGCGCAGGTGCTGACTCGCGCGAAGCCCGGGCAGCTAGCGCTGCACCGGGGGATCAGCGCCATGCGGGCCGAAAAGCTGCCCGATGCCTCGGCGCTGCTGCGCGCGCTCCTCGCGGAGTTGAAGCCCGAGGCGTTGATCTTCTCGAGCTGGGGATTGCGCGAAGGATTGCATTACCAAAGCCTGGCCCCGCAGGAGCAAGCTCTCGACCCGCTGCTCGCCGGGGTCGCCGCCTTTGCCGCCCCGCGGGGGGGAAGGGATGTCGATGCCCAGCCGATCGCCGAGTGGACGGCGCAGGCGGCGCGCAACGCCGGCACGAAGAGCGAGAAGCTGCGCCTGGCGGCGGCGCATCTCGCGATCGCGCTGCATCGCGCGGAGCCCAATCTGCGGGCCGCGCAAGCGCTGGAATGGACGCTCGACAAGCGCTGGGTCGGGGTGAATTTCAGCGGCCGCGCGATGCTCGGCGCGGCGCTGCGCGGCAGCCTGGGGATCACCGAACCGCACCCGAGGCTCGTCCGGCTCGCCAGCGAGGGCGAGCTGCGCGAAGCGACCGGCTGGGGGCTTGCCTTCAGGCTGGCCCAGCGGATCGGCGCGGGGGGCCCTGCGCCGTTGTCCGCGAGCCGGCTGGCGGTCGATGCAGGGCAGGCCGAGCTGCGGTTTCCCGCCCGGCTTGCGCCGCTGGCCAGTGCGCCCGTGGTGAAGGATTTGACCGCGCTCGCCGCCTGGCTCGGCGTCTCCCCCAAGCTGACGATCGAGGATTAGAAAGCCGAAGCCTCAGTTCGCCGTGACGGGCGCGGCCAGGGGGAAGAAGGGAATGCGCACCTCGAGCGGCTCGCCATCGGCGGTGTGGAAGCTGTAGAAGCCCTCCATCGAGCCGTGCGGCGTGTCGAGAGGACAGCCCGAGACGTAATCGTGGCTGCGTCCGGGGTCGAGCACCGGCTGCTCTCCCACCACCCCGTCGCCGTCCACGATCGCCACCCCGCCGCGCGAATCGGTGATCCGCCAATGCCGCCGCATCAACTGGACCCGCTCGTGCGAATGGTTCTCGATACGGATATGGTAGACCCAGAACCACTTTCCCACCTCGGGCTGCGACTGCTCGGGGAGGAAGCTTACTGCCACCCGCACGGCGATGCCGTGGGTGATCGCGGTATGCTGAAACAGCGCCTTCATGATGCCTTATAGAGTAGTGTTTCGCCGCCGCGCCGCAAGGGCCACGCTGACACCCGGGCGCGCTTATCCAGAGTCGCCACCATCGCCGCCGGCGTCGAGCGGCCGGGAATGCTTTCTTCGGAAATTCCCCTTCAGAACCCGGCCGCGGCCAGCGCCCGGTTCAGGTCCTCGCTGAGATCCTCGAGGTCTTCCAGCCCGACGTTGATGCGCAGCAGCCCTTCGGTCACGCCCATCTCCGCGCGCGCCTCCGCCGTCAGGCCGGCATGGGTCGTGCTCGCGGGGTGGCACATCAGGCTGCGCGCATCGCCGATGTTGTTGGAGATATCGACCAGCTCGAGGGCATCGAGCACCGCGAAGGCCCGTTCGCGAGTGCCGACGTCGAAGGCGAAGATCGGCCCACAGGCGTCCATCTGGCGCATCGCCAGCGCGTGGCGCGGATGGCTCGGCAGACCGGGATGAAGGATGCGCGGTACGCGGCCCTCGACGAAACGCCCGAGCGCGAGCGCATTCTCGCTCTGGCGCCGCGCGCGCAGGTCCAGCGTTTCGAGGCCCTTGAGCACAACCCAGGCGTTGAACGGCGAGAGGGTGGGCCCGGTGTTGCGCTGGAAGGGCAGCAACACCTCCTCGATGAAATGAGCGCTGCCGCAGACAGCGCCGGCCAACACGCGGCCCTGGCCGTCCATAAGCTTGGTCGCGCTATAGGCCACCACATCCACGCCGAATTCCATCGGCCGTTGCAGGGTCGGCCCGGCGAAGGCGTTGTCGACGACAGTCGCGATGCCGTGCGCTTTCGCCACCGTGCCGACATGCGCCATGTCCACCACGTCGAGCGTGGGATTGGCCGGGGTCTCGTAAAAAAACACCTTGGTGTTGGGCCTGACCGCCGCCGCCCAGGCCGCATCGTCCGCGGCGTCGATCGTGGTCGCCTCGATCCCGAACCTGGGGCACAGGCTGTCGATCAGCCAGCGGCAGCTGCCGAAGGCGGCGCGCCCGGCCACGACATGGTCGCCGACCGAAAGCTGGCACAGCAGCGCGGCGGTCATGGCCGCCATTCCGCTCGTTTGCGCGCGGCAGGCTTCCGCGCCCTCGAGCAGGGCTATCCGTTCCTCCAGCATCGCCACGGTGGGGTTCTGGAGCCGCGAATAGGTCATCCCGTCCGCTTCGCCCGCGAACCGCGCGGCGACCGTGGCGGCATCGTCATAGGTGTAGCCCGAGGTGAGGAACAGCGCCTCGCTCGTCTCGCCATGCTCGGAGCGCCAGGTTCCGCCGCGCAGCGCGCGCGTGGCGGGGCGCCACTTGCTCGTGATGGCGCGATCGGTTCCTGCGGTCTTCCTCATGCGCGGGCGTTTAGCACCGGGGGGAGACACGGCAAGGCGACAAACGAAACGGGCGGGAAGTCGCCTTCCCGCCCGCCGTTCATCTCAATCGGTCGAGCGATCAGGGGCTCGAAGGATTATTGTCGGCGATGATGACGATGCCGGCGATCACCGCAGCGGCGGCCAGCAACAGGATCAGCAAGCTGCCGCCCAGTTCCTGCTCACCCTCGACAGGGGCGGCAGCGCGCTCGGCAGCCGCGGCATTCGCCACGACCGGAGTCGCGACCATGGCCGCCGCGGCACTCGCCAAAGCGACAAAACTCTTCCTCATGCGGTACTCCTTCCAAACAATGCGCAATCTGCGCGCGGGTTTCACTATTGTTGCGCTCGATGGCAGTCAATCGTTTCACTTCCGTTATGGTGCAATCACTTATCCACCAGCCGGCCTGCCCGAAGGACGAACCGATACGGATGGCCGGGCAGCGGGGCGGTCCGGCCGGAAGTGCGCGTCCCTACTCCGGCCTCGAGCGCGGTTGCCAAGACTGCCGGCGCTGTTGTAGCGCCGCGCCCGCATGCACCCCGCCAAGCCCACACCCCGTGATCCGCTGGGCTGGTGCATAGCCCTGGCGCTGGCGTTCTGGGCCCTGCTCCTGGTGCGGCTGACGATCCCGACCAAGCCCTATTTTGACGAAGTTCATTATTTGCCGGCCGCCCGCGAATACTGGGCCTTGGGCAAGTTCATCAATCGCGAACATCCCCTGCTCGGCAAGGAGCTCATCGCGCTTGGCATCCGGCTGTTTGGCGACGGGCCGCTGGGCTGGCGGATCTTCCCCTCGCTAGCGGGCGCGCTCACGGTGTTCGCGGCCATGCGGGCCATCTGGTTCGCGGGCGGAAGCCGCTTCGCCACACTCGCCTATGGCGTTTTGCTCGCGACCGGATTCTACATCTTCGTCAATGCCCGCATCGCCATGCTCGACATCTTCATGGCCGGCTTCGTCGCGCTTGCCTACTGGCAGCTGGCGGCGGCGATCCGCGAGCCCGAGCGCGGGCGCCGCCGGCTAATCGCGGGCGGTGCGGCGTTGGGCCTGGCGCTGGCTTCGAAATGGAACGCCGCCCCGCTCGCGCTGTTGCCCGGGCTGGCCTTCCTGGTCCTCAGGGTCCGCGCCGGACGTCGGCGGCTTTTGACCTCGCGGCGCGGAGCGCCGGTGCCGGGGATCAGCCTGCTCGAGGCGGGGGTATGGCTGGGCGCGCTGCCGCTGGCGGTCTATGCCCTGACCTATCTCCCCGCCTGGTTCTTCGCCGATGGCGGAATCGGCACCGCGTCGGGTTCGGCCAGCCTCGTCGCGCTCCATACCGATGCGATCCGGCTGCAGGAGAGCGTGGTCAAGACCCATCCCTACATGAGCCGCTGGCCGCAATGGGTGCTCAACGCGCGGTCGATCTGGTTCCTCTACGAGCCGGTGGACGGCGCGCAGCGCGGGATCGTCCTCATCGGCAATCCGCTGACGATGCTGCTCGGCCTGCCCGCCCTGCTGTGGGCGGCGAGCGAGGCGATCCTGCGCCGCAACGGGGCCGCGGCGGCGGTGACGATGCTCTATGCGGTAACGCTGGGGTTCTGGATCGCGAGCGCCAAACCGGTGCAATTCCTCTATCACTATTTGCTGCCCAGCATGGCGCTGCTGGCTGCCCTGGCCTTGGCGCTGGATGCGCTGTGGACCCGGGGTCGGCGCTGGATGGCGCTCGCGCCGCTCGTCGGCAGTGTGGCGCTGTTCGCCTATTTCTATCCGATCCTGAGCGCCGCGCCGCTTTCGGGCGGCAAGATGGCCTTCACCCAGTGGATGTGGCTGCCGCGCTGGCGCTGATCCTTCAGAACCGGCCCCACACGAAGCGGCTCGAAAGCGCGTAGTTCCACACCGAGCCGATCGCGATTCCCGCCAGCGCCGCCGGATACGGGTGCACGCCATAGCGCACGAGGATAGCGGCCACGCCGACATTCGCGAGCAGCCCCACCGAGCAGGTGGCGGCGAACTTGAGCCAGCCCTTCGCCATCGCGGCGACCCCGGTGAGCCGTTGGTCTGCATAGGTCAGGGCGTTGTTGAGGACGAAATTGAAGCTCATCGCCACCACGGCGGCAAGCGTCTGTCCGACCTCGAAATCGCTGATCAGCTGGCCACTGATCGTACCGCCCGAGAGCGCGAGATAGGCCGAGAGCACAGCCATGTGGACCAGCACGCCCAGGGCGCCGATGGTCCCGAACAGCGCAAAGCGGGTCGGGATGATGCGCCCCAGCCATTTGTCGTAAAGCCCGGCGAGGAATTCGAACACGATCGCCCGATCGAGCTTGGATTCGCCCGAACGGCGCGCGGAGAAGTTCATCGGGAAGTCCTTGACGCCAAGCGGCGGGTGGGCGGTGGCGAGCAGGTCGAGCAGGATCTTGAAGCCGATCCCCGAGAGATTGGGCACCAGCCGCCGGGCGGTAGCGGTGGGGAGCAGGAAATAACCGCTCATCGGGTCCGACAATTCGACCCCGGTCAGCCGCCGCGCGAGCGAATTGGCGATGCTCGAGAGCTTCTCCCGATCGGGGCGGTTCCAGTCCTCGGTGCTGGCGCCCGCGGCGAAGCGGCTGGCGACCGCCACCTCTGCCTCCCCCGCGCGAACGCTCGCCAGCATGTCCCCGAGCAGCGCGGGGTCGTGCTGATGGTCGGCGTCCATCACCGCGACAAAGGGTGCCGCGGTGGCGCAGAAGCCCTCGATGGCGGCGCTGGCGAGCCCGCGGCGGCCGATCCGCTGGATCACGCGAAGGCGCGGATCGGTGAGGCTGAGCTGGCGCGCTGCCTCGGCGGTGCCGTCGGCGGAGTTGTCGTCCACCACCAGCACTTCCCATCCGGACGGGCCCAACGCCGCCTCGATCCGCTCGATCAGCGGCGCGATATTGTCGCGCTCGTTGAGCGTGGGGAGCACGATGGCGAGTTCGAGCGGCAGGCTGGAGGTCATGGCGGCGAGGCGTTTCTAGTCGGCCTGGCCGAGTTCTTGAACCACCGCCTCGGCGATCGCCTCGGTGCCCGCATCGCCGCCAAGGTCTGCGCCGCGCAGCCCTCCTGCCAGCACCCGTGCGACCGCCCGTTCGATCCGTCCGGCATCGGCCTCGCGTCCGAGCGAATGGCGCAGCAGCATGGCCAGGCTGAGGATCGCGGCGAGCGGGTTGGCCCGCCCCTGCCCGGCGATGTCGGGCGCGCTGCCGTGGATCGGTTCGTAGAGGCCGAAGGTGCCGTGCTGGGTCTGTCGCGCCCCCAGCGAGGCGCTGGGCAGCAGCCCGATCGAGCCGACACAGGCGCTCGCCTGGTCGGAGAGGATGTCGCCGAAGAGGTTTCCGGTCAGGATCACGTCGAACTGACCGGGACTGCGCACCAGCTGCATCGCCGCGTTGTCGACATACATGTGCTCGAGCCGTACCTCGGGATATTCGCCCGCGACCGCGCTCACCACCTCGCGCCAGACGCGGCTGGTTTCGAGCACATTGGCCTTGTCGACGCTGGTCACCTGCCCGCGCCGGCTCTGCGCGGCCCGGAAGGCGGTGTGGGCGATGCGGCGAATTTCTCCCTCGCCATAGGTCATTTCGTCCCAGCCCTGCCGCTCGCCCGCGCTGCTGGTCCGCTCGCCCTTGGCGCCGAAATAGACGTCGCCGGTCAGTTCGCGGACGACGAGCAGGTCGATCCCGCGCGCGAGTTCGGGCCGCAGCGGCGAGAGCTCCTCGAGCCCCGGCCAGCCGGCCGCGGGGCGCAGGTTGGCGAACAGGCCGAGCTCGCGGCGCAGGCCAAGGATGGCCTGCTCGGGGCGCAGATCGCGCGGCAGGCTATCGTATTCCGGATCCCCGACCGCGCCGAACAGCACGGCATCCGCCGCGCGCGCCATTTCCAGGGTCTCGGCGGGCAGCGGCAGGCCGTGGCGGCGGTAGGCGATCCCGCCGACGTCGCCCTCGAACAGCGCCAGCCCCGGCAGCGCCAATGCGTCGAGCACGCGCCGCGCGGCCGCGGTGACCTCGGGGCCGATCCCGTCGCCGGGCAGGACTGCGATCTTCATGCCACCATCTTTCCCAGCCGCTCGCGCAGCAACACGCGCGCGCCCATAACATCGGTGCGCGTGTGGGCAAGCAGGCGGGTGGCGATGGGGCTTTCAAGCCGGTCGAGCCAAGTCAATGCATCTTCGAGGCCCGAAACTTCCGGTTTCGCGGTATCTGACGCGCCATAGCCCAGCTCGCGCAGCAGCAGCACCTCATAGGCGACCAGCGCTCCCGCCCATCCCCGCGCCGACGGCGCCGCGCAGATCGCGTCGAGCAGCGCCGAGAGCGCCGCGTAGAGCGCGGGATAGGGGTGCCGCTCGGGCAGCGTGGCGGCGGTGAGCGCGGTCACCCAGCCGATCGCGGCAGCAGGGAGCGGCTCGCTCAGCCACGGGCCGCGGCTCCGCACCAGCTCGAGCCGGGCGAAGGGGAGCTGGCTTTCGCTCCTGGCGCGGATATCGGCGGCGACACTATTGCCCGGAATGACCACCGGCCGCAGCTCGCGCCCGCGCCCGCCCGCGACATAGGCCGCGACCATCCCCGCCTCCTCCGTCAGCAGCCGCGCGATCGCCGCGGTCTCGCCATGCGCGCGCGCGGCGATCACGATGGCGGGCGCGGCGAGGTGCAGATCAATTTCCGGCGATGGCGGGCGCGGCGGGCTTGGCCTTGTCGGTGCGGTAGCGGTCGAACCACGCGACGATCGCACTCGCCTTGGCGGCGCTCTGGCTCGGGCGCGCGGTGATGCCGTGGCCGGCGTCGGGCACGGTCACGAAGGCCGTGGGCACGCCCCGAAGCTGCAACGCCTGGTAGTATTGTGCGGCCTCCGAGATCGGGGTGCGGTAGTCCTGCTCGCCGACCACCACCAGCGTGGGCGTCCTGACGTTGCCGACCAGCGAGAGCGGGCTGCGGCGCCAGTATTCCTCCGGTTTCTCCCACGGCATCGCCCCGAACCAGTAGCGCGGCGCCCCGGTGGCGAGGTCGGCGGTCAGCATCTCGCTGGTCCAGTTGATGGCCGGCTTCTGCGTGGCTGCGGCGGCGAATCGATCGGTCTTGCCCACGATCCAGGCGGTCAGCACCCCGCCGCCCGAGCCGCCGGTGACGAACAGGTTCTTCGGGTCCGCCAAGCCATCGGCGATGGCCGCATCGACCGAGGCCATCAGATCGTCGTAGTCGGGGCCGGGATAGTTCTTATCGATGAAATTGGCGAACTCCTCGCCATAGGACGTAGAGCCGCGCGGATTGGTGTAGAGCACCGCATAGCCCGCCGCCGCGTAGAGCTGGTAATCGGTCGCGAAGCCGGGCCCGTATTCGGTGTGCGGGCCGCCGTGGATTTCGAGGACCAGCGGGACCTTTTGTCCGGGCTGGCGGCCAACGGGTTCGATCAGCCAGGCGTCGATCGCGCGGCCGTCGGGCGCGGTCACCGCCAGCTTGCGCATCGGGGCCACGTCCTTGCCCTGGAGCCAGGTGGTGTTGAGCCGGGTGAGCTGGCGCGCGGCGTCGCCCGATTTGACGAACAGGTCGCCGGGCCGGTCGATGGCGCCGCTGGTGTAGGCGAGCGTCCCGTTGCGGCTCGCGCTGAAGGCGCCGCCCGCATAGGGCCGGTCCGAGATCGTGCCGGGAGTCAGGAAGTCGACCAGCGTGGTCATGCGCCCGTCGAGGCCCACCCGGCCCAGCTTGAGCGCGCCCTTGTCGGCATAGCTGGCGTAGATCGCCGAATTGCCGGCCCATTCGAAATCGCCGATCGAACGGTCGAAGGCGGCGGTAAGCGAGCGCGGATTGCTGCCATCGGCGTTCATCACATAGAGTTCGAAGTTCTCGTGAGAGCGCCCCGCGTCGTCGGCGCCGATATAGGCGATCAGCCGGCCGTCGGGCGAGACCTTGGGGTTGAGGTCCAAGCCGCGTCGGTCGGTCAGCGTACGGATCGCGCCGCTGGCGAGCTCGGCAGAGTAGATCTCGGTCTCGTTGCCCGCGCGCTCCCAGTCCTTCACCCGGTTGCCGGTGAAATAGATGCGCTGGCCGTCCGCCGACCAGTCGATCGGGCCCGCCGCATCCCAGTTGCCCGCGGTCACCCGGCGCGGCGCGCCACCATCGGCCGAGACGACAAAGAGCTGGTCATAGCCCGGCTTGGCGTAGCCAGCGCCGTCGAAGCGATAGGTGACTCGGTCGATGATGGTGAGCGGCTTGGCCCATTCCGCGCCTTCGGGCTTGTCGGGCGCCTTGCCGAGTTTGGCGCCCTCGGCCGGCACGCGCATGGTATAGGCGATCTGGCGGCCATCGGGCGACCATGCCATCGCGCCCGGCGTGTCGGGCAGGCCGGTCACGCGCACGCTGGTGCCGCTGTCAAGATAAAGCACGTGAAGCTGTGCCCCGGCCCCGCCCGCGGTCGAAACATAGGCGATGCGGCTCCCGTCGGGAGACCAGCGCGGGGCCATGTTCTGATTGGCGTCGGCCACCAGCGGACGCTGCGCGCCCGTGCGGACATCGACCATCCACAACGACGGCTGATAACGGTCCTTCATGATGTCGCCGGTGCGGCGGACATAGACCACGCGGGCGCCGTCCGGGCTGATCCGCGGGTCGGTCGCGCCCTCCAGCTTGAACAGGTCCGCGCCGGTGAAGGCGCGCGTCGGCGCGTCCTGCGCCTGGCCCGGGCCCGACACCGCCATGAGCGCGGCCCCGGCCAGCGTCAGCAGCCTGAAACTCCTCATCCGTCTGTCTCCCCTCGGCGCTCTTGGAGGCGCCTGCACCCGCGCCTCGCTCGCGCTAGTCCTTCACCGACGCCCCGCAGCGCCCCTGGCTTCGAGCGCGGCGACGCGCGCCTTGAGGTCTTCTGCCTCCTCGCGCGCCTGGGCGGCCATTGCCTTGACCGCCTCGAACTCCTCGCGGCCGACGAAGTCCATGCCGCCGAGCGCACCCTTGAGCCGTTCCCGCGCGCCCTCGCGCGCCTCCCGCGTCATGCCGGCGAAGGTGCCCGCCGCGGCATTGGCGAGCTTGACGAAATCGGCGACCAGCGGGTTCTCGGATTGCATGACGGTTTTCCTAGGCGCGCAACCCCGCGCGATCAATCGCCGATCCGGACCCGCGCGGCGGCGCCGCTGCCGCCCGCGGCGCCATCGGCCTCCGGATTGAGGCGCAGGATCTCGTAATTGAGCACCGTCGCGAACAGGAGCCAGGCCAGATAGGGCAGCAACAGCGCCCCCGCGAGCTTGCGGACGCGCCAGAACAGCGTGATCGTCAAGGCGACCAGGACATCGAGCACCACGATCACGAACAGCGCACCGAAGATCCGATGAGCGCCGAAGAACACCGGAGTCCATGCGAGGTTGACCAGAAACTGGGCCGCGAAGACCACGATCGCCGCGCGCCGTCCGCGTGCGCCCCATGCCGAGCCGACCAGCGCGAGCGCCAGGCCCATCATCGCGAACAGCGCGCCCCAGGCGATCCCGAACGCGGCCGGCGGGGGATGGATCGCGGGCTTGGCCAGCGCCTGGAACCAGCCGCTGTCCGAAGTCCAGATGCGGCCCGGCAGCAGTCCGATCAGCAGGCAACCGGGAACGCAGACCAGCGACCAGCGGATCAGGCTGGCGCGCAACTGCTCGCGCGAGGCGAGGAAATTCATCGCAAACCTCTCGAAATCCGGCGAATCGTTGGCGGCTTGTGACGGTCCGCAAGGGCTTGTGCAATCTGCGCCGCACCGGAGCCGTTTAGCGCATCAGCACCAGCTCTTCCGCCATCGTCGGGTGGATCGCGCAGGTGGCGTCGAAATCGGCCTTCGTCAGCCCCGCCTTCACCGCCACCGCGGCGGCCTGCATGATCTCGGGCGCGTCGGGCCCGATCATGTGGATGCCCACGATCCTGTCCGCCTCGTCGCAGACCATCTTGTAGAGCGCGCGCTCGTCGCGCCCGGCCAGCACGTTCTTCATCGGGCGGAAGTCCGATTGGTAGACCTTGACCGCTCCCAGCTTCTGGCGCGCCTGGCTCTCGGTCATCCCCACTCCGCACAGCGGCGGATGGCTGAACACCGCGGCGGGAATGCAGGAATGGTCCACCGCGCTGGGCTTGCCCCCGAACACGGTCTCGGCGAAAGCCTGCCCCTCGCGGATCGCCACCGGGGTCAGCTGCACGCGGTCGGTAACGTCGCCGACCGCGTAGATGTGCTCGACATTGGTCCTGGAGAAGCGGTCGACCCCGATCTCGCCCCGCTCGCCCGTCTCGACGCCCGCCTTCTCCAACCCCAGCCCCCTGGTGTTGGGCACGCGCCCGGTCGCGAACAGCACGCAATCGACCTCGAGCGGGTCGTGGCTGGTCATCGAGACGCGCAGCGCCGAACCCTTGGCCTCGATCTTGCGGAACTCGGCGTGAAAGCGGAAATCGATGCCCTTGAGCATCGAGATGTGGAGCAAGCGCTCGCGCAGGCTCTCGTCATAGCTGCGCAGCATCTGATCGCCGCGAGTCATGATCGTGACCTTGGCGCCGAACTTGCGGAAGATGCCCGCGAACTCGTTGGCGATATAGCCGCCGCCCGCGATCAGGATCCGCCTGGGCACCGCGTCGAGGTGAAAGGCCTCGTTGCTGGTGATGCCGAGCTCGTGCCCCGGGCAATCCGGCACATGCGGATGCGCGCCGGTGGCGATGAGGATGTGCCTCGCGGTCACCCTCTTGCCGCTGGCCAGCTCGATGTCGTGCGGCCCGGTCAGCTCCGCGCGCTCGTTGAGGATGGTGACCTTGTTGCT
The DNA here is from genome assembly GCA_019745075.1 of Qipengyuania sp. Taxonomy (GTDB): domain Bacteria; phylum Pseudomonadota; class Alphaproteobacteria; order Sphingomonadales; family Sphingomonadaceae; genus Qipengyuania. The sequence continues at coordinate 49,482 of JAIETR010000039.1, forward strand.
CTCGAGCGTGTCGGTATAAGCCTTGTTGAGCCGGTCGACGTCCCTCAGAACATTGTCGCGCAACAGTGTCCAGTCGAAGGTCTTCTTGCCGATCGACCAGCCGAAATGGGTGCAGTCCTCGAGATCCTCGGCGAAATGCGCGCCATAGACGAGCATCTTCTTGGGCACGCAGCCGCGGATCACGCAGGTGCCGCCGACGCGGTATTCCTCGGCGATGGCGACCTTGGCGCCGAGCGCAGCCGCCACGCGGCTGGCGCGCACCCCGCCCGATCCGGCGCCGATGGTGAAGAGGTCGTAATCGAATTCGGCCATCGCTGCGCTCCGTATCGTCAGGCAGCGCGGGCTATGGCGAGCGGGGGCCTCCTTGCCAACCGGGCTTACCGCCGCGGCGGCTCCTGCCTGGCCAGCAGGCGCGCCTTCGAAGCGGTCATCGCAACGAAGAGGCCGATCATGAGCAAGCCCGCGCCCCAGGCCACCAGGTCGAAGCTGGTCGTCTCGCCCCAGATCGGCCTGGGCATGCCGAAGATCAGAAACGCGAGTGTCAGCAGCACCAGGAGCACGCGCACCTCGGTCGGGCCGAGATTGAGATAGGTCAGGGGCAGCTCGCCCAGTACCCGAACCGACAGGAAAGCGTGGATGGACAGCAGCAGATAGCCGGCCAGCCCCAGCAGCGCCGCCTCCAGCGCGACATAGGGACTGAGACCGATACCGCAGACGATCATCGCGGTGGCGAGGCCATCGCAGCTGTGGTCGAGGAAATAGCCATAGCGCGGGCGTTCGATCTTGCGAAACCGCGCCAGGCTGCCATCGAGCGAATCGCCGAACCAGTGGACCACGAAGCCGGCGATGCTGAGCCAAAGCCACGCCGCCGCGACATTGCTGGCGAGATAGCCGGCGAGGATCATCGACGCCCCGACCATGCCGATGGAGGTCAGCTTGTCGGGGGTGACCCAGGCCGGCATCGCCGCGCAGAGGCGGTCGAGGACGCGCCTCTCGGCTCTCGCCAGGAAGTTCTCCTGGATGCGGTCGATCGGCGAAATTTCAGGCAGCGGCGCCATAAGACTGTTTTTTTACTCCTGACTCCCGCGGGGCCCTTAGCGAGGTCCGCGCCCGCTGCCAAACCGGCGGCGGCGTTGAGGGCGACCACCGCCCTGCCCGGCGGACCGACTGCCGCTCTCGCCACCTTCGCGGCGCGGCTTTCCAGCGCGATTGGGGTGCTTGTTGTTCGCTTTCTCCCGACGCTGGTCGCCGCGATTGTCAACCTGGCGCTCGGGCCGCTTCTCGCCGCCCTCGCTGCCGCGCGAGGCAAAGCGCGGCGTCACCTTGGGTCTCGCCAGGCGCGGCTTCTGCTCGCGCTTCTCGGGCCCCACGCCTTCGACCACGGCGCGGAAATTGTCGGGCAGCGGCAGCCGCTCGAGCTCGGCGCCGGTCAGCTTGCGGATGTCCTTGAGGTAAGCGCGCTCGTCCTCGGCGCAGAAGGCGATGGCGATGCCATCCGCCCCCGCGCGGGCGGTGCGCCCGATGCGGTGGACATATTGCTCGGCCACATTGGGCAGCTCGTAGTTGATCACGTGGCTGACGCCCGGAATGTCGATCCCGCGCGCCGCGACGTCGGTAGCGATCAGCACCGGGGTCTTGGCGCGGCGGAACTCGTCGAGCGCGCGCTCGCGCTGCGGCTGGCTCTTGTTGCCGTGGATCGCGTTGGCGGGCACCCCGGCCTGCGCCAGCTTCTTCACCACGCGATCCGCGCCGTGCTTGGTGCGGGTGAAGATCAGCACGCGTTCGAACGTGCCGGGCACCTGATGGCGGCCCCGCAGGATCATCTCGAGCAGCGTCTGCTTCTCGTCCTGCTGGACCATCATCAGATATTGGTCGACACGCTCGGCGGTGGTGCTCTCGGGCGTCACCGAGACCTGCACCGGATCGTGGCAATATTGCTTGACCAGCTCGCGGATCGCGGTCGGCATGGTGGCGCTGAAAAACAGCGTCTGGCGCTCCTTGGGCACCAGCTGGCTGATCTTGCGCAGCGCGTGGATGAAGCCGAGGTCGAGCATCTGGTCGGCCTCGTCAAGGACGAGGATTTCGACGCCGCCCAGCCCGAAGGCCTTCTGGTCGATGAGGTCGAGCAGGCGGCCGGGCGTGGCGACGAGGATGTCGGTGCCGCGGTGCAGCTTGTTGCGATCCTTGTTGACCGAGGTGCCGCCGACGATCGAAGCGACCTTGAGGCCCGCGAGCGCGCCGTAGTCCTTGGCGCTCTGGGCGATCTGCCCGGCGAGCTCGCGCGTCGGGGCGAGCACCAGCATCCGGCAGGACTTGAACGGCGTCTGGCGCTCGGCGTCGCGGAGCCGGTCGATGGAGGGCAGCATGAAAGCCGCCGTCTTGCCGGTGCCGGTTTGCGCGATGCCGAGCAGGTCGCGGCCCGCGAGCACGGGCGGAATCGCCTGCTGCTGAATCGGGGTGGGCGTGCGGTAACCCTTGAGGTCGAGCGCCTGGAGAACGGGCTGCGAGAGCCCGAGGTCGGTGAATGAAGTCATGGACAAACTCGTATGTGAGCGGCGCGCGGCCCGGCCAAATGCATATGGCGGGCGCGCGGCGCGGGGGTGATAACCGCCCGCGTGAAAAGGGAAGTCTGGAACAGAGGACCGAGGCGCGGCCGGGGCGGACGATGTATCCATCCGCCGCTTCACGCTGGCAAGCGCGCTTCGACGGGGGTGCAAATGGGCGCAGAGGCGCGAAAAGTCAAGCTATTGCGGTTGCGGCATACGCTGCGGCCTGATAATAGTTGATAAGGACAATAAGGAAGCTCGTCATGATCAGCGCCGACCTTGGCAAGCCGCTCGAGGATTTCGTCTCGGAGCTGGTGACCGCCGGCCGTTACAACTCCAAGAGCGAGGTGCTGCGCGAAGGCGTCCGCCTTGTGCAGGAACGCGAAGCCCGCCTCGCAGCCCTGCGCGCCGCCATTGCCGTCGGCATCGCCGACGCGGATGCGGGCCGCGTCACCCCGGCGGACGAGGTGTTCGATCGGCTTGAAGCGAAATACCGGGCGATGGCCGACGCCAAATCGTGAGGATCGTCTTCACCGCCGCCGCCGAGGCGGATTTCGAATCCATCGGCGACTTCATCGCAGCCGACAATCCCGGTCGCGCGGTCAGCTTCGTGCAGGAGCTACGGCAGGCTTGTGAGGGGCTTGCCAGCTTCCCAAGCAGATTTCCGCTGGCGGAGAACCTCGAAGCTATCGGCATCCGCCGCCGCAGCTATCGCCGCTACGCCATCTATTACCGGGTGGACGAGGATCGGGTCGTAATCCTGCGCATCGTCCACGGCTCGCGCGAATTGGACGACGAGAGCTTCACTCCTGCGGGCACGAGTTGAGCGGCAGTTAGGTATACTGCCCCCGGAACCCTCCCTGCCCCCGGAACCCTCCTGCCTTTTACGATCCCAGCCCCGCCGCCTTCAACAATGCCTCCGTGCTGGCATCGAACCGCTCCCCGCCCGCCGCGATCTTGTTGGCGATCTGCTTGCCCAGCTCCACGCCGAACTGGTCGAAGGGATTAATGCCCATTAGCACTGCGTTGGCGAAGGTGCGGTGTTCGTGGAAGGCGATCAGCGCGCCGAGCGTTGAGGCGTCGATGTCGTCGCACAGCATCGTCGCGCTGGGCCGGTCGCCGGGGTAGGCGCGCGCGGGGTCGCTGCCCGCCGCGCCCGCCATCAGCGCCGCGCCCTGGGCGAAGCAGTTCATCAGCAGGATGCGGTGGTGCGCGGGGTCGAGCATGTCGCCCGGCGCGATGCTGGCGATGAAATCGACCGGGGTCTCGACCGTGCCCTGGTGGAGGAGCTGGAACACCGCGTGCTGCGCGTCGGTGCCCACCCCGCCCCAGGTGATCGGCGCGGTCGGGCCGCTCACCGGCTGCCGATCGGCGGTGACGCGCTTGCCGTTCGATTCCATCTCGAGCTGCTGGAGATAGCTCGGAAACAGCGCCAGCCGCTCGTCGTAAGCGAAGACCGCGCGCGTCTGGCAGCCGCGCAGGCGGATGTAGAGCTGGTCGGAGAAGGCGGCGCGCAGCGGCAGGTTGGCGCGGCCCTCGGCATCCTCGAAATGCCGGTCCACCGCCGCGGCGCCTGTGAGCATGGTGGCGAACTCGTCCCATCCCGCCGCCAGCGCGATGGGGAAGCCGATCGAGGACCATAGCGAGTAGCGCCCGCCCACGCTTTCGGGGAACGGCAGCACGCGAGTCTCGTCCACGCCCCATTCGACCGCCTTGTCAGGGCTGGCGGTGAGCGCGATCGCCCGGCCGTGCGGATCGGCGACGCCGTTCTCGCGCAGCCATTCGAGCGCGCTTTCGGCGTTGGTCATGGTCTCGATGGTGGTGAAGGTCTTGGAGGCGACCGCGATCAGCGTGGTCGCCGGGTCGCAGGCGCGGAAGGCGGTCTCGAGCGCCACCCCGTCGATGTTGGAAACGACATGCGCCTCGACCAGCGGATGCTCGCGCGCCAGCGCGGACAGCGCCAGCGCCGGGCCCAGCGCGCTGCCGCCGATGCCGATATGGATCAGATGACGGATCTCGCCCAGCGCGCCCTCGTGGATCGCCTCGACCAGCAACCGCATCCGCTCGTGCAGCGCCTGCGCCTCCTCGACATCGGCCACCCCGCCGAAGCCGCGCTGCGCGGTGTGCGTGGCGGCGCGCCCCTCGGTGACATTGACCTTGTCGCCCGCCAGCAGCGCGGCGCGTTTGTCGCCGAAGCCGCAAGCCTCGGCCAGCGCCTCGAAGCCGGCGAGATGCGCTTCGTCGAGATGGGTCTTGGACCAGTCGAACAGGATGCCGCCGACATCTTCTCCTTCATCCCACTCGATGCGGCCCGAAAGCATCGCCACCCGCTCGTCTTCCGCGGGCTCGCGGGGCCCCTCCCCGCCATCGCGCCTGGCGCTGAACAGCTCGCCCAGGGTCGGGCGTGGCAAGCCTTCGAGATCGGCCCAGGCGGCGGCGATGGCGTCGGTCACGGAAAATCCTTTCGTGGCGTCGGCGTGCCGGTTAGGGGGCGAAGCGATGATTGCAAACCCCGCGCGGCTCCGGAACAGGCGATGAGCATGTCGGCCGCCGCCCAGCCCGAGAGCGAGCAGGAGCCAGCACCCGCGCGGCGCGAGACCGTCGGCGGCTATCTGCGCTTCGTGGCGCTGCTGGTGCTGGCGGTGCTCGCCTTCCGCGGCTTTCTGTTCACCCCCTTCACCATTCCCAGCGAGAGCATGCTCCCGGGGCTGATCAAGGGCGATTACCTGGTCGCCGCCAAATGGCCCTATGGCTGGTCGCGCTGGTCGCTGCCCTTCGACGCGCCGCTGATCGAGGGCACGATCGCGCCCCGCCTGCCCGAGCGCGGCGACATCGCCATATTCCGCCATCCGGTCGACGGCACCGAATATATCAAGCGCGTCATCGGGCTGCCGGGCGACAGGGTGGCGCTGCGCGGCGGGGTGGTGGTGCTCAACGGCGCGCCGGCGATCCAGCGGCGTTTCGCCGACTTCGTCCTCCCGGTCTCGCCCAACACCGGCTGCGCCTGGGGCGCGGTGCGGGAGTCCGCGGGAGATGGCGCCCGCCAGTGCCGCTATGCCCGCTTTTCCGAAACGCTTCCCGGGGGCCGGAGCTATCTGGTGCTCGATTTCGGCGCCACGCCGCAAGACGATTTCGGGCCGGTCACCGTGCCCGCCGGCCACGTGTTCATGCTCGGCGACAACCGCGACAATTCGCAGGATAGCCGCTTTCTTGCGAGCGCCGGCGGCGGCGTCGGGCTGGTGCCCACCTCTCGCCTGGTCGGGCGGGCCGAAATCGTGCTGTTCTCCACCGACGGCTCGGCGCGCTGGTACAACCCGGTGAGCTGGTTCACCGCGGCGCGCTGGAACCACATCGGGGAACGGCTGTGAGCGGCCTCGCTCCGGAGACCCGCGCCTGGCTCGAGGATGTGGGCTTTACGGTCAAGCAGGAGCCGATGTGGCTGGCTGCCCTGACTCACGGCAGCACGGGCGAGCCGCTCAACTACGAGCGGCTCGAGTTCCTCGGCGACCGCGTGCTGGGCCTGGCGGTGGCGCAATGGCTCTACGACCGGTTCGACGCGCCCGAGGGGAAGCTGGCGCTGCGCCTCAACGCGATGGTCAGCCGCGCGATGTGCGCCGAGGTCGGGCGCGGGATTGGCCTGCCGGGGCATCTGCGCATCTCCAAGCAGGCCCATGCCGACGGCGGGCGCGACAGCGACAACATCCTGGGCGATGTCATGGAGGCACTGCTCGGCGCGCAGTTCGTCGAAAACGGCTATGACGCGGCGCGCGACCTCGTCCATTTCCTCTGGCGCCCGGCCCTCGAGAGCGGCGAAGGCAAGGCCAAGCATCCCAAGAGCGCGCTCCAGGAATGGGCCGCCGGCAACCAGCGCAGACCGCCGGAATACGAGGTGGTCGAGCGCGCCGGCCCCGACCACGCCGCGCGCTTCACGGTGCGGGTGAAGGTCCACAAGGTCGGAGAGGCCGAGGGCACCGCCTCGAGCAAGCAGGAGGCGGAAAAAATGGCCGCGGCGGAATTCATGGAGAAGTTCGGGTGATGCTTCTCGCGCTCTCGCCCAGAACCGTTCGTCTCGAGCGAAGTCGAGAGACCCGCTCGAGCGAAGCCGAGAGCTCGGCTCGTGGATCGGTCTCGGCTTCGCTCGACCAAGCCCTTCGACAAGCTCAGGGCGAACGGATTTCTTATGACTGATCGAAGAACCAAATGCGGCCTCGTCGCGGTGATCGGGGCGCCGAACGCGGGCAAGTCCACGCTGGTCAACGCGCTCGTGGGGCAGAAGGTGGCGATCGTCAGCGCCAAGGCGCAGACCACGCGGGCGCGGATGCTCGGGATCGCGCTCGAAGGCCAGACGCAGATGATCCTGGTCGACACGCCGGGCATCTTCGCGCCCAAGCGCCGGCTCGACCGCGCGATGGTGAGCGCCGCCTGGGAGGGCACGGAGGCGGCCGACGCGGTGCTGCTGATGGTCGATCCGATCAAGCAGCGGCGGCACGAACTGGAACCCCTGCTGGAGGCGCTGGCGAACCGGCCCGAGCGCAAGCTCCTGGTGCTCAACAAGGTCGATGCCGCGAAGAAGGAGCCGCTGCTGGCGCTGGCGCAGGAGCTGACTGGCAAGGTCGATTTTACGGAAGTGTTCTTCGTCTCCTCGCTCACCGGCGACGGCGTGCCCGAGCTCAAGGACCGCCTCGCCGCGATGATGCCGGAGGCGGAATGGATCTATCCCGAAGACCAGGTCAGCGACGCCAGCGAACGCCTGCTCGCCGCCGAGATCACCCGCGAGCAGCTCTACCGCCAGCTCCACGAGGAGCTCCCCTACGACAGCGCTGTCCGCCCCGAGCTCTACAAGCACCGCCCCGACGGCAGCCTCGAAATCCACCAGCAGATCGTGGTCGTCCGCGACAACCAGCGCGCCATCGTGCTCGGCAAGGGCGGCAGCAAGATCAAGGCCATCGGCGAGGCGGCGCGGACGGAGCTGAGCGAGCTGCTCGGCGTGAAGGTCCACCTGTTCCTGCACGTCAAGGTGGAGGAGAACTGGTCCGAAAACCGCGAGGTGTTCGAGGAGATCGGGCTGGATTGGGGGCGGTAGCGCCTACCGCTTCTTCTGAATCTCGATCTTGTTCTTCTTGGCGAAATCCTTGGTCGATTCCTCGCTGCGGTTCAGCGCCTTGGCGATTTCCCTGAGGCCCTTGCCCTTGCCCGCGAGCATGCGGAGCTGGCCCGCTTCCTCGCCGTTCCACGGCTGCTTGTGGCGCTCAAAATGCTCCTTGGCCATGATCTCTCCCAACTCCTCTCCCCTTGCGGGAGAGGATAGCGCAGCTTGCTCCGTAGGAGCTAGCGGAGCTTGGAGAGGGGCCGCGGCGCGGCGCGTGCCTCGCCCCCTCTCCAACTACGGCTAGCCAGCAAGCTGGCAAGCCTTCGTATCCTCTCCCGCAAGGGGAGAGGAGCTTATTTCTTTGCCGCCCCCTTCTTCGGCGCTGCCTTCTTCCTGGCAGGCGCCTTCCTGCCCTTCTTCTTCGCCGGGCCCTTTGCCGCGCGGGCGTCGATCAGTTCGATCGCCTGGGCTTCTGTCAGGTCTTCGGGCTTGGCGTCGCGCGGGAGAGTGGCGTTGGTGGTGCCGTCAGTGACGTAAGGGCCGTAGCGGCCGGGCATGACCTTCATCTCGCCGCCCGACGTCGGGTGCGCGCCCAGCGACTTGATCGATTCTGTTTTGCTACGCCCGCCCCCGGCGCCGCGGTTGGCGGCCTGGGCGAGGATGTCGACGGAGCGGTTCATGCCGACCTCGAACACCTCGCGCGTCGAGGCGAGCTTGCCGTACTTGCCATCGTGCCTGAGGTACGGGCCGTAACGCCCGATATTGGCTTCGATTTCGAGCCCCGTCTCGGGATGCTGGCCGACGATGCGCGGAAGGCTCAGCAGCTTCAACGCCCATTCCAGGTCGAAGTCGTCGAGATCCTTGGGGATGCTTGCGCGCCTGGCATCCTTGCCCTCGCCGAGCTGAACATAGGGGCCGAAGCGCCCGGTCTTGCGCTCCACGGGGAGGCCGGTTTCCGGATCCTTGCCGAGGGTGGCGTCCTCGCCCCCGCCCTCGCCGCTGCCGCTGCCTTGCGCGAACTGGCGCGTGTATTTGCATTCGGGATAGTTGGCGCAGGCGACGAAGGCGCCGAACTTGCCGCCGCGCAGCGCCAGCCGCCCGCCCCTGCGGCCCTCGGCCTCGCACTGCGGGCACCAGCGCGGCTCGTGCCCGTCGGCGCGCTGCGGGAACAGGAAATCGGAGAGGAAATCGTCGAGCGCCTCGGTGACTTCGGAGGGCTTCTTCTCCATCACCTCCTCGGTCTTGGGCTTGAAGTCGCGCCAGAATGCCGCGAGCAAATCCTTCCAGTCCTCGCGCCCGTCCGAAACGGTGTCGAGTTCCTCCTCCATCCCGGCGGTGAAGTCGTAGCCGACGTAACGCTCGAAAAACCGCTCGAGGAAGGCGGTCAGCAGCCGGCCCGATTCCTCGGGGTAAAAGCGTTTCGCCTCCATTCGGACATAGGCCCGGTCGCGGAGCGTCTGGATGGTCGCGGCGTAGGTCGAGGGGCGACCGATGCCGAGCTCCTCGAGCCGCTTGACGAGGCTCGCCTCGGAGAAGCGCGGCGGCGGCTGGGTGAAGTGCTGGGTGGCGGTCACATCCTTCTTCGCCGGCGCATCGCCCTTGCGCATAAGCGGCAGCAGACCCTCATCGTCCTCCGAGCCGTCTTTTTCCGGGGCCTCGTCGAAACCTTCCTGATAGACCGCGAGATAGCCCGAGAACTTGACCACCTGGCCGGTGGCGCGCAGCTCGTGGCGGCCGGTTGGGTCGCGCAGCGTGACGGTGGTGCGCTCGAGCAGCGCGGTCGCCATCTGGCTCGCCATCGCGCGCTTGAAGATGAGGTCGTAGAGCCTGGCCTCGTCGCCCGAGCCCGCGTGGTCGCGGCGGAAGTCGGTCGGCCGGATCGCCTCATGCGCTTCCTGCGCATTTTTCGCCTTGGTACTGTAGAAGCGCGGTTTTTCGGGCACGAAGTCGGCGGAAAAACGCGCCCCGATCGCGTCGCGCGCGGCGTGGATCGCGCTCATGTCCATCTGCACGCCATCGGTCCGCATGTAAGTGATCGCGCCCGCCTCGTAGAGCGTCTGCGCGCACCGCATGGTGTGGCTCGCCGAATAGCCGAGCTTGCGCGCCGCTTCCTGCTGCAGCGTCGAAGTGGTAAAGGGCGGCGCGGGATTGCGCTTCAAGGGCTTGGTCTCGACCTCCTCGACCGTAAACGGCGCGCCTTCGACCGCGGCCTTGGCGGCTATGGCGCTGCCTTCGTCGCCGAGCGTCAGCTTATCGAGCTTCTTGCCGTCAAAGCGCACCATCCGCGCCACGAACTCGGTGCCGTCTTGCGCCATCTGCGCCACGACTGACCAATATTCCTGCGCCTTGAAGGCCTCGATCTCGAGCTCGCGGTCGACGATGATGCGCAGCGCCACCGACTGCACCCGCCCCGCGCTCTTGGCCCCGGGCAGCCGCCGCCACAGCACGGGGCTCAATGTGAACCCGTAGAGATAGTCGAGCGCGCGGCGAGCGAGATAGGCGTCGATCAGCGGCTGATCGAGCTCGCGGGGCGCCTTCATCGCCTCGGTCACCGCCTGCCTGGTGATGGCGTTGAAGGTGACGCGCTCGACATGCGCGGGCAGCGCCTTCTTCTTCGCCAGCAGCTCGCGGACATGCCACGAAATCGCCTCGCCCTCGCGGTCGGGGTCGGTGGCGAGCACCAGCCGCGTGGCCTGTTTGGCCGCGTCGGCGATCTCCTTGAAGCGGCTCTGCTTGTCGCGGTA